>CP082844.1:5439440-6078881 GCA_019930625.1 Nocardia asteroides
AGGTAGCGTCGAGATGTCCGTCTCGATAACCGCCGCGAAACATTCTCCTGCGGAATCGCCCGGTCGGATCGCTATCCACCGGGCGCGGCCGGCGTCCGAAGTCACCGCGTTCGGAGCGGCCTCGTACCCCCCGCCTCCGGTGGCGCCGAGCCGCTGCGCGATCCGGCGCCGCCGGATCCCGGGTCGCGTCGGCCGATGCGGGCTTCTTCTTCCGAGCCGGTCCCAGGGCCACGGCCCTGGCGTGTGCGGTATCGGGCTGCTCGCCTGCGCCTCGACCGGCCACTTCGTCACCGATACCTGACCGAACGACGCGGTAGTTCTCACCAACCCGCGCCGCGCTGTTCGCGCGCCGGGTTTCTTTGTCGACCCTGCGATACCCGGGATGTGAAACGTGGACTCAAGCGCTGGTGACTCGTCCGACCGCATGTTGGAGTACTTGAAGAAGGTCACCGTCGAGCTCATGACGACTCGCGACGACCTGACCCGGTTGCGGGAGAAGATCGACGAGCCGATCGCGATCGTCGGGATGAGCTGCCGTTATCCGGGCGGTGTCGGGTCGCCGGAGCAGTTGTGGGATCTGGTCGCGGCGGAGGTGGACGCCGTCGGCGAGTTCCCGCCGGACCGGGGCTGGGACCTCGAGGGGCTGTTCGACCCGGACCCGGACCGGTTCGGAAAGGTGTACACGCGAGAGGGCGGCTTCCTGCGTAATGCCGGTGATTTCGATGCGGGTTTCTTCGGCATCGGACCTCGGGAAGCGGCGGCGACGGACCCGCAACAGCGGCTGCTGCTGGAGGCTTCCTGGGAGGCCTTGGAGAACGCCGGTATCGCCCCGACCTCCCTGCATGGCACCGATACCGGCGTGTTCGCCGGTGTGATGTACGAGGACTACGAGCACACCGCCAGGGCAGCCGGACCGACCGCGGAGGGCTATGCGGGTATCGGTTCGACGGGCAGCGTGGTGTCCGGCCGGGTGGCCTACACGCTGGGGCTGGAAGGCCCCGCCGTGTCGGTGGACACAGCATGCTCGTCGTCGCTGGTGGCCATCCACCTGGCCTGCCAGGCGTTGCGTCGTGGTGAGACGTCGCTCGTGCTGGCCGGCGGTGTCACGGTGATGTCGACGCCGTTCCTGTTCATCGAGTTCTCCCGGCAGCGGGGGTTGTCGCGAGACGGTCGCTGTAAGGCGTTCGCGGCCTCGGCCGACGGGGTGGGCTGGGCCGAGGGCGTGGGTGTGCTGGTGCTGGAGCGTTTGTCGGATGCCCGGCGGTCGGGTCACGAGGTGCTGGCGGTGATCCGGGGTTCGGCGCTGAATCAGGATGGGGCGAGCAATGGTTTGACCGCTCCCAATGGTCCGTCGCAGGAACGTGTGATCGCGGCGGCACTGGCGGCCGCGGGGTTGGCCGCGGCGGATGTGGACGTTGTGGAGGCGCACGGGACGGGGACGTCACTGGGTGATCCGATCGAGGCGCAGGCGCTCATCGCCGCTTACGGACAGCAGCGGGACGAACCTTTGCGGATCGGTTCCCTGAAATCGAATATCGGCCATTCGCAGGCAGCGGCCGGTGTGGGCGGTGTGATCAAGATGGTGCAGGCGCTGCGGCACGGGATGTTGCCGAAGACGCTGCATGTGGACGCTCCGTCGCCGCATGTGGATTGGTCGGCGGGTTCGGTGCGGTTGTTGACCGAGGCGGAGCCCTGGCCCGCGGGGGAGCGGGTGCGTCGGGCGGGTGTGTCGTCGTTCGGGATCAGTGGGACGAACGCGCACGTCATCGTGGAGGAAGCACCTGGCCCAGCGGTCTCCGACGACGGCACGGCGGACAGCGACGGCGGCCCAGCCTGCGCCGCAAACGTCGTTCCGTTACTGGTGTCGGCGAAAACCGACGAGGCGCTTCGTGCCCAGGCGCAGCGATTGCACGGGTGGCTGCTCGAGCATCCGGAGGCCGACTCGTGGAGCGTGGCGGCCGCGCTGATAGAGACGAGGGCGCACTGGAACCGGCGCGCCGTCGTCGTCGGCCGCGATCGGGAGCACTTGCTGGCCGGGTTGGCGGACCTGGCGACCGGTGCCTCCGGCGGCGTGCTCGAAGGTGTGGCGGGACCGGGGAAGACGGCGTTCATGTTCACCGGTCAGGGTGCGCAGCGTGTCGGTATGGGGGCGGAGTTGTACGCAGCGTTCCCGGTGTTCGCGGCGGCGTTCGACGAATTGTGTGCCGAGTTCGATCGCGCGCTGGGGTCCGGGATTTCGTTGAAGGACGTTGTTCTGGGGGCGGCGGGCGAGGATCTGTTACACCGCACCGAGTACACCCAGCTTGCGCTGTTCGCCTACGAAGCGGCGTTGTTCCGGCTCATGGAGTCGTTCGGAGTCGTCCCGGATGTGCTGATCGGCCATTCGATCGGTGAGTTGGTCGCGGCGTATGTCGCGGGTGTGTGGTCGACGGCTGACGCGTGTGCGTTGGTGGCGGCGCGGGGGCGGCTGATGGGGGCGCTGCCCGAAGGCGGCGCCATGCTCGCCGCGGCGGTGACCGAACAGCGAGCCGTCGAGATCACGGCTGACTTAGGGGACCGGTTGTCGGTGGCGGCCGTGAACGGGCCGTTGTCGGTGGTGTTCTCCGGCGACGAGGGCGCCGTCGGGCAGGTCGAGCGCCAGCTGTCCGACGAAGGGGTCAAGACCTCGCGGCTGCGCGTCAGCCATGCGTTCCATTCCGCGCGGATGGATCCGATGCTGGCCGAATTCCGCGCCATCGCGCAGCGATTGACGTACCGGAAGGCCACGGTCGCTGTGGTGTCCAATGTCTCTGGCGTGTTCGCGGAAGACACGCTAATCGATCCGGACTACTGGGTCGAGCAACTGCGCGGTTGCGTACGGTTCGCGGCGGGGGTGGACGCTCTGGTGGCCGCCGGGGTCCGCCGCTTCGTCGAGGTCGGCCCCGACGCGGTGCTGGCGGCGACGGCGCGGCGATGCCTGGCCGGACACCCCGAGGCCGAGGCCGAATCGATCGTGGCCGCAGCGTCCCGTCGTTCGGCCGACGAGGTGACGCAATACGTCACTATGCTCGCGCAAGCCCACATCGCCGGTGTCGAGGTCGACTGGCGCCCGCTGTTCGCGGGCCGGACACCGGCCCGCGTGTCGTTGCCTACGTACGCGTTCCAACGCCAGCGGTACTGGTTGGAACCACTCGGGATCGAGGCGTCGCTCAACTCATCGGACCATCCGATGCTCACCGGCGCCGTGCCGTTGGCGGGGCGGGACGAATGGCTGTTCACCGGCCGACTGTCGTTGCGGACGCACCCGTGGCTGGCCGACCACGTCGCCTTCGGGTCGGTGCTGCTACCGGGCACCGCCTTCGTGGAAATGGCGCTGACCGCTGGTGCCCGGCTCGGCACCGAGTTCGTCGACGAACTGTTGCTGGCAGCGCCGCTGCCGCTCACCGACGACGCCGCGATCGATATCCAGTTGACCGCCGGACCCGCCGACGAGGCGGGTGCGCGCCGGTTTGTTATCCATTCACGCGCGGTCGGGAACGGAGATGCGGATGCGGGGGAGTGGGTGCCGCATGCCAACGGAGTCCTCGCCCCCGTAGCGGAGCGTGTGCCTGCGTGGGTCGAATCGGCATGGCCGATCTCGGCGGAGGGTGCGCAATGGCCGCCGACGGAGGCCGAACCGGTGCCGGTCGACAGCCTGTACGACCAGTTGGCGCACCTGGGGTTCGATTACGGTCCGATGTTCCAGGGCGTGACGTCGGCTTGGCGCGACGGCGACGACGTGTTCGCCGAAGTGGCGGTCCCGACCGGATCCGGCGAGCCCGCACCGGCTTTCGGGATCCATCCCGCCCTGCTGGACGCCTCATTCCATGCCGCGATCACCGAGCTCGCGCAGGAAATGCCCGCAGGCAGGCTGCCGCTGCCGTTCTCGTTCGCCGGGGTGCGGCTGTACCGCGGCGGGGCGACCGCCGTCCGAGTGCGTCTGGAACGGTCCGGAGCCGGACGAATCCGGGTGGCCGCCCTCGACGACACCGGTGCGCCCGTGCTGAGCATCGAAGCGCTCACCGCGCGCCCCGTGGATGCCAAGGCGCTCGACCGTGGAACCCGTCGCCGTGCATCCCTGTCGGATCTCGAATGGGTGCAGGTGCCCGCGGTCGCGGGCGGGATGGCCGCGACGGTCGCGCTGCTCGGTGACGCGCGTGTCGCGGAAACCGCTCGCCGAGTTGCGGAACCGGCCGATCTTCTCGGCGACCACACGCCGCCCGAGATCGCCGTCTGGTCGCCGGGCGGGGACGGTCGGGTCGTCGGCGATACGCCTTCACGGACACATCTCTGGGTGCGGTCGGCGCTGGAGTTGTTGCAGGCGTGGCAAGCCGAGGAACGCCTGCGCGATACCCGGCTGGTGATCCTGACCAGAGACTCCCTCGAGTTGCCGGGTGAAACTTCGGACGTGGCGGGTGCCGCGGTGGGCGGGCTGGTCCGCAGTGCCCAGGCCGAATATCCGGGCCGGTTCGTGCTGCTCGACGCTGCCACGGGGCAGGATCCGACAATCGAGGCCATCACAGCGGCGGCGCGCTCGGACGAGCCGCGGCTGGCCTGGCGCGGCGGTGCGCTGCGGGTCCCGCGGCTGCGCAGACAGCACGCGGCGGTGACGGTCGAGGCCGAGGTGTTCGGAGCAGGCGCGGTTCTGCTCACCGGTGGCACAAGCGGTCTGGGGGCCGAGGTCGCCCGCCACGTCGTCGCGGCGCACGGTGTGCGACGCCTGGTGCTGGTGTCACGCCGGGGTGACCGCGCAGACGGGGTGGCCGCGCTGGTCAGCGAACTCACTGATGCGGGCGCGCAGGTGCGGGTGGCGGCCTGCGATGTCAGCGACCGTGCCGCGCTGGAGGCGCTGCTCGCCGAACTGCCCGGCGACTTCGCGCCGAGTGCGGTGATCCATTCCGCGGGCGTTCTGGACGACGCCACCATCGAGAACATGTCCGCCGACCGGCTCGACCGGGTGCTGGCGTCGAAGGCGGACGCCGCATGGCATCTACACGAGCTGACCTGTGATCGGGAACTCTCCGCCTTCGTCCTGTTCTCGTCCGTCGCCGGTGTGGTTGGCGCGCCCGGCCAAGGCAACTACGCCGCGGCGAACGCGTTTCTGGACGCGCTTGCGTCCGAGCGCCGGGCGTCGGGCCTGCCCGCGGTATCGATCGCGTGGGGATCGTGGAACCAGAGCAGCGGCATGACCAGCGGCCTGGAGGACGCTGCGCTGGCACGGATGGGCCGGCTGGGCGTGCGGCCGCTGGAGACGGCCGATGGTTTGGAGTTGTTCGATCGCGCGGTTGCCGCGCCGGTGCCCGTCGTCGTCGCGACCGAGTTCGACACCGAGGCCCTGGCAGTCCAAGCGCGCGAAGGCGCCCTGCCGCGAATACTGCACTCGATCGTCCCGGTGCCGGTGCGGCGGGCCGCCGACACGGGCGCGACGTTGGCGCGCCGGCTGGCCGCGGCCCCGGCGCCGGAGCGCGCGGCAATTGTGCTGGACGTCGTACGCGAGCAGGTCGCAGGCGTGCTCGGGCACATCTCCGGCGATGCCATCGACCCCACCGCGCCGTTCAGCGAGATCGGGTTCGACTCTCTGGCGGGGGTCGAGTTCCGCAACCGGCTGGCCGCGGCCACCGGCCTACAACTGCCGTCGACGCTGGTCTTCGATCACCCGACCGCCGCGGCGGTGGCGGCATTCGTGCACTCGCGGGTGGGCGAGGCGACGGAGACCGAGGCGGGGCGGCCCGCGCGGATGGCGCGCCGGATCCGGACCGATGAGCCGATCGCGATCGTCGGGATGAGCTGCC
This sequence comes from Nocardia asteroides, assembly GCA_019930625.1. Lineage (NCBI taxonomy): Bacteria > Bacillati > Actinomycetota > Actinomycetes > Mycobacteriales > Nocardiaceae > Nocardia > Nocardia asteroides. Next base: position 5,445,251 of record CP082844.1, read on the forward strand.
GGTATCCGGGCGGTATCGCCTCGCCGGATGGCCTGTGGGAGCTGGTGGCTTCCGGCGCGGACGCGATCGGCGAGTTCCCCGCCGATCGCGGCTGGGATCTCGAGCGGCTGTTCGATCCCGACCCCGACCACCCGGGAACCTCCTATCTGGACCGAGGTGGGTTCCTCTCCGGCATGGCGGATTTCGACGCGGGCTTCTTCGGGATCGGTCCGCGCGAGGCGGCCGCGATGGATCCACAGCAACGGTTGCTGCTGGAGGTTTCGTGGGAAGCCCTGGAGCACGCCGGTATCGATCCGTCGTCACTGCGGGGCAGTGACACCGGCGTGTTCACCGGGGTCTCGTATCAGGACTATGAGGAGATCGCCAAGGCCGCGGGTCCGGTGACCGAAGGCTATATCGGTACCGGGTCGACGAGTAGCGTGCTGTCCGGTCGCGTGGCCTACACATTCGGATTCGAGGGCCCAGCCGTCACGGTCGACACCGCCTGCTCCTCCTCGCTGGTGGCTATCCATCTGGCTTGTCAGGCGCTGCGCCAAGGGGAGAGTTCGCTGGTGCTGGCCAGTGGCGCCCAGGTGATGTCGACACCGTTCATGTTCGTCGAGTTCTCGCGGCAGCGTGGGCTTTCGCGGGACGGACGGTGCAAAGCCTTCTCGGCTTCCGCCGATGGTGTCGGCTGGGCCGAAGGCGTGGGTGTGCTGGTGCTGGAGCGGCTGTCGGACGCGCGCCGGCTGGGTCACGACGTGCTCGCGGTCATCCGGGGTTCGGCGGTGAATCAAGACGGGGCGTCGAACGGTCTCACCGCCCCGAACGGTCCGTCGCAGGAACGGGTGATCGCGGCGGCGCTGGCCGGCGCCGGGCTGGCTCCCGAGGACGTGGACGCGGTGGAGGCCCACGGCACGGGCACACCGCTGGGTGACCCGATCGAAGCGCAGGCGCTGATGGCCGCCTACGGGCAGGGCCGTACCGAGCCGCTGTGGGTGGGGTCGTTGAAGTCGAATATCGGGCATGCCCAGGCCGCCGCCGGCATCGGTGGCGTGATCAAGATGGTGCAGGCGTTGCGGCACGAGATGCTGCCGAAGACGTTGCATGTGGACGCTCCATCGCCGCACGTGGACTGGTCGGCGGGGGCAGTGCGGTTGCTGACCGAACAGCGGCCCTGGTCGGGCTCGGTCGAGCGAGTGCGCCGGGCCGGTGTGTCCGCGTTCGGGATCAGTGGCACGAATGCCCATGTCATCGTGGAGGAAGCGCCTTCGGCCCCGCAGAGCGCGTCGGCGCGGAAATCGGTCGGCACGCCGCCCGCCGCGCCGGGGATTCCACTGCTGATTTCGGCGAAAACCGAGACGGGGCTGCGAGCACAGGCGGCTCGATTGCACGAGTGGATCGAGGCCCGGCCCGACGCCGACCCAGTGGACGTGGCCCATTCGCTACTGACGACGCGGGCCCGATTCGATCGGCGCGCGGTGGTGGTCGCGGGTGACCGCGAGGCGATGCTGGCCGGGCTGGCGGATCTGGCGATCGGTGCGGCGTCGCCGGGAGCGGCCGAGGGCCGCCCCGTCGGCGGGAGGATCGCGTTCTTGTTCACCGGGCAGGGGGCGCAGCGGGTCGGTATGGGCGCCGGGCTGTACGCGGCGTTCCCGGTCTTCGCGTCGGCGTTCGACGAACTGTGCGCCGAGTTCGACGGCCTGCTGGAATTCCCGGCGCCCGGAATATCGCTGAAGGACATCGTCTTCGGTGCCGCGGGCGTGGATCTCCTGCACCGCACGGAGTACACCCAGCCCGCGTTGTTCGCCTACGAGGCGGCGATGGTGCGGCTGATCGAGTCCTTCGGGATCACCCCGGATGTGCTCATCGGGCACTCGATCGGGGAACTGGTCGCCGCGTATGTGGCGGGGATGTGGTCGGCCGCCCACGCGTGCGCTGTGGTGGCCGCGCGCGGCAGGCTGATGGGCGCGTTGCCGGCCAGGGGCGCCATGCTGGCCGCCGCGATCTCCGAGGAGCGGGCCGCCGCCGCCATCGCCGGACATCGCGGCCGACTGTCTATCGCGGCGGTGAACGGGCCCGCGGCGATCGTGATCTCCGGTACCGAAGCGGCCGTCGCCGAGCTGGAAACAGCGCTGGCCGGGGAGGGGATCAAGACGTCGCGGCTGCGGGTCAGCCACGCGTTCCACTCGGCATTGATGGAACCGATGCTGCCGGAATTCGAGGCGATGGCCGCCGGCCTGGAGTACGGGAGCCCGCTGTTGCCGGTGGTGTCGAACGTGTTCGGTGTCGTCGGAGGCGAGGCGCTCGCCGACTCCCTGTACTGGGCCGGTCACGTCCGCGACACCGTCCGCTACGCGCCGGGGGTCGACACGCTGGTGGACCTGGGTGTCCGAAAGTTCTTCGAGGTCGGCCCCGATGCGGTGCTGACAGCGATGACCCGGCAGTGCCTGCCCGAAGAGGTCGGGTCCCGGTCCGTCGTGGCGGCGGCGAGCCGGCGCGGTGTCGATGAGGTGACGCACTTCCTGGCGTTCCTCGCGCACGCACACAACGCGGGGATAGACGTGGACTGGGCGCCGTTGTTCGCGGGCCGGGATCCGATGCGGGTCTCGTTGCCAACCTATGCCTTTCAGCGTCAACGTTTTTGGCTGGATGCCGTAGGCGCGGGAGATGTCCGGGCCTCGGGCCTGGACGTCGTGGAGCATCCGCTGTTGAGTGCGGCCGTCTGGCTGCCGGACTCCGCGGGGGTCGTGCTGACGGGCCGGTTGTCGTTGTCGAGTCAGCCGTGGGTTGCCGATCACGTGATCGGCGGGACGGTGCTGCTGCCCGGCACGGCGTTCGTCGAGTTGGCGCTGCACGTCGGGGCGATGACCGATAGTCCGCGACTGGCCGATCTGGTGGTGACTGCGCCACTGGCCGTGCCGCCGGACGGCGCGGTCGAGCTGCGGGTGATGGCGACCGGGCACGATGATGCGGGCGCACGGGTTGTGTCGGTGTATTCGCGCCCGCAACGTGACAGCGGGCCGGGGCATGCGGAGTGGGTTCGCCATGCGACGGGAACTCTTGTCGCGCAATCACCGTCGTCCGAGATCGGACAGGCGGTGATGACGGAGAGTTGGCCACCGGTCGGAGCCCTGCCGGTGGATATCGGCGATATCTACACGGATCTGGCCGCACGCGGCTACGCGCACGGGCCGTGGTTCCAAGGATTGACCGCGCTGTGGCGGCGTGGCGACGAGGTGTTCGCGGAGGCGAATCTACCGGAGCTGGAGCACTCGTCGGACCGGTTCGGGATACACCCGGCGTTGTTGGATGCGGCACTGCATGCGGTAGCCGTATCCGGATTGATCGAGCCGCCCGGTGCGGGCGAGATCCGTGTGCCCTATTCGTGGGAGAACGTGGATATGCACGCCGTCGGAGCCAGGTCGGTGCGGGTCCGGTTGGCCGCGGCCGAGTCGAGCTCTCCCGGAGACGACAATCAGCGGATCACGGCGACGCTCACCGACTCCGGCGGGGTGCCGGTCTGTCACGTCTCGGCATTGACCATGCGTCCGATCCCGATCGGGACGCTGGGCGCTTCCGGTGCTGCCGTCGCGGGCCGCGAGATCTACCAACTCCGCTGGGTCTCGTTGCCCGTGCCGAAGCGCGGTGATTTCGGCACGGGCGATCGAACAGCGGATGAGCAATGGGTGAGCACCGACGAGTGCGAGACAGTGACGGTCGGCGATAGGTCGCTTGCCGTCATTCGACTCGAGGGCATTCCTGCGGATGCGGACGTGCCGGGTTCGGTTCACGACCGGCTTGTCGATGCGGCGGCGCGGGTGACCGAACTCCTGGCACGGCACGAATCGGTCGTCGTGGTGACCAGGCATGCGGTCGCTGTCAACGCCGGTGAACCGGTGGATCTTGCCGGCGCGGCAGTGTGGGGTCTGCTGCGGAGCGGCCAGAACGAGAACCCTGGCCGGATCACGATCGTCGACGTCGACCGCTGGGACGACTACCGCGACGGCGTCGTCGCGGCTTTGGGCATCACGGACGAATCTCAGGTGGCACTGCGCGGTGGCGTGCCGTATGCGCCGCGGTTGAGCCGTCGCGGTCGAGACACCGGCAAAAACGAACCCACCATCGCGTCGTGGGTCCGGTCCGATGGCACGGTGTTGATCACCGGCGGCACCGGCGGGCTTGGGGCGGTGGCGGCTCGGCATCTTGTCGTCGAGCACGGCGTGCGGAGGCTGCTGCTGGCAGGTAGGCGCGGCCTGACCGCGCCAGGTATCGCCGATCTCGCGGCCGAACTGACCGCGCTCGGCGCACAGGTGGACGTAGTCGTCTGCGACGTGGCCGACCGGGTGGCGCTCGACGGGCTGCTGGCGGCGATCCCGGCGGAGTATCCGCTGACCGGCGTTGTCCACGCAGCGGGCGTACTGGCCGACGGTCTGCTCGCCGACCTGACCCCGCGGCAGTTGGCGACAGTGTTGCGGCCCAAGGTCGACGCGGCATGGAATCTGCACGAGGCCACGAAGGATCTCGATCTGTCGATGTTCGTGCTCTACTCCTCGATCGCGGGCACGATCGGGAGCCCGGGCCAGGCCAACTACGCGGCGGCGAACACATTCCTCGACGCCCTGGCCCAGCATCGGCACCGCATCGGTCTGCCCGCGACCTCCGTTGCGTGGGGGCCCTGGCGCGGTACCAGCGGTATGACGAGCACCCTCACGGAGGCGGACTTCGCGCGAATTCGACGGGAAGGTCTGATCCCCCTCGACGACTCCTACGGGATGTCGCTGCTCGAAACCGCCGTGTCCGCCGGTCTCTCGACGATTGTGGGCGTGCGTTTCGACACGGCGGCACTCACCGTACAGGCGGCCTCCGGAGCACTGCCCAGAACGCTCAGCTCCCTGGTCACCGTGCCGCAACGGTCCGCAAGCGTGACGTCGTTGGCGCAGCGGCTGGCTGTCACACCCGACTCCGACCGCGCGGACGTCGTGCTCGGCGTTGTTCGGAATCACGTCGCCGCCAGCCTCGGACACGAGTCGGGGGACATGATCAGTGCGGAGATTCCGTTCACGGAACTGGGTTTCGACTCGTTGGCCGGTGTCGAGTTCCGTAATCGGCTCGCGAAGGCCACGGGATTGCAACTGCCGTCCACCCTGGTCTTCGACTATCCAACTGCCAAGGCCGTGGCGACGTTCATTGTCTCCAAGCTCGGGGACTCGCCCGGCGCCGAACGACGCACGACGAAGATCGTGCGCCGAGTACGGACCGACGAGCCGATCGCCATCGTCGGGATGAGCTGTCGTTATCCCGGCGGCGTCGGATCCGCGGACCAGCTGTGGGATTTGGTGGCGTCCGGCAGGGATGCGATCACACCATTCCCCTCGGATCGGGGCTGGGACCTCGAGCGGCTGTTCCACCCGGACCCGGACAAGCCCGGAACCACGTACGTCCGGGAAGGCGGATTCTTGACCGACGCGGGCGCTTTCGACGCCGGTTTCTTCGGCATCAGCCCCCGCGAGGCGAGGGCAATGGATCCGCAGCAGCGGCTGATGCTGGAGGCCGCGTGGGAGGCCTTGGAAGACGCGGGTATCGATCCGGTATCGCTGCGCGGCGGCGATACCGGTGTGTTCGTCGGTGCGACTCCGTCCGGGTATGTCGAGCGGGTGGTCGGCGAACACGAAGGTTTTCGGATGACCGGCAATTCGGACAGCGTGATCTCCGGCCGTGTCGCCTACGTGTTCGGCTTGCAGGGACCGGCGATGACGGTGGACACCGCATGCTCGTCCTCACTGGTGGCGCTGCATCTGGCGGCCCAGGCGCTACGCCAGGGCGAGACGTCGCTTGCGCTGGCAGCCGGTGTCTCGATCTCGGGTAGCCCGGAGCTGTACGTGGACTTTGCGCGCCAGAGGGGTTTGTCGCCCGATGGGCGGTGCAAAGCGTTCGCGGCCTCGGCGGACGGTGTGGGGTGGGCCGAGGGTGTGGGTGTGCTGGTGTTGGAGCGGTTGTCGGATGCGCGGCGGTTGAATCACGATGTGCTGGCTGTTGTTCGAGGTTCGGCGGTGAATCAGGACGGTGCCAGCAACGGTTTGACCGCGCCGAACGGTCCGTCGCAGGAGCGCGTGATCGCGGCGGCACTGGCGGCGGCTGGGCTGGATCCGACTGATGTGGACGCGGTGGAGGCGCACGGCACAGGCACGCCGCTGGGTGATCCGATCGAGGCGCAGGCATTGATCTCCGCGTACGGGCAAGGGCGTGCGGAGCCACTGAGGATCGGGTCGTTGAAGTCGAACATCGGGCACACGGTCGCGGCTTCGGGTGTCGGGGGCGTGATCAAGGTCGTGCAGGCGTTGCGGCATGAGATGTTGCCGAAGACGTTGCATGTGGATGCGCTCTCGCCACATGTGGATTGGTCGGCGGGGTCGGTGCGGGTGCTGACCGCGGCGGAACCCTGGCCTGCGGGGAAGCGGGTGCGCCGGGCCGGGGTGTCGTCGTTCGGGATCAGTGGCACCAATGCGCACGTGATCTTGGAGGAAGCGCCGACGCTCGCGCGGCAGGAAGAGTCGTCGCCAGAGGCCCCCGCGCCCGCGTCCGCGGCTGATGATCCGGTGGCCTGGCTGGTGTCGGCGAAATCCGAGGCAGCCTTGCGGGCCCAGGCGGCTCGGTTGCGGACATGGCTGATCGAGCGTACTGATGCTGATGCGCGCGCCGTCGCGCGTTCGTTGGTCGGCACACGTGCGCAGTTGGACTGGCGTGGCGCGGTGGTCGGCCGCGATCGGGAGCAGTTGCTGGCTGGGTTGGCGGATCTGGCGTCAGGGTCGGTGTCGTCGTCGGTGGTGTCCGGTGTGCCGGTCAAAGGTCGAACAGCGTTTCTGTTCACGGGTCAGGGTGCACAGCGGATGGGGATGGGGGCGGGACTCTATCGGGCATTTCCGGTTTTCGCGGCGGCATTGGATGAGGTGTGTGCGGAGTTCGATCCGCTGTTGGGCAGGTCGCTGCGGGAAGTGATGTTCGCTGATCCGGTGGGGGTGTTGGATCGGACGGAGTTCACGCAGCCGGCGTTGTTCGCGTTCGAGGTGGCGTTGTTCCGGTTGGTGGAGTCGTTCGGGATCGCTCCGGATGTGTTGGTTGGGCATTCGATCGGTGAGCTGGTGGCGGCGTATGTGGCGGGGGTGTGGTCACTTGCGGATGCGTGTGTGTTGGTGGCGGCGCGGGGTCGGTTGATGGGGGCGTTGCCGGAGGGCGGCGCAATGCTCGCAGCAGCCGTAACCGAGCAGCGCGCCGTCGAGATCGCGGCGGCATACGGGGATCGGTTGTCGGTGGCGGCCGTGAACGGTCTGTCCTCGGTGGTGTTGTCCGGTGACGCGGACGCCGTAGCGGAGGCACAGCGGCGGTTGTCCGACGAGGGAGTCAAGACGTCGCGGTTGCGGACGAGCCATGCGTTTCATTCCGCGCGCATGGACCCGATGCTGGCCGAGTTCAGCGCGGTCGCCGGCAAGATGACCTACCGGGAGCCGCTGCTGCCGATCGTGTCGAATACGACCGGCGCCGTGGGCGACGCGTACACCGATTCCGCGTACTGGGTCGGACAGGTTCGTGCCGCGGTGCGGTTCGCACCCGCAATCCGGTCGCTCGCCGACCTGGGTGTTCGCCGAATCCTCGAAGTAGGACCCGATGCTGTGCTGACGGCCATGACCCACCAATGCCTGAGCGACGACGGCGATGACACGGCCGGATGGCTGGTGTCACCGGCGGGTCGGCGCGGGTTCGACGAGGCGGCCTGGTTCGTGACGTTTCTGGCTCAGCTTCACATGGCCGGGATGGACGTGGACTGGGGGTCGTTCTTCGCGGGCAGCTCTGTTGCTCGAGTTCCGTTGCCGTCCTACGCCTTCCAGCGTCAGCGTTATTGGCTGGACACGCCCCGTTCGATTGCGGTGGGCAATGTCGAGCATCCGATCCTGATCGATGCGGTGCCGGTGGCAGGCAAGGACGAGTGGCTGTTCACCGGAAAGCTGTCGGACGCCCGTCATCGGTGGATCGCCGATCATGTCGTGTTCGGGACCGTGGTGGTGCCAGCGACGACATATCTGGAGTTGGCATCGGTGATTGGTGCGCGGCTGGGTGTGGAAATCGTCGAGGAACTGCTGCTGGACATTCCGCTGGGCATCGGGGACCGCGCTGTCGATCTGCAGGTCGGCGTCGGGGGGGCCGAACCGGATGGGCGACGACGCTTCACGATCTATTCCAGGGCCGAGCGAATCGAGGGTGCCGACGCGTGGGTACCGCACGCTCGTGGTGTGCTGGCTCCCCTCTCGACAGCGGGCACCGCGTCGAAATGGGATGAGCCGGTATGGCCGCCCGCGGGTGCGGAGGAACTCGATGTGCAGGCTCTGTATCGACGGATCGCCAGTTTGGGAATGGAATACGGTCCGGCGTTCCGTGGTGTGCGCACGGTGTGGCGGCGAGGGGAGGAGATGTTCGCCGAGGTGTCGTTGGACGAGGCGACGGCTGGGCAGGCGACAGGGTTCGGGATCCATCCGGCGTTGTTCGACGCGTGCCTGCATCCTGGGGTCGACTTCATCATGGAGGACGTCCCCGCGGGCCGGGTTCCGTTGCCGGTGTCCTTCAGCGGTGTGCGGTTGTCGCGGACAGGTTCTCGGCCGGTCCGACTTCGCGCCGCGCTGCTCGGCAGCCATCGGATTCGGATGGATGTGGTAGATGAGTTCGGCGAACTGGTGGTGAGCGCGGACTCCGTGGTGGTGCATCCCGTCGAGCGGCGCACAGTGGACCGCATTCGTCCGGGTGGTGATTCGTCGTCGCTGTATGGCATCGAGTGGGTGCCGGTGACCCCAGGGCCTGCCGGGCCGGTGGAATCGATGGCGGTGCTCGGCGCCGGGAGCGTGACGGGGATCGATCATCGGTTCGCCGGCGTGCGCGAACTGGCGGCTGCCGATGACCGTGCTGGATCAGTCGTCTGGGTGATCGACGGCGACGAATCGGGCGTCGGGAATCTCGCACAGGCAAGTCGGCGGATCGTGCAAGAGACCCTGGAGCTGCTGCGGTCGTGGCTGTCGGAATCGCGGCTCGCCGAGACACGGCTGATCGTGGTGACGCGGAACGCGTCAGGCCTGTCAGGGGAGTCGCCCGATCTGGTCTCCGCGGCGGCGGCGGGGTTGCTGCGCAGCGCGCAAGCGGAGCACCCTGGCCGAATCGTGCTCCTCGATCACGACAGCGAGATCGACGCCGGGATGGTGTCGGCGGTCATGGCCACCAGAGAGCCCCAAGTGGCGGTACGAAATGGTCGCTTGCTGGCGCCGCGGTTGCGCCGGCGGTCAGCACTCAGCGATACGAGCGGTCGCGCCTCGACACAGCCGGTTCCGGCCGGCATGTCGTTCGGGGCGGGGACGGTGATGGTGACCGGGGGCACCGGCGGGTTGGGTGCGCTCGTGGCGCGGCATTTGGTGACAGAACACGGAGTGCGCCGGATGTTGCTGGTATCGCGGCGGGGCCGCGACGCCGAGGGCGTAGCAGAGTTGGTCGCGGAGCTGTCGGCGCTTGACGCCGTGATCGACGTGGCGGCGTGCGATGTGGCGGATCGGGATGGCCTCGAGGCGGTACTGGCGGAAATCCCGTCGGAATTCCCGTTGTCCGGAATCGTCCATGCGGCGGGCGTAGTGGATGACGGCACCGTCGAGACCTTGACCGCTGGGCAAGTGGATCGGGTGTTCCGTCCGAAAGCGGACGGGGCGTGGTTGTTGCACGAATTGACCGGCGATTCAGATCTCTCCGCGTTCGTAGTGTTCACGTCGGTCGCCGGGGTGACCGGTTCGCCGGGACAAGGCAATTACGCTGCGGCGAATGCGTTCGCCGACGCACTGGTTGAACTCCGGCGGGCGGCGGGCATGCCGGGTGTGTCGGTGGCCTGGGGCCCGTGGAACGCGAGCAGCGGGATGACCGGAGACCTGGGTGCGGCCGGATTGATGCGATTGCGGCGGTTGGGCGTTCGCCCGCTCGGCAAGGCGACCGGGCTGTCGATGTTCGACGCGGCAATGGTCGCGGACTCAGCCCTGGTGGTCGGTGCCGAATTCGATGCGGCGGGATTGGCGGAGCAAGCGGAGATGGGTGTGCTGCCTACGGTGCTCAGTTCGCTGGTGTCGGTGCCGGAGCCCGCGCGTGGGGACAGCGGGTCGCTGGTGAGGCGGCTGGCGTCGGCGTCGGTCGGCGAGCGCGATGAGGTCGCGCTGGCGGTGGTGCGTGAGCAGGCAGCCGCGGTATTGGGGCACGCCTCCGCCGAGGCGATCGATCCAGGGGCTCCGTTCACCGAGTTGGGTTTCGATTCGCTGGCGGGAGTCGAGTTCCGAAACCGGCTCGCCAAGTCCACCGGTTTGTCGCTGCCTTCCGCCGTTGTCTTCGATCACCCCACCGCTCGGGCACTGGCCGACTATCTTTCCGCCCGGATAGCCGAAACCATGCACACCACGGTGGGCACACACACCGTGCCGCGTATGGATTCCGGGATCCGGGGTGGGCTCACCGATCTGGTTCTGGCAGCGCACCGGCGCGGTCGAGTCGGCGCCGCGATACCGCTGCTACTGGAGAGCGCCAAGCTCGCCGACACGTTCGCGACCGCCGATGAGGTGCTCGTGCGGCCGACTCTCATCCCATTGAGCAGGGGCACATCCCGGCCCACGCTGATCTGCGTGCCGTCGTTCGTGGTCGGTACCGGACCGCATCAGTTCGGTCGGCTGGCGCGCGAGCTCGGTGCCGACCGCACGATTGCCGCGCTGCGCCTTCCCGGGACCCAGCCTGGGGAACCGCTGCCCGGCTCATGGGATGCGTTGCTGGACTGTCTGGCGATGGCCGTGGCAGAGGTCGGCGACCGGCAGCCGATCGTTCTCGTCGGCTATTCGGCGGGCGGTGTGATCGCGCAGGCGCTGGCACATCGCCTCGAGCGGAGCGGGCGCGGGCCTGCGGGGGTGATCTTGCTCGACTCCTATTCGCCCGACGATGCTGAGCACAACCATCGGGTCCTCGCGAGTGCGGTCGGCTCCGTGCTCGACCTGGACCACGAGGTCACCGAGATCGGTGATCATGGCTTGGTCGCCATGGCGAAGTACGCGCAGATATTCGACGAACGGCAACCCGTGTCGATCACCGCGCCGACGTTCGATCTGCGGGCATCGACACCGCTGCCCGGGCTGGATGATATCGCCGAACTGGTGCCCGCGTGGCTGCACGCCGGCAAGACGGTCGAAATCGAGGCGGACCATTTCTCGATCATCGGAGCGGCGTCGTCCGCGGCGGCGGACGAGATACGGCACTGGCTCGCCGAACTCGGCGACGCCGAGTCGAGCACGATCGTGACGCCTGGCATCGAAGAAGCGAGATAGAGGAATTCCCATGGTTGAACCAGCGAGTGATATCGCCATTGTCGGAATGTCGTGCAGGATGCCAGGAGCTTCCGACCTCGAGCACTTCTGGCGATTGCTGCGCGAGGGCCGCGATGCCGTCGGATCGGCTCCCGCCGACCGCCCCGGAATCGATGAGACGGCGGGATTCCTCGATTCGGCAACAGAATTCGACGCCGACTTCTTCGGCGTGCCGCCGAACGAAGCGCATTCGCTCGATCCCCAACAGCTACTCGGCCTCGAACTGAGCTGGGAAGCGTTGGAAGACGCCGGATTCGGCGACCGCGCGGGGACGCGAGCAGGCGTGTTCTTGGGTTGCACCGGCACCGATTTCGCCGAAATTGTCGCGTCACGAGGAAAATCCAGCATCGGTCGGCATTCGCTGTGGGCGGTCGGTCGAGGAGTTGCCGCTAACCGAATCTCGAATTACTACGGGTTCACCGGACCGAGCTTGGTCGTCGACAGCGGGCAGTCCTCGTCCTTGGTCGCGGTGCACCTGGCCTGCGAGTCGATCCGCGCCGGTGATTGCGATGTGGCCGTGGCAGGCGGGTTGAATCTCATCCTGTCTCCGTTGAGTGGTGAACGGTACGAACAGTTCGGCGCGCATTCGGCGACGGGGAAATGCCACACCTTCGATGACCGGGCCGACGGCACCGTACGCGGCGAAGGCGGCGGCATGATCGTGCTCGAGCCGGTGGCGCGTGCGATCGCGGCGGGACACCGGATCTACGCCGTGATCCGCGGCAGCGCCGTCAACAACGGCAACGAGCGGCAGGTGTTGAGCGCACCCAGCGCCGCTACCCAGTCCGCCGTCATCCGGGCCGCTCTGACGGCGGCCCGGATCGACGGCTCATCGGTGCAGTACGTGGAGCTGCACGGCACCGGTACGCCCGCGGGCGACCCGGTGGAGGCGGCAGCTCTGGGCGAAACATACGGGGCGGGCCGTCCGGCGGGTGAGCCGCTCGCCGTGGGGTCGGTCAAAACCAATATCGGGCATCTGGAAGGCGCCGCGGGAATCGCGGGTTTGATCAAGACCGCACTGTGCCTGCGGCACGGACAGCTGGCGCCCAGCTTGAACTTCCGCAATCCCAATCCCCGGATCCCGCTGGAAGACCTGAGGCTCCGGGTGCAGACCAGCACGCAGCCATGGGCAGACGAGGTGCCTCGCCGGGCCGGTGTCTCGTCGTTCGGCATGGGCGGAACGAACGCGCACGTAATCCTCGAGCAGGCGCCTGCCACGGCTGCCGTCGAGGTGGCCGGCACCAGCGGCGAGCCACGGCCCGCAGTGTGGGTTCTGTCGGCTCGGAGCCGAGAAGCCTTGCGGGAGCAGGCTGTTCGTTTGCGCGATTGGCTGGCGGACGGCCCGCAAGCCGGTGTCGCCGAGGTGGCGTACTCGCTCGCCCATACCCGGACTCCGTTGGAGTGGCGGGCAGCGGTCGTGGGGTCCGGCGCCGATCGGATGAGCGCAGGGCTCGCCGCCCTGGCAGAACCGGTGCCGGCGACGGCCGTCGGCGATGCCACCGTGGTGTCCGGCCGGGCCGCCGCGCGCCGGGTGGTGTTCGTGTTCCCGGGCCAGGGCAGCCAATGGGTGGGAATGGGCGCGGAACTGCTGGTGTCGGACGAGGTCTTCGCGGCATCGATCGCGGACTGCGAGGCGGCGCTGGCGCCGTTCGTGGACTGGTCGTTGACCGAGGTGCTGCGGGGGACACCGGGCGCCGCCTCGTTGGATCGCGTGGATGTGGTGCAGCCGGTCCTGTTCGCGATGCTGGTATCGCTGGCACGGCGGTGGCAGGCCGCCGGGGTGCGACCGTCCGCCGTGGTGGGGCATTCCCAGGGCGAGATCGCCGCCGCGGTGGTGGCCGGTGGATTGTCGCTCGAGGACGGGGCGCGCGTGGTGGCCTTGCGGTCACGCGCGGTCGCGGAACTGCTGGCGGGATCGGGCGGTATGGCGTCGGTCGGCTTGCCTGGCGACGCGGTCGCGGACCGGCTGGCGGCCTTCGGTGGCCGGTTGTCGGTGGCGGCGGTGAATGCCCCCGGCCAGACCGTGGTGTCCGGGGCGGCCGACGCGATCGAGCAATTCCTCGCCGATTGCGCGGCCGAGGGGATCTGGGCGAAACGTATTCCGGTGGACTATGCGTCGCACTCGGCGGCGGTGGAACGGATTCGCGGCCGGGTGCTGGCCGATCTGGCTCCGATCCGGCCGAAAACCGGCGATATTCCGTTTCTCTCGACGGTGACGGCCGAGTTCGTGGACACGGCCGGGCTGGACGCGGCGTACTGGTACCGCGGGTTGCGCGAGCAGGTGCGCTTCGCCGAGGCGATCGAGGCGTTGCTGAGCGCGGAGATGACCGCGTTCGTGGAGACGAGTCCGCATCCGGTGGTCGCCTCGGCGATCGAACTGGTGGCTGCGGCACTGGGCGCGGCCGACCGGGTGGCGGTGGGCGGGACCCTGCGGCGTGGTCACGGTGGACCCGAGGAGTTCGCCGCGGCATGGGCCCGGGCCTACTGTGCGGGTATCGACGCGCTGGCGGCGGAGTTGGCCCCGCCCGCCGCGCGAGTGGACCTGCCGGTCTACGCGTTTCAGCGCCGCCGTTGCTGGACGCCGGAGGCCGGCTCCGGCGCGGGTGCGGCGGATATGCGCCGCGCCGGGCTGATCGCGCCCGCCCATCCGATTCTGGGCGCCGCCGTGGCGGTGGCGGAGCGCGACGAATGGCTGTTCACCGGGCTGCTGGCCCCCGACACACACCGCTGGCTGGCGGATCATGTCGTCTTCGGGGCGCCCGCGGTCCCCGCGGCGGTATGGCTCGAGGCCGCGTTGAGCGTGGGCGTCTGGGTGGGCGCCGCGGAGGTCGAGGAGCTGCGGGTCGAGACGCCGCTGCCCGCTAACCTGCCGTGGGCGATCCAGTTGCGCGTGGCGGCGGCCGGCGAGAGCGGGCGGCGGGCGTTCACCGTCCACGCACGCCCGGCCACCGAGGACGACCACGCCGCCGTGGAATGGTCGCGGTGCGCGCAAGGGATGCTTGCCGGAGACCGCGATGAGCTCCCCGTCCCGCCGGGCGTCGAGTGGCCCCCCATCGGAGCCGAGCCGTTGGCCGCCGAAGAACTATACGACCGGCTGGCTGGTCGTGGGCTCGGCTACGGCGTGGCGTTCCAGGGAGTCACGGCGTCGTGGCTGCGAGGCGGCGAAGTGTTCGCCGAGGTGTCGCTCGATGAGGCGGTGGGCGATCAGGGCCGGTTCGGTATCCATCCCGCGCTGCTCGACGCCATGGCGCACGCCGCGACGGATCTACTGGCCGACGACTCGCCCACCCGGACCGCGATGCCGTTGTCGTTCAGCGGCGTTCGGCTGTACCGCGACGGGGTCGCCGCCGCACGGGTGCGGATCGAGCGTCTCGGTGACGACACCATGCGCGTGACGGCAATCTCCCCGGACGGCGACCCGGTGCTCATGATCGGGTCGCTGCGGCTTCGCAGTGTCGATCGGATGGTGGACGAGCCGCAGTCGGCGGCGGCCGCGGCTGCGCCGGCCGTTGTTCCCGCCCGCCGCAGGCGTGCCGCGGTGGAGGGGCCGCTGGCGCCGCGGCTGTTCGCCGTCCCGGAGCCGGAGCGCGACGCGCTGGTGTTGAAAGTCGTCGCCGAGCAGGCCGCGGCGGTACTCGGTTACGAGTCGGCCGAGGCCGTTCCCGCCGATCTGCCGTTCACGGCGTTCGGGTTCGACTCGCTGAGCGGAGTCCAGTTGCGCGACCGGCTGGCCACTGCCACCGGGCTGGCACTGCCCGCGACGCTGATGTTCGACTACCCGACGCCCACCGCGGTGGCGCGGCTGGTGCGCGCCCGGCTCGAAGGGGTGGATCTCGCCGGGCCGCGCACCGTGCGCCGCGCTCGATCCGACGAGCCGATCGCCATCGTCGGGATCGGCTGCCGTTTCCCCGGCGGTGTCGGGTCGGCCGAGGACATGTGGCGTCTCGTCGCGTCCGGAAGCGACGTGATCACGCCGTTTCCCGAGGACCGGGGGTGGGATCTGGAGCGGCTGTTGCATCCCGATCCGGATGAGCCTGGCACGGTCTATATCCGGGAAGGCGGATTCCTGGCCGCCGCGGCGGATTTCGACGCCGGGTTCTTCGGGATCGGGCCGCGTGAGGCAGCGGCGATGGATCCGCAGCAACGGCTGATGCTGGAGGTCGCCTGGGAGGCGCTGGAGGACGCGGGCCTCGACCCTGCCGCGCTACGCGGTACGGACACCGGCGTGTACGTCGGCGCCTGCGCCTCGGGCTACGCGGAGGGCGTGACGGGGGAGTACGAAGGTTTCCGGCTGACGGGGACGTCGCACAGCGTGATCTCCGGCCGCGTGGCCTACGCCTTCGGTCTGGAAGGCCCGGCGGTCACGGTCGATACCGCCTGCTCCTCCTCGCTGGTAGCCATCCATCTGGCCTGTCAGGCACTCCGTCAGGGCGAGACTTCCCTGGCGCTGGCCGGTGGGGTCAGTATCTCGGCGAGTCCGGCGCTGTACGTCGACTTCGCGCGCCAGCGGGGCTTGGCCGCGGACGCGCGGTGCAAGCCGTTCTCCGCCGCGGCCGACGGCGTGACCTGGTCCGAGGGTGTCGGCGTGCTCGTCGTCGAACGCCTCGCAGACGCCCGTCGCCTCGGGCACCCGGTACTGGCGGTCGTGCGCGGTAGCGCGATCAACCAGGATGGTGCGAGCAACGGCCTGACCGCGCCGAACGGTCCGTCGCAGGAGCGGGTGATCGCGGCGGCGCTCGCGGACGCGGGGTTGACGCCGACGGATGTGGACGCGGTCGAGGCGCACGGCACCGGTACCGCCCTGGGTGATCCGATCGAAGCGCAGGCGCTCATCGCCGCATACAGCGCCGAACGGGCGGAACCGCTGCGCATCGGATCAGTGAAATCGAATATCGGTCACGCCGTCGCGGCTGCGGGTGTGGGTGGTGTGATCAAGATGGTGCAGGCGTTGCGGCACGAAACCCTGCCGAAGTCATTGCATCTCGCCGCGCCGAGCCCGCATGTGGACTGGTCGGCGGGGTCGGTGCGGCTGCTGAGCGAGCCCGAGCTCTGGCCGGCCGGCGACCGGGTGCGTCGTGCCGGGGTGTCGTCGTTCGGGATGAGCGGGACGAACGCGCACCTCATCCTGGAAGAGGCGCCGGCGGTTCCGGCCGAAAGACCCCGTCCCGCGGCCGAGCCGGGTGATCGTGATCGGGGTGTCCGGACGTGGACCGTATCCGCGCGCACCCCGGCAGCCCTGCGAGCGCAGGCCGTTCGGCTCACCGAATGGCTGACCGCGCGGGACGACGTGAACGTGGCGGACGTGGCGCACACACTGCTGCGCCACCGCGCGCAGCTGGAATATCGCGCCGCGGTCCTCGGGCGCGGACTCGATGATCTGCGGTCCGGGCTCGCGAGTCTGGCCGGACCCGCGACCGCCGAGAGCGATCTCGTGGTCACCGGCCGGGCCGCGCCGCGGCGGGTGGCGTTCGTGTTCCCGGGTCAGGGCAGCCAGTGGCCTGCGATGGGCGCCGAACTGCTCGCCGCGAACCAGGTTTTCGCCGGCTCGATCGCGGAATGCGAGGCGGCGCTGGCGCCGTTCGTGAACTGGTCGTTGACCTCGGTGCTGCGGGGGGAGCCGGGCGCGGCATCGTTGGACCGGGTGGATGTGGTGCAGCCCGCGCTTTTCGCGGTGCTGGTGTCGCTCGCGCGAGTGTGGCGGGCGAGCGGGGTGGAGCCCGCGGCGGTCGTGGGGCACTCGCAGGGTGAGATCGCGGCGGCCGTGGTCGCGGGCGGGCTTTCGCTCGCCGACGGTGCGCGTGTGGTCGCCGTCCGGTCCCGGATCGTGGCCGAGGAACTGGCGGGAGCCGGCGGCATGGTGTCGGTCGGTTCGGCGGCGGATGCGGTCACGGATCGGTTGACCCGGTTCGGGGACCGATTGTCCGTGGCGGCGGTGAACGGGCCGGGGCAAACCGTGGTGTCGGGGGAGACGGCGGCCGTGGAGGAATTCCTGGCGGCCTGCGCGACCGACGGCGTGTGGGCGAAACGGATCCCGGTGGACTACGCGTCGCATTCGGCCGCGGTGGAGTCCATCCGCGATCGGGTCCTGGCGGAACTGGCTCCGGTCGCGCCGGTACCCGGGTCGGTGCCGTTCTTCTCGACCGTGTCCGCGGACTACGTCGACACCGCGATGCTGGACGCCGCCTATTGGTATCGCGGCCTGCGCGAGCCCGTCCGGTTCGCCGAGGCGGTCGAAACGCTGCAACGCGCGGGTGTGAACGCCTTCATCGAGGTCAGCCCGCACCCGGTGCTGACGGTCGGGATCGAGCTGACGGCGGACGCCCTTGGCGGGTCCGGCCGTGTGGCCGTCCTCGGCACTTTGAAGCGCGAACACGGGGGGCCGGAACAGCTCTCGCTCGCGCTGGCGCGCGCCTATTGTGCCGGTATCGACGTGGCGGCGCCGGTATTGGCGCCCGTCGCGACCCGGGTGGATCTGCCGCGTTACGCCTTCGAGCACAAGCGGCACTGGCTGGTGCCTGGCGGTGCGCCGGATATCCGGCAGTCGGGCCTGGATGAGGTGGCGCATCCGTTGCTGGCGGCGATGGTGCGGTTGCCGGACACCGACGAGGCGGTGTTCACCGGCAGGCTGTCGCGGGCGGCATATCCGTGGCTGTCCGATCACGCTGTCGCGGGTGTGGCCTTGCTTCCCGGCGCCGCCTTCGTGGAACTCGTCCTGCATGTCGGCGCGGTGGTCGAATGCATGCGGTTGTCGGAACTGGTGCTCGAGGCACCCCTGGTGGTGCCGCCGTCGGGGACCGTCGAGCTACGGGTGGTGGCCGGCGCTCCGGACGAGTCACGCACCCGCAGGGTGCGGGTGTACTCACGAACGGAGGAGGCCGCACCTCGCGCCGAGCGCGGTCCGGCCGACCGGATCTCGGACGGGAACTCACCGCGGTGGGTCCGGCACGCCGCCGCCACGATCACCGCCGAAACGGACGCGGCTGTGGCCTCGGCCGTGGCTGTGCGCCCACCGGCCGGTATGGCCGCGGTCGATGTCGCCGATATCTACGCGGAATTGGCCGAGCGTGGCTACGAATACGGTCCCGTGTTCCAGGGGCTGACCGCCCTGTGGCGCGGAGACGGCGAAGTCTTCGCCGAAGTGACGCTGCCGGAACCGGGCCGGGCCGGGGTCGCCGAATTCGGGCTGCATCCGGCGCTGCTGGACGCGGCGCTGCATTCGGTTCTGCTCGGTGGGCTCGTATCCGACGCGCCGGAGGGGACAGTCGCGGTGCCGTTCTCCTGGGAGAACGTCAGGTTGTATGCGACGGGAGCGACCGCGCTGCGGGTCCACGCGGCTGTGAGCGGGTCCACGGGCGCAGGACCTCGGATCGCGATGACCCTCACCGATACATCGGGTATGCCGGTGGCCGAGGTGGGCACGTTGACCATGCGCCCGATCCCGCTCGACACACTCGGACGTTCCCGGCCGCAGAGCGAGGGACTCGGCTACCTGGTGGAGTGGGTCGCGTTGTCCGCGCCGGAAGATGAAGCCGCGGCGGACGCGGTCTGGGGTGAAGCCGAGGACGGCGAGACCGTGACGATCTCGGGACGGGTGGCGACGGTGATCCGGCTCGATGAGACCACCGACCGCGCTCTGCCGGGAGTGGCACGTGATGTGGTGACCGCGGTGACCACACGGGTGCAGCGGCTGCTGGATCGGGAGGACCCGATCGTCGTGGTCACCCGGCGGGCCGTAGCGGTGCATCCCGGCGAGCCGGTGGATCTGTCCGCGGGTGCGGCGTGGGGGTTGCTGCGCACCGCCCAGAGCGAGCACCCGGACCGGATCCTCCTCGTCGACGTCGACGATTGGGCCGGCTACCGGCACGGTGTCGGCCTCGCGATGACTACGAGCGCCGAGCCCCAGTTCGCCGTCCGTCGTGGTATCGCGCACGTCCCGCGCCTGCGACGGGCCGCCGACGACATCGGGAACGCGAGTGTGGCGATGCGGGCTCCGGCGTGGGCACTGACCCACCATGGCAGGGGCACCCTGACCGGCGACAACCTGACGCTGGTCGAGACGCCGGAGGCATTGCGGGCCCTAGCCCCCGGCGAGGTCCGGGTGGCCCTGCGGGCGGCCGGTCTCAATTTCCGCGATGCCCTGATCGCCCTGGGCATGTATCCGCAGCCCGACGCTGTGTTGGGTGTGGAGGGTGCTGGTGTGGTGGTGGAGGTGGGTGCGGGTGTGTCGGGGTTGGTGCCTGGTGATCGGGTTTTCGGGTTTGTGACGGGTGTGGGGTCGGTGGTGGTGGCCGATCACCGGTTGTTGGTGGTGATGCCGGTGGGGTGGTCGTTCGCGCAGGCGGCGGCGGTGCCGGCGGTGTTCGCGACGGCGTTCTACGGGTTGGTGGATGTGGCCGGGGCGCGGGCGGGGGAGACGGTGTTGGTGCATGCGGCCACGGGTGGGGTGGGGATGGCGGCGGTGCAGTTGGGTCGTTGGTTGGGGTTGCGGTTGCTGGTGACGGCGAGTCGGCCGAAGTGGGATGTGTTGCGGGGGTTGGGGTTCGGTGTGGAGGAGATCGGTGATTCCCGGTCGTTGGAGTTCGAGGGGCAGTTCCGTGGGGTGACCGGTGGTGCTGGTGTGGATGTGGTGCTGGATTCGCTGGCGGGGGAATTCGTGGATGCCTCGCTGCGGTTGCTGCGGCCGGGGGGACGGTTCGTGGAGATGGGGTTGCTGGATCGCCGCGACCCCCAGCAAGTAGCGGCTGTCCATCCAGGGGTGCGGTACCAGAGTTTCGTCCTGTTGGAGGTGGCGCCGGATCGACTGAGGGAGATCCTGACATCGGTCGTAGAGTTGTTCGAGGCCGGGATCTTGACGCAGTCCCCGCTTACCGCATGGGATTTGCGGCAGGCGCCGGAAGCGTTGCGGTTCATGAGTCAGGCGCGGCATATCGGGAAGAACGTGCTCACCGTGCCGACGCCGCTGTCGCCTGAGGGCACGGTGCTGATCACCGGTGGTACCGGAGGATTGGGTGCGTTGGCCGCTCGGCATCTGGTCACCGAGTACGGCGTGCGCAGACTGATATTGGCCAGCAGACGCGGCCCGGAGACGCCCGGTGTGGGGGAACTGCGTGACGAGCTCGCCGCACTCGGCGCGCACGTGGACGTGGTCGCCTGTGACGCCGCGGACAGGAACGCCCTCGAGACGACGCTCGCGGCGATCCCGTCCGAGCATCCACTGACCGGGGTCGTCCACGCTGCGGGGGTGCTGGCCGATGGCTTGTTCACCGCTCTGACGGCGGAGCGGATCGAGCAGGTGTTGCGGCCGAAGGTGGACGCGGCGTGGAACCTGCACGAGGCGACACGGCATCTGGATCTGTCGATGTTCGTGCTGTACTCCTCGATCGCGGGCGTGATCGGCAACGCGGGCCAGGCCAATTACGCCGCGGCCAATACGTTCCTCGACGCGCTGGCACACCACCGGCACGTGACCGGTCTGCCCGCGACCTCGATCGCGTGGGGGTTGTGGCAGCAGAGCACCGGCATGACCGGGGCACTCGGCCGAGCCGATATCGCCCGGTTGCGGCGGGAGGGCTTCCCGCCGCTGGGCGAGCGGGAGGGTATGGCACTGTTCGACTCCGCACTCGCGGGGGGCGCATCGGCGTTCGTGGCTGTCCGCGTCGACCGCGACGCGCTGGCGGAAACGGTACCCCGTGCCCTGATGCGCGGTTTGGTACGGCCGTCCCGCCGCCGGGTCGCCGGTGACGTGGCGCAGCGTCCGGAGCTGGCCGCGCGACTGGCGGGTCGTTCGGCTGCCGAGCAGGATCGCGTCGTCCTCGACCTCATCCGCGCCCAGGCCGCGGCGGTGCTGGGGCATACCGGCATCGAATCGATCCCGGCGGACAAACCGTTCCGAGATATCGGATTCGACTCACTCGGCGTCATGGAATTCCGCAACAGGCTGTCGGAAGCCACCGGGCTCCAGCTGCCGTCGACACTGGTCTTCGACCACCCGACCGCCACCGCGATGGCGAAGCTGGTGCGCTCCCTGGCGGTGCCGACCACCGCGGACGAATCCGCCGAGCGGGCTCCGCGCCCGGAGCGTGTGGTGGATGACCCGATCGCCATTGTAGGCATGAGCTGCCGCTTCCCCGGCGGAGTCACCTCACCGGAGAGTCTCTGGGAATTGCTGGCCTCCGGCACGGACGCGAGCACAGATTTTCCCACCGACCGTGGCTGGGATCTCGAGCGACTGTTCGATGCGGACCCGGACAAACCGGGTACCTCCTACACCCGGCGCGGCGGATTCCTGTCCGGCGCCGCGGATTTCGATGCCGGCTTCTTCGGCATCGGTCCCCGGGAGGCGTCCGCCATGGACCCCCAGCAGCGCCTGCTGCTGGAAGCGACCTGGGAGGCCCTGGAGAATGCCGGTATCGACCCGGTCGCGTTGCGTGGCAGCGATACCGGCGTCTTCGCCGGAGCGTGCTCATCCGGCTACAGCGAGCGGATCACCGGAGAACTGGAGGGCTACCGTCTCACCGGCACCACGCACAGTGTGGTCTCCGGCCGGGTGGCCTACGTTTTCGGCTTCGAAGGTCCGGCCGTCACCGTGGATACCGCGTGCTCGTCGTCGCTGGTCGCCCTGCACCAGGCCACCCGCGCGCTGCGCCAGGGAGAGACCTCGCTGGCACTGGCGAGCGGTGTGACGGTCGCGGCCAGTCCATACCTCTACGTCGATTTCGCCCGGCAGCGCGGCCTGGCGCCCGATGGACGCTGTAAGTCGTTCTCCGCCGACGCCGACGGCGTCGGTTTCGCCGAGGGCGTCGGGGTGCTCGTACTCGAACGGCTCTCCGACGCCCAGCGCCTCGGACACACCGTTCTGGCTCTCGTGCGCGGTAGCGCGATCAATCAGGACGGTGCGAGCAACGGCCTGACCGCGCCGAACGGTCCGTCACAGGAACGGGTGATCGCGGCGGCGCTGGCCGACGCGGGGTTGACGCCGACGGATGTGGACGCGGTCGAGGCGCACGGCACCGGTACGACATTGGGCGATCCGATCGAGGCCCGGGCACTGATCAATGCCTACGGGCGTGATCGTGCCGGTCGCCCGCTGTTCATCGGGTCGGTCAAATCCAATCTCGGCCACACCATCGCCGCCGCGGGTGTCGGTGGTGTGATCAAGATGGTGCAGGCGTTGCGGCACGAAACCCTGCCGAAGACACTGCACGCGGACGAGCCGAGCCCCCATGTGGACTGGTCGGCGGGCAACGTTCGGCTGCTGGCCGAAGCCCAGGCGTGGCCCGCCGGGGAGCGCGTCCGGCGGGCCGGCGTGTCGTCGTTCGGTGTCAGCGGCACCAACGCACATGCCATCCTCGAAGAGGCGCCCGCGGCTGCGCCGTCATCGGTCGTGCCCGCTCCCGGGCGCCGTATCGAGACGGTCGTGCCCTGGCTGGTGTCGGCCGATTCCGAGTCCGGCCTGCGGGCGCAGGCCGAGCGGCTACGGGAGTGGGCGATCCACCATCCCGCCGCCGGACCCTGGGACACAGCTCACGCGCTGATCACCTCCCGCGCACAGCTGCCGTGGCGTGGCGCTGTCGTCGGACGTGACCGAGACGAACTGCTGACCGGGCTGGCCGAATTGGCCGCCGGTAGCACGGGCGCGATCGCGGCGAAGTCGAATACGGCAGGCCGGACGGCGTTCCTGTTCACCGGTCAGGGCGCGCAACGTGCCGGGATGGGCGCCGGTCTGTACACGGCTTTCGGTGTGTTCGCCACGGCCTTCGACGAGATGTGCACCCATATCGATCCGCTGCTCGGCCGTTCGCTGCGAGAGCTGGTCTTCGACCCGGACGGTGCGCGGCTGTTGGATCGGACCGAGTTCACCCAGCCCGCCTTGTTCGCGTTCGAGGTAGCGCTGTTCCGGCTGCTGGAATCGTTCGGCGTCGTTCCGGACGCGCTCATCGGACATTCGATCGGCGAGCTGACCGCCGCGTATCTCGCCGGAGTGTGGTCGCTACCGGATGCGTGCGCGCTGGTGGTGGCGCGCGGACGGTTGATGGGCGCGCTACCCGGCGACGGCGCGATGCTGGCCGCGGCGATACCCGAGGAACAGGCGGTGAACCTGCTCGACGAATTCGGCGGTCGGGTGTCGATCGCCGCGGTGAACGGTCCGGGATCGGTGGTGTTGTCCGGTGCGGCCACCGTGATCGACGCGATCGCCGATCGTCTGGCCACGGCGAATGCGCAGACCTCGCGACTGCGGGTGAGCCATGCGTTCCATTCGGCATCGATGGAGCCGATGCTCGACGAGTTCCGCGGAGTGGCGCGAGGTTTGACCTACCATCGGCCGGCCGTCCCGATCGTGTCGAACGTGTCCGGCGCCTTGGTCGACGCCGAACTGACCGACCCCGACTACTGGGTCGCCCAGGTACGCGGGTGTGTCCGGTTCGCACCGGGGATCGCCACCCTGATCGAGGACGGCGTCCGGCGGTTCTTGGAGGTCGGCCCGGATGCCGTACTGGCCGCCATGGTTCGGCAGTGTCTCGCCGAAACGCCGGCCACGGAAGCGGAGTCGATCGTCGTCGCGGCCGCTCGACGCTCGACCGACGAGGCCGATCGGTTCGTGACCGCGCTGGCGCAAGCCGGCGCGGGAGGGGTGCCGGTGGACTGGACGCCGCTGTTCGCGGGCCGCGCGATCGAGCGGGTGCCGCTGCCGACCTACGCGTTCGAGCAGCGGCGGTACTGGTTGCCCCCGGCACGCGTGTCGGATGTATCGCGCTCGGGTCTGGACGACGCGGGCCATCCGCTGCTGGGCGCTCTGGTGCGGTTGCCGGATTCGCCGGATGTCGTGTTCACCGGTCGACTGTCCGGAGCGGAACATCCGTGGCTGGCCGATCACGCGGTCGGCGGAGCGGTCGTGTTCCCCGGCGCCGCCTTCGTCGAACTCGTCCTGCACGTGGGTGCGGCCGCGGCATGCCCCGCGGTGTCGGAGCTGGTGATCGAGGCGCCCCTGCCGATGCCATCGACGGGCGCGGTCGATCTGCGGGTGGTCGCCGGTGGGCTGGATGAATCCGGTGCTCGGGCAGTCGCGGTGTATTCGCGGTCGCTCGACGGTGCGGAGGCCGGGGCCGACTCCGCTCAATGGGTTCGTCACGTGAGTGCGACGGTGACCGCGCGGACGGGCGGCCGGTCGGCCGCCACGGTGGCAGCGAGTTGGCCCCCGGCCGACGCGACCGTGCGGGAACTCACCGGCGCCTACGCGGATCTGGCCGGACTGGGCTACGAGTACGGTCCGGCTTTCCGGGGACTGACCGCGCTGTGGCGCGGCGACGGTGAAGTCTTCGCCGAGGTCGTGCTGCCCGAATCCGCTCGAGCAGAGGTCGACGGGTACGGAGTGCATCCGGCGCTGCTGGACGCGGCGCTGCACTCCATCCTGCTGGGCGGGCTGACGTCCGAACCGGTGGCCGGTGCGGTGGCTGTGCCGTTCTCGTGGGAGAACGTCAGGTTGTATGCGACGGGAGCGACCACGGTGCGGGTCCATGCCGCCGTGTCCGGCTCGGCGGCGGAGGACACGCGGATCGCGGTGACGCTCACCGACACCTCGGGGCGGCCGGTGGCCGAGATCGGTGCGCTGATGCTACGTAGCCTCTCGGCCGAGGCCTTCGCGGTAGGGCACCGCGCCGTCGGCTACGGACTCGACTGGTTCGCCGTGCCTGCCGTCGAGCCGGGCGCCGCCGGCGACTGGGACGTTGCCGGTGACCTCGAGACCGTGTACGTCGCGGGGCGGGTCGCGACGGTGGTCCGCCTCCACGAGGTCGGCGACGGCGACATGCCCGCTACCGTGCGGACGGTGGTGACCGCGGTGACGGCGCGGGTGCGGGACCTACTGGACCGGGACAGCCGAGTTGTCGTGGTGACCAGGCGGGCGGTGGCGGTCCATGCCGGTGAGCCAGTGGATCCGGCCGCGGCCGCGGCGTGGGGGTTGCTGCGCACCGCCCAGAGCGAGCACCCGGACCGGGTCGTCCTCGTCGACGTCGATGAATGGAATCATCTGCGGCAGAGTGTCGTACTGGCGCTGACGCTGGACACCGAAGCTCAACTCGCCGTCCGCGGCGGCGTCCCCCACGCACCGCGACTCCACCGCGCCGGGCATGCGGGCGCCGCCCGCCTGCGCGACGCGGAGCTTCTGGGCACCGCCGCGTCCTCCGACCGCCGGGAATGGCGACTCGCGCCGATCGGGAAAGGCACGTTGAGCCCGGACAATTTCGGCCTGCGCGAACTTCCGGACGCCTGGACGCCGCTGGCTCCGGGGCAGGTGCGCGTGCGCGTGAAGGCAGTGGGCCTGAACTTCCGGGACGTACTCGTCGCGCTCGGCACCTACCCCGACCCGGGCGCTGTGTTGGGTGTGGAGGGTGCTGGTGTGGTGGTGGAGGTGGGTGCGGGTGTGTCGGGGTTGGTGCCTGGTGATCGGGTTTTCGGGTTTGTGACGGGTGTGGGGTCGGTGGTGGTGGCCGATCACCGGTTGTTGGTGGTGATGCCGGTGGGGTGGTCGTTCGCGCAGGCGGCGGCGGTGCCGGCGGTGTTCGCGACGGCGTTCTACGGGTTGGTGGATGTGGCCGGGGCGCGGGCGGGGGAGACGGTGTTGGTGCATGCGGCCACGGGTGGGGTGGGGATGGCGGCGGTGCAGTTGGGTCGTTGGTTGGGGTTGCGGTTGCTGGTGACGGCGAGTCGGCCGAAGTGGGATGTGTTGCGGGGGTTGGGGTTCGGTGTGGAGGAGATCGGTGATTCCCGGTCGTTGGAGTTCGAGGGGCAGTTCCGTGGGGTGACCGGTGGTGCTGGTGTGGATGTGGTGCTGGATTCGCTGGCGGGGGAATTCGTGGATGCCTCGCTGCGGTTGCTGCGGCCGGGTGGACGGTTCGTGGAGATGGGGTTGCTGGATCGCCGCGACCCCCAGCAAGTAGCCGCCGAACACCCGGGCGTCACCTACCGCGGTTTCATGCTCATGGATGTAGAGCCCGATCGGCTCCACGAGATTCTGACTCGTGTTGTCGATCTCTTCGAGGCGGGTGTGCTCACCGCGTCTCCACTCACCGCATGGGACATACGGGATGTGCCCGAGGCGTTGCGGTTCATGAGTCAGGCGCGGCATATCGGGAAGAACGTGCTCACCGTGCCGACGCCGCTGTCGCCTGAGGGCACGGTGCTGATCACCGGTGGTACCGGAGGACTCGGTGCGTTGGCCGCTCGGCATCTGGTCACCGAGTACGGCGTGCGCAGACTGATATTGGCCAGCAGACGCGGCCCGGATGCACCGGGGGCCGAGGAGTTGAGTGCTGAACTCGTCGCCTTGGGCGCGCACGTGGACGTGGTCGCCTGTGACGCGGCCGACCGAGCCTCGGTGGATGCGGTCCTGGCGGCGATCCCGCCGGAGTATCCGTTGACCGGTGTCATCCATCTGGCCGGGGTGCTGGCCGACGCACTTCTGGAGAACATGACGGCGGAGCGGATCGAGCAGGTGTTGCGGCCGAAGGTGGACGCGGCGTGGAACCTGCACGAGGCGACACGGCATCTGGATCTGTCGATGTTCGTGCTGTACTCCTCGATCGCGGGCGTGATCGGCAACGCGGGCCAGGCCAATTACGCCGCGGCCAATACGTTCCTCGACGCGCTGGCACACCACCGGCACGTGACCGGCTTACCCGCGATTTCCATGGCCTGGGGGCCGTGGGAGCAGAACACCGGCATGACGCGGGCGCTCGATGACGCCGACTTCGCTCGGTTGCGGCGGGAGGGCTTCCCGCCGCTGGGCGAGCGGGAGGGTATGGCGCTGTTCGACGCCGCGGTGGCCGACGGCAGGGCGGCGTTCGTCGCGGCCCGCATCGACCGATCCGCGCTCACGGACAGCGGCGATCACGACCCGCGTCCGATCATGCGCGACCTGCTGGGACCCACCCGGCGCCGAGCCGAGACCGCGCTGGGTGGATCGCCCCAACCGGTGCACCGCCTGGCGGGCCTGTCGACCACCGAGCAGGACCGTATCGTCCTCGATCTGATTCGCGGCGAGGCCGCGGCGGTTCTCGGCGGCGACGCCGAGACCATCGCCGCCGACAAACCGTTCAGCGATATCGGATTCGACTCCCTCGGTGTCATGGAATTCCGCAACCGGTTGAAATCGGCCGTCGGCGTTCAGGTTCCCGCGACAGCGATGTTCGACTACCCGACTCCGATGGATCTGGCCGGCTACCTCCGGCAGGAGATCGCTCCGGTGGAGGACCCCGCGAAACGGATCGCGGCCGACGTC
Source organism: Nocardia asteroides (assembly GCA_019930625.1). Taxonomy (NCBI): domain Bacteria; kingdom Bacillati; phylum Actinomycetota; class Actinomycetes; order Mycobacteriales; family Nocardiaceae; genus Nocardia; species Nocardia asteroides. The sequence continues at coordinate 5,472,926 of CP082844.1, forward strand.
GAAGCGCTGGCCCGCAGTTTCGCCTCCGCCGACCTATCCGCCGCCGACCGGTCGTCACTGGCGACCACATTGTCCGCCCTGCTGCGCGAACTCGAAGGCAGGGACGCCGGGGATGCCGATCCGGGTGGCGACGCCGACCACCTCGACACCGCCGACGATGACGAACTCTTCGAGTTCATCGACAACCTCAGCTGAACTTGCAGGATCAGGAGCCCCACCGATGGCCGACACCGACGAGCTACGCCGCTACCTCAAGAAGACCGCGAAGGAGCTCTACGAGACCAAACAACACCTGCGTGAACTCACCGATCGAACGCGGGAACCCATCGCCATAGTCGGCATGGCCTGCCGGTACCCCGGCGGAGTTCGTTCACCCGAGGATTTGTGGCGCGTCGCCGCCGAGGGCGTGGACGCCGTCGGAGGGTATCCCTCCGACCGTGGCTGGGACCTGGAGCGGTTGTTCGATCCCGATCCGGACGTACCGGGGACGATCTACACGCGGGAGGGCGGATTCCTCGATTCGGTAGCCGACTTCGACGCGGGTTTCTTCGGCATCAGCCCGCGCGAGGCCGCCGCGATGGACCCACAGCAGCGTCTGATGCTCGAGGCGGCCTGGGAGGCACTGGAAGACGCCGGCATCGACCCGGTATCGCTACGCGGCAGCGATACCGGCGTTTTCGCCGGGGTGGCCCACCAGAACTACGGGCCCCGCGGCGGCTCCCCGGATATCACGGCCGAAACGGAAGGCCATGTCTATCTCGGCACTTCCAACAGTGTGCTGTCGGGCCGGATCGCCTACACCCTCGGGCTGGAGGGTCCGGCCGTCTCGATCGACACGGCATGCTCGTCGTCACTGGTCGCCCTGCATCTCGCGTGCCGGGCGCTGCGCAACGGTGACGCCACCCTCGCCCTGGCGGGCGGGGTCACCGTGATGTCGGACCCGTCCCTGCTCATCGCGTTCGCGCGCCAGCGCGCCCTCTCACCCGACGGCCGGTGCCGGGCGTTCGCCGCGGCGGCCAACGGGACGGGTTTCTCCGAGGGGCTCGGCGTGCTGGTACTCGAACGGCTCTCCGACGCACGGCGGCTCGGGCACACTGTCCTGGCGGTCGTCCGCGGCAGCGCCATCAATCAGGACGGCGCGAGCAACGGGCTGACCGCTCCGAACGGACCGTCGCAGGAAGCCGTTATCGGGCAGGCGTTGCGCGACGCGGGCCTGGAGCCGGCGGATGTCGACGCGGTGGAGGCGCACGGCACGGGCACGATGTTGGGCGATCCGATCGAGGCCCGGGCCCTGATCAACGCCTACGGCGCCCGGCAGACCGACGTGCCCTTGCGTCTGGGGTCGCTGAAATCCAATATCGGTCACACTTCGGCCGCGGCGGGTGTCGGGGGAGTGATCAAGATGGTGCAGGCCATGCGGCACGAAGTGCTGCCGAAGACCCTGCACATCGACGCGCCGACCCCCCATGTGGACTGGTCGGCGGGTACGGTGCGGCTGCTGAAGGACAGCGAGCCGTGGCCCGCCGGTGCGAGAATTCGCCGCGCCGGCGTGTCCTCATTCGGCGCCAGCGGCACCAACGCCCACGTCGTCCTCGAGGAAGCTCCCGCCGAGTCCGCTGCCGCCGAGGCAGACTCCGAGCCTGCTCCCACGGAGCAGGCCGGGTCGAATCACACCTCGGTGGAAACGATTCCGTTGCTGTTGTCGGCGGCTTCCGGCGCGGCCCTGCGGGCACAGGCGGATCGCCTGCGGCGGTGGATGGGGGACGATCCGGAGGCGGACCCGCGGGATATCGCGCATTCGCTGCTCACCTCCCGCGCCCGGCTGGAGTGGCGCGGCGCGGTCGTCGGCCGCGACCGGGACGAACTCCTGGCCGGTTTGGCGGCGCTCGCCGAGGTGCGTTCCGCGCCGGGCGTGGCCGAGGGTCGCGCGGGCTCGGGGCGCACGGCGTTGCTGTTCACCGGCCAGGGTGCGCAACGCGCCGGGATGGGGCGAGAACTGTACGACGCGTTCCCGGTGTTCGCCGCGGAACTGGACAGGGTGTGTGCCGAGTTCGATCCGCTGCTCGGACGGTCGTTGAAGGACCTGATCCGCACAGAAGCGCCGGCCGGCGACAGCGCGCCGGGACCGCTCGATCGAACCGAGTTCACCCAACCCGCCCTGTTCGCCTTCGAGGTGGCGTTGTACCGGCTCGTCGAATCATTCGGCCTGACACCGGATGCGCTGCTCGGCCATTCCATCGGTGAACTCGCGGCGGCGTATGTCGCCGGTGTGTGGTCGTTGCCCGACGCGTGTGCGCTGGTGGCGGCGCGGGGACGGCTGATGGGCGGACTGCCCGCGGGCGGCGCGATGCTGGCCGTGGCGGTGTCGGAGGAGAAAGCAGCCGCCGCGCTCGATGGATACCTCGGCCGGGTGTCCGTGGCCGCGGTGAACGGTCCCTCGTCCGTGGTGCTGTCCGGTGACGCCGACGCTGTCGCCGAGGTCGAGCGGCTCTTCGGTGACCAGGGTCGCCGGACGAACCGGCTGCGTGTCAGCCATGCCTTCCATTCGGCGCGGATGGAACCGATGCTGGCCGAGTTCCGGGCCGTGGCTCGCGGTGTGACCTATCGGCAGCCGACGATCCCGATCGTCTCGAATGTTTCGGGCGCACCAGCCGGTGACGAGCTGACCGATCCGGAGTACTGGGTCCGTCATGTCCGGGCGGCGGTGCGGTTCGCCCCGGGAGTCCGGGCGCTGGCCGCGAGCGGGGTCCGGCGCTTTCTGGAAATCGGTCCCGACGCGGTGCTGGCCGCGATGACCCGGGAGTGTCTGGCCGAACAACCCGACATCGAGGCCCGCTGCACGGTGGTCGCCGCCGCGCGACGTGGGGCGGACGAGGTCGGGCAGTTCACCGCTTTCCTGGCGGCCGCCCACGCCGCGGGCGTCGACGTGGATTGGCGACCGGTGTTCACCGGTCAGCCGCCACGCCGAGTGCCGTTGCCTCCTTACGCCTTCCAGCGTCAGCGGTACTGGTTGCCTCCGGCCGACGGTATCGGCGACGTGGGCCGCGCCGGACTGACGGCGATGGACCATCCGCTGCTCGGCGCTGCGCTGGCCCTGGCCGGTACCGACGAGTGGCTGTTCACCGGCCGCCTGTCCACGGTGTCGCAGCCGTGGCTGGCCGACCACACGGTGTTCGGCACGGTGCTGTTGCCGGGAGCCGCGTTCGTGGAGTTGGCGTTGGCGGTCGGCGCGCGACTGGATGCCGGGACGGTCGACGAACTGGTGCTCGAAGCGCCGCTGCGGTTGGACGAGGGGACCGAGGTCGATATCCAGATCAGCGTCGAATCGCCCGATGACACCGGGCGCAGAAGTTTCGTCATCGCGTCGCGGGCAGTAGGTGACCGGACCGCCGGATCCACGCACGCGCGCGGTGTGCTCGCTCCCGATACGGGGGACGCGACGGTGTCCGCCGGTACGGACGGATTGTCTCTGGACGAGGACGCGACGACCGGAGACGCGCTGTACCGCCAACTGGCCGCGCGTGGTCTCGACTACGGGCCCGCGTTCCAGGGCGTGCGCCGATTCCGGCGTCGCGGCGACGCCGTCCTGGCCGAGGTGCGGCTCGGCGAGATGACGTCGGACGCTTCCCGTTTCGGCGTGCACCCAGCCTTGCTGGATGCCGCGCTGCACACCGCCGTCGACGAATTGGCCGCTGATTCGGCCGCGCACCAGGCGCCGCTGCCGTTCTCCTTCACCGGCGTGCGGTTGTACCGCGGTGGTGCGAGCGCGGCGCGCGCGCGGATCCAGCGGACGGGCGCCGAGGGGGTGCGGGTCGAGCTCCGCGACGATGCGGACGCGGTGCTGCTGACGGTCGATGCGCTGCAGGCGCGGCCGGTCGACAGCGACGCGGTGCATAACGCGCGCCCCGCCGGGCCGCACGGTCTCTACGACATGCACTGGGCCGCGGTGGAATCAGATGCGCGATCCGGCGCGGTGCGGCTGACCGCGGTCGGCGGACCATCGCAGTCCGCTTTCGACGAAAATCATTCGGATATGGCCGCGCTGGTAGCGGCCGCCGCGACCGACGCCCCGGGCTCGAACGCTCGAGCGCATGCCGACGCGGTCGTGTGGTTCGCCGAGCCCGGACCCGGGCACACGGACCGTGCCGAGGCCGACAGGGTGCGCCGGAGCGTGAACGCCGCGCTGGCAGCGGTGCAGTCCTGGTTGCGCCTATTCGAGTCCGGCGACACCCAGCTGGTCGTGGTCACCCGCAACGGCGCCGGGCTGGGCGGCGAGGACCCGGACCTGGCCGCCGCGGCGACTTGGGGTTTGCTGCGCAGCGCGCAATCGGAGCATCCCGGCCGCATCGTCCTGGTGGACGCCGAAAGCGACGTGCTGGTCGGGCCGGAGCTGATCTCGGCCGCCCTCGCGACCGATGAGCCGCAGCTGGCGGCCCGTGCGGGCGAACTGCTCGCGCCCCGGCTCGCCCGGCGGGACGACGTGTCCGGCTCAGCCGTCACCATGGGTCCGGGCACCGTGTTGATCACCGGCGGCACCGGTGGATTGGGCGCCCTCGTGGCCCGGCACCTGGCGGCCACGCACGGGGTGCGCGACCTGGTACTGGTTTCACGGCGCGGCGAACGAGCCGACGGTGTGCGTGAACTGGTGGCCGAACTCGCCGTACTCGGTGCGCGAGCACGGGTGCTGGCCTGTGACGTCGGTGACCGCGCCGCGGTAGGTGCCCTGCTCGACCAGCTGGCCGAAGGCCCCGAGCTGACCGCCGTCGTCCACGCCGCGGGCATCTTGGACGACGCGACTCTCGACGCACTCACGCCCGACCGGATCGAGCGGGTATTCGCGCCGAAGGTCGACGCCGCACTCCACCTGGACGAACTCACCCGTGACCGGAACCTCTCGGCGTTCATCCTGTTCTCGTCGATCGCTGCCGTCTTGGGCTCGGCGGGCCAGGGCAACTACGCCGCCGCGAACTCGGCGCTGGACGCGCTGGCCCGGCGCCGCGCCGCGGCGGGTCTGCCCGCGGTGTCGGTGGCCTGGGGCCCGTGGAGCCAGAACGTCGGGATGACCGCCGAACTGGGGCGCGCAGGCCTGGACCGCTTGTCGCGCATGGGCTTCCGGCCACTGACCGAGGCCGACGGGATCGCGCTGTTCGACCGAGCCACCGGCGCGGACACGCCGCTGGTCGCCGCCGTGGACTTCGACACCGCGGCATTGTCCGCGCAGGCCCGCGCGGGTTTGCTGCCGCGGCTGCTGCGTTCGTTGGTATCGGTACCGCGCCGCGCCGAGGGCGGTGGCGGCGATCTGGCGGCGCGGCTCGCGTCGGTACCGCCGGACCGGCACGACGCGATCGTGCTGGATTTCGTGCGCCATCAGGTCGCCGGGGTGTTGGGACACGCCACGGGCGACCTGATCGAGGCCGACAAGCCGTTCAACGAACTGGGATTCGATTCGCTCGGCGCGGTGGATCTGCGCAACCGTCTCACCAAGGCCACCGGTCTGCGTCTTCCGTCGACCCTCGCCTTCGATCATCCGACCTCGGCGGCCGTCGCTCGACTGCTGCGTTCCCGGATCGACGGTGCCGGGCCGGGGGTTCGCCAGACGCAACGGCGCACGCGAGCCGACGAACCGATCGCGATCGTCGGTATGGCCTGCCGGTATCCCGGCGGTGTGGCGTCTCCGGACGATCTGTGGGATCTGGTGGCATCGGGAACCGACGCCATCTCCGAGTTCCCGTCGGATCGCGGCTGGGATCTCGATCGTCTGATCCATCCGGATCCCGAGCACAGCGGAACCTCCTATGCCAAAGAGGGCGGATTCGTCACCGGTGTGGCCGATTTCGACGCCGGATTCTTCGGAATCGGTCCGCGGGAGGCGAATGCGATGGACCCGCAGCAGCGTTTGCTGCTGGAGGTGTCGTGGGAAGCGCTCGAGCACGCGGGGATCGATCCGACGTCGCTGCGGGGTACCGACACCGGCGTCTACACGGGGGTGATGTATCAGGACTACGAGGTCTTGACCCGCAAGGCCGGGCCCGAGGCCGAAGGCTACGTGGGGACCGGCTCCGCTGCGAGCGTCGTCTCGGGGCGCATCGCCTATTCACTGGGCCTGGAAGGCCCCGCGATGACGGTGGATACGGCGTGCTCCTCCTCGCTGGTGGCACTGCATGTGGCGTGCCGGGCGCTGCGGCAGGGAGAGAGTTCGCTCGCCCTGGTAGGCGGTGCGACGGTGATGGCCACCCCCACGGTGTTCGTCGAATTCTCCCGGCAACGCGGCCTGGCCCCGGACGGACGGTGCAAATCGTTCTCCAGCGCCGCCGACGGTGTGGCCTGGGCGGAGGGTGCGGCCGTCCTGGTGGTCGAACGGCTCTCGGACGCCCGCCGGCTCGGGCACAACGTGCTCGCGGTGGTGCGCGGCAGCGCGGTGAACCAGGACGGCGCCAGCAACGGTCTCACCGCGCCGAACGGTCCGTCGCAGGAGCGGGTGATCGCGGCGGCGCTGGCCGATGCCGGGCTCGGCCCGTCGGACGTGGACGCGGTGGAAGCGCACGGGACCGGAACGACACTGGGCGACCCGATCGAGGCGCAGGCATTGCTCGCCACTTACGGGCAGGGCCGCCCGGATCGCCCGCTGCGTGTCGGTTCACTCAAATCCAATATCGGGCACAGCCAGGCGGCGGCCGGTGTGGGCGGCGTCATCAAGATGGTGCAGGCCCTGCGCCATGAAATGCTGCCCAAATCCCTGCATGCGGACGAACTCTCCCCGCATGTCGACTGGACGGCCGGATCGGTGCGGGTGCTGACCGAAGCCGAGCCGTGGAACTCCGGCAGCCGGGTACGTCGCGCGGGGGTGTCGTCGTTCGGGATCAGCGGTACGAACGCGCATGTGATCCTCGAGGAAGCGCCGCTGGCCGCGCGTGACGTGCGTACGACGGGGAACCCCGATCCGGCGGCAGGCGCCGCGGTCGCCGCGGTGCCGCTCGTGGTCTCGGCGAGATCCGCGGAAGCCCTGCGCGGTCAGGCCGAACGGTTGCGCTCCTGGCTGGCCGGTGCGCCGGATATCGAGTCGTGGCGGGTGGCGCGTGCGCTGCTCGACTCACGGGCGCTACTGGATCGCCGCGCTGTGGTCGTCGGCGGCGATCGGCAGGAACTGCTCGCCGGGCTGGCCGCGCTGGCGGCGGGGGCGGCGTCCCCGCACGCGGTCGAGACAGAGGTGGTGCCGGGTACGACGGCTTTCCTGTTCACCGGTGGTGGTGCGCAACGAGTCGGCATGGGTGCGGGCCTATACCGGGCGTTCCCGGTCTTCGCGACCGTGCTGGACGAGGTGTGTGCGGAGTTCGACCGGCATCTCGGGGGTTCGCTGCGGGAGGTGATGTTCACCGACGAGGCCGGGGTATTGGACCGGATGGACTGGATGCAGCCCGCGTTGTTCGCGTTCGAGGTTGCGATGTTCCGGCTGCTGGAGTCGTACGGTCTCCTACCGGATGTGCTCACGGGTCACTCGCTCGGCGAACTCGTCGCGGCGTATGTGTCCGGGGTCTGGTCGCTCGCCGACGCCTGTGTGCTGGTGGCGGCGCGGGGACGGTTGATGGGAGCGGCTCCCTCGGGCGGGGCGATGCTGGCGGCCGCGGTGTCGGAGACGGAAGCGGAGGAACTGCTGACCGGTCTCGGCGACCGGCTCGCGCTGGGGGCGGTGAACGGTCCGGAGTCGGTGGTGTTCTCCGGCTACGCCGATGCCGTCGCTGAGATGCAGCGGCGGCTGACCGAGGCGGGCCGGAAGAACACCGTGCTGCGAATCTCGCATGCGTCTCATTCGATGCTGATGGAGCCCATCCTCGAGGAATTCCGTGCGGTGGCCGAGGGTCTGACCTATGGCGAGCCCACCGTGCCGATCGTGTCCAACGTATCCGGCGCACCAGTCGGCGACGAAGTGCGCGATCCGGGCTACTGGGTGGCGCAGGTGCGCAGCTGTGTGCGCTTCGCTCCCGGGGTGCGCAGTCTCCTCGACTCCGGGGTGCGGCGTTTCGTCGAGGTCGGACCGGACGCGGCGCTCACCGCGATGACCGGAGAATGCCTGGCCGAGCGTCCCGAAATAGCGGCGAAGTCGATGGTCGCCGCCTCGTCTCGACGCTCGGTCGACGAGGTGACACAGTTCGTCACCCTCCTCGGCCAGTCCTTCGCGGCCGGCGTACCGGTGGACCTGCGGTCGCTGCTGCCCGGAGGAGACCTACGGGTGACACTGCCGACATACGCGTTCCAGCGCCGCCGCTACTGGGTACAGCCCGCTCCCGAGGCCGTGGCGGGCTCGTTCGGGCATCCATTGCTGACCAGCGCGGTGCCGCTGGCCGGGAAGGACGAGTGGTTGTTCACCGGCCGGTGCTCCATGCGCACCCAGCCGTGGATCGGCGACCACGCGGTCTTCGGCTCGGTGTTGCTTCCCGCGACGGCTTTCGCGGAGATGGCGCTGGCCGCGGGCGCGCATCTGGACGCGGGGGACGTCGACGAACTGTTGTTGCAAGCCCCACTGCTGCTCACCGCGGGCGCCGAGACCGATCTGCAATTGAGCGTCGGCGCGCAGGACGAGCAAGGGCGACGGAGCTTCGCCGTCCACTCCCGCGCTGCGGAGCGGGACTCGGCGGACGCGGGCGCGTGGGTGCAGCACGCCAGTGGGGTGTTGATCGCCGCCGACGATCCGGCGCCGGTGTGGAGCGAACCGGTGTGGCCGCCCTCCGGCGCCGAGCCATCGGAGGGCTCGCTCTACGACCGGCTGGCGGAGCGTGGCTTCGACTACGGTCCCGGTTTCCAGGGCGTGACCGCGCTGTGGACTCGCGGCGAGCAGACCTTCGCCGAGGTCTCCCTCGACGAATCCGCAAGTGTCGCGGCAGCCGCGTTCGGCATCCATCCGGCGCTGCTGGACGCATGCTTGCATGTGGCGCTCGACGATCTGATCGAAGGCCTGCCCGCCGAGCAAGTGCTGTTGCCCTTCTCGTTCGCCGGTGTGCGGTTGTGGCGACCCGGCGTCACCGCGGTGCGTGTCCGCGTCGTCCGGGACGCCGAAGGACGGGCCGAGATCGACATCGCCGACGACACCGGCGCGCCCGTGGCGCGCATCGATGCGGTCACCGCCCGTCCGATCGCCGCCGACGCGTTGACCGCGGCGAACGCCGCGCAGGGTGCGGCGCCCCTGTTCCTGCGCTGGATGCGCTCGGAACTCCCTGCGTTGCCTGCCGCGCCCGCGGGCGTGACCGCGACGATGGGGCGGGTGCGGGTGTCCGGCGTCGATGCGCACTACGCCGATGTGGCGGAAGTGGCGGCGGCCGAAGAAGTTCCGGCTGTGGTCGTCTGGTCGCTGGGCGAGTTGCCCTCGGCCGAGCTGGACCGGTCCGGTGATTCCGTGCTCGACGGACGTGCCCGGGCAGTCCGGCATGCAACCCTGCGGGCCTGGGAATTGTTGCGGTCGTGGCTGTCCACCGAGCGGCTGGCGGACACCCGCCTCGTGGTGGCGACCCGCCGGGCGACAGGCTTGGACGGCGAGCCGGTCGATCTGACCGCTGCCGCGGTGACCGGCCTGGTCCGTAGCGCGCAATCGGAACAACCGGGCCGGATCGTGCTCCTGGATCACGACGGCGACCTGGACGCCGACACGGTGCTCGGCGTGATCCGATCAGGGCACGCTCAAGTGACGGTCCGCGCCGGAGAGGCACACCTGCCGCGCCTGTCCTATGGTGACCTACCCGCCGCAAAACCGGGCCACACAGGCGCTTTCGGCAACGGCACGGTCCTGATCACCGGCGGGACGAGCGGGTTGGGTGCGGTGATCGCGCGGCACCTGGTGGCCGCACACGGCGTCGGACACCTGCTGCTGGTGTCGCGTCGTGGTGCCGCGGCCGATGGGGTCGCGGAGCTGGTCGCCGAGCTGGAACAGCTCGGCGCGCGGATCCGGGTCGCCGCGTGCGACGTGGCCGATCGCGCCGGCATGGCGACCGTGCTCGAGTCGATCGCGAAGGAGCATCCCTTGACGGCGGTGGTCCACTCCGCCGGCTTGATCGACGACGCCACTATCGAGACGATGACCGAACGGCAGATCGAGCGCGTGCTCGTGCCCAAGGTCGACGGGGCGCTGATCCTGGACGAGCTCACCCGAGGGCACGATCTGGCCGCGTTCGTCGTATTCTCCTCGGCCGCGGCGATCCTCGGATCACCCGGGCAGGGGAACTACGCGGCCGCCAACGCGTTCCTCGACGGGCTCGCGCACGCCCGCCGTGCGCAAGGATTGCCCGCCCTGTCGGTCGCCTGGGGACTGTGGAACCAGGGCACCGGCATGACCGGCGAGATGGACCGCGCCGCGCTGGCGCGACTGGAGCGGATGGGTCTGCGGATCCTCGGTGACGCCGACGGGACGGCGTTGTTCGATGCCGCGGTCGCGATGGACGCGGCCGTCGCCGCCTGCGTGGAATTCGACAAGCCCGCCCTGGCGGCGCAGGCACGCGCCGGCCTGCTGCCCGAGGTGCTGAGCGACCTGGTGCCCAGCCGCGCGCGACGGGTCACGCGCGGAAGCGGCCGGGGCGGGCTGCTGGCCGACCGGCTCGCCGCCGCACCGGAGGACGAACGCGATGCGTTGGTACTCGGATTCGTTCGCGAACACGCCGCGGCGGTGCTGGGATTCCAGTCCGCGGCTGCCATCGATCCCGAAACCCCGTTCCAGGAGATGGGTTTCGATTCACTCGGTGGCGTCGAGCTACGGAATCGGTTGTCGGAGGGCACGGGTACGCGGCTGCCGTCGACGCTGGTGTTCAACTACCCGACGGTGAGCGCGGTGGCGAAACTGCTGCGGTCGCAATGGGAGGACACCTCGACCAGCTCGGCGATCGACGACCAGATCGCCGCGCTCACCGCGTTGTTCGCGACGCTGCCGTCCGAGGAGGACAAGGCGCGGCTGGCCGAGCGGATCCGCGCGACACTGACCGAGGCCGTGGACGGACCCGAGCCCGATTCCGACTCCGTCGGTGCTCATGGCCGCGACGCCGTCGAGGCGGCCGCGACCGCGGACGAACTGTTCGCTCTCATCGACCAGCAGATCACCGGAAAGTAGAGGAAGCTCATGGCACAAGACCACGTATCGACGATCGCAGTGACCGATGGCGTACGCTCGCTGCACCTGGAGTGGGACGATCCCGGCATCGCCGTACTCGGCATGATCCAGCTCACGCGGGACGAACTCGTCGAGCGCATTCGCACCGGTGAACTGAAACTGCCGCCGCTGGCCAAGCTGCTCAATATCGAGGTGCTCGACGCGGAGCCGGGGCGGATGACCCTGAGTCTCACACCGGACGAGCGCCACGTGAACTTCCTCGGCGTGGTCGGTGGCGGCGTCGTCGGCACCGTGCTCGACGTCGCGATGTGGGGCGCGGTCCAGCTGTCGGTGGAGGACAAGTCCATGCTCACAACCGTGAGCATGAACACCAACCTGGTGCGCGGGGTCTCGCACACCCAGGGGCCGTTGCGGGCGGTCGCGGAGGCGGTGCACGTCGGCCGGACGACGGCGACCGCCGAAGGCCGCCTCATCGACGCCAACGGCAAGGTCTATGCCACAGCCACCGCCACATTCGTGCGGATGGGCGGCGGAAACAGGTGAAGCCCGGTGGGCCCGGGGGATCGAGCCCCGGGCCCACCGTCCACGATCAGAGTTCGGCCGCGAGCTGGGTACCCTGCTGGATGGCGCGTTTGGCATCGAGTTCCTTCGCTTCGTCGGCGCCGCCGATGAGATGCACCCGAACACCCCGTGATTCGAGCTGGTCCTTCAGGTCGCGGACCGATTCCTGGCCCGTGCACACCACCACGTTGTCGACTTCGATCACCCGGCCGCCCAGACGTTGCGGGCCGAAGCTGAGGTGCAGCCCCCGATCGTCGATCCGCTCGTAGTTGACGCCGCCGATCTGCTCGACACCGCGCGCCTCCAGCGCGGCGCGATGGATCCAACCGGTCGTCTTCCCCAAGGTCAGTCCGAAGGGACCCGACTTGCGTTGCAGCATGGTCACTTCTCGGATAGCCCGGGCGGGCCGACGAGTGCGCAGCTGGCCGGGAGCGTGGATGTCATCGGTGACACCCCACTCGTCGCGCCATTGATCGAGTGCGAGCGCGGTGTGGTGGTTCGCGGTGAGGAATTCGCTGACATCGAAACCGATTCCGCCCGCGCCGATGACGGCCACCCGGTTGCCGACGGGCCTTTCCTTCCTGATCAGTTCCGGATACGACAGCACCATGGGGTGATCGATGCCGAGGATGTCGGGAACGCGGGGACGCACGCCGGTCGCCAGCACCACCTCGTCCCAGCCACCCGCGGCGAGCTGCTCGGCGGTGGCGCGGACGTCGAGATGCACGGTGACGCCGGTGAGTTCGAGCTTGCGGCGGTAGTACCGGATCGTCTCGTCGAACTCCTCCTTGCCGGGGATGCGGCGGGCCAGGTCGAACTGGCCACCGATCCGGTTCTCCGCTTCGAAGAGCTCCACCTGGTGTCCGCGTTCGGCCAGTCCGATCGCGGCCGACAACCCGGCGGGACCGGCGCCGACGACGGCGACGCGTTTGGCCCGCCTGGTGGGCAGCAGTTGCAGCAGCGTCTCATGGCAGGCGCGGGGATTCACCAGGCATGACACGGTCTGCCGGGTAAAGGTGTGGTCCAGGCAGGCTTGGTTGCAGGCGATGCAGGTGTTGATCTCGTCCACGCGCGACTCGGCGGCCTTGTTGACCCAATCCGGGTCGGCCAGCAGCGGACGGGCCAGAGAGATCAGGTCCGCGTCGCCGCGCGCCAGGATGTCCTCGGCGATCTCGGGCATGTTGATCCGGTTCGACGCACAGACCGGGATCGTGATGTGCTCCTTGAGCGCCGCGGTATATCCGACGAACGCGGCCCGCGGCACCGACGTGACGATCGTCGGTACCCGCGATTCGTGCCAGCCGATATCGGTGTTGATGACATCCACCCCGGCGGCTTCCAGTTCCTTCGCCAGGTCGATGATCTCGGCGAAGGTCTGTCCGTCCTCGACGAATTCGGCCAGCGACATCCGGAACATGATGAGTAGGTCTTCGCCGACGGCGGCCCTGGTCCGGGTGGCGACCTCGACCGGGAAACGCCGCCGGTTCGCCGCCGATCCGCCCCAGCGATCGGTCCGGGTGTTGGTGCGCGGAGCGAGGAATTGGTTGATCAGGAAGCCTTCCCCGCCCATGATCTCCACGCCGTCGTATCCGGCAAGCTGCGCCAATCGCGCGCAGCGCACGTGGTCGGCGATCGTAGTCTCGATCTCCTGCTCGGTGAACGCCCGCGGCTCGAACGCGGTGAGCGGCGACGCCACCGCGGAGGGCGCCAGATTGGTGGGAATGTTCGAATCGCGTCCACCGTGCAGGATCTGCAGGGCGATCTTGCCGCCCGCTTCGTGGACCGCCTCGGTGATCACCCGGTGCCGCTCGGCGTCGGTCTCGTCGAGCATCGCGCACGCGAACGGCCAGAGCCATCCCTCGCGGCTGGGGGAGTAACCCCCGGTGACGATCAGCCCCACTCCGCCGCGTGCGCGTTCGGCGAAGAACGCTGCCAGGCGGTCGATGTGCCAGGCCCGATCTTCCAGGCCAGTGTGCATGGAGCCCATCACAACTCGGTTTCGGAGCCTGACCCTCCCCAGCTCGATCGGCGACAGCAAATGAGGAAAGGTGCAGCTCATGGGATGAACCTAACGGCATCGACGTGCCTCCGCAATCGCTGGGCGTCTACCCATGTCCAACAGTCCGGCGTTCGATGGCGTGCTGTCTTCTGATCACGAATGACGTCCCGCTGCACGCCGCAACTCCGTCAGCTGCGGGCGACCTGGTGCGGTCGATGATCTTGCGCATCGTGCACTGCTTTTCTGTCGATGACCCAGCCGCTGTACCCGGCGGGAAACATCGGAAAGATGTGTGCGCGGAGTCGTGACGTCACCCTCCCGGTAAGGGAAGGCGCAGTTCTGTGACGGCGATGCGGGCGGATTCAGCGATGGCGGCGTCAACCACGGGCAGGTGCGGGTCCGCGCGGGCCGCCCGGGTGAATATCGCGACCGCGACGGGGTGCTCGCCGGGAAATTCGACGACCGCTACCTCGTTGCGGATGACCCCGATTGTTCCGGTTTTACCTGCGACCGACACACTGCGGTAGGGGAATCCGGCGGTGACGCGGTGCGGCCAGACTTGGTGGCGCATGACGGTGCGGACGAATTCGGTCTGCTCGTCGGACAGCACCGCGCCGCTCCACAGTGCGCGCAGGAGACGGGTCATTTCCTCCGGTGTCGTCGCGCTCGTGTACGCCGGGTCGTACGCCGACACCGACCATGCATCGTCGTTCTCGGCGAGCACGGCGAACGCCTCGGCGGTGGTGTGGGTGTCGGTGTCGCGGACGAGGCTGCGGTGCAGGTCGGCGGTGCCGCCCACGATCCGGGTGCGGGTGAGGCCGAGATCGTCCAGCAGGCCCTCCACCGCACCGAGGCCTGTCGCGCCGAGCAGGACATCGGCCGCGGCGTTGTCCGAGACGGTCATCATCGACGTCGCGAGGTCGCGCAGGCTCATGGTCACCGGATCGCGCATGACGGCGATCCCGGTGGGCCCCGGCGTGCAATCGGACGGTGCGACCGTCAGCCGGGTAGCAGGATCGATGCGCCCTGTGTCGACGAGGCGGCAGAACGCGACGAACAGCGGCAATTTGTACACCGACGCGAGCACCACCCGTTCGTCGCCGCCCACGGAGATCTCGGTCACGGAGCCGTCGCACCGGCGGGCGTGCAGCCAGCCGCTGCATCCCGCGTCCGCGAATACGGCGCGGATCCTGTCCTGGGCGGTGCTCATCGCAGGCGCTCCCGATACAGCACCCGGTCGACGGCATCGGCATGGGCATCAGCGCCCGGACGGTAGACGACGCGGACTCGCAGGGCGACCGCCTGCGGCGCGATGCGCAGCCAGGTCACGCCGGGCGTGGATGACGGAGGCATGGCGGTGAGCCCGAAGCTCGTTCCGGCGGCCACCGCCGCGAACACGGCCCGATCGTCGGGCGCGGGCACGGCCGGTGCGTCCAGGCCCCGCTCGCGCAACAGATCCACAATGGTGTCGAAGGCAGGAGGATTGGCGGCGCGCGGTGGGCAGGCGAAACTCAATCCGGCGAGCATGGGGAAGGTGGGGCGTTCGGCGCCGGCGCTGCGATGATCCGACGGCACCACGAGCCACCGCGGAATTCTGACGACCGGGCGGACCTCGACGCCGTCGACCAGCGCGGGATGCTCGACCACGGCGACGTCGCACAGTCCCGAGCGCACGTCGGCGACCAGGTCGACGCTGGCGCCCACCGTCGTGGACACCGCGGTATCCGGGACGACCGCCGTGCGCAGCGCACCCACGCACGCCGTGACCACCCGGTCGGGCAACGCCGCGGTCGCGCCCCAGTGCACGGCGCCGTGGGCACTCGCGATGCGGTGTGACTCGGCGAGCAGGCGCTCGGCGTCGTCCACGAGCAGCCGAGCGCGCGGGAGCAGCTGTAGGCCTGCCGACGTGAGCACGGCCCCCTGCCGGGTGCGGTGGATGAGGTCGACGCCGAGATGCCGTTCGAGCCGACGGAGTCCCTGCGACAGCGGTGGCTGGGTCATGTCCAGCGCGGCCGCCGCCCTGCCGAAGTGTCCTTCCTCCGCGATGGAGACGAAGAACCGAAGGTGGCGGATCAGGTCCATGCGGTCATTGAACCAGCGGATTCGCGGAGATCGGTTCCGCTGTCCCACCGGGCACGCCGACCGGCGCCGAACCGCAGGCGGGCCTGCGACGATATCCAACTCGACTCGCCCATGCCTGGGCCGGATATTGGCGTCGGCGGCGGTGTGGATGATGTGGTGCGGCAGTGACCCTTTCTGCTCTTGCTCACCGTGCCCCGCTCGGTCGTCGCCGGCTCCTCGCCGCTGTGACGGTGTCCGCGCTGTCTCTCGCCACCGCCGCGTGCGGGTCCGGCGCCGATACGCCAGCGGCCTCGAACACCACACCCGCGGCCACGATTCCGTCGTTCGCCGAGATGGAGACGACACACTCCGCACGGCTGGGTGTGTATGCGATCGACACCGGCACCGGCCGCACCGTTGTCCATCGAGACGGGGAGAGGTTCCCGATCGCCTCCACGTTCAAAGGTCTCGCGTGCGGGGCCCTCCTGCGCGACCATCCTCTGGCAACGGGTTACTTCGATCAGGTGATCCACTATTCCCGGTCCGAACTCGTCCTCAACTCGCCGGTGACCGAGAAACATGTCGACACCGGCATGACCGTCGCCGAGCTGTGCGATGCCACGATCACCCTGTCCGACAACACCGCGGGCAACCTGCTGCTGAAGCTTCTCGGCGGCCCGGAAGGCTTCACCGCGTTCCTGCGGTCCATCGGCGACACCGTCTCCCGCCTGGACCGCTGGGAGCCCGAGTTGAACACCGCCATTCCCGGCGACGAGCGGGACACCACCACAGCCGCCGCCCTCGCCACCGATTACCGCAACCTCGTCCTCGGCGACATTCTCGCCGAACCCGAGCGAGCGCAATTGAAGTCGTGGCTGGTCGCCGCCAAGACGGGGGACGCACGCATTCGTGCCGCGCTGCCCGCCGACTGGACCGTCGGCGACAAGACCGGCAGCCCCGCTTACGGCGGCGCGCTCGACGTCGCGATCGCTTGGCCGCCCGGACGCGCTCCGCTCGTCATCGCCGTGCTTTCCACGAAATTCGAGCAGAACGCCGAAGCCGACAACCCTCTCGTCGCCGAGGCCGCCCGCGCCGCGGTTGGTGCGCTCGGGTAGACCGAGCGCCCTTGCCGCAGCGCGCCGTGATCGGCGACTGGACTCCCGATCGCGGCGCAGGCCAAGCCCCGCAAAAGACCCAGGCCGGTTCGCTCCAATGATCTGGAAAGCCAAGGCGCACAATGTCGCCCGGCCTTCGGTCCGCACTCGCCGGTTGCGTCACAGACGTGCAAGGATACCCGGCATGCCCGAGCCCGAGAATGTATCGCTCGCCGCCCCACAGCGCCGCTGGAAGAAGAAGCGCTACTGGATGCCCGTCACAGTGATCGCGCTGCTGGCCGGGTTCCTGTTCGCCAACAACACAACGCTGCTCGCGGCCGAGCCCGAGGGCAGGCCGCTGGTGCTCGCACATCGCGGAATGGCGCAGACCTTCGCCATGGACGGCGTCGATGCCGACACCTGCACCGCCTCGCGTATCAATCCGCCGGTGCACGACTATCTGGAGAACACCATCGCCGGGATTCAGGCCGCCTTCGACTCGGGCGCGGATCAGGTCGAGTTCGACGTCCACTGGACCGCCGACGGCGAGTTCGCGGTCTTCCACGACTGGACGCTCGACTGCCGCACCGACGGCACCGGCACCACCCGTGACCACACCATGGATGAGCTGCGAAAACTCGATATCGGGTACGGCTATACCGCCGACGGCGGCAAAACCTACCCGTTCCGTGGGAGGGGCGTCGGTCTCATGCCCACGCTCGACGAGGTGCTCGCCACCTTCCCCACCCAGTCGCTGCTGATCCACATCAAGAGCAACGACCCCGCCGAGGGTGCGGCCCTGGCGGATCGGCTCGCCGCTGAAAAACCGGACCGGCTCACCGTCTACGGCGGCGACGAACCGGTCGCGGCCGTCCATGAGCGCTTGCCGGACATGCGCGTCATGTCCAAACAGATCATGATCGACTGCCTGGGCCGGTACGAGGCCCTCGGATGGACCGGCGCGGCCCCCGGCGCCTGCCGCCACACCCAACTGCATATTCCCGAAGGCTACGCGCCCTGGCTGTGGGGCTGGCCGCACCGATTCGCCGAACGCATGGCCGACGCGGACGCCCGGATCGTGCTGGTCGCCGGATCCGGCGGGTTCTCCGAGGGCTTCGACACTCCCGAAGCCCTCGGCCGAATCCCCGCTGGTTTCACCGGTCTGGTCTGGACCAACCGAGTCGACACCATTGCGGCCGCACTTCGGTAAGCACCGGCGCAGCGACCTCCCCGGAAAAATCAACGCAGAGGTCAGCGTGAGAAACGCGGATGAGGACGCTGAAGACAGGTCGCCTGAACCGAGCCGGGCGATCATGACAGGATCTCGATCATGCCGATCGCCACCAGTTCGTTCGACCATGTCCGCTTGACAGTGACCGACATCGACAGATCCCGGGCCTTCTATGACGCCGTCTTCGGATGGCCGATCGCCTGGGAATGTCCCGTGGACGCGGACGAAGACACCCGTGCGCGCTTCGGGTTCCTCTTCGGCGGTGTGATCTACCAGATGGGTGATGCGCTGCTCGGACTTCGCCCCGTCGCCAGCGACGAGTTCGACGAAGATCGAGTGGGACTCGACCACCTCGCCTTCACCCTCGCCACTCGGTCGGATCTCGATTCGGCGGCTGCCTTGCTCGACGAACTCGGCATCGCGCACGCGGGAGTGAAAGACCTCGGTCCCATGTACATTCTCGAATTCCGCGACCCGGACAACATCGCGCTGGAATTGGTCGTACGCAAGCAGTAATCGCCACTTCCCGCGCGTGGGCGCGGCACCGCGGCTGCCGCGTCACGCCGGTGAGTACCTGACTGCGCCGGCCGGGCCGCACCGACCTGCTCCCCGGCGTGATGAGCCGCCGACGCCGCAGGCCGAGTCAGGTCCGTACGGCGATAGCCGTCCGGCGTCAGCGATCGCACGACCCCAGCACACTCGGTACCGGCTCGTAGGGGCTAGATTCGGATTGTGGATGAAATCGTCTATCCCTTCGCGGTTTTCATGGTGAAGGCCGCTCAGCGCGTATTGCGCCTGCGGACTCGGATAGTCGATGAATCACACCTGCCCCCTGTCGGGGGTGTGGTGGTGGCCAGCAATCACGTGTCGTATCTGGACCCTTTCGCTATCGCGCTTGCTGCGGACAAGGTGGGCCGGGTGGCGAGGTTCCTCTCGACGCGGGAGCATTTCGACCATCGGGTATATGGCGCTGCGATGCGCAGTATGCGGCACATCGCGGTGGGTTCCGGCGGTGATGGCGAGGCCTACCGCGCCGCGGCCGCCGCACTGGCCGCAGGGGAGCTCATCGGGGTGTTTCCGGAGGCGACGATCGCGCGATCGTTCACCGTCCAGCGGTTGCGGACGGGAGCAGCACGGTTGGCGGCAGGGTGCGGGGTGCCGCTGGTGCCGGTGGCGGTGTGGGGCACGCAGCGGCTGTGGACCACCCACCACCGTGAGCTCGGTCAGCGGGGTCTACCACTCACGGTGATCGTGGGTGAGCCGATGTTCCCCGCGGCTGACGACAACCCTGACTACGTCACCATCCAGTTGCATGACCGTATGAAGGATCTTTTGGACCGGGCACAGCGGGAGTATCCCGATTCCGGGACGGGACAGTGGTGGCAACCCCGTCATCTCGGCGGGTCCGCACTCACCCCGGCCGAGGCTGTGGCCCTGGATGCCGCGGAGAATCACGCACGGGATCGGCGCGAACCGTGACATCCCGAACCGCTGTCGAGTGCCTCGGCGCGCCGGATACGCCCTGGGTCTTCGTGCACGCCCATCCCGACGACGAATCACTGTTGACGGCGGGAACGATGCGCAGGGTCAGCGAGGCCGGACGGCGCACCGTCGTCGTGTTCGCGACCGATGGCGCCGCGGGACTCGCGGATTCGCCACCAGGTCCGCAGCTCGCAGCGCGTCGCGAGGCGGAGGCGTTGGCATCAGCCGCGGTCCTGGGATGCGACCGGGTGGAATTCCTCGGGTACGCGGATTCCGGACTCGACGGTCATGTGCCAGGCGGCTTCTGCGGCGTCCCTGTCGCCCAAGCGGCCGAGCGGCTTGCCGCCCTCTTGATCGAGGAGCGGGCGGGTGTGGTCACTTCCTATGACTCATCCGGAGGTTACGGGCATCCCGATCACGTGCAGGTTAATCGGGTGGTTGCGGCGGCGGCGCGGCAGGCCGCCACACCGTTGTTGCTGGAGGCGACAGTCGATCGCGATCAGCTACTGCGGGTATTGCGCTTGATACATGCTGTGGGATTGTTGCCCGCGGGGGTAGCGATGGATCGGTTCAGCACGAGCTTTGTCCCCGGCGCGGACATCACCCACCGGGTCGACGTGCGACGCCATGCGAGCGTCAAGCGCGCCAGCATGATGGCCCATGCCAGCCAGGCGGGTGGCGGTGACGGCTTGCGCACCCTGCGCTTGTTGGGGCGGCTACCGATGCCGCTGTTCCGACGAATCTGCGGCACGGAATGGTTTGTACAGCGGAATGTTTGACCTGCGGATTGAGAGAGACCTGTCCGTCCCGATGCCGGATGGTGAACGCCTGCTCGCCGACCGGTACTACCGTGCGTCGGCTGCACCCGGACCGACCATCCTGGTGCGATCCCCTATGGGACGCCGACCGCTTGGCGTCATCTATGGGTTGTACTTCGCGCGCGCGGGATTTCAGGTGGTGGTGCAGGACGGCCGTTCGGGCGAGGATGTGCTGCCGCTGAGCACCGAGCGTGCCGACGGGTTGGCGACGATCGAGTGGCTTCGAGGTCAGGTGTGGTTCGACGGCAGGTTGGCGTTGCATGGCATGAGCGCGATGGGGTTCGCGCACTGGGCTATCGCGGCGGACATCCCCGAATTGCTCGCTGTTTCAGTTCATGTCGCGGCCTCATCGGTTGCGGACACGATCTTCACCGGCGGTTCGACTGCGCTGGAGTCCGTGCTGATCTGGTGTTCGAATCACAGTTTCATCACCGCGCTGCGGGCGCCCCGTCGAGCGCGCCGGGCGATCGCGTCGGGGCGCCCGGCCGCGGAGTTGGATGTGCTGACCGGCGGTCGAACGGTCTCGTTCTATCAAGCCGTGATCGCCGACATCGGCGCGGGCAGCCCGTTGCGGGAACTTCTCGACCACGCTCGCGCACCCGCGGAGTGCGCCGGAATACCGGTGCATCTCGTCGGCGGCTGGTACGACATCTTCCTGCCGGGCCTCGTCCGCGACTATGTCGCATTGAGTGCGGCCGGTGGTGCGCCGCGACTCACTATCGGACCATGGGGGCATTACAACCTCCGCCAATTCGTCGTCGCGAATCGTGAGGCCCGGCAGTGGTTCGACACCCACCTGCGTGGAAGCGAGGATCGCTCGTCTCGCGGGCCCGTTCGCCTGTTCGTCACCGGAGTCCGGCGCTGGCGCGAATACGTTTCGTGGCCTCCACCCGGAACCAGTCTCGTACGATGGCATTTGCGTGAGTCTGGGCGGCTGTCGCGTGTGTCTGCTGAGCAGGCGGGAAGCGATCATTTCCGATACGACCCTGCGGACCCCACGCCCGCTCCCCGTGGTCCCGTGATCGTCGGGTTCTCGCGGCCACAGGACTGTCGGCAGATCGAAAGTCGGCCCGACCTGCTGACATACACCAGCGACCCGCTTGACGCACCGCTCGAGATCATCGGAACGGTGGTCGCCGAGCTTCGGTTGCGCATAGCCACCGCACATTCGCCGCGCGGGCATGGCGTCTGCGATGTCGTCGTGCGCGTGTGCGACGTTCATCCCGGTGGGCGATCTTTCAACATCTGCGAAGGCGTACAGCGGGGCGAGCCACCAACCGACGAGGACGATATCCGGGTCGAATTGTGGCCGATCGCGCACCGGTTCGCCGCCGGACATCGGCTGCGCGTGCAGGTATGCGGCGCGGCGGTTCCGCGCTACTTACGGCAGCCGGACCCGGCCGCATACGAGCTCATTCGTGACCCGAACGGTACCTCGTCCGTGATTCTGCCGACGGTCCCCACTGGTCTCGGAATGTGCTGAGGGCGACGGCCTCGTTACGGCCGGACCTGTTCACTGTGTGGTGCAGCGCGCCTACGAACGCGCCCGCCGCCTCGATCGGCACCCCGCGTATCGGTATCACCAACCGCGGCACACCCCGGCGCGCCAGGTGCCCGGATATCCAAACGTCGTCCTGCCAGCGCATTTCCGGCGGCCAGCCCTCGAAATCGTGGACATCGTCGTCCAGCGCT
This sequence comes from Nocardia asteroides, assembly GCA_019930625.1. Classification (NCBI taxonomy): domain Bacteria; kingdom Bacillati; phylum Actinomycetota; class Actinomycetes; order Mycobacteriales; family Nocardiaceae; genus Nocardia; species Nocardia asteroides. The sequence continues at coordinate 5,494,950 of CP082844.1, forward strand.
CCGGGCGGGATCAGATATCCCCACATACCCATCAGCACATCGACTGGGGTGGCCTCGGACACCGCGGTTCCGCATACATGTCCGGAATAGCGTGGATCGCGGTCGAACCACGCGCTCGATCCACGCACTCCCACAGCGGCTTTCGGCTCCGCGCGATGCCCCGCGAGCAGATCCGCGACGAACGTATCCGGATAGATCGCGTCATCGTCGACCACCACGATGACGGCGTCCGGCTCGGCGAGCAGCGTGGGCAGCAGTTTTGTCGCTGGGCCCAGATCCGTACACCGCAGCACCTTCACACCCGACGGCAGTGCCGGCGGTTGCGGGTAAGGGTCACCCGTGCGTAGCGAGTGCCGCGGCCAGGTAAGTACCAACCGATCAGCGGGTTCGGTCTGGTCGAGCAGGCTGCGCAGCACCGGACCCAGGTACTGCACACGGTGCGGCACAGTCGACAAGGTGATGACCACGCGCTCGGCGCGGGCAGGCACCGTACGCGTCGGCGGATCCCGGTGCAACAGCCGGACGGCCCGCGAGAGGTCATGAGCAAGACCGCTGATCGTCGTATTGACGAACCGTTTTCGGAAATGTTCGACGTTGCTCCACCCGATGCGGGCGACATGGGTCGGCGAGATCATCCGAGCGCGTCCTTCCCGTTGGCCGCGGCGGTGACGTGCCGTGCGGCATCGTCGTAGCAGGTACGCAGCCGATCCAATACGACAGGCCAACTGAATTCGGCAGGGGGTACGGCTCGATTATGGGCGCTGATGCGATCGCGCAGCGTCCGTCGCCGGCCCAGCGATACCAGTGCGGTGACGAGGTCCTCGGTGGAGCGGCCCAGCAGGCCCTCGCGGCCGTCCTCGACGAAATCCGCGACGCCGGTGCCGGATCGAGCGATCACTGGAACACCGGCCGTTCGAGCCTCCAAAGTCGCCAATCCGAAGGCCTCGCGGCGGGTGACATTCAGGTACACATCCGCCGACGCCAAGATCTCGCGCACCGCCCGATGATCCTGCGAACCCACCAATCGCACCCACTCGGCCATGCCATGCCTGCGCAGATAACGGAGCATCGCACCGCGGCGCGGGCCCGAGCCGACGATCGTGGCGCGCACCCGCACCTCACCGGCCAGCCGGTCCTGCGCCAGCCGAAGGACCTCGAGCAGCTTCAACGGTTGCCTGCGCGTGACCAGCCTGCCCACCGAAACGACATGCAGACCAGTGCCACTCGTGGACGGCACCTCCCACAGGTCAGTTGCCACCGCGTTGGGCACTACGACGGGAGTACTGGACAACGCACGCCCGACCTGATCGGCGACGACTGTACTCACCGCCGTGAACACCATGCCGTCGTGCCAGCCCGCCAGCCGCCCGAGCAGGCTGTAGCAGGCCCGGACCGGAGGATCCCACATGCTGTGCACCGTGACCACGAGCGGGATACACAACCGAAGCGCGTGGTGCGCGGAGTAGACCGCCAGCGGTGACGCCACACTCACATGAATGTGCACGACACTGGGCCGCAGTCGCCGAAGTATGCCGCGCACGTCGGTCATTCGGCGTGCCCGGTGGACCTGAAAGGGCAGTTCCGAGTCGCTGCCGCCGACGGTCCCGGTGATCACGTGAACTTCCTCGCCGACAGCGGTCTGTGCGCGAGCCAGGGACTCGACCAGCACCTCGATGCCCCCGACGCGGGGCGCGAAAACATCGGTCAGATGCACTATCAACGCCGACCCCTGCGCCACAGTAAGTCCCCCTGTATGTCAACAACCTTCGGACGAATAACGCTGGCGTACAAGCAATCCGAAACTTGACGCATAATCCTCGGCATGGATGAGATGCGGATCATCACCGAGGACGGCGTCGGACTGCATGTCGAACTCGACGGAGACCCGGCCGGTCCGCACACCCTCCTCTTCGTCAACGGTATCAATACCGGCTTGATCTATTGGGGCCATCAGCGCGCGACTCTCGCCGACCTGGGCCGCATCGTGCTGTTCGACCACCGTGGGCACGGCCGCTCCGACGAACCGGTGACCGGCCGTGCGACGGTCGCGCAGCTAGGGCGTGATATCGGAACGGTCATCGACACTATCGCATCCGAGCGTCCGGTAGTGATCGTCGCGCACTCACTGGGAGGGATGGCGGTGTCCGCCTTGGCCGAACAGCGTCCAGAGCTGTTCGGACGCCAGGTGGCCGGAGTAGCACTCCTGGACTGTGTTGCGCGAGGATGGGGTGGAATCGCCTTGCGCCTACCTGATTTCGTTGTCGGTCCGGTGGTGCGGATGCTCTGGTGGGGGATACCCCCGCTGCGTCGCCTGCTCACCGACACCAGCGAACGCCGACACCCCGAACTCGCCGGAGGCCGGACTGCGCCGAGCAGGCGCACGCCATTCGTCTCGCTACGCCGGGCCCGCAGGCTGATTGCTTCCCTGCGAACGATGACGTTGCTGTCATTGCTGGCCGATGTGTCGACCTGTGACCACAGCGCCGGCCTCTCGGCTCTCGGGCGCGCACAGGTCCTGGTCATCGCGGGCGCCGAAGACCGTATGATTCCTCTGCGACACAAGGTGCGCGCCGCCGCCCGGATACCCGGTGCCGAGCTGGTGATCGTGGCCGATGCCGGTCACCTCAGCTCGATCGTCAAACCAGACTGCGTCGATGGGCACCTGCGCGCCTTCATCAGCGCACTACCAGCCCCGCACGTACAGGTGAATAGATCCGCCGCCGCGCCGCCCACATCACGATCGTCCTCGTCGGCTACCCCGCGGCCATCTGCCTCGACAGTGGCCGCAGCACCCATCCGCTCTGGGCGGCCGACGCCAGCTATCTGCGGGCCGAAACCGGCCAACTCAACACCGTCATGGCCGCCGAAGCCGCCGAACACACCACATTCGTCAGCCTGGACGCCTCGACGCGAGGGCACGACGCCTGCGCCACGCCCGGCGAACGATGGGTGACCGGCCTGATTGCCATGATCATCGACGCACCGACGCCTTCGCATCCCAACGCAGCCAACCACGTTCGATCCGGCACTCGCGCTGGGCGAAGACCGTCGCCGCGATGTCGCCCGCAAGACCCGTGACGGGTTGGAAGCCGCGGCCCACCCGCGGCCGCGAGGGCAGGCGGCCGCGGGTGGGCGCCGCGCGATTCCGGCTCGTCACGCTGAGGGACAGTCGCGGCGCTAGATCGCCCGCGGGGTCGGGGGGCTGGCTGTCGCCACCAAGTCTGGCCGCACCGCGTCACTGCCGGATTCCCCTACCGCAGTGTGTCGGTCGCAGGTAAAACCGGAACAATCGGGGTCATCCGCAACGAGGTAGCGGTCGTCGAATTTCCCGGCGAGCACCCCGTCGCGGTCGCGATATTCACCCGGGCCGCCCGCGCGGACCCGCACCTGCCTGTTGTCGACGCCGCCATCGCCGAATCCGCCCGCATCGCCGTCACAGAACTGCGCCTTCCCTTACCGGGAGGGTGACGTCACGACTCCGCGCTCGCGACCTGGGGCACTGGCCGCCGCCGTGCTGAACGTGCTGCCGCCCGCCCGGGCAGCTCCCACACCACCGACCTGCGTGAGTTCAACGAGTCAGCCAATGGGCTGGTGGCTGCGGACGCGTGGACCGGTGTGTGCGGGAAGGCGTTCGTAACCGTGCAGGGTGAACAGCGGCCTCCGGGTAGGCGGATCGGTCAATCGCAGGTTCGGAAACGCCTCGAACAGCGCGCGCAGGGCATGCGTCGCTTCCATACGGGCCAGAGCGGCGCCCAGGCACACGTGGGCACCGCTGCCGAAGGACAGATGATTCTTGGCGTTGTCCCGGGTGATGTCGAAACGGGCCGGGTCGGTGAACACGGCGGGGTCGCGGTTCGCGCCGGCCAGCGACAGCACCACGGTCGACCTCTCGCGCAACCGGACACCACCGATCTCCAGCGCTGTCCGCGTGGTGCGAGCGGTGGTCTGCACCGGCGGATCGATCCGGAGGATCTCCTCCACCGCATTGGGCCAGAGTTCCGGCGCGGCGCGCAACCGGTCCACCTGCTCGGGGTGACGGAGCAGCCAGATGATGCCCTTGCCGATCAGGTTGACCGTGGTCTCGAAGCCTGCGGCCATCAGCAGGGTCGCCGACGCGCACAGTTCGTAGGTGGACAGTTCGCCTGCGGTGACCAGGCTGCTGAGGATATCGTCGCCGGGTTCGGCGCGGAGTCGCTCGACGTGCTCGATGAGATACCGGTGCACTCGCTCCGAGGACTCCATCGCCCGCTGGTGCGTCTGCCAGGAGATCCCGAGGTCGAGCAACGGACTGATGTCGTCACCCCAGCGCAAGAACATCTCGCGGTCGGAGTCCGGGAAGCCGAGCATCTCGGAGATGATGGCGATGGGCACCTGCGCCGCGTACCGCGCCACCAGGTCGGCGGGGCCGTCGTCGGGGAGGGCAGCGAGCAGTTCCTCGGTGACCGTCTCGATCCTGTCACGCAGTCGGGCGACGGCCCGCGGGGTGAATGCTGCGGTGACCGGTTTGCGCATCCGCGTGTGCTCGGACTGGTCGATCACCAGCATCGACGGCGGGTCCACCGGATTCGGTGGGAGGGGCCGATGCTCCAGCGCGCTCAGCACGGGCTGCGGGATACCGAATACGGTCGGTATCCCGACACCGAAACGGTTGTCGCGCAGGATTTCCCGGACCATATCGTGATCGAAGGTGATCCATACCGGAAGGGCACGGTGTAACCCACCCTCCCCGCGCATCTCCTCGATCAGACCGTACGGATTCTCGATACCCTCCGCGCTGCCGATCAACCGAGCGAACAGATCACCACGACGGAGCAGTATCGTATTGAACAGGCGGATCAACCCGTGATTGTTGACCCACCGATACACGTAATGCGGTTTCATCGAGCCCCTCCATCATCGAACCGTCGCGCCTCTTGGGCGTAACGAATATCACAGATCTCGCGGAACCCGACGGAGTGGCATCTCGAAACCTACCGTGGTAGAGGATGCGGCCTTCGGAGCGTGCGTGTCTCCAGGCGCCGATCCCACAGTGTGGGATCGGGAGATCGGGATTGGTCACCTGCATCAGCTGCGCCCCGGCCGACCAGATCAGGGTGTTCTCCATGAAATCGCCGGGACACAAGTGGGTCCAGGCCGAGCCACTGTCCTCGACAGCCGTGCAGACGCCGCAAAGGCGATCGCGGTGCGGTCGCTGGTCGTGGGAAGGAGCCGACACCCGCGCGGCGGATCATACGGTGCGCGGCCGGAAGCGCACCGGGTTCATCCTGTTCGAGTTTCGCAGGTGGCCTCAGATGTAAGTTCGGTATATCGACTACCGGCCCACACCGGCGTCGAGGAGCTTGGTTTCGACCTCGACGGCGTCAGGGTGGGCCAGCGGTTCGAGGACATCGAGCGCTCGGGTCCATGCTTCGAACGCTCCGGAATGGTCACCCGCCGCCTGCAATGCATCGCCGAGGTGGTTGAGGCTCTTCGCCTCCAGGTAAGGGCTGTCCAGTTCGCGGAACAGGACGAGCGAGTCGCGGTAGCACCGCGCGGCCTCGGTGTACTGGCCGAGATTGTGGTGTGCGCGCCCGAGGCAGTGGAGGTTGTGGGCGGTGCCGTCTCGGTCTCCGATCCGGTCCAGTAGTGGTTTCGCCTCGATGCAGTGGGCGAGGGCTTGCGCGTGGTGGCCTGCGTTGCCGTGGCACCAGCCGATGGCGGTGAGGGTGAACGCCTCCCAAACGTGGTCGCTCGCCTCGCGAAACAGCCGCAGCGCGTGGCGGGCATGCAGCAGTGCCCTCGTGTGGCGCTGGCCCAGGTCGTAGGCCGAGCTGAGGGAGAAATGGGTGATGGCCATACCGGTGGTGTCGCCGAGGCGCATGTAGAGGCCGAGGGCGCTTTGCAGGTGCTCGAGAGCCTCGTCCTGATTGCCCAACAGGATTTCGGCTCTGCCGAGGAGGTGGTGACAAGAGGCCCGGGCGTCGTCGTCGCACAGGCGGTCGGCGGCTGCGAGTGCCGTGCGCTGCGACTCGGCGCGGTGCGCCAGATATCCTCGCCTGCTCAGGTACGTGCTGTGCACCCAGGGCAACTGCCATGCGTGCACGTCCAGGCCTGCGCGGACTGCCTCAGCCGTCGCGGCCAGCAGCGTGTCGTGCTCAGCGGTGAGCCATTCCATGGCCTGGTGGTAGTTCGTGATGGGCAGGTGCGGGACGTGGTCCTGCGCTGCGGTGGGTTCGATCGGTGGCCAGTGCGGTGCCAGATGCCGTTCGGCGGCGAACCCGGTGTGCAGGTAGAAGTCGAGGCATCGTCGCAGTGCCATTCTCCGGTCGTGCTCGGTGTCCTCCAGCTCGGCCAGTTCCGCCGCATACGCGCGGAGCAGGTCGTGCGAGCGGAAGCGGCCGGGGCGGTGCTCGTCCACGAGGTGCGTCCGCGTCAGCTCGTGCAACAGCGTGCGGGTGTGCGACAGGTCGATCCCGGCGAGCGAAGCCGCGGCGAACCGGTCCGAGTCGGGGCCGGGGTGCAGGCTCAGCAGCCGGAACAACCGGGCCGCTTCGGGACTCAGCGTGCGGTAGGACCAGCAGAACACCGCTCGCACGCCCGACGTTGTGTCGTCTGTCTCCAGCGCGTCCAGCCGCGCTCGCTCGTCACGCAGTTCACCGGCGAGCGCGCTCAGCGGGAACGCCGGGTTGCTCACGCCGCGGCCCGCCACCACAGCCAGGGCCAATGGAAGTCGTGCGGCGTGCGCGACGAGCCGTGCCACCGCGTCGGGTTCGGCGGCAACCCGGTCGGGTCCCAATCGCCTGGTGAGAAGCGACACGGCTTCGGTCTCGTCGAGCACGGTCAAGGGAACGGGCACCGCCCCCTCATGGGCGACCAAGCCGGAAGACCGGTCCCGACTGGTGATCACCGTGAGGCAGTTCGCCTCGCCGGGGAGCAGAGGTCTGACCTGTTCGGCGTCGTAGGCGTTGTCCAGCACCACGAGCACTCGTCGGCCCGCCAGCAGGCTGCGGTACAGCGCGGCCCGCGCGTCCAGACCGGCCGAGATCTGCTCTGGCTGCACGCCGAGTGCTTCCAGGAAACCTTGCAACACATCCGTCGGAGGCAACGGGTTGCCCACTCGGTCGAAACCGCGCAGGTTCGCGTAGAGCTGTCCGTCCGGGAATCTCCAGGCCTCGCGGTGCGCCCAGTGCAGCACCAACGACGTCTTGCCCGCCCCGCCGGTCCCCGTCACCACGACGATGCCCGCGGCGGCGTTCAGTGCGTCCTGGAGCAGACCGAGTTCGCGAGTACGGGAGACGAACCACGGGGACGGTGCCGGTAACTGCCGCGGCACCGGCTCCCAGACCTCCACCGTTCGCCGTTCGGCGGGAGGAGGCGGTACCTCCGAGGCGAGCATCTGCTGGTGCAGACGTCGCAGTTGATCGCCGGGTTCGACGCCTATCTCCGCCACGAGCCGGGTACGAAACGTGCGGTACCGCGTCAATGCCTCTGTCCGGCGTCCGCATCGGTACAGGGCGAGCATGTGCTGACCGGCGAGCCGCTCGTCGAACGGGTTCGCCGCCGTCGCGGTCGTCAGCTCGGTCAGCAGTTCGGTGTGCATCCCGAGGTTCAGTGCGACGTCGTAACGCTGAATCTCGGCGGTGAACCGCTCTTCCCGCAGTCGGTCGCGCACCGACGCCAGCCACGGGCTGTCCAGCCGGTCGAAGGGCACGCCTCGCCACATTCGAAGGGCACGGTCGAACAGGGCCAGCGCTCGCCGTCCTTCCGCCGCTCCGCGAGCCTGTCCGAGAAGGCTGTGGAACAGGTGCATGTCGACGGTTTCGGTGTCGATGTGCAGCACATACCCGCCGTCCCGGCGAGCGATGTCGAATCCCGCGACGTCGTCCTCCAGCACGGCCCTGAGCCGAGACAGGTAGCTGTAGAGCGTATGTCGAGCCCGTACGGGAGGATGCTCACCCCAGACACGGTCGACGAGCTGGTCGGCGGTCACGATCCGACCTGCCTCGACGAGCAGGATGGCGAGCACGGTCCGCCGGCGAGCGTGCCCGATGTCGAGATCCCGTCCGTCGACCTGGACGCGAACGTCGCCGAGCACGGCGAACTCGACCCCCACAACATTCTCCTGACTCCGTCAAGTACCCGTCTCACCTGCTGATTCAAGGTTAGTGCAAGGTGCGTACAGGACTCGTCGCCCAAAGTAGTAGTCCCGAGGCCGGCGCTCGTGCCGGCTCCAGCACAGCGCACTGGAGGGTGACGATGGACGAGGTGCTCGGCGCCGGTGGCGGTAAAGGGCTGGGATACGAACCCGATCCGCACCGACGGACCATAGCGACCTTCGCGGTAATCGGTGGCGTCCTCGCGCTGGTGCCGCTGCTGCTTACGTGCGTGGTGATGTGTTCATGAAGGGGGGGACCATCGAGGGCAATGTGTACGGCAATGTGGTCATGTGGGAGGGCGCGACCATCACAGGCGATGTTCACGGCGACGTCGTCCAGCTCGGCCCGGCGAATTCGATCGACGGTGACGTCGGCCAGCTCAGTTCGGCGGGCGCGAATTCGATGAACGGTGATGTCGGCCAGCTCAGCTCGGCCGGCGCGAATTCGATTGGCGGTAGCGTGCAAGGCAAGGTAGTCCAAGCAAGACGTATCTCGGGCAAGATCACAATCGGCGGTCGCACGATCGATTCACCGGTCAGGTGAATGGGTCTATGGAGCGCGAACTCTATGTCACGGACCTCGGGAAGCTGCTTGGCGGCTGGACGGTCAACGTGGTCGGCACCGAACTCGGTGAGCACAGCCGTCTGCTGTGCGCCCATGGCTCCCGTAGTTCCGGTTTCTCTTCGGACAGGGTCATCAGGGCGAGCCCTGAGGATCACGCCCGGTGGTGCTCGGCGACACACCGGCTGCTGGTCGAGATCCGCGCCCTGCAGGAGCGCGAGGAAGCCGCCAGTCTCCACCTGCGTGCGCCGTTTCGGGGCGGCTTGTGGTGGCGGATCAGGTACGCGCGGCGGAACTGGTTGCTGCGCAGGGGATATGACGAGGCGAGCGTGCAACTGCGATCGGACTTCGACACCGCCCTCGCGGCCTACCGGAATTGCACCGGTGACCTCCCCGAGTACCTGGAGGAATTCGCCGAACTGGAGAAGGAACGCAAACGGCGCGAGGAGGAACAGGCCAGGCAGAAGCGAGCCGAGGCCATCGCCGACGCGTCCGGCACGGTGTGGTCCTACGAGATCAGCAAGTATTCGGGCGGACGCAGCTTCTGGATCTACCTGAGGAACCTGGACGACGGAGGCAGCGGCGAGCACACGGCGCAGGAGGTCCACGCGGCATTGACCGCGGAGCGGGCGGAACACCGATACACCCGTGTGCGCTGGGGGCAGGAGACAAAGCGCGCGTTGGAAGAGAAATACAAGACTGCGGTATCCGGGTGGGCGCGGCTCACCGGCGAAATCATCATCCCGGACCCACACGACCCGAGCAAGCCGCCGATCTGGTCGAAGTACCACGGCGGGCCGACCAGTAACTACGGCAGTTTCTGACACAAATCCACCAGCGTCACGGTTCATGGCTTCCGCTCTGCACGAAGCGTCTCGCCGAAACCCCTGCGGTCGGTATGCGGCATGAATGGGGGGTCGTGCTGCAACAGGTTTCGTGTGCCGTCCCGTGCTCCGGTTCCGGACCGGGGGTCTCACAGCTCTGCCGCGTGCGCTTCCAACACGGCTCGAATTGTTGCCGGTTCGACCGATCGGTGGGCGGGTGACGGCATTCAGGGAGAGGCCGGAGATGAGAGCGGCCAGGCGGACGGCTTCCCGGGCGGGGTCGGCGGCGCCCATCGTGGTGATCGCCTCGGCGAGCACTTGGTGCAGGTCCGAGGCCATCTGTCGCACCACGGGTGCGAATGCAGGGTTCAACCGCGAAGCGGCGATGATCTCCAGGAGAACGACGGATTCCCGATGCCTCTCCTCGTCCACGGGCACCAACTCGTCGAGTACATCGAGCAGGTGACGTTTCGCGGCCTGGCGGTCCCCGAACCGGGGGGTGCGCAGTGACGGGTGAGACGCCGCTCCATCCGGTCTCCTACCTCGGTCGCCATGGCGACGACCAGCGATTCGTGATCGGTGAAGTAGTGGCGCACCGACCCGATGTTCAGACCGGCCTCCGCGGCGACCTTCCGGAAGGTCGCCGCGCCGACACCTCCGGTGACAACGAGCCGCAGAGCGGCCTCGACGATGTGGCGCCGTCGATGTCCACGGGCTCGACCTCTGCCCAACTCCTTTCCTGGGAGATCACCGACGACTACCTCGGCGGTGGTGGCAGCCGAACCTACGACAACGCAGGCGGCTACACCGATAACTCGGACGGGCAGATCACCCACGTCACCGTCTACGAGTGGCGCCACGCCCTGAGCGATGTCATCGGCGCACTACTGCGGGCCGGACTCCACATCGAAGCAGTGGCCGAACTGCCCTACATGGATTGGCGCGGCTTCCCCGAACTCGTTGCCTGCCCACAAGGATGGGCGCTGACGGACGGGGCGCCTCGGATCCCACTGAACTTCGCCGTCACCGCCCGGCGGACGGGATGACGCCACGCTCCTGGGCCACGTAAACAGCTATCGGTGGATAGCGATGCGTGCGCATGCACCCACGGCAGGTGATGGCCGAGGCGTTCGAGCAGTCCGTTGTAGCGGCGGTCGTCGAACGCTGCTTCAACCGGCTCGAGCAATACCGGGCCATCGCCACCCGATACGACAAACAGCAACCCCCCTACGGCGGCATGCTGAACCTCGCGACCCTACTCATGTGGCTTATGAGGACACTGCTTGGCGGATCAGAGCTCGGCGACCAAGTCCGCCGCGGCTTCGATCGCCGTGGCCTCGTGCTCGAGGAGGACGTCGCCACCCTGCGTCGAGACGATCGGCGTGTACGGATCGTCCACGAATTCTTCACCGAGCAGCTCGCGCACCACCGCGAGCCCGCAGAACGGAACATAGTGCGGGCTGTAGCCACCTTCTTGCACGAAGGCGATGCGGCCCGCGCAGGTTCCGTCCGCGATCTCCAGCATCCGGCGGGTCAGGTGCTGGAAGCCGCCGCTGGTGACCATCTGCCGAGCCAGCGGATCGAGGATGCTCGCGTCGAAGCCCGACGCCACGAGGATCAGTTCGGGCGCGAAGGCGCGCAGCGCCGGCTCCACCACTCGGTCGATCGCGTGCGAATACGCGGCGTCGCCGCTGCCCGGCGGAAGCGGCACATTGATCGCGTAACCGTATCCGTCGCCCGCGCCACGCTCCTCCCGGTAACCGGACTCCGGCGGGAAGCAGAGGTGCTGGTGGATCGAGATGGTCAGCACCGAGGGATCCTCATACCAGATGTCCTGGGTGCCGTTGCCGTGGTGGACGTCCCAGTCCACCACGGCGATGCGCCGCACACCGAGAACATCTTTCGCGTAGGCGGCGGCGACGGAAACGTTGTTGAAGATGCAGAAGCCCATGCCGGTAGCACGGGTCGCGTGGTGACCCGGCGGATTGACCAGCGCATAACCATTGTCGACCGTCCCGTCGAGCACTTGCTGGACGAGCGCGATCGCGCCGCCCGCCGAAAGCGCGGCGATCTCGTACCCGCCCCTGCCGAAGGACGAGACCCCGTCGCCGGCGTCTCCGCCCTTCGGTTGCAAGCTCTCGGCCTTGATCCGCTCCAGATGTTGCACCGTGTGCACGCGCAGTATGTCGGCCTCGGTAGCGGGCACCGCCTCGATCGGATGCAACTTCTCCAACAGGCCGGACACCGCGACCAATTCATGGAATCGTCGCTTGGTATCGGGGTGCGCGAGGTGGTGGCCGATCGGCTGGAGACCGACCGTGACGTCGGACGGGAACAGGCTTCCGCTACCCGTGTCGGCCCACCCGTAGAGGGTGTTCCACACGTATCCAGTTGTCATGGTGACTCCCAGCAGTCAGCGGACCACCACACCGTCCGCTCGTTCCGAACTTGGTCTCGAGGGTGACCGGCCCCATTAGAAGCACAGCAGCGACCACTCCGCAACCGAGAAGATCGCCAGCAGTGGCGGCGTCGGCAAGCTTTCCACTGGCGGGGAGGCCATCGATAGGGGGCACCGGGAGTTTCCGGGAAACATGACGTGTCGTCAGCACCCGGCGGCCGGGCCCGGCCTGGCAGCTCAGCCTGAGAGGGAACCGAATTCGATGAGGACGCACCGAACATTTTGCCTCGCCATCGGGGCGATCGCCGTCGCCCTCGTCGCCACCGCCTGCGGTGGCGGCAGCGACACCACGACCACCGAAGACCACGTGCGCGAGGGCAAGCTGACTATCGGCATCAAGTTCGACCAGCCCGGCCTGGGCTTTCGCGAGGCGGACGGCTCGTACCAAGGCTACGACGTGGAGATCGCCAAGTATGTGGCAGGCAAGCTCGGCGTACCGCCCGGCGGCATCACCTTCAAGGAGACGCCGACGGCGCAACGCGAGGCCATGATCATGAATGGCGAGGTGGACTTCATCGTGGCCACCTACTCGATCACCGACGAACGCAAGCAGAAGGTCGACTTCGCCGGACCGTACTTCGTTGCCGGGCAGGCCCTGCTGGCGAGGAACGAGACCACCGATATCACCGGCGTCGAGTCGCTGGCCGGAAACAAGAAACTGTGCTCGGTCAAAGGCTCCACTCCCGCGCAGTATGTCAAGGACCACTACGCCAGAGACGTTCAGCTGGTCGAACTGGACAACTATTCGCAGTGCGTCCAAGCGCTACGCAGCGGTGCGGTCGACGTGGTGACCGCCGACGACATCATCCTCGCAGGGTTCGCCGGACAGGTGTCGGGCGAACTGAAGCTGGTCGGCGACGCGTTCACCACCGAGAAATACGGCATCGGCCTGAAGAAGGGCGACCAGCAGACCCGCGCCAAGATCAATGACGCGATCGAGCAGATGATCGCCGACGGCTCGTGGCACAAGGCCTTCGAGAACACGATCGGTCCGCTCCGCGACTCGACGCTGACGCCACCCGCCATCGATCGTTACTGACAGGCCCGCACGCGCGGGTGGCTCGGCGAGCCACCGAGTCCCCGCGCGGCGCAACGCCATAGACGACGCATGCACAAACGCCTAACTTCTTCGCGTAGAGACACGCCAGGAAGTCGCCTGCCAGGGGGGTATCGCTGGTCCGCTGTCGCCTGTCGCCCGCCGTCGATCCGCCCGGATCGGCGGCAAGGTGCTCCGCCCGCGCGGCTTGCCAACGCCCGATCCGGGTCAGCAGCCGGAAATCTCGGAGACTTCAGCGCCGTGAGCAGCGGCATCAACGATCACGAAGTCCGGCCGGAGTAATTAGAATGACGATGTGCAGCGCGCTGCGGTGACCGATCCTTCGCGTGTCGTGGTTCTCGGGTCCGGGTTTGCGGGTCTGTGGGCGGCGCTCGCGGCGGCGCGGCGGCTCGACGAGCTCGGTGTGGCGGTCGGAACCGTCGATGTCACGATGATCAGTTCCACTCCGTACCACGACATACGCGTGCGTGACTACGAGAGCGATCTGAGCACGGCCCGCATCCCATTGAGCGCTCTTCTGGATCCGGTCGGAATCGAGCACATCATCGGCGAAGTGACGGCGATCGATGCCGTGGCGCGGGTCGTGGAATCCACCGCGGGCGCTCACGGCTACGACCGGCTGGTGCTCGCGGTGGGCAGCCGGGTGGTCAAGCCCGATATCCCCGGCCTGCGGGAGTTCGGCTTCGACATCGACACCCATGACGCAGCGACCGGACTGCAAGCCCACCTGCGCAGGCTTGCCCAGGGCCCCGCTGACCCGGCGGCCGCGACAGTAGTCGTCGTCGGGGCAGGTTTGACGGGCATCGAAGAAGCGACTGAGCTGCCCGCGATGCTCGCCGACGCCTTCGCCCCGCGTGCCGTCGCACCGCGGGTCATCCTGGTCGACCGCAATCCGTTCGTCGGCTCGGACATGGGCGCCTCGGCGCGACCGGTCATCGAGGCGGCGCTGGCCTACACCGGGATCGAGACCAGGTTGGGCGTCGGGGTCGTCGCCATCGGTGAGCGCGGCGTGACGCTCTCCTCGGGTGAAGTGGTGACCGCTGCCACCGTCGTCTGGTGCGCCGGCATGCGGGCCAACCCGCTGACCGCGGACTTCGGCGTCGACCTTGACCGGCTGGGTCGACTCCCCGTCGACGATTATCTGCGGGTCTGCGGTGTGCCCGGGGTATTCGCCGCCGGTGACGTCGCCGCCGCACAAATGGACGACGAGCATATGTCGGTGATGTCCTGCCAGCACAGCCGCCCGATGGGCCGATGGGCCGGATACAACGTCATCGGCGATCTTCTCGGCGAGCCCATGAAGCCGTTGCGGATCTCCTGGTATGTCACGGTTCTCGATCTGGGACCGGCAGGAGCGGTGTATACCGAGGGCTGGGACCGCCACGTGGTCGCGTGCGGCAAGGCGGCTAAAGACACCAAGCGCGCCATCAACACCCGGCGTATCTATCCTCCGTTGAACCGTGACCGCGATGCATTGCTGGCCGCCGCCGCGCCCGAACTGCAGACCGCACCCGAGCACGGACACTAGTCTGCCAGGCGCTCCGCGCAGCAGGTTCCCCGGTGGCATGCGCTCCGCCACCGGATGCGATGGTCGCTACAAAAGTGTTCGGTGGGGGACAGGCCGCCAGGCCGCTTCATAGAAAGCAATCTCGACCGCGCCAGGGAGGCCATCCGACTCACTGACGATGCTTCGTCCGTTACCGAGTGCGGCCTCACCTATTTTCCCGATATGCGCCGATGTCGAACAGCAGAGAACCCATCAACGGCAGGGCATGAACCTGGACGCCGCTGGCGGGCAGAAGATGCAGCGGTGCCTTACGGCGGGGGAGCCATCGCCGCGGCGCACCACCCGAGCAGCAGGGTTCGGAGGTCGCCGGAACCGGTCAGGCAAACTCACAGCGAATTTTCAGCATCAATCGACGCAGAAACGATGCATTCGAGCGCGATCGGTGCAAGACTTCCTGAAGTGAACATCCGCTCGTGCGGCTCTCCTGCACGGGGCGCGTGAACGCGGCGGTGGCTGTTCCAGCCTGCCGCAGCGGTTGGGTACTCGCGCGCAATGACAACCACGACCGCTGCGGTCAATCCGAAGGAAGCAACCGAACATGCGAAACGCGAAACGATCACTTCTGCTGGCTACGGCCCTCACCGCCACCGTCCTGGGGGCGGCGTCCTGCGCGGATGACAACGACACATCCTCCGCGACCTCGACAACCAGTCCGGCCGCCGAGACGACGGCGACGACATCCCCGTCGACGGGAACACCCGCGTCGGCTCCCGTCGGCCCAGGCTGCGCCGCGTACGCCGAGCAGGTGCCGACTGGCCCGGGTTCGGTGACCGGCATGGCGACCGAACCCGCATCGGTCGCCGCATCGAACAACCCGATGCTCACCACGCTCGTCGCCGCGATATCCGGTCAGCTCAATCCGCAGGTGAACCTGGTGGGTACCCTCGACGGCGGACAATCCACCGTGTTCGCACCGGTCGACGCGGCCTTCGCCAAGGTCGATCCCGCGACGATCGAAACGTTGAAGACCGATTCGGCCGCGCTCACCAAGCTCCTGTCGTATCACGTGGTGCCAGGACGGGTGGGGCCGGGCGAGATCGCGGGGGACCACAAGACCGTCGAAGGTTCCACGGTCACCGTGACCGGCAACGGTGACGATCTCAAAGTGGCTGATGCCGGCGTGATCTGCGGCGGACTCCAAACCGCGAACGCCACCGTGTACATGATCGACACGGTGTTGACGCCCCCTGCGGCATGACGCAGTCGACCTCGGGCGGATCGGGCCGGTGATCAGCCGCTCGCTCCGCCCGGGTCCGCAGGATTCGGCCTGGCGCCGAGAGCGCCATCGCGCCCGGCTCGGCGAACGAGCCCGAGATGCGCAGTGCTTCCAGTCGTTCGACCAGCGCCACCTCGACAGCCCCGCGCGTTCCTGCAACTCGAGGCGCGTCAGCGGGCCTGCCGTACACAGCAGGCCGGGCACATGGCCGGGCGAGGTGCGGCTCGACGGCGGCGAAGTTACGCAGGCACATTGACAATATCCCTCAGCGCACTTACGTTGACCAACCTGACATTTGCCTGAAACAGGTTGTGCGCGAAGAGGAGCCATGCATGCCGGTACCCGGTTTGACGCGCAGATCCTTTTTGCGCGCGGCGGGTTCCGGCGCGGCCGCCCTATCCGCCGCGGCCTGCACCGGATTCGCCACCAGCGGCAAGGGCGGAATGATCTTCCTGTCCACACAGTTCCGGCCCGCCGACGAGGCGGAACGCTTCCGTGGTCTGCTCGCCGATGCCGCACCCGGTGTCGGCTACGTGACCATCGAAGAGAGCCCCTTCGCGAGCCAGGTGCGTAGTCAGGTCCACGCGGGCGCGACGCAGATCGGCCTGCTGGGCGGCCTGCACGGCGACATCGCACCGCTCGCCGACGGCTATCTGGAAGACCTCACCGGCTTACTCGCCGACCTCGGCTCCCGCGGCTGGCCCGCCGACTACCTGGACCTGGCCAGGGTGGGCACCGATCGTACGTGGTACATCCCTTGGGCGACCGCGAGTTACGTCCTTGCCGCACACGCGGATGCGCTCGAGCACCTGCCGTCCGGCGCGGATGCCGTGTCGCTGTCCTATGACCAGTTCCTCGACTGGGCCATCGCCGCGCGCCGCGGCAATGGCAATCGCCCTGTGCTGGGCCTGCCCGCGGGCCCCAAGGGTCTGCTGCACCGATTCGTCCAAGGTTTCCTGCTGCCTTCCTTCACCGGCGGCCAGATCACCACCTTCCGCTCGAACGAGGCGGTGACGGCGTGGCGGTATCTGCGTGAGCTGTGGGCGAATTGCGTCCCGGCGAGCACGAACTTCGACTTCATGCAGGAGCCGCTCGACAGCGGCGAGGTTCGTCTGGCGTGGGACCACGTCGTGCGCCTCGCGCGCGCCCCGGAGCGCGATCCGCGCAATTGGCGGATGCTTCCCGCGCCCCGGGCTGCGCACGGACTCGGCTACATGGCAGTGATCGCCGGACTCGCGATTCCCGCGGGTAGCTCGGACCCCGAACTGGCGCAGCGGACGATCGACACGCTCACCCGCCCTGAAACACAGTTGCGGTTGCTCCGTTCCAACGGCTTCTTTCCGGCGGTCGACACGGCGATCCCGAGCGACCTGCCACCGGCCATCCAGCTCGAGGCCGATGCGGTGCGCAGGCAGCAGCAGGCGCCGGGTGCCATTCTGTCGTTACCTCCGGCCGGGCTGGGCCAGCGTGAAGGCGAGGTGAGCAAGGTTTTCAAGGACAGCTTCCGCTCGATCGTGCTCGACGGGGCCGATATTCGCTCCACGCTGGACCAGCAGGCACGGGTCCTGCAAAACATCCTCGACGATGTGAAAGCGCCGTGCTGGGCTCCCGACCCCGCCGCCGACCTGTGCCGGGTGGGCTAGCCATGATGTCACGACTGCGCTCGCCGTGGATGCTGCTGATGCCCTCGATCGCCCTGATGACGGCGCTGTTCGGCTGGCCGCTCGTGCAGGGCGTGCTGGAGGCGTTCCGCGGCGACCACGGCTTCACCCTCGCCAATTGGGGGCGACTGATCGATGATCTCTATGTCCGCACCGCACTGCGCAACACCCTCCTGCTGATCGTCATCGTGGTGCCGGTCCAGCTCGCGCTCGCCGTCGGGATGGCGCTGCTCATGCAGGCGCGGCCGCGCTTCGCCGGCGGCCACTTCTACCTGTGGTGCCTGCCGCTCGCGGTCTCCGAGCTGGCCGCGGGCCTGGTGTGGCTGTCGGTTTTCGACAATCGCGGCTACCTGAATTCGCTGCTGGTCGGCATCGGGGTCTCGGATGACGGAGTGCAGTGGCTCAGCTACCAGAACGCGGGCACCATGCTGCTCGTCGTGGTGGTCGCCGAGATCTGGCGCGCGACGTCACTGGTGTTCGTGATCGTGGTGGCGGGCGTGCAGATGATCCCGCGGGACTACGACGAGGCCGCGCAGGTGTTCGGCGCGAATCTCTGGCAGCGGACGCGGCACGTGACGTTGCCGCTGCTCGGGCCGAGCCTTCAGGTGGCGCTGATCCTGCGGACCATCCTCGCGCTGCAGGCTTTCGCTGTGGCGCAGGCGCTGACCGGGCGGGACTTTCCCCTGCTGGTGGGTGAGACCTACGAGTGGTACGCGAATCTGCAGAATCCCGCGGTGGCCAGCGCGGTCTCGCTGGTCGTGCTGGCGATCTCGCTCGCCACCGCGGTGTTCTACCTGCGGGCGGTCCGGCAGCCCGAGCAGGCGCCATGAGACACCTTCGCCGGCCGTTGATCGAGGCGACGGGGTGCGGGTACGCCCGCGGAAGCCGAGGAACGCGATGAACCGTACCGAGGCGCCGCCGCGGCGCGCGCTGCCACCCATCGATCGCGCACCCGTGCGCAGGCGCCGCAGACGCGCGGTGTGGGTGCAGATGGCCTGCTCGGCCGTCAGCCTTTTCATGGTGTTGCCGATCGTTCTGATCGGCCTGGCCGCGGTGTCCTCCCGTGAGGCGCTCAGCGAGTTTCCGAAGCCACTGATCCCGAGAGATTTCTCCATCGAGACTCTGATGTCGTTCTTCCGTGCCACGGGAACGGTCGAGGCACTGGGCAATTCGCTGCTGGTGGGCCTCTACACGGTGTTCTGGTCCTTGGTGATCGGCGCACCCGCGGGATACGCGCTCGCGCGCCACGCGTTTCGCGGCAAAGACACATACCAGGTCTTCATCCTCTTCGTGCGCGCGTTGCCGATCGTGGTGCTCTCGGTGCCGCTGGCCACCGTGTTCCTGCGCATCGAGGTGTACGACACGGTGCTGGCCGTGACGCTGGTGCACACCACGCTCGCGTTGCCGACGACCGTGCTCATCACGGCAAGCATCTTCGTCGCGGTGCCTCCCGATCTGGAGGAGGCGGCCCAGGTCTTCGGATGCAACCGCTGGCAGGCCGCACGCCGGATCGTGGTGCCGCTCGCACTGCCGGGGCTGGCCGCGTCGTCGATCTTCACGTTTGTCCTGTCGTGGAACGAGATCCTCGGCGCGACGATCGTGACACTCGGGCACCGCACGCTGCCCGCTCAGGTGCTCACGGCATTGGACGAGGCGTCGATCGCGTACCGCTTCGCGGGTGGTTTCGCGTTGATCATCCCGGCGCTGGTGTTCATCTTCGTCATGCGGCGCTACCTGGTGAACATGTGGGGGACGACGCTGCGATGACAGGGGTTCGCTGATGGCTGAAGTGGTTGTCCGTGATCTGGTGAAGACCTACCCCGGCGGCACGGCGCGTGCCACCGACGAGGTCTCGCTGGAGATTTCCGACGGTGAGTTCATGGTGCTGCTCGGGCCGTCCGGCTGCGGCAAGACCACCTTGCTGCGCATGGTCGCCGGTTTGGAACTGCCGGACTCGGGACAGATCGTGATCGGCGGCAAGGACGTCACCTATCTCGAGCCGCGGCGGCGCAATCTTTCGATGGTGTTCCAGTCCTACGCCGTGTTTCCGAACAAGAAAGTCGCCGAAAACATCGGCTTCGGCCTTCGCGTGCACGGCGTGCCACATGACGAGATCCGTCGCAAAGTCGCCTGGGCCGCGGAGCTGTTGCAGCTGACCCCGTACCTGGACCGGTACCCGGCGCGGCTGTCGGGTGGGCAGCGCCAGCGCGTCGCGGTGGCGCGGGCGATCGTGATGGATGCCGACGTGCTGCTCATGGACGAGCCGCTGTCCAACCTGGACGCGCTGCTGCGGCTGTCGTTCCGGGCCGAGCTGAAAAGACTCGTCGCCGAACTCGGCACCACCACGATCTACGTCACCCACGATCAGGTCGAGGCGTTGTCGCTGGGCAGTCGCGTCGCAGTGATGCGTGCCGGGGCGATTGTCCAGTGCGGCCCGCCCACCGAGGTCTATGACGACCCGGCGACGGAATTCGTCGGCGGCTTCCTCGGCAGCCCGCCGATGAACTTCCTCACCGGCACAGTCCGCGCGGCGGAGACGGGGCTGCGCATCGACCTGGGTGGGCAATCGCTCGCCGTTCCCGCCGCGCTGTCCTCGTTCGAAGGCCAGACGCTGCGGCTCGGTATCCGACCCGAGGCGATCGTGGTGACCGAAGGACCGGCGGCCGCGACGGTGCGGGGCGAACTCGAAGTGCTCGAGCCCCTCGGCTCCTCGACTCTGCTCACCACCCGCGTCAGCGGGCAGACGGTGAAGGTTCAAGCGCCGCCCGGATTCCGCGCCTACGAGGGCGGCCCCTCGAATCTGTACCTGCCGCCCGAGGCATGCCGCTGGTACGACCCGGAGACCGGAATGCTCTTGGAGGTCGCATGATTACCATCGCGGGTGACGCGATATGTTCATCTCGATCGAGCTGCCCTACCTCAACGTGAACCGTGCCGTCACGGAACCAGGCACACTGCCGGCCGCGCGATGAAGTGACGGGATGCGCCGGGCTCGCCGCACCGGTTAGGATTCACATGTCATGGGGCAGCGCAGGCCCGTATGCGGAGCCGGTAATCTGCCGTCGGCGGTCACGAGTTTTGTGGGTCGACAGCGGGAGATTCGTGAGGTCCGGGCACTGCTGGCGACTGCCCGACTCGTCACTCTGACCGGAGTGGGTGGGGTGGGGAAGACCCGCCTTGCCACGGAGG
Source organism: Nocardia asteroides (assembly GCA_019930625.1). Taxonomy (NCBI): domain Bacteria; kingdom Bacillati; phylum Actinomycetota; class Actinomycetes; order Mycobacteriales; family Nocardiaceae; genus Nocardia; species Nocardia asteroides. The sequence continues at coordinate 5,515,618 of CP082844.1, forward strand.
TAGCCGCTGCGTCCGGCCGCTCGTTTCCGGATGGGGCGTGGTTGGTCGACCTGGCTGCCGTGGATGATCCGCAACGGGTGGCGCGTGCGGTGGTGACCAGCCTCGGGATGCCGGATCTGTCGCACCGGACAGCGGAGCAGCAGATCGTGGAACGGCTCGCCGACCGGCAGGTGCTGCTCGTGCTGGACAACTGCGAGCACCTGCTGGACGCCTGCCGTGTGCTGTGCCACCACCTGCTGCGTGCCTGCGCGGGACTGCGGATCTTGACCACCAGCCGCGAACTGCTGGGCGAAGCGGGCGAGCACGTCTATCCGGTCAGCCCATTGTCGATGCCTGCTTCGGATGAGTCCGTCACAGCTGGGGCGGTGGCGGGGTTCGACGCTCCGATGCTGCTCATGGAGCGTGCTCGGGCGGTGCGCCCGGACTTCGCGGTCACGGAGCGTAATGCGGGCACGGTGGTGCGGGTGTGTGAGCGGTTGGACGGGATTCCGCTCGCGATCGAGCTGGCCGCGTCCCGGCTGCGATCACTGCCGTTGCAAGCGATTCTGGACCGGCTCGAGGATCGGTTCGCGTTGTTGACCGGGGGTGCGCGAGCTGCGCTGCCACGACAGCGGACTCTGCGTGCGCTGATCGACTGGAGCTATGAGCTGTGCTCGCCGACCGAACAGCTGCTGTGGGCGCGACTTGCGGTGTTCGTCTGAGGGTTCACCCTGCATGCCGCGGAGGACGTTTGCGCAGGTGAGGATCTGCCGCGTGGGCAGGTGCTCGACCTGATCGATCACCTCGTCGCGCAGTCGGTCGTCGTGCTTGTCCCGGCCGACGATCAGACGCGTTATCGGTTGCTGGAGACGATCCGTGAGTATGGATGGCAGCGGGTGACCGACCGCGGCGAAAGCTCCACGCTGCGTGACCGGCACCGCGACTACTATCTCGCGTTCGCCGAGCAGATCGCCGGACAGTGGAACGGGCCCGGCCAGGAGACCGGCCTCGCCCTGTTGCGCGCCGACCGGGGAAATCTCGGAGGGGCGTTGGAGTGGGCGACCAGCACTCCGTCGAGTTCCCGCGAGGCGCTGCTATTGGTCACGGCACTGCGCTATCACTGGTGCGCCGATGGATTCCTCGGCTCCGGGCGACGCTGGATCGACCGCGCCCTACGGATTGCCGCGGACTCGGATGCCGGGCGGATCTCCGCACTCTGGGTAGCGGGATGGGTGATGGTTCTGCAGGGCGACCTCGACGCGGCTGAGTCGGTGCTCGATGAATGCGTGGCCCTCGCCGCAGAAGCCGGAGACCGCCGTGCGCTCGGCTGGGCCAGTAGCCTGCGCGCCACTGCCGCGGGCTTCCGTGGAGATCTCGCCGCTGCCGTGACAGGTTTCGAACGAGCGGTCGAGAGCTTCTCCGAGGATGACGAGCTGGTCCGGATGACCCTCTTCCAGCTCGCGGTCGCCTATACGCACGCGCATGATCCGAGAGCATGCGCGACGGCTCGGCGAGCGATAGAGCTGGCAGACCGGTGCGGCGAGCAGTGGACGAAGTCGTACGCGGTCTGGGCACTCGGCTACGATCAGCTGGTCCGGGGCGACTACGACCAGGCGATGGCTTCGGCTCACGCCGCCCTCGAGATCCAGCGCGAATTCAACGACCATGTCGGTGCAGCGCTGATGATCGAGCTACTGGCCTGGACCGCGGCCGCCCGCGGCGAGCACCGCCATGCGGCTCGACTCCTGGGAGCGATCCACACGATGTGGCGGCGAATCGGTACCTCCATCGCAACGTTCGGGCCTTATATGTCCGAGCGGCACGCAGCGTGTGAGCACGTCGTGGCCGATGCGCTTCCTGAGGCGATCGTGCATGCGGAACGGGTGCGGGGCGAAGGACTCGATCACGGCCAGGCGATCGCCTACGCCCTCGACCGGAGTGCGGGCGCCCCGCAACCTGCAACGGTGCAAGCGGGGGTGCTGACAGCACGCGAGCGGCAGGTCGCCGAGCTACTCGCACAGGGCCTGAGCAACCGGCGGATCGCCGAGCGACTGGTGGTGTCGCCTCGAACGGTCGATCGGCACGTCGAGAACATTCTCTGCAAACTCGGCTTCTCTTCTCGCGCGCAGGTCGCGGCCTGGACCGCGCGTCCGCACTGAGCCTGTTGTTCTGGCGCACCGGGGCACTCTACGACGCCCTGCCCCCGGCTTCTCACCAACGAGATCGGCGCCGGACCGGGTCGTCGTTGCCGGGCACATGACGCTTCAGGCGCCCTCGAGCTGCGCAAATGGGTAATCGAGTGGGTGTTTCCACCCATGCCGTGCGGTGCCGGATCTGTGATGCTCGACAGATCTCGACGAGCAGGAGGTCGGCTTTGACAGTATTCGACATCGCCGCGGAGCGCCGTCGGCAGCCGAATGGGGCCGGAGATGAATGACGTCCGTCGAACCGAGGCAGAGGGCCTGGGCGTCACGTGGCGCTTGCTGCAGGACCATTTGATTTCGATTCTTGCGGTGCATAATGCATGCGATACAGCGCCGATCGTCTCCTTCGGCCCCGACACCTACCCAGATCTCGTGCAAGCACGAGAACTTTTTCCAGAATTGACGAATTTGTGGGACGCGGTGCGCCACGAATTCTGGGCATGGCTCATTCCGCCACCACCTCGATCGCCGCAATCAGGGCGATAAGCGCATATAGTGCCTACCTGCCCGGTGGCCGGGCAAACAGTGATTCGCCGCCCTCGATGGGGGAGCGGTCACGGGGCGGTCCGCGTCGGCGGCCCACCCCGTGACCGCTCCTCAACGGCTCGGGCTACCTGGAGTCGCTGATGAACGAGTTGAAGCCGCCCTCACGGTGGCCGTCGTGGGCATGCGCCAACTGACGTTCCAGTGCGGAACGCAGCGCGGGGCTGGCGACGGTGCGTCACCCTGCGGTGACCTGCTCTGAGCAACTGCACCACATATTGCTCGGGAAGCTCGGTAACGGTCCGATCCCAGTCGATCACGCGGCACGCCGAATGGCGACGAGTGCCCACAGCCTGCAGCGGGAACTGGCGGGCGAAGGCACCACATGGCGCCGCGAACTCGACCGTGCTCGCCGGCATCCGCGACCACACCGAGAAGCGGCCCAGCACCGGCCCCGCCTGCCTCACCACGCTAGAGCCCACTCCCATCGCTACCTTTCGCAGCTTGCCGCTACACCCGAACACCACGCTGATGGGATTGCTACCGACTGGCCGATCGACCCCCGCCTGAGCGTAGATGCCCAGCGCCCTGTTCGAAACGGCCCACACCGAAAATTAACTTTTCTGACAAAAACAAACTCGGGATAGCGAGAACCGCTCTCTTCGCCCGGCACCTCGGCCTGGACGGCTGGCAGCACTGTCCGGCCGATCATTCCAGCCGGTCCTCCCGGGCAAGCCGGATCAGATGACACCCGTCCGTGCGGCAGTCCTGGTCTTGCGCTGGTTGGCATTGAAGCGCGCCTTCTTCTGACGATTCCCGCACGTGTTCATGTCACACCATTTGCGGGTGCGACTCTGGCTGGTATCGAAGAAGGCGGCTCGGCAGGTTGGCGATGCGCACAAGGCCAATTTTCCGTCTCGTTCGCCTGCGATGATGCTGATCGCGTCGGCGGCGATCACGCCTAGGGCATCTTCTACGCTGGAAGCCGAGCTGAGTCGCCATCGACGGCTGCCCTCGGGCGTCAGGACGGCCGCCGCCCGACCCTGAATGCTGCAGTCATTGATGACTTGAACAGCAGACGCAGGAAGACCGTCTCCGATCGCGGCCGCTGTCGCGGCGGCGTGAATTGATTCCCTCAGTTCCCGAGCGAGTTCGAGCTGGGCTGCGGTGCAGGCGTCCACGGCCAGGCCGTTCACGACCAGCCAGTCGACGAGTCGCTGCGGCGTGGGAATGCGTTCCACCGGGTCGCCATGACGCTCCGACAGAGTCCCCGTGAAGCTGGTCGCTAGCACGTTACCGAGGCGAAAGTCAGGGAACCCAGCAGGCATGGAACCACCTTAGCGGGTTGCCGGCCGCCGCCGGGGCATGTTAGAACCGTCTTAGCCGGTTCCAGGTAAGCCGTTGCCGGTTCCGCGATGACCAGGAGGTCTCATGCCCACACTTGGCCACCTCGACCCCGTTCTCACGCCCGCCCCCGTAGTGGTGCATGCATTCGAAGCCCACGCACCTGACGCCGACCTCGACGATCTGCGCGCGCGGCTGGCCGTAGCGCGGCTACCGGAGACCGAGACGGTCTATCGCGCCGCGCCCGGCCCTCGCCGATGGGAACAGGGCGTCCCTCTCGCCGACCTCGTCGATGTCGTGAACTACTGGCGCACCGGGTACGACTGGCGTTCGTTCGAAGAGCGCCTCAACCGGATCGGCCAGTTCCGCACGACCATTGATGATCTGGGGATCCACTTCCTGCACCGCCGATCCGCGCGCGCAGACGCCACTCCTTTGATCTTGACGCACGGCTGGCCAGGCAGCATCGCCGAGTTCATCGATGTGGTAGACGAGTTGGCGGATCCGAAAGATGCGGGCGCGCCGGCATTCCACGTCGTGGTCCCATCGCTACCAGGCTTTGGTTACAGCGATAAGCCGGCCACCACCGGGTGGGGAACCGAGAAAATCGCGGCCGCATGGGTGGAACTGATGGGAAGGCTCGGCTACAGCAAGTTCGCAGCCCACGGTGGCGACTGGGGAGGTGTGATCACCACAATTCTCGGCGGCAGGTTTCCAGCGCATGTTCTCGGCATCCACACAACGCTCGCGCAGGCACCGCCCGGTTTGACAACGGACGGGCTGACGGCGGTCGAGCGCGAGTGGACCGAGGAAACCCGCGATTTCTGGCGGCACCGCGCGGCGTACGCGAAGCAACAGGCGACCCGACCGCAGACCATCGGCTACTCGCTCGTCGACTCACCGGTCGGGCTTCTTGCCTGGATCCTCGACAAGTTCGCCGAGTGGACAGATACCGAAGACAGCCCGTTCGAGGCGATTTCCATAGACCGCGTTCTCGACGACGTCACCCTGTATTGGCTGACGCGGACCGGCGCATCGGCGGCCCGCATCTACTACGAAAGCCACAACTCGCTGGACCCCGAACTTCGGGTCGACGTCCCGTCAGCAATCACCATGTACCCCCGCGACATCGAGAAGTGTCCGCGCCCCTGGGCACAGCAGCGGTACCGACAAATCGTCCGATGGAGGTCGCCCGAAACCGGGGGACATTTTCCGTCGCTGGAGGTTCCCGAGTACTTTGTCAAGGACCTGCAAGAAGGCCTCGCGGCAGTGTTGGCCGCTAATCGGTGAACGCGGCTGGGTACCGGGCACTCGGAATCGGTCCGAGGATCCGAGCTGTGCGCCGAATGCTCGTTCCGGCGAGCGTCCCAAATCCTAGCCACCCGTAGATCTGGGAAGAACCGGTCGACCGTGCCGGTCCCGGCGGTCTGCGGCCCGGCGTCCCCGTAGCGAACGGTTACCGGGCCCACACCGCTGAAGCCGGCAGCAACGACTCGACCAGACCTCGCAGGTCGCCGGGCACAAGACAGCTCGATGGCGAGTCGAACATCATGCGGCATAACCGGTCCGGCAAGATCCGTTGCGCCGCCGAAGATGTCGGTGCCCTGTGCGAGTATCTGGGAACATATGACGCGAGGAGCTCGGTATGGCGACTGATTTCGCGGTGATTTCGGATGACTTCTTCCGATTCACCTCCGACATCGTCTGGTGCACAGTCACCACGGTGGACAGTGACGGGAGGCCCAGATCGCGAATTCTGCATCCGATCTGGGAATCTGTCGACGGCCGCCCGGTCGGCTGGATCGTCACCGGCAAGACGCCGGTCAAGGTCGGACATCTGGCCGCCAACCCGGTGGTGGCGTTCTCGTACTGGTGTCCGGATCAGCACGCCGTGCAGGGGGAAGCGACTGCTACCTGGGTCGAGGACCCGGAGGACAAGAAGCACGTGTGGGAGCTGTTCATGGACACGCCGCCACCGCTCGGCTACGATCTGCGCGCCTTCGGCGTTCCAGGGCCGGACAGCGTCACCGCCCTGCGCCTTGATCCGGACAGGATCCAGGTGCTCGACGGCACCCAGATTCCGAAGAACTTCACCCCGCGTGTAGCCGTACTCTGAGCGTCCCGCGCATTCGTTGTTCGAACAGAAGCCAGCTGATCGATGTTCGCCTCGCGTTCAGCGCGGGCAGGGGCTGGAGTCTCGCATCTCGATGATCACCAGGCACGGCCAAGGCCTGCTACAGCGCTGACCGGCCGTGCCGAATATGCCAACCGGGACGTGTTCGGCGAACATCTGCTTCACCATCTCGAGGGAAGTCCGCACAGCGGGATCGTCACGGTAGCCGGGTTCGTGCTGCTGAATCAAAGCCCACACTTCCGCGCGAACGGCCCGGCTGCGCTCGTCAACCCTCTTTCTTGCTCACCGGTTACGCCGTCTCTGCGGCCGATTTGTTCAGCCTCTTTTGGTGCAGCCGATTCTCGCGTCCTCGAAGCCATTGCGCGACAACAGCCATAGCGGAAAGTGTAGATCGCAGACCATGTGAGGCTGTAGGTGGCGTAGGAGACCTGGCGGAACTCCGGTGCCGGATAATTGTCGTGGCCTCTGGCCCATCGGATCAGCAATCCGATCTGGGTCCGCGGGTCCCGGGCCGCGCCATAGGAAACCACTCGCGTCAGTTCGTCGCCCTTGCTGTTCAGGTAGAGCTCGGTGGCGATGGTGAAGATGGCGACGAATACCGTGGCAACGATCACCAGGTGCGTGAGCGCCGCGGTGCGGGCCACACTGTTGACCGCCACGCTGCACACCGTGATGACAATCGCGACGCTGGTGAGGATGCCCCACGTTCCGCTGGCTTTCGGATTCGGTACCGATGTTTGCGCCCAGAGATCAACCCAGAAGGTAGTGACGTGAATTCGTCCGAAGGCGTTGGCGTGGATCACACCGTCCGTCCCGCCGGTGCCAGTGGTCAGCCACGGCTGAAACAGAAGGACAAAGGTGATCACGCTGCCGACCGCGGCACACAGATAGACCCAGTTCCCGCGGAATGTAGCCACCCGCCACTTTCCTCCGAGGGCTGGTCAAGGAATTCGGCGTCCGCCGCGAAACTGTCTACGCGTAAATGCGGGCCGATGCCGCCAGGGCCAGATCTGCGGATTGTCCCGTTTCAAAGAGTCTGCCTGTTCCCTGGCCTGGGCCTCTCTACATCCTCGCCTGTTCTTCCCGCGGCTCCTACCGCTGCCGGGCACCAGCCACCGCGCCCGCACTGGCCGGCCAGTCGCAGTACTGGCCAGTCGGGTTCCAATTCAGGCCGTCCGGACACCTCTGAACGGTCGGGACGTTGTTCGAGCACTGAACGTACCTCGTCACGTCCCCGGGGTAAGGGAAGAGTCCGTCGGGATGGGGACAGCTGAAGGCCGCGACGTCGAGTCCGGGGCCTGCAGCGAGGGCGGAGGACGAGCCGGCGAGCATGAGGCCCGAACCGAGCAGCGCGACGGCGGGCAGAACCAGAAGGCGGGTGAGTCGCACTGTTGTCTCCTTCGGGTGAGCGTCAGGCCGTCCGAATCGACCGTCGAGCACGGCAGCACAACGGACCGAGCCACGCGCGTCTTGCGGTCAGCAGTTGAACGGGAAGCACGACTTCGGCGGGGGAGTCGGCTGCGCGGGCGCGAGAGACGAGGGCACCACAGCGGTGTCGGCCGGCCTATCGGGAGATCCCATGTGGGTGAGCGCCAGCACCACCAGCACGAGGACCGGGACGCCCACGAGCGCCGCGAGGCCCCACAGGATCGGCATAGGCGCCGCACTGCGGTAACCGTGGAAGTACGGGGATCGGTAACGCCCCGGCCGCTGCGGTGCGCGCCGGTCGGTAAAGCGGACCGACCCCCTCACGTAACTCCCGCCTACCCGTCCTCTGCGTGAATGCCCCCGCACGGTTTCGTACCCCATGACCGTCAGTATGACGCGAAGGCCCGACACGATCAGCCAGTCAGCGAACCCGCACTACGGATCTTCTGGATCCGCAGATCGGTTTTCTCGGGGCGTCAGCCGATCAGTCTGGGTCCGGGGGCGTGGGGATGAGCATTGAGACATTCATCCCGTTGTGTGGAGTGGCATTTCATGCCCTGTGCTGGAGAGTTGGCCCACTGCCGACGCTGTGACCTGGAGTCGGCCGTCCTCGATGGCAGAACGGGTGCGTGAATTCACCAATGCAGGTGGTCCGTTCGACTTTCCCGTTGTGCGAAGCACCATTTTATGTCCTCTGCCGCAGGCTAATAGCGTCGAATTCATGGAGCGGAATTTTCAATCGGCCGAAGAACTCGCGGCTGCTTTGCGTGTCGGTGCGGTGACCTCGGTGGAACTGACCGACGAGGCGATCGCCCGTATCGAGCGCGACGACAAGATGATCAACGCGATCTGTGTACCGGACTTCGACCATGCGCGGGCTGCCGCACGCGATGCCGACCAGGCGCGCGCCAGCGGCGAGGATCGGCCGCTGCTCGGTATTCCGGTAACGGTCAAAGAGTCCTACGATATCGCTGGCCTGCCCACGACCTGGGGCATGCCGGCGCAGCGGGACTATGTGCCGGCCGAGGACGCGGTACAGGTGTCGCGGTTGAAGGCGGCCGGCGCGGTGCTGCTCGGTAAAACCAATGTGCCGTTGATGCTGCGAGATATCCAGAGTTTCAACGAGATCTACGGCACCACCAACAATCCGTGGGATCACGGTCGCACGTCGGGTGGGTCGTCCGGCGGTTCGGCGGCGGCCCTGGCGGCCGGATTCGGCGCGCTGTCCATCGGCTCCGACCTCGCCGGTTCGCTGCGCACCCCCGCGCATTTCTGCGGTGTCTACGCGCACAAGCCGACACTCGGGCTGGCGGCGACTCGCGGCATGGTCGCGCCGCCCGCGCCGGCCTTGCCGGTCGACCTCGACCTCGCCGTCGTCGGCCCGATGGCGCGCACCGCCCGCGACCTCGCGCTGCTGCTCGAGGTGATGGCCGGACCGGACCCGCTGACCCACGGCGTCGCCTACGACGTCGCACTGCCGCCCGCGCGCCACGAGCGGCTGTCGGACTTCCGTGTCCTGATCATCGAGGACCATCCGCTCATTCCGACCGGATCGGCGGTGCGGGCGGGCGTGAACCGGGTCGCCGAGGCGCTCGTCGACGAGGGCGCCCGCGTCGAACGGCGCAGTCCGCTGCTGCCCGATCCGACCGAAGCGGCGACGCTCTACATGCTGCTGATGCTGTCGAACGCCGCCGCAGGTATTTCCCTCGACGCGTACGAACAGCTGCAGACCCACGCCGCCGCCCTGAGCGCGGACGGCCGGAGTCTCGATGCGGCGCGGCTGCGCGGCATGGTGCTGAGCCACCGCGACTGGGTCGAGGCGAGCAACCGTCGCGAACTCCACCGCCACGGCTGGCGGCAGCTCTTCGCCGAGTTCGATGCCGTGGTGTGCCCCATCACGCCCACTCCCGCCTTCCCGCACGACCACAACGGAGGTCTGGAGAACCGGCACATCGACATCGACGGCGTCGAGTGCCCGTACTTCGACCAGCTCGTCTGGGCCGGTGTGGCCACCATGCCCGGCCTGCCTGCCACCGCCATACCCGCGGGCCGGTCGCCTGAGGGGCTGCCGGTGGGAGTGCAGCTCATCGGTCCGATGTTCGAGGACCGCACCCCGCTGCGGCTGGCCGAACTGCTCGAGCAGAAGATCGGCGGCTTCCAGGCGCCGAAGTAGGGCGCACTCCCGGGGTGTCGACCCGATGGACCTTCGGCGCCGTGCGGTGGTGCGAGCCGGACTTGCACTGCCGCACGCGGCTGCTTAAGCTCGGTGCCGCGACCTCGCTCGCCGTAAGCGTTTCACGTCAACCAACGCACCGGCCCGCCACCAGGCGGCGTCGTTGACTGACGAGATGTTTACGGAGCGACCGATGAATTCCGCGAATCCCCAGTCCCGCACCGGCTTCGGCAAGCTGCCCGCCCGCTACACCTCGGTGATCATGCCGATGCTGTTGTCGATCCTGATGACCTGCATCGTCTCGTTGATCAGCACCCTGATGAGCGACGGCCTCGCGATCGGGGTCTGGTTGCGTTCCTGGGCCGTATCCTGGCCCATCGCCTTCCCGACGCTGCTGCTGGTATTGCCTGCGGTGCGGCGTATCACCGCTGCACTGGTGCAAGCACCGTAGGCACCATGGACGGCCGGCCCATCACACCGTCCGATCGCGTCCCCTCGTCCGCGCGAAGTAGCGTCGCTGCCACGCCCGAGTGTACGAACAGAGCCAGATGGGCCGGGTCGTTGGTGGCCCGGTAGTCGGTGTCGACAAAGCACCCGGCGCCGCCGCTGCACCATCACCAGTTCCTCCCGGCGGCATCGGTGCGGCGAAATGCCACACCGACAGCAGATTCCCCTTTCCGCGAGACATCGTGCCGTCACCGAGACCCGGCCGCCACCGGAAGTGCACCAGGTCCGTTCATCCGGCGCTCCCACAGACCGTAGGGTTGGCGACGGTGACCCTTCCCAGCGACAGCAGGCAGGAGTATTTATGCCGTCGAACAGTGGCACCCGTCGTCCGACACAGGAGCGCGCGAAGGCGACCCGGGAGCACATCCTCGACAGTGCCGCACGCCTGTTCGGAGAACACGGGATCGCCAACACCTCGGCCAACCGGATCGCCGCCGAGGCCGGAGTGAGTGTCGGCACTGTCTACCGTTACTTCACCGACCGCACGGTCATGGTGGACAAGCTGATCGAGCGGCTGCTGGAAAATGCCGAACAGCGCTTCACCCAGCGTGTGTTCGGCCTCGCCGGACAATCCACCGCGGAGCTGGTGGCGTCCATTCTGGAGGTCATCACCGACGAGTTGGTGGCCAACGCCCAGTTGATACGCGCGCTCTCGGGCGGGGTCTCGTTCTATGACACCGGCATCCCCGAACTCGAACTCCGTCTACGTCTTTTCGCCAAAGTGCTGGTCATCCAGCTGCTCGGCCCAGGCGACGACCACAAATACGACATCATGAGCATCGTGTTGATCAACACCGGGATCGCGGCAGCGCTCCGCGCGTCGGTACTGGAGATCGACGACCAGCAACGTAGACGGGCCCTCACCATCACCGCGCGTGCGGTCGCTGCGTGGATCGAATCCGAACGCACGAGAGACTCGGCATGACGCAGGTCGAACGCGCAACGATTGGCCCACCGTCAAGCCGCACAACATCGAGCCTCCCGGGCCGGCAGACAGGAGCGGGTAGGTGACCCCGCAGAAGAAGGCGACTCGTCGTCCGACACAGGAACGCGCGAAGGCGACCAGGGAGCACATCCTTGATACTGCCGCACGCCTGTTCGGGGAACGCGGGATCGCCAATACCTCGACCAACCGGATCGCTGCCGAGGCCGGGGTGAGCGTCAATACTGTCTACCGACACTTCACCGACCGTGGGGTCATGGTGGACGAACTGCTGGAAAGGCTGCTGGAAAGTATCGAACAGCACCTTATTCGCAGCGTGTCCGATTCCGCCGGCAGAACCGTTCTGGAACTGGCCATCACCATCCTCGAGGCCATCACCGACGAACTGGTGGCCAATGCTTCACTGGTGCGGGCGTTGGCGGGAGGGCTGGCCTACTACAACAGCGGCCTCCCAGGATTCGAACCACGCCTGCGCGCACTACTGAAAGTTCTGCTGATCCAGGTGCTCGGCCCCGGCAATGGAAATGCCCACGACGCGATAGCGTTCGTTCTGATCAACGTCGGTTTCGCGGCGGCAGTCCGCGCCGCGCTACTCGACGCTGACACCGGCGAGCGCCAGGAAGTCATCGTCATGACCGCCCGCCTGATCGCGGCAGGGGCCGAAGCCGAAATCGAGGCATCGACAAGCTCTGGATAGCCACTGCGCACTATCAGTCACCGGAGCGGGTAACGGCCGCTCGGCTGGTAGCGGTCACATTCAGCGACTGACACCGCGCCGACGATCCTGCTCACAACAGGAGCAGACAGATGAATTGCCGCGTATGTCCGCCTGAGACATGGATCGCCGAGTCACCGTCCCACCTTCGATCACGGCATACGGCTGAAGCTGAGCTGGCTGGTCTCCGGCTGAGATCGCGATGTTCGTGCAACCACACAACTTCGTCACACTCGAATATGAAGCGGGCGTGTCCGAATGGTCGGAATTCGCAATGGCAGTTTTACACGGCGTCGACCTGGATATCGGGTTGGCTGCGCTTGCTGAACGTGCGGGCGATGAGCGCCGAACGTAGCTGCCACACACCCGACGTAGTAGTGGGATCGAATCCGGTGAGCTGGCTGACGCGCTTGAGCCGATAGTCGACGGTGTTGGTGTGGATCTGCAACGAGCGGGAGGTGCGTTGGCGATTGAGGTTGTTACCGATATAACACTGCAAGGTTTGGAGCAGTTCGGGGTGATCGTCGAGGGGGTCCAGCAGCGACCCGAGACTTTCACGACCCGGACCCGGCCGGGTCAGCTGGTACTCCAACGCCACATCGGTGAAACGGTACAGGGTGGGGGCACACTGCAGCCGCCGCACCGTGTCGAGCAGTTCGTGAGCGCGGTCGGCTGCACCGGGCACTTCAGTGGCCGATGCTGTGACAACGGCCGCTGTCAGGGGTACGCGCGCGGCGGCCGACAGCTGGGCGAGCAGTTCGTCGAGACGCCCGCCGCTCAGCGTCGCAGTCGGGATCAGGATCGTCCCACCGTCCACACTGAGCAGCGCGAGTGCGTTCTCGCCGCAGCGGGTAGCAAGCTCGGCCTGCAGGCGGCGCAGTTTGCGGCGGGCGACGACCTTGCCGTCGAGCATCGGATGCTGCTCGTCGGGGTGTTTTGGAATATCCACTGCCAGAACCGAATACTCGTCGGCAATGCCTATTCCGTGTTCGCAGGCCGTTGTTGTGGTGGCGTATCCCCCCAGCAGCGCGGAGGTCAGAGTGTGTACGGCGGTGTGGTGCTCACTGACTGCCGCCTTGTACTCACGGACATAGGCACGGGCGACAGTCGCGCTCATGATGTCGAGCATTTCCACCACCAGCTTCACGCCGTCTACCAGATTGGCGTAGTCCTTCACCGTCACGTTCGAGAAGATGACATCCATACCGAGTTTCAATCCTTCGTGGATGGAATGCAGGATCGTGTCGATCGACACGCCCTCCCGGGCCCAATCGGCCGCCGCTTCGGCCAGCCGGCCGGTCTTCGCCGGAAGATCCTGCCCGTCCAGCATGCTGGCTGACAGCTCGAAACAGACCCTGGTGATGGCGGCGGCGTCACCAGGGACGACGTCACCAGGGGCCAGCTGCCGAGACACCTCCCGCACGCCGTGTGTGGGTAAGGGCATCGGTTTGCCCGAGACGGTCAATCCATTCCCAAGTGCCCCGTCGGCTGTCATCGTCGACTCCCTTCCGCCTGGTTGCTGCGGCTCTACCGGCCGATGGTGCGGTCGGCAGCCGTGCGAGGCGGCCGAACTCCCGGCGAACGCATTCGACCTGGCCCTACATCGGTCGTGGTCCAACGATAAGAGGATCCCGAACTCACCTTCCACTCTTCTTTGCCCGACCCCTCGATGTCGGTGAACCATGGCGATGACATGCGGCGGAAGACCATTCATCACACCGTCAAAAGGAATTCTTCGGTGGTTACGCGACACGTTTGCTCACTATTTGCGATGGCGCTCACAAGCCGCGCGAGCAGCGAACGTCGGCCAGGAGTTGCGCGATCCTTCGGCCACTGGATCCAGCGGTGGACGCCAGTCGTCGGAGGTCGATCAGGGTGGAATGCCCGATTCGGTGCGAACAACGAATCGTCAATCAGTCGCAGAAGATGGAGCGGCCGGCAATGAACGCATGGAGCATTGGATCGCTGACAAGCCGGTCTGGCGCTCGAGCGGTTTGTTGCCACGCCATAAGCCTCCGAAGAGGCGGTGAGCTGGGGCACACTCGATTCCAGCCGATCGGCACACACTCCCGGGATTACCGGCAGGACGCGCTGACACAGTCCTGAGCTTCGCTCGCTTCAACTTCAGCTGTCGTATATCACTGCCGCTTGTTGTAAGTTGTTAGACCGTTGAAGTGACGGCCGACGTTGCGGGAACGGCCGAAACCAGCGACGGGATACAGGTCATGGGTCGGCCCACGGAGGTACTGATGGCGGCCGGTCAGCTGCCCAGAGGTCGACTGGCGCGGGGCAGTCGGCTGGGCCGACTGGTCGCGGGGCAGGCTGCGCGTGGAGTCGGGACTCGGTTGTCCATGATCGGTCGGCCTGACGAAGCCCGGCAGATACTCGCTGAGCGTTCCGCTCTGCAAGCCGCGCAGCAAATGGTCACAGTGCTCGGCGGCATGAAGGGCGCGGCGATGAAGCTGGGCCAGATGCTGTCGGTTCTCGATGTCGACCTCGTTCCCGAATCCCACCGTGAACTGTTTCGGGTGAAGCTCGCCGAACTTCGAGATCGCGCACCGGAGGTTCCGTTCAAGGCGATGCGGAAGGTCATCGAGAGTGATCTCGGGCCGATGTCGCGAGTGTTCGCCGATTTCGAGGAGACGCCCGTGGCCGCAGCCTCGATCGGCCAGGTGTATCGGGCGAGGTTGCATGACGGGCGCATTGTCGCGGTGAAGGTGAAGTACCCCGGTGTGGATGAGGCCGTTCATGCGGACATGCGTAACTTGCAGTTGTTCGCCAAGGTGTGGAGATCCGTGCTGCCGAGCGCGGCCGACGTCGCCGTGCTGGACGAGATCGCACGCAACATCGGCGGTGAACTAGACTACCTTCGCGAAGCGCGGACTCAGCATGCAGTCGCGTCGCGCTTCCACGAACATCCCTTCATCACCGTCCCCGACAGTGTCGGAGAACTCTGCACGCACCACGTTCTTGTGACAGAGTTCGTCGAAGGGAGGTCCTTTCAAGAGATTCAGGCTCTGCCCGCGGCCGACCGGGATCGGATCGGTGAGCTGATCTACCGCTTCTACATCAGTTCGCTGTTCTCCGACTACGAGTTCTGCGGTGACCCGCATCCCGGCAACATCCTACTGGACGGGGGCGGTCGACTCGCCTTCGTGGATTTCGGGCTCTATTACCGGATGAATCCCGCGGACGCCGAGTTCGAGCGTGCGTCCCTGCTAGCCGCCGGAGAACACCGGGCAGGGGATCTGTACCAGGCGTGGGTCGGACGCGGCATCATCGACCCGGACGCGAGCGTCACACCACAGGAATGTCTGGAATACGTATGGGCTGCCTCGGGTTGGCATCTGCTCGACGAGCAGATCACGATCACCCCCGAGCTCGCCACCGCGGCAGTGGTGCTCGCCGTCGACCCGAGGGCGGACGAATTCCGGGGTATGCGCCATCAGCTGCTTCCGGCTGAGCACGTGTTCTCCAGGCGGGCGGAGTTGTTCACCTTCGCTGCGCTCGGTCAGCTCGAGACGACCAACAATTGGCATCGCCTGGCCCGTGAGTGGCTCTACGGCGAGCCTCCGGTAACTGATATCGGGCGGGCGACGGCACGGTGGCGAGCCGGGCAACTGTCGGGGCCACCTTACCGCCGCTGACCAGGTCATCACCGCGCTGCGCGGAAGTTGATCTGCCTTTCGACTCATCCTCGCCGATGTTCCTGGCCCGGCAGATGACGGCGGGCAGTGCCACGCACTCGCGCGGTGTGCCAGAACGGCGGGGCCCCAGTGGAGAAAGGGTAGTGGGCGGGCTCACCTTGCGGCGGCGTACGCGGGAATTCGGCGATCGACGTGTGGTCCGCATGGTGTCGGCACCACCACGCAGCGTGAGTTCATCCAACGGACCGGCGAACTCGCACCCGACCGGTCACGATGACCGGTTCGGCGACCTGGTCGGTGATTTCGCTGATGCCGTCGGTGGTGACCTCGAGCACGCGGGCGGTGGAGATGTCGAAGAACAGGCCCGATACTGTCAGGCCGCGGGCAGCGGCAGCCTGGCGGATCACCGGGTGGCGTCGCAGGGTCTCGAGCTGGACGGCGACGTTGACCATGCTCAGCTGGGCGGTTTCGTCGTATCCCGCGGCCGCCGCAGCGGCTCGCACCGGGTGCCCGGCACGGTAGGCATCCAGGCTTGGGCGGGCATGGGTGAGCCAGGTGTCCAGTCCCGGTCCCGCGGAGGTGCCGGCCAGCAGGGCCTTCATGGCACCGCAGGAGGAGTGGCCGCACACCACCACGTTGTGCACCTTCAGGTTGTCCACCGCGAAGGACAGGGCCGCCTCGACCGAGGCGTCCGATCCGTCTGCGGGGTGCAGGTTGCCGACGTTGCGGACGGTGAACAGGTCACCGGGACCGCTGTTGGTGATCACATTGGGCACGATGCGTGAGTCGGCACAGGTGAGGAACAGCGAGTGCGGATCTTGCCGGTCGCGCAGCTGATTCAGGTGCGGCCGCATCACGTGGGCGTGGCTGCGATGGTAGGCGACCACGCCGGCTGCGACCGCGTCGCCGTCGCGCTCGCGCCACGGGACGAGCACCTCGTCGAGAATGCCGCGCGCCCGGCCGCGCCGAGGCGGGCCGGTCATGGCGTGTTCCATGCGCGCGGTTCCGATCTCGACGAATTCCACGTTCCCGCCGGTACTTTTGTGCTGGCGGACCCAATCGCGGATGGCCTCGTAGCCGGCGTGGTCGAGGAAGTCGACGGTCAGCTCGACAAGTACGTCGGAACCCGCCGGCACCGTGGCCAGCTCCTTGGTCAGCTTCGGCAGCGCCAGGAACGTGCACGTGCCGTCGACGCGGACGATCCAGCGGTCGGTGCCCGCCACCGGTGTGGCCTGTACCGATACCTTCACCACTCGCCACAGCAGAATCGAGAACGCCATAGCCAGGCCGATCAGCACGCCCTCGAGCAGGTTCAGAAACACCACGCTGACCATGGTCACCGCGTATACCGCCAGGTCGCCGGTGCGATGGGCGAGCTGGATGTGGGCCAGCTTCACCAGCTGGACGCCCACCACGATGAGTAGTCCGGCCAGCGCCGACTTCGGGACCTGCTGTACGACGCCGACGAGCGCAATGGAGAACACGAGAATCCACACACCGTGCAGAATCGTCGAGGCCCTGGTGCGCGCACCGGCGGCCACGTTGGTGGAGCTCCGCACGATCACACCCGTGACCGGGAGGCCACCGAGCATGCCGGAAGTCATGTTGGCCGCGCCCTGGGCCAGCAGCTCGCGGTCGAAGTTGGTGCGCCTGCCAGTGTGCAGCTTGTCCACGGCCACTGCTGACAGCAGGCTCTCCACGCTGGCGATGAGGGCGATGGTAAGCACCGCCGACACCACCCCACCCCAGTTGCCGCTCGGCAGGTCGGGCAGGCCGATGGCGGTGAACAGCGAGCTGTCGATCTCTATGCGGTCCGGATTGCCAGGCAGCACCAGCGATAGCACCGTACCCACCAGCACCGCGGCCAGCGGGCCGGGGATCAGGCGAACCTTGTCGGGTACCCGGCGCCAGGCGACGATGATGCCGATGACGATCAGGCCGATGACGAAGTCGTCACCGTGCGGGTTGAGCAGCTGACCGGGTAGTTCGCTGATGTTCTCGAAGGCCGAGCTACGCGATGCCCCGCCCAGCAGTACGTGCACCTGCTGCAGTGCGATGGTGACACCGATACCGGCGAGCATGGCATGCACGACGACCGGTGCTATCGCCAGCGCGGCACGCGCGATCCGGCTCACTCCGAACACGATCTGCAACAGGCCGGCTGCGGCGGTAATGAAACATGTTGTCTGCCAGCCGAACTGGTCAATGATATCGGCGACGACCACGGTGAGGCCGGCCGCCGGCCCACTGACCTGCATCGGGCTTCCACCGAGGAAGCCGACCACGATGCCACCGACCGCGGCCGCGATCAGGCCGGCGGCGAGAGGAGCGTCGGAGGCGATGGCAATGCCCAGCGACAAGGGCAGGGCAACAAGGAACACCACGATCGAGGCGGGCAGATCATGGCGGGAGATCGACGAAAGCCGTTCGGGCCAGGGGCTTCCCGGTGGGGTGTCCGATATAGGGGTCGCATCGGTGTCGGTGGACATATTTCTCCTTCACCAGGCCTACGGGCCGGTCCGGTCGGTGGAACATGTTCTCCAGGCATCGAAAGCAGCTGCGGGACGACGGTTCCGAATGTCCGGCAGCCTCTCAGGCATGAGGAGTTTTCCAAGATCAAAGTACTGGCAATAGCGCAGCGAAAAGCGGGCCGAACGGATTTTTGTGACAGGCTCTATTTCGAACGACAGCCTCTTCCCTGGCGTCACAACGCACCACCGACAAAAAGTCGGTTTCAGGAGCAAGTTTCTATGTGACGGCGGGCGCGGTGACAAACCAGGGGAATGCTGCACGAACAACATCTGCACAACTGCCGTGTGGTCCGCATCGCGTCCACTGCGGACGTCCGCATGCGACGAATGGGCGGGTTGGCACCCGCCGCCGTGCAGAAGTTCCCCCTATCAGCGCAGGTCCGGGGTGTGACACGGCAGGGCTCCTGGCGACCACGGAGATATTCGATGCCAGCGACGAAATGCCACAATCAATGGACCGAACTATCGTGTACATTCGGGTCACAGCAAGTGTGAATGCCACTTGATACTGTGATGATCCACGACGGGTTCGGAAAGAGTTGATCTATATATACAGAGTCTGGAAAACGACGTGCAACGGCTCCCGAGTTCGTGATCTGATCGTTCCGTCCCGAACCCGGGAATTCCACATGAACACGACTGAGGATGACTGTATGAACTCGAGAATTATTCGCCCGCTCACCGTCGTCGCATTCGCGCTGTCCGCCACCGCCCTCGGCGTCGGCACGGCCTCGGCGGATACCTCCGCGGCAACCCCGGTCGCGGGCTCGGTGGAAGTATGCATCCCTATCCCGGTCGGCCCTGTCGAGTTGAGCTTCTGCCTGTAACCGGCCAGCCCGAGTAGCACGCGGCGGTGGCGGCATGGTTCATGGTGAGCACGACGGCGTGTTTTTAGTTCGACGTCGTCACCGCCGCGCAGCCTGCACAGCGAGATCGATCTGGCGTCCGGTCGAGCGACTGTCGGCAGGGCGCCGGAGTGGCCGCGTGGGTTCGATACCACCCGCCGGGCGGGTGCTGCAGAGCCGGGATCCGGCGAACAACTCGCGCACCCGCACGGCATCGAGCGCGATCAGGGCTCCCTGTGGCCGCCCATCGTCCCTCGACGACGACCAAGCACTCGTCGCGACGTTGCCGAGGCCGGACGCCACCCATGGATTGTCCCGCTCGGGTGAGTAGGAGTTTATGTTGGCCGTTGATACCACGGACGCCACAGCACTGGCCGCCACGGCGGCGCGTCTGCGCATTGCATTGACCGTAATTCTGCGGCGCACCCGGAGGGATCCGAACGAGTGTCGATTGTCCGCGACGCAGTGGGCTGTGCTGGGACGCTTGCATCGATGCGGAGCCATGGCCGCTGTCGATCTGGCTCGCCTGGAGATGTTGCGCCCGCAGACGATGCGCAATGTCGTCGACGGGTTACGAGATCAGGGACTGATCGTCGGCGTACGCGACCCGATCGACGGACGCCGGGTGAACCTGATGCTCACCGACGATGGCGTGGCCTGGGTGCGCGGGCAGCAGGGGTCACCGAACAACGCTCTCGCGCAGGTTTTGTCGGAGAGCTTGCCGTCCGGCGAACTGAACAAGGTGGACGAAGCGCTGGATTTGCTGGAGAGAATCGCCTACGGGTGACTATCCATGCCGTGCACCCGCCTACGGCAGGCGAGCGCAGGGCCGACAGTGTGCGCCGCACTGTTCACCGGCCAGTCGGTAAATCAGGTCGTCACGATCCCGCTGCACACTTCGTGACCAACCACGGGTGAACACTCACCCCAGCAGTAGGTTGCCCACCGCCAGTGCCACCGAAAGGTCCGCGGAAGCCGCACACATCACCGCGGCCCACGCCCCGAACCGGGTGTGAAATCGAAACGCCGGTGGGTCAGCCGATTTAAACTTGGAGCTTGTCTGTTTCGGATCTCGGAATGGTCGCTTGGGTAATATGCGAATATTGTAGAACGTGCTCTCTCGCAACGCCTTTCCCCGATACTGTGACGATGGAGCACCTGAGTGATTTTTCACCGAGCAATGGCTTGGAGCCCACTCTCGCGGGGCAGGCAACGATCGGCGACGCTGCCATCGCAAAGAGGCCGTCGAGCGTGCTCGTAGTGGGTGCGGGTATCGCGGGATTGACTGCGGCACAATGTCTTCAGAAGCGGGGCCATGCGGTGACCGTGCTGGAGGCGCGCAGCCGGATCGGCGGCCGGATCTGGACCGACAGCGACGGTGTCGACCTGGGCGCGCACTGGATACACGGTACGGAGGGCAATCCGATCACAGAGTTGGTCGAACAACTCGAAATCCCGCATAGCTATGTCGGCGGCGACAGTTCCTATACCGGTGGATTCGATAGCCTGACGCTGTTCGGACCCGATCGGCAGATCAGCCCCGCGACGGTGAAGAACCGGACACTGGAACTCGCCGACGAATTACTCCACGAACTGGAGCGACGCGCGGAGATCGCCCGGCGCAGCGGACATCCCGATGTGCCGCTCGCTGCGGTCATCGACCAAATCATCGCTGAAGCGGGCCACACTGACGACGATGAACAGGGCATCCGCTATCACCTCAATGTGATTCTGCGCGAGGACGTCGGTGAGGATCCCGGCGGCCTCTCGTTCAAGTTCTGGGAAGACGGCTACCGCGTCTACGGTTATGGCGACAGCGTCCTGCACGGCGGCTACCAGGCGGTGGTCGATGCACTCGCCGAGGATCTGACCATCGAACTGGAAACCGTTGTGCGCCGGATCGAGACCGGCGACGGCTCGACGCCGGTGCGGGTGACAACCGACCTCGGCGTCTACGAAGCCGACAAGGTTCTGGTCACCGTACCACTCGGCGTCCTCAAGTCGAATGGGATCGAGTTCAGTCCGCTACTGCCGGAAACCAAACGTCATGCCATCGACCGCGTCGGGTTCGGCGTGCTGAACAAGATCGCCTTGCATTACGACCGAATCTTCTGGCCTGCGGAGCAATACGTCTTCGGTTATTTGTGCCGTGAGACCGACAGTTACCCGACCGTTGTCATCAGCATGTGGAAGTCGCACGGTAAGCCGATTCTGGTGCTGCTGCTCGGCGCATCGCTCGGGCGCGACTCGGAGTCTTGGACCGATTTCGAGGTCCAGAATTACGCTGTCGGCGTCGTGCGGGATATCTTCGGCACGAACACTCCGGAGCCCAGGCATGTTTCCCGAACGGCGTGGTCATCGGATCCCTACGCGCTCGGTTCCTACGCCTGCATCGGTGTCGATGCTTCCCCGCGCGACCTCGACGCGCTCGCCGAACCCGTCGGCGCGCGCCTGTTCTTCGCGGGCGAGGCGACCAACAGTTACCACTGGGGTTGCGTCCACAGTGCCTACGAGTCGGGTCTACGCGAAGCGGCCCGAATCGCCGATGACCCGTCGATCTACAGCCCGCCGAGCACCGAGACCTCGCGCCGACAGCGCCGCGATATCGACCGCATGAAACGCTTCGCGCGAATGCGTATGAAGCACCTCGGCTTCGACTGTCTGAGAGCTCGCGTGGCGTGCCTCAGCGATGGTGTGGACCCCTTCGGCGTGCCGTTGTTCGCGCCCCTTGTCGACGCCGACCTCGAAACCCTTGCCTCCATGTTCGATGAACTCACCTACGCCCCCGGCGACCCCATCTGCCGCGAAGACGACACCGCCCACGGCGTCTACGTCGTCGCCGAGGGTGACGTGGAGGTCGATTTCGGCGGTGTCTACGACCGCGCCGTACTGGCCAGAGGCAGTATCCTCGGCGGCCACGACCTGTTCTTCGACGCCAGAACCGCCGCCGTCACCGCCGTGACCGCAGTCCGTCTCTACTACCTCGACCACTACCGTTACAAAACGTTCCTCTACGCATTCCCGGATGTCATGATGATGATGCTCGCCGACCTCGTCACCCGCTGGGAGCAACTGGAACAGGTCCTCGGCGCCGCGGCACTGACGGGGGCACGCCGAATGCTGCAGTCCAGGCACAGCGGCGACATCGCGTTCTGACGCACGCGCCGTCCAGAGGAGCAAGCCCGTTTCAGGTGTAGCGCCGGTCCGACCGCGGAGAGAGGTATAGCCAGCGTTGCTCGCCTCTGCCGCCTGGTCGTGTGCAGGCCCGGCCGGACTGCGAGTTTCCGGTCGTCTCCGCAACGCCGCGGGGCGTGGGGAACCGGTTCCGCGGTCGGTAGCCGGTTAATGTCTGGAGCGGACGTCAGGCAAGCAGGAACGACCAAGGAGACGCATGTTCACTCGATATCGTCTGGCCGGAGCCGTTGTTCTCGCAAGCGCGTCGCTCGGGGTGATCCCGTTCGCAGCCCCGGGCATCGCTGCGCCGCCCGGTGGCACTACCGCGGTCCCCATCATCACCTGCACCGAACACGGCACTGTGAACTGGGCCGGATCGGGGTTGGGTTCGTTGCCGTCGAAGGTCGAGTGGACGGCTACCGCCCAATTCACCGACTGTACGGGGACTGCCGTCGACGAGGGGCAGCCGTACCCGGTGAGCATGGACGAGCAGGGCTTCGAAGTCGCATCGTGCGACGGGAAAGTCAACATCCACCAGGGCACCGGGACCATCACTTGGTCCGATGGCAGCACCAGCACGATCAGCAGCGCGGCCGCGGGCAATCAGAGCAAATCCAAGGGCTCGGGTCCGGCCTTGTTCCCGATCGTGATCGTATCGGGTACCTACGCGGGACATACCGCATCCGATGACAACACCGTGACCACCGACCAATCCTGTCCCGGCGTCACCGAAGCGGAGCTGGTCGGCACATTCACCGTCTACTGAATGCCCGAGATGGGTGAGCACGCCGCCGAAGGGTGCTTCGGCGGCGTTCACGTACGCGGTGTCCAGCGCCGCCGGACCGGACTGCTGTGATGGCGCCGGATGGTCGGCGTCACGCGGGTGCACCGCTGCGTCTCACCCTTCCGCTGCCGACGACCTGGCGCCGCGTGAACCGGCTGGCAATCGGGCCAGCAACGAGACAGTCGGCCGGCAGTGGTGGCCGAACTACCCCCTCCGGGGCAACGCGGCATCACCGCGGCCGAGTCAGTATCGTGCGCTGCCAGCGCGTTCACTCAGCAGCGCCCACGCGGCGGCGACATGCTCGCCTCGGGTGGCAGTGCCGCCGATGGCCAGCCGAAGTGCGAACGCACCACGAACCCTCGTGTGTGACAGAAACACTCGTCCGGTCGCGTTGACCGCATCGAGCAGTTCCCGATTCGCCGAATCGTCTCCGCGCAGCCGGAAACAGATCAGCGACAGCGGATGCGGAGCCAGCACTTCGAAGCGCTCATCCGTTCCGACCCAGGAGGCGAACTGCTGGGCCAGTGCCACACTGTGCCGAATATGCTCGCGCAGCCCGGCCGCGCCGTACCAGCGGATCACCGCCCACAACTTCAACGCCCGGAACCTACGTCCCACCGGCACCTGCCAATCCCGGTAGTCCACTACTGCACCCGATTCGCTCGCACCGTTGCGCAGGTATTCCGGCAGCACCGACAGCGCGCCGGTCAGAGCGCCGCGATCCGCGACGTAGCAAGCGTCGAAGTCCAGGGCGGTGAGCAGCCATTTGTGCGGGTTGGTCGCATACGAATCGGCGAACTCGGCCACGCCGGCATGGATCCACCGCAGCTCCGGACAGATCGCCGCGACGCCCGCATACGCGGCGTCCACATGCAGCCAGGCGCCGTACTCGCGACAGACCGGGCCGATGAGTTCCACCGGATCTATCGCACCAGTGGACGTCGTGCCTACCGTCGCCATCACCAGCACGGGAGTGAACCCGAGACCCACGTCGTGTTCGATCGCGGCACGCAGTGCCTGCGGGTCCATCGACAGGTCGGCGCTGGTCTCGATGAAACGCACCGCCGAGGAGCCCAGACCGGTGGTGCGCGCGACCTTCTCGAAGCCACAGTTGGCCTCGGCGGAGGTGTAGACGACGTAGCGCCCCAGGCCGATACCCTCCTGGGCCACCTGCCCGCCAGAGGCCCGGTGCAGCGCCGCGAGCAGCGTGACCAGCATCGCGGTGGAGGCACTGTCCTGAACGACGCCGCCGCCGGTGCCTGCGAAGGTGAAGCGTTCGGGCAGGCCGATCAGCCCGGCAAGCCAGTCGAGGACATGCTGTTCCAACCCGGTACAGGCCGGACTGGTCTGCCAGAGCATCCCCTGCACGCCCAATCCGGAGGCCAGCAGATCGGCCAGCGCCGCGGGACCCGACGCGCCCGTCGGGTAGTAGGCGAAAAAACCGGGATGCTGCCAATGCGTCAAGCCGGGCACGATAATGCGATCCATATCGTCGAGCAGGTCGGGAAACGGCTCACCCAACTCCGGTGGCGATGACGGCAGTTGCGCACGCACCGCACCGGACGGCACCGTCGACAACACCGGCAGGGACTCCAGCCGCTCCCAGTAGTCGGCCACCCAATCCACCACCGCGCGACCGTGTTCCCGAAACTCCGCCGCAGTCATATGCCGAGGCGGCGCATGGTCCACGGGCTGTGTGCACAGGGCGCAGGACGCACTCACGTCCTGGTGGGTGTGGAACTCCGAACGGGTGGTCGCCACAGTCAAAGGGTAGAGCTCGGCGCACAGATCGGTGCCGAGCGGTGGCAATGCGTGTCGCTCGGACGAAACCGTTGCCCGCCAGACTCGACACGACCCGCCACACACGTCGGCGCAATGAGCGCCCAGTACGTTCGTTGAGAAGCAGCAGCATCAAGTCTCCGGCGAGCAGGTTCATCACTCGTCCTCGGCTTCCGCGTCGGGGCGGGTCCAGGCCAGGATCATTGTTGGGGTGCAACCGCCGACAAGCAGCGCGGTCAGCAGCATCACCCCGCCCGCGTAGGCGGACTGGATATTGTCGAGGTCGGTGAATCCGCCCACGACGATCAGCCAGATCGCAGGAATCATCGCCAGCGTCTGGGTGAGGGTGAGCCCCACTGAGCGAGCCGCGTTGCGCTGCTCGATCTCCCATTCGTCCAGAGCGCCGACGGGCGCGTCGGCTTGGCGTCCCGAGACGATCTGCAACGATATCCACAGCGGAAAGAACAGCAGACATATCGGCGCCCACAGCAGGGGTCCCCGCTCCAGACCGCACGCGATCAGCACCGCGACGACCGTCAGAGCCAGGAACATCGTCGCGAGGGCCACCACCAGCAACCGGCGGCGGCGCCGCGTCCGCCACCGCGGCAACATGTGGGCCCAGCGCTCGGCGTAGACCTCGAACCGGCGTGTCCGGCGAGCCTGGTAGCGCTCCAGCAGGTTCGGGTGCGTCATCGAATATCCCCTCCGTCGTTCCGGTAGACCGCCGTGGACAGCGGCGCGAATTCTTCCCGCGAGAACACCGCCTCGACCGGCAGGCCGAACACATCGCAGATCCGCAGCGCCAGATCGAGACTCGGATAGTGATCGCCTCGTTCCAGCGCCCCGACCGTCTGCGGATTCACCTCGATCGCCTCGGCAAGCTGGGCCCGGCTCATTCTCCGCTCGGCGCGTAACACCCCGATGCGGTTGTAAATAGGAAGATTTTTCCCACGCTTCACAGGGGTCATACAACTAAATGTTGCATAAACACAACAGTTCGTCAAGGTTGGAAGCAGCCCGCTGACGGTGAGCTACGAAGGCGTCGGCAGCCGCGAGGGCGTCGCGTGATGCTCACAATTGTTCTCTGAACCAGCATTTCGCTGACTTGTCGATACCCCGGCAACCTCGGTGCTCAGATGCCGCAGCGCAGCAGGGCTTCGCCCAGGGTTGCGGCTGGGGACGTCGTCGAGGACGGCGAGCCCCGAAGGGGAGGCCGAGGGTGTGACAGATTCCTATCTCGTCGCCGCCCGTAGCGTGATGACCATGTTCGACACCAACGAGCCGGCCAGGCGGTGATCGTCGGGCCGGCCGTGATGGTCACCGAGCAGGGGCCGTCTCGCCGCGTCCGCAACTCCCTCGATAGCTTTCCCGCAGACATCCCTTCACCAGGAGCTGGAAGTTGACACCTGATCCGACGACCGTCCATCCCCTGCCTGCGCACGAGCGGGTGGTTTTCCTCGCGCCGCTGATCAATTCGCCCAAGATCGTGGTCGGCGACTACACCTACTATGACGACCCGGACGGCGCGACGGAGTTCCAGTCCCGCAACGTGCTTTACGCCTACGGTCCGGAGCGGCTGGTCATCGGCAGATACTGCGCGATAGCCGCTGGCACGCGGTTCCTGATGGCCGGCGCCGAGCACCCGACGGTGGGCGTGTCCACGTTCCCCTTCACCATGTTCGGTGGTGAGTGGGCTGACAAGACTCTCGACATCGTCATGGGCATGCCCAGCCGGGGCGATACCGTGGTCGGCAACGACGTGTGGTTCGGCTACCAGGCCACCGTCATGCCCGGTACCACCATCGGGGACGGCGCGATCATCGCGACCGGCGCGGTGGTCACCGCGGACGTGCCGCCGTACACGATCGTCGGCGGGAACCCGGCCCGTCCGATCCGCCGACGCTTCGACGATGCCGACATCGAGCGCCTGCTCCGCGCCGCCTGGTGGGACTGGCCGACCGAACTCGTCACCGAGCACGCCCGCACCATCATGGCCGGCTCTCCTGCCGACATCGTCCGCATCGCGGAGGGAATCCGATGACCACTATCCAACACAACGCCGTGCCCGGCGGTGGCCCGTACGCGATCACCACGGGCCCGGATGACGCCCTGTGGTACACGCTTGTCCGGAGTGGACAGATCGGCAGGTTGGTGCCCGGCGGTGAACCGGAGAACCACCAACTCGACCTGGACTGCGGGCCGACGATCATCGCGTCCGGCCCGGACGGTGCGTTGTGGTTCACGGAGTACCAGGCGCACCGAATCGGCCGGATCACGACAGGAGGCGAGATCACGGAGTTTCCGTTGCGGGAGTGTGGGCCGTTCGGCATCGCCGCCGGACCCGATGGTGCGTTGTGGTTCACCGAGACCACCGCCGATCGCATCGGCCGGGTCACCACCGAGGGTGCGGTTACGGAGTTCCCGCTCCCGACCACGGGCGCGTTCCCGTCCGCGATCACCGTCGGCCCGGACAGTGGAATGTGGTTCACCTTGAACCAGACCAATGCCATCGGGCGGATCGACATGGACGGCAGCATCACCGTCCACCCGCTACCGACCGAGGCCGCCGCGCCGGTAGGGATCACCGCGGGGCCGGACGGCGCGTTGTGGTTCGTCGAGATCGCCGCCGGACAGATCGGTCGGATCACCACTTATGGCCGAGTCACCGAGTTCCCGCTACCCGACCGGGCGGCCCGACCGCACGCCATCACCGCCGGACCGGGTGAAGCACTGTGGTTCACAGAGTGGGGCGGCAACCGTGTCGGGTCCATCACCACCGATGGCGTGATCGAGACATACGACCTGCCCATCCCCGGCGCCGAACCGCACGGCATCACCCTCGGTCCCGACGGTGCATTGTGGACGGCACTCGAAACCGGCGCACTCGCCCGCATCACGGTTTGACCGCCGACTGCCGCACGAAGGTGCGCCTGCCTGCACCCCACCGCCGACCACGCCGGTTCGGCCACGTCGACAAGCGTCCGGGCGCACCGGCTGTCGCAGTTCCCCTTCCGTGTGGCGCTGTCACCGGGGAAGTCGGGGCCGAGAGACGCGGTGGCTGTGGGGTCGCGCCGACAGGAGTACTCCGCTGCCGTGTGCTCGCTGAACGGGGCAACCAGCCGAGCCGGCCGCACCGCGTGCGCCCGCGTTGACATGTCGGTGAGATCGTTCGGATGCAGTTGGCGCGTGGGTGGAAGCAACTGAAGGTCCATTGAGCCCGGCAGCGATAGCGCCGGGGGAGCGGCTTCGGCGCAATCGGCTAGGGGCCGGTGCTGAGCGGGACAGCGCATGTAGTCTCGCGCAGAGGGAGGGGGCTGCTCAATGCTGATCGACTTTGTTCCCGATGGGAACCTGTATCCATTCGCGTCGCGCTGGTTCGACTCGTCCGTCGGCCGCGTTCACTACATCGACGAGGGGGCCGGACCAACGTTCCTGTTCTGTCACGGCGCTCCGGCGTGGAGCTTCCTCTACCGCCACATCGTGCAGGCCCTGCGCGATCGGTACCGCTGTGTCGCCGTCGACTACCCGGGCTTCGGATTGTCCGAACGGCCCATGGGTTTCGGTTACACCATCGCCGAGCACACCGCGGTCCTCGGCGAGTTGATCGATCATTTGCAACTCGATGGCTTCGTCGTGATGGGACACGATTGGGGCGGACCCATCGGTCTGGGCGCGGTCACCGCGCGGGCGGACCGGGTGAGAGGGATCGTTCTGGGCAATACCGTGTTCTGGCCGATCGAGGCAGTCGCCAACCGGGCGTTCAGCATGATCATGAGCAGCCGTCCGATGCAGTGGCGGATACTCGAACACAACTTTCTCGTCGAGCGCGTGTTGCTCGCTGAGCTGAAGTACAAACTCACCGCGGCCGAGGCCGATCACTACCGCGCGGTGCAACCCACCGCCGAAGCCCGTCGCGGACTCGCCGTCATGCCCGGGCAGATTCGTGCCGCGCGTCCACTGCTCGAGCGACTCGCCCGGGACGTACCTGCCCTGCTCGGCGACAAGCCGACCCTGTTGGTGTGGGGAATGCGTGACATGGTCTTCCGGCCGAGCGCCTGTGTCCCACGAATGCGCGCCGCCTTCGCAGATCTCGAAGTGGTCGAGTTGCCGCGCACTCGTCACTTCATCCAGGAACACGAACCGCGTGCGATCACGGAAGCGATCGCGAAGCGTTTCTCGTAAGTGGGATCCGATCACGAGGCGTTGACGCCGGAACCCGGCCAATGGCGGCCCTCTCCGAGCAGTCGGCCCGTGCGTACACGCGCGATCTCCCACATGTACCAACCGGTTTCCGCCTCGTCGGCGTGGGTAGTTCCGCTGGACGCGCGAAAGTACGCGCTTGGTTCGGACTTCGGCCGTGGGAGACGATGCGGATGTCGAGTTTGTCGACGGCAGTACCGGGTACGGCACGCGCCGAGTCGCGGGCGCTCTGCTCGGTCCGGTTGGAGGAACAATGACTCATTCGCTGATGAAGGTTGTCGCCACGGCGGCGCTGGCGTGCGGCCCGGTCTCGGTCGGCGCAGGCGCGGCAGTCGCTGTTCCGCAGCTACCGCTGCCGCCGATAGGCGGTGGATCGGGAATCGTGATCGACGACGAAGCCGAGTGCACGCTGACCACTATCGGCCACGACGCAGACGGCCGGTTGGTAGGTCTGACGGCGGGCCATTGCGGCGAACCCGGGGCGCGCGTCACGTCCCTGACCTATCCCAGCTACGGGGTGCTGGGGCGCTTCGTCCACGCCGATCACGAACTGGATTACGCGATCATCGAATTCGATTCCGCACGTGTCGTTCCCGCCCGGGAGGTCGGTGGGTTCCGCATCGACGGGCTCGGCGCTCCCGCGCAGTTCCCCGACGTCGTCTGTAAGAAGGGCCGCACTACCGGTCGAACCTGTGGTGTCGCCTGGGGCGACATGATGGGCGACAGCAGGGACACCTGGACCCAGATGTGCGTGCTCAAAGGCGATTCCGGCGCTCCGGTGGTGATCGGTTCGACCCTGGTCGGCATGGTCAACGCCTACTTGGGCATGGGGTGTCTAGGGCCCGAGGTAGGAACCGACATCAACGCCATCGTCACCGACATCGACTCCCGCAACGACATAGGCGCCGGATTCCGCCCCATCTGATCCGCACGAATCGATCGACGCCCGGCCCGCCTGAGGGTATCCAGCGAAGGCGATGCGCACCGGATCGGGAATACGTCGAGGACGAATGCGCGGCGTAGCCAACGGCGCCGCTCCAGCATGGTGTCGCGTCCCCAACGATCGCACCTCAGTAACAACATCTGCCGGTGACCCGACAAACCGTCCATGACTCTCACTCACGGGCAGCTGCAACAGTTTTCGGTCCGCGCCGGTGTCATCGCAGCGGTGACCGCCGCCGGGGTGGTCGGGCTCGCGGCGCCGTCTACCGCCATTCCGCATGATCCGGGCTTTCCGTTCTCGCCGACCCTGACACGCCTGGTTCCGACCAGCTGCTCCGCGATCATCGACGCGGTCACCGTGCGGCAGGAGAAGCCCGGCACGTTCGGCGTGCGGGTGAACGTCACCCAGACCGGGGAGAGCTGCTCGGACTGGAAGGTCGCTGTTCGCTTCAAGAACCTGGATACCGGGTACGCGGACGGGCAGCAGCACCGCGTCGTGAACGGCGTCGTCCAGAACACGGTGGACGGCGTGATCGTCGGTTTCGGCACTGCGCCGGGCGCCGGCCGGGTGGAGGCTCGCATCGTCGCGCTGGACGCGAACGACAGGGAGATGGAGCAGATCTCGGGGACGGCGACGTTCACGCTGAGCTGAGCGCGGTGACCACCAGCTGCCTACGCGACTGTGCGCGATCAGGTCAGTAGCTCGAAGGCTCCGACACGACCGCACGCTCTCGGCCTTGTTCATCAGCGACAACGGACGGCTCCGGCTGGGCGGCTCGATCCACGCTCACAACGGTGAGATCACACGACTCGCACTCAGCGCGGATAGCCGGACGCTGTACACCATCGGCGCAGACAACACCCTTCAAACGCTGGGATCTCATCCGCCTCGTCGACCTGCTCGACGACCCGATCTCTGGCATGTCAGCTGCAGTGAGGAATGGATCGCGAAACCTGAAATCCGTTCGTGGTCGACCAGCCGCACCGTGATACCTGCAACTGCACATCTCGAAGCCGCCGACGTGCGGCGCGGAAGGTCGCCCTCACAGCGGCTCGGAACACTCCCGATCGCGCTCGACTCGTCCATCGCGTGGCTGCATGCCGGCTGGTGGCTCTGATCGGCCGGAGATCACGGTGAAATGGCTCGACCCCGGCATGCTCGCCGATCTCCGCGAGGTCGGCGCCATACGGATCTGCGGGCCGGATAGCCAAGTGAGCAAGTTTCCAGGTGGCTACGCGGGACCTACCGTCCGGTGCTCGTAGACGGTGCTCCGTGTTTCATCCGGAAGGTGGGAAGCGCAACTCGATCAATTATTCGTACGCTCTCTTTGTTCTGCGCGTAGTTCGGCGCAACGGGTTCCTGGAAATTTCAGGAGGATTCAGCTGCAACGTCAGGTCCCGGACAGGCAGGTGATTCGCCCGCATGGGTGGTGAGTCATCTGGACTCGTATCAACAGCTACCGGTACGGGATGTTCTGTCCCCGATACGGACGTGGCGTGTGAATTCGCGTCAACGCTTTTCTCCTCTCTGTTTCGGGTGAAACTCATACGGCAAGGAGCGGAACATGACTGCACAATCCACGACGATCAACGAGCCGACTCTGCAAGACAAGATCACATACCAGCTGTGCGAGTACGCGAATCTGGTCAACAGCATCAGCAAGGAAGACAGCGACCTGGAGGGGACGCTCTATCAGAAGATACAGCAGTATCTCGACACCAACCAGGAGGTCATCGGAGGGTGGGAGATCGTCTGGGGTCCGGGAGTCGCGTTGTTCGACACCGACTTGTACGCGGTCAACGCCCTCTACATGGTGCGAAGCATCGAGGATCGCTCCCGGTACGTGATCGCCATGGCCGGCAGCAGTGATGCACTGGTCTTCGACTGGCTCGTCGAGGACTCCTTCATTCTCCAGACCCCGTGGTTCGCGAATAGCGCCGCCATGCACACGATCGGCACGGCCATCGGGGTGAAAACCCTCATAAATCTCAAACCCTCCGGGCCCCGTCCCGGTGCCGGTCACACCTTGCCCGAGTTCCTGAGCACGCTCGGCGACAAGGCGATCGAGCTGACCGTCACCGGCCACAGCCTCGGTGGTGCCCTATCACCCACACTGGCCCTGTTCCTGCGCGACACCCAGTGGCTATGGGACAATTCCGAGAAAGCCAGGATCAGCGTGCTCTCGACCGCCGGACCGAGTTTCTGCAATCAGGAATTCGTCGACTACACCAGCCAACGCCTGCAACGAGTGCAGCGCTACGCCAACGACCTCGACATCGTCCCGCACATGTGGAACCCGCCCGACATCGATGGCGCCAAGGCTCTCTACTCCAAGAACAACCAGCCTGCTCCCGATGGTATGAAAGTTGTCTTCGACTTGCTCAAGACGCAGGCGTCCGTATCAGGCCAATACGCACACTTCGACCCCACCAGCGTGTTCCAAGGCACGTTCAACAATGAGATAAGTCAAGCGCAAGGCTCGACGCCGGATGATTTGTACTTCGGACAGGTGGGGTACCAGCACATAGACGGCTACCATGATTTCTTCCAAATCAAAGGCGTTCAGTGGCCGCAGGGCGTCGTAGCCCTCCCGCCGGTCGGCACCGACACCGTGATGAACCGCATCCTGGCCTTGGCCGGTCTACCGCTCGGCGACGGTGCCGGAAAGGTACTGGCGAACCGTCGGCCGGTGACCATCCCGATCAACGGACAGCCCGTGGAGCTGCCCACCGACCACGACAGCCCCGAAGCCAAGAAACTCGCGGACCGCGTCACCGCCGAGTTCGACCCCACCGCCGCATGAACTGATGCCCCGGGCCCCGCACTCGGTGGCACGCGAGCTTCGATCCGGTGGAGCGTGAAAGCGCTCCACCGGAGGCAGGACGTGGCGGTAGACTCCGGCGACAACAGAAAGGTCGACGAGGTCGCGCGTCGGGGCGAAGTGCTCCTTACAGAATCCGATACATCCGATGGTCGATGCGGCCGTGACCGTATTCGCCGTAGCCGACCACGACCAGTCCGCACAGCCACGAGTAACGCTCGTCGGAGGTCTCGAACCTCGGCGTCGGTCGCACATAGCTCTCATCGACCGATAGCCGGTGCCCGTCGGCCAGACGCTGACGACCATCGGGCGGGAACCGGAGTACTCCGTTCGACTCGTAGTGGATGAGGACACCGTCGTGGGTGCGCAGGGTCGCGCGAACGTCCATGCGACTGATCCCGTCGGCTCCCAGCCACACCCAGTCACCGCCCCCGGGCAGCATTTCACCCCGGAAGCCCGGCCCGTTGAAACGGCCGCCCTTGGTCACGAAAGTCATACGGGTACCGAGCGGGGTCGAAATCACCTGGGCTGGTTCCAGGTCGATGCTGAGATCGCAGAGATGCTCGACCGGCAACGCATCGAGCAACGGCCGGTCGAATATCGGCGTGGTCGTCTCGGCGGTGGTCATGCGGCCTCCTCGAACGCGGCCTTCAGCTCGGCGAAGTCGAAGAAAGTGTCCTTGCGCGTGACGAGGCCGTCGGATGCCACCTCGACGACGTCGAGGCAGTGGACGCCCCGACGATCTTCCCCGGGCCGCTGGAAGGTCAGCGTCCAGTCCAGAACCCAATGCCCGCTGCCGAACAGCAAGCGTCGCTGCTCGAAGCCGAAGCCCGGGTAGAGCTCGAAGACGTACGCGAACTCGCGCCGCAGGGCTTCGCGGCCATGGACTGCGGCACCGCGTCCATGGGCCTGGAACTGCGAATCGGGGGTGTGGAGAGCGACGATCGCGTCGATGTCGTGCGCCTCCCAAGCGGCGAAATAGCGCTTCGCGATCGCGGAAGGATCCAGTGCCGTCGATGGGGTTGTCATGGAACTCCTCAGGTCGAATACGACGACGCTAGGGCGATACGATCGTATACGTCAATACGTCCGATCGTATAGTCAGGTACGATCGTATTCATGACTCGCACAGGTGACGCCCGCCGCGGCGCGATCGTCGATCGCGCGATGCACATCGCGTCGGTCGAAGGCATCGAGGGTCTGACGCTAGGACGCTTGGCGGAGGCTGTGCGCACCAGCAAGAGCGGCATCCAGGCCCTCTTCGGCACGAAGCAGGAACTCCAACTCTCGATCGTCGCGGCGGCAGCGCGGGTCTTCGAGCGTGATGTACTGCTGCCCGCCGAGCGGGAGCCGGCCGGGCTCGCGCGACTGCGGGCGCTGATGTCGTTGTGGATCGACTACCTGGAGACATTCGAGGGCGGATGCCTCTTCGTCGCTGCCGCAAGCGAACTCGACGGCCGGTCTGGACCCGTCCGAGACGCGGTCGCGGACGCCGTCGCCCGAGCCGACGCCCTGCTCCAACGCGACGTCGAACTCGCCGTGCGCCTTCGGGAGCTTCCACCAGGCACAGACGTCGAGCAGCTCGTCTTCGAACTACATGCCATGGTGCTTCAGGCGAATCACGATCGCCAGCTTCTCCGCCGCGAGGACGCCCTGACGCGCGCCCGCAAGGCGGTCAACCGTCTATTGGACGGCAAGCAGCAATCGGGTGATGCAGCGTCGCCCAGCCGATAATTGCCCCGGAACGATACAAGGCCACGCGATGCCGTCTCACGAAGTTGAGGCGCCCCAGGTGGAACGACGCCATGCCTCAACTACTTGCAGCTCGTGGGCGAGGAGTTGAGCAACCTTGGAGACCATCGAGCAGAAGCCGGACACTGCAGCGACGGACACCAGCACGGCGTTCGCTGAGCTGGTGCGGGTAGCCGCCGGTGCGATCCGTTGCCGAGTCCGGCGAATTCCGCGATGACAGCCTCGACGGACTGCAGCAACGCATCTCCGCCGTTCAGCAGAGCGGATCGTCCAGCTCGTGTTCAACCAGTTCCCGCAGACGCGACTGGCTACTGCTGGGCACCATGGTGTCACTGCTTTCCACCACCCGGAGCGGCATCGGGTGAGTTGATCGCGGTTCCCGCTGCACAGGCCCCGCTGGAATTGGTGACCGGCCGTATCTCTGTGGCGGCAGTCGCCTTCCCACGTCACAGGGCGTCGCGGGCAGTAGGGTTGCCGACTGGGCAGGTGGCGGGTCGCTGGCGTCCGGTCCGTGCACTGTCGGAGAGTCGTGTTCATCGGTGGGCGCCACCGCGAAGCCAGTCGGTCCACGGGATGCTCCAGTCGCCGTTGTGCCAGATATCGAGGGGGTCGCCGCCGGTGTTGCGGACCTCGACGACGTCGCCGGGGATGACGAAGTCGTAGAACCATGTGGCGTCGGCAGGGGAGAGGTTCAGGCAGCCGTGTGAGACGTTGGTATTGCCTTGGGCCCACATGCTCGCAGCCAATTCGTGCACGAAGATTCCGTCGTGGCTGATTCGGACCGCGTGGTTGATGCTCGTGCGGTAGCCGAGCGCGGAGTTGGTGGGCAGGCCGTAGCTGGCGGAGTCCATGATCACCGGGTCATTCCGGTCCAGCACGGTGTAGATGCCGGGGCGAGTCCAGAACGACATGACTGTGCCGTCGACGACCGCGGTGCCGCCCATGCCCATCGAGGTGGGCATGGTGCGCACGAGGTTTCCGTTGTCGAAGACCTCGATCTGCTTGGTGTCGTCGTCGGCGATCGCGACGTGCGAGGGCCCGATGATCACCGAAACCCGTTGGTCACGCAGGCCGTAGCGGCCCTCGCCGAGCGCGCGGCCGAAGAGTTCGGCCGCGACCGTGATCCGGGTTCTCGGTGCGTGATAATGCTCCGGCCGCCAGTGTGCGTTGTGATCGTCGAGCCAGTACCAGGCACCGGTGACGGCCGGCTGGGTGGTGACCTTCAGGTGGCGTTCCGCGGCTGCCCGATCGACGGGTTCATCGAAATGGGCGACGAGCACGAAACCTACTCCATAGATGTGGTTTTCGGCCAGCTCGATGAGATTGGCGGAGCGGAGGGAGACGTCGATGAGCTGTTGCGGTGCCACCGTGGTGCAGGTTGCCGTCGCGGTGACGTCGCCGGTTTCGCCGTGAGCCACCGCTGTGGCGGTGTAGGTGTGTCCGTAGCCGAGTGGTTCGGTGC
Source organism: Nocardia asteroides (assembly GCA_019930625.1). Taxonomy (NCBI): domain Bacteria; kingdom Bacillati; phylum Actinomycetota; class Actinomycetes; order Mycobacteriales; family Nocardiaceae; genus Nocardia; species Nocardia asteroides. The sequence continues at coordinate 5,551,466 of CP082844.1, forward strand.
TCGTCCAGGTTCGCTGGTCGGGTGCCGCTGCGCCCGGCAGCGATCTACCCGTTTCATCGATCCATTCGACCGACCGCAGCGTCCCGTCGGTGACGGTGATCGTGCCGGGGTGGCGCGCTTCGACATCGTGGGTGCCGGGTGGGGGATCGAATCGGATGGTGGCGGGTTTGGGTGGTGACGCGAGTTCTCGTGACCATCCCCATCCGGCCAGGGTGAGACCGCCCGCACCGGCGAAACCGATCAGCAGCCGACGACGTCCCAATGCCACCGTCCATCTCCCTTCTCCGGGTGCTGGGCCGACCTCTGTCCGCCCAGCATGCGGCTGCTACGCGCCGGCCGTGGTACCGACGACCACCATCTCCACCGATCCGCCGCACAACTGATACCGTTCCTCGATCGATCCGGGCCCCGTAAAACGGGATGTGGCGGCGGGCGCGGTGGCGGTCGGCATCGAGCCGGGCCGCTTCGACTGCGCAGAAGGCGGTGGTTCCGTAGGTGTCTCGACCTCGGAGGACTCCCCGCGTCTGCTGACCGTGGTGGTCCACGGCGTCGAGCAGATAGGTGAATCACTCTCGGCCGTCCTGCTGGCCGGTGCCACGAATCTCGGCCTGACCAGCGGGCATCTCCTACGGCATCCGCACCTGGACCAAGGAGTGGTACGTGCGGGAGGAGACGCTGCGGGCAGCGAACCTGGCGCTCATTGGCTACCAACAGCGGTCTGCCGCGGGCCGCGACCTTCTGGGCGGGAACTCTGTCCTCGAGCGACGGGCAGCGGTTCCCCACACGCGGCAAGTCGATCACCGCCAGAGTTCTGAGCAGGTAGTTCGCGACACCCTGTTCTGAGTAACGGCGGGCCCGAGACCTCGAAGGGGGCGCTGATGACTTCCATACCGCCCCTGCGGGCCATGTTGCTCGATCAGCTCATCGACGCCAGCCGTGTGATGGCCACTCTCGTGGCCGACCGCAGTGGCACCACTGCCGACGATCCAATGGTCCGCGCGAGCGTTGGTGCTGTCGTCGGAGCAGGTTTCGCTACCGTCCTGGCGGCACAGGAGAACCCGCAGGCTGATTTCACCACCCTGCTCGACGAAACGCTCAGCGGGCTGGCCGTCGTCACGGCCGATCCAGGATGACATGGCCGACTGAACCCTTCATCGTCTTATCGGTGACACCAGGCCGGTTCGAGGGATCCGGCAACGGAGCCGACCACGGGTGTCGGACCTCGGATGGACACTCCAGGACCGGGTTGAAGGGTTTGGGCCACCCAAACTCCGGATCCTTCGATGTCGTCGAATGACCCGTTGACGACATGTCGCCGAGGTGGTTCCGGCCCAGCCCGGACCTCGCGTGGATGCTGTTTCTCGACTGGGCGGCTACATCGAATCCCTGCGGCGCTGTCGCTGAGCATCCCCATCGAGTCCCCGAGTCGATGACACCGGGTTGATGTGGCTATTCGGCGACCACCGCTATCTGCGCCGCATCGACCTGAACATCCGCCGTGGTCGGGTTGGCCTCGGCCTGCACGGTGATCCGCGCCTTATCGATGCCTTCGGCCTCGAGCTCCGCCGCGATGTTGTCGCCACGGGCTTTGGCCAGGGATTTGGCGGCAGCTGCATTCGAATCCTGGGCGTAGGTCGTGATCTTTACCCTGGTGTCGTTCCCTTTCAAGGGGATCGCGACTGCTTTGATGGTCGCGACATCCACCGCGCTGAGATCCGAGCTGCCACTGTCGAAGGTGATCGGCACGGCGGCAAGCGCCGCGTTGATGCCGTCCTGAACCTTTTGCTGCGCGGTGTTCAGAACCGAACTCACGACAGAGGACGCAGTCGTTGCGATACCACTCCGCATACCGTGCGTACTGTCGTTCGTCGGCGTCGTCGAATCGGATCCGCCATTGGACCCGCACCCGGCGGTCATGATCAAAACGATCGCCGTCGCGGCAATCCCGCTGACACTTTTCCTGGATGTCATCGGCCTACTCCTGCGTTCGGTGGGGAATTCCGTTTGCGTCATAACGCGATGCTCGATTTCGGCACTTCCGTAGTCCCGACCCTCATGGGTCCGCGCGCGTAGGTAGAGCGAAGCTGCCGACACAGTGATCCTCACCCAGGTGCACCCGTCGGGGTGTCGTTTCGCAGTCGATCGGTATACAGGGCAAGGCTCAGTCGGGCTTTTCCCACGGAATTGATATAAGTCGACATCGTTGCCTAGATGACGGCGTAACGTCGATTCGACAGGATACGTGCTTCTGGTGATCCAGTCAGGCGGCGACCGACTGCGGGCGAGTCGGACATCGAGGTGGATGGAATCCTTCGTTGATCAGGCTGCTGGCCGCGCCGGTGCGTCTGAACCGGGACCAGTCACGAGAATCCGATCTTTCCCGGCTGAACGAGCAGAAGGACAGTGAAGCGCGGTGCGGTCCGTGAAATTGTCTGTGGCGTTGGCCCGAGAGGTATCGCTCGCGCGAACGCACGCCGCGACCGGCTGGCTACGAGGAACTCCGTACGGTCGCACGCTGCGCCGCGTGATCGAGGGACTCGCGGAGATCCAGATCGTGGATCGGTCACTGGCGCTTGCCGCGCAGATATTCACCTCCGTGCTTCCGGTGATAATTGCCGCATCCGTTTTCAGTGGCTGGCATGGGGCGGCGAACACGATCAAGGACCAGTTCGGCTTCGATTCCGAATCGCTGGTCGTGGGCGGGGAATCCACACTGACCGATCCGTCGGTGGCCGCCTTCGGTGTGGTCGGACTTCTGATGGTCCTGCTCGGCGGCACGTCGTTCGCTCGGGCGCTCGCGCGCGTCTACGAGGCGGTCTGGAAGGTGCCCGTGGTCGGTCCGCGAGACGCGTGGCGGTGGCTGGCCGCGCTGCTGGCCGTCGCTTCGGCCGCGGGCCTGGTGGGGCAGACACGCGAACTCACACAGATCCGTTACGTGGGTCGGCCGCTGGCCCTGCTGAGTGAGGTGGCCATCTGGGCGTTCGTCTGGATGCTCGCCCCCTTCCTTCTCACCAAGGGAGCGCTGACCGGGCGTCTGCTGTGGGTGTCCGGCGTGCTCACGGCAGCCGGTTTGACCGCCGTACACCTGGTAGGCCGCTTCGCCTTGCCTCGCATCACAGCGAACGCGAAGGAGCACTTCGGCCCGCTGGGGCTGGCGTTCACCTCGGTCAGTTGGCTTTTCCTCATGTCGGTCGTGATAGTGGGGGCGGCATCGGTCGTGAAGGGGCTCGCCCTGGACGAGACCCCTCTCGGTCGCTACCTCCGGGGCCCGAATGGCGACGACCGCGAATGACGCTGTGGGTTGCGGTGTCGCGCCGGCGTTCGGAGGCGAACCCAATCGACGGTGGGTTCGGCGGGACGGACCCCTGGACGGTGGCGTGGAACCCGGACCCGCAGGACGGCGGGCTCGATCGTGAAGCGCACCGGGGGTGGAGAGCAGGGGTGACTCACCGTCGACGCCGACCGGGGCGTCGGGTCCGTCGGCGTCGATGACCGCGAACGCTGCCCGCGCCCACCAGCGCTGAGATCGGGTGGCTGGGTCGGGAGGAGGAGGGGCGGTTGCTTGTCATCGGTTACACCCCGAACTGGGCAGTGACCATGCCGTCGTCGATCGCCTTGCGTAACGCGGCGTGGTCGCGTGCGTTCTGGGCGGCGTAGTCCTCGGCGAACGCGGACATCGCTTCATCGAAGTCATCGTCGGAGTCGAGATAACCCGCGATCGCGAACCGGTCTCCTGCGCGTGCGTGCGCCTGGGCGAGCACGCGTGCGCACAGGCGGCCGTACCGGGCCATCAGGTCGGGGGACATGGTTTCGACGACAGCGGATCCTTTACCGTCGCGGAGCTGGCGGACATAGAAATCCCGCACCACTCCGTCGGTGTCGATGCCTTGCTCCCAGCCCACGAAAATGTCACCGGCGGCCTGCATCAGCCGCTGACCGGCCACGACACGTTCGCCCTGGTTGGCGAAGGTCGGGCCCTCGAGGTACCCCGCGAGGACGGACGGTAGCGCTTCCTTGGCCTGTAGGAACAGCGGGTCGTCGCTCGGCCCGCGGAGAAGGATGATCCAGGCCCGGGTCCCCACGCTGCCCACACCGACGACCTTCCGTGCCGCCTGGACGTATTCGAATCGATCGAACAGGACCCGCCAGTTGGGTTGCAGCGTGTCGCGGTAGTGACGGAGCCGTTCGATGAGTGTGCGGTCCAACTGCTCGGCCTCGGCGTCGGTGAAGATTTCCTCGATCGGGACGATCAGCGGCGGCATGCTCACGATCCTCGGCCGCCCGTCCACGACAGTGGTCAGCTTTGCCAGCGCCTGAACGCTGTCTCGGCCCCACGATTTGTCGATCGTCTTCTGGATGCGTTTTCTGGTCGAGGAATCGAGGACCTCGCGCAGCTCGTCCATCTGGGTCGCGGCGTCGACGCGGGAGTACCAAACCGCCAGCTCTCCGTGTCCGGCTTGGTCGGTCATCGTTTCGCGGTACTCGGCGGCGCAGGCGCGGGTGCTTCTCCTTCGCTGTTTGCCACTGTGGTTGTTGTCGTGCCCGGCGACCGCGAGGCTTGCGACGAGTCGTTTGACATCCCATTCGAACGGGCCGGGATAGGTTTCGTCGAAGTCGTTGAGATCGAAGGCGAGTTTGCGTTCCGGTGTAGCGAAAAGCCCGAAGTTGCTCAGGTGCGCGTCGCCACACAGTTGGGTGTACAGCCCGGTGGTCGGGGCGTGCGACAAGTCGTCGGCCATGACCAGGGCGGCGCCGCGGTAGAAGGCGAACGGCGAAGCGGCCATCCGCCCATACCGCACCGGGACGAGTTCCGGAATCCTGGTGCCCGCCTGGATTTCGAGCAGGCCGATCGGGTCGCGGTCGCGAATGGCATCGTGCTCGGCTATGGCGCCGAACGGTGTACGGCGCTGTGCCGTCTTGCCGTATTCGATGCGGTCGGCCCGCGTCCGTTCGCCGGTCACGTCAGCGCGCCCGGCGTGCCGCGCAACGGAGGGATCGTTTTGCGCTGTCATGACTTATGCACCGCATCGAGTATTCACGCAGAGAAAATTCGACTAAATGCGTTCGGGTCTCCACGTCGCGACCGCCCAGATCACAACGACATCGAGTGCGATGATCAGTATCGACCACCAAGGGTAGTGCGGCAGCCAGAGGAAGTTGGCCAGGATCGACAATGCGGCAATAACGATCGCGGAGACACGGGCCCAGCCCGCTCCGGTGAACAACGCGAAGCCGATGACCATGAGTAGCGCGCCGAGCACGATGTGAATCCAACCCCAGGTCGTGAAGTCGAACTTGTATACATACTCGACACCCGTTATGAAGACCTCGTCTTCTGCCACCGCGGAGATCCCCTGGAACAACTGGAGAAGGCCCACGGTGACGAGGATGATTGCGGCCCCTATAGAGGTTCCTGCCGCGACGCCCTGTTTGACCGACGAATTCTCGGACATAATCGCTCCTATCCTCGACCGATCGAATACCGACGATTCTCCGCCGAAAGCACGCGCCGGTGTGCTGGATCACGGATATGCCGTCACCACCTGCAAGAGCCCGCGCCGACCGGGAGCGCCTGAGGCCGAACGACCGGGCTCAGCACCCAATGCGATACGAGGACACACTCCGGTAGGTCGACGCGCGCGAATCACATCGTCCACACGTATCAGTGGGTGAGGATCACCTTGATTCCCACGACGGTGGTGGCCGCGCAGACCAGCAACACCGCCGCGAGCAGCGTCCAACGATTGGGCCGCTCCCCGTGGAGTCGACCGACGACGAAGACGATTCCGCCGATCCGCACCAGCATGGCCGCCTCCGCGAGCAGTTGCGCTGTGCGTGGATCGATCCACCCGATCGCCGCGGCCGCGAGAATCGCGCAGGGCAGCACCGCCGAGCTGAGAATGGGCAAGGAGTCACGCAGGTCCGCCCACCGCTCCTGGGCAGAGAGCGCGTGGCTCTGGCGCACCGATTGACCGATACCTTCCGCGAAGGCATGCGCGATGAACGTGGACAGGGCGGTGCCGAGGACGACCCAGATGCCGACATACTCGGCGGACGGCGTGACCGGTATGAGTGCGGCGAGGATCAGCACGTTGCCGTAGATGTACGCGCTGATCCGGCTGGCCGCGTTTCGGCGGTCGAGCGGAACGTTCCGGGAGAACAGTGGCCCGTGCAAGAGCGCTTGTCTGCTGCGTTCCATCAGTCCTCACAGTGTTCGTCGAGCGACACCGGTCTCATCATTGACGAATCTCGAGGGTTGTCGAGTAGTTGCTGATCCCGCCGGCAGTCGAGTGAGGTTCGATGCCGCCGCATCGAAAGTTCGATCGAGATGCGGTTTCCGGGGCTACCCAGAATGTCAGTCCGATCGCCACAAGTTTGCCTCATGGAACAGATGTACTTCGTCAGCCCTCTCCCTTTCGCCGACGGCGCGGCGCACACTGAGAAGGACAGTCCTTCCGGAGAGGAGGTGCAGGCGCTCGAGTGGGCCAGTTCGGCCATTCGGTTTATGCCCGATTTCCCGGTATGAAGGAGTACTCGTGAACGCCTACCCATCGATCGCCGAGCACGGCATCGTCGGCGATCTGCAGACTACGGCATTGGTCTCGTCTGCGGGCACGATCGACTGGTGGTGCACACCGCGGTTCGATTCACCCAGCCTCTTCGCGTCGCTACTGGACAGCGAGCGGGGCGGACATTGTCGCCTGGCCGCCGATGTCACAACGGAGGATATGGCTGTCCGCCAGCTGTATCTGCCGGATACAGCAATCCTCGTTACTCGGTTCATGGCGCCTGAAGGGGTCGGGGAAGTTGCCGACTTCATGGAGCCGATTCGCGATTCCGCGCCCACCGACCGACATCGACTGGTGCGCGTGGCCCGGGTGGTCCGGGGGAGTTTGGCGCTTACGCTCGATTGCCGCCCACGATTCGACTACGGACGCGCCACGCACACTCTGGAACGGCTCGGCGACCGAGCCGCGGTCTTCCACGGCCCCGGCACGGATCTGCATCTGCAGACCACCGACCCGGTGTTGCTGCACGCCGAGGACGGAGACGTCACGGCCGGGTTCACGCTTTCCGAAGGGGAGACCGCTGTGATCGCGTTGACCAGCGTGGCGAGTGGCGGCCCGGCGCCAGCGCATCCGTCGCGGGAGGATGTCGCCACCGCCTTCGAACAGTGTCGGGGTTTCTGGCAGTCCTGGTTGCGTTCGTCCACTTACCGTGGCCGGTGGCGGGACATGGTCAACCGTTCGGCGATCACCTTGAAATTGCTCACCTACGCACCCAGTGGAGCGCCGATCGCCGCCGCCACGATGGGCCTGCCGGAGCAAATCGGCGGCGAGCGCAACTGGGACTACCGCTACACCTGGATCCGGGATGCCTCCTTGTCGGTCCGGGCATTGATCGATCTCGGCTTCACCGACGAGGCACTGGCTTTCCGGCGCTGGCTGCGTGACCGCCTCGACGCCCACGGCACGGCCTCCGGTGAGCCGCTGCAGATCATGTACCGAATCGACGGTGATCCCCATTTGGACGAGGAGGTACTCGACCATCTGGAGGGCTACCGCGGTTCCGCGCCAGTGCGGGTCGGGAACGCGGCGGCCGATCAGATCCAACTCGATATCTACGGTGAGGTCGCCGATGCTCTGGCTCAATCGTCGGATATGGGTGGCATCTGGGGTTGGCGGTCCTTCGCGAACCTGACCGACTGGCTGGCCGAACACTGGGACCGGCCCGACGAGGGAATCTGGGAAACGCGAGGCGGCCAACAGGAATTCACCTATAGCCGACTGATGACGTGGGTGGCGTTCGATCGCGGTATTCGATTGGCCACCGAGTACTCCCGGCCCGCTGATGTGGCCCGCTGGACGCAGGCGCGGGACGCGGTCTTCGCCCAGATCGTCGAACGCGGCTGGAGTGCGAAACGGCAGGCGTTCGTGCAGCACTACGCCACCGATGTGCTGGACGCGTCACTGCTGCTGATGCCACGCATGGGGTTCCTGTCACCGCGGGACGCGGCGTGGCTGAGCACCCTGGATGCCATGGACGACGAGCTGGTGAGGGACAGCCTGGTCTACCGCTACGATCCCGAGGCATCCCCGGACGGTCTGCGCGGCGTCGAAGGCACCTTCAACCTGTGCAGCTTCCTGTACGTCGAGGCGCTCGCCCGTGCGGGCCGGGTGACCCAAGCCCGCTACGCCTTCGACAAAATGCTCACCTACGCCAATCACGTCGGGCTCTTCGCCGAGGAGATCGGCCCATCCGGCGAGCAACTGGGCAACTTCCCTCAAGCATTCACCCACCTGGCCCTGGTCGCGGCCGCCATGGCCCTCGACGAGCAACTCGACCGCGCCGAGGCCCAGCCCGCGGCGACGCCTGGATAGGCCGAGCAGCCGGATGGCCGGTACCGGTGTGTCCAGCCCACCCCGCGGTGCGCTCGTTCCGCTGGCGCTCGCGCAGTTCATCTGTAGCTTCGCCGGTTCGAACATGAACGTGATGATCAACGACATCAGCGCGGACCTCGACACGACTCCGCAGGGCGTGCAGATTGCGATCACGATCTTCCTGCTGGTCATGGCCGCGCTGATGATTCCCGGCGGCAAGCTCACCGATCGCTACGGCCGCAAACGGTGTTTCGAGCTGGGGCTGATGATCTACGGTGTCGGCGCCGTATTGAGCGCCCTCGCGCCCGGCCTCGGTGTGCTGATCCTGGGCAACTCGATCCTCGAGGGTATCGGCACCGCCATGCTGATTCCGCCCGTCTACATCCTCACAACCCTTCTGTTCACCGAAACGACCTCGCGCGCAAAGGCATTCGGCACGATCATGGCGCTGGGTGGCATCGGTGCCGCGGCGGGACCATTGCTCGGCGGTGTCATCACCTCAACGCTCGGCTGGCGAGCGGCATTCGTGTTCCAAGCATTGGTGGTCGCGGTGATCGTGCTGCTCGGGCGGCGCATCGTCGACCCCTTGCCGCCGGACCCGACTCGGACCTTCGACGTGGGTGGCGCGATTCTCTCGGCGGCCGGACTGATCCTGCTCGTGACAGGCATTCTGGCCGCCGACGACAACGGCTGGCTCATGCTCGCCCTGCTGCTACTCGGCGCAGGGGTCCTGCTGTGCTTCTACCTCTTCATTCGCGCCAGGGAGCGAGCCGGCCGCGAGCCGCTCATCTCGAGCAGCCTGTTCCGCAACCGTACTTCCAACTTGGGTCTGGTCACCGAGCACATCCAATGGCTGCTGCTGATGGGAACGTCGTTCGTGGTGGCGGCGTATCTGCAGGTTGTGCGGGGATACAACGCGATCGAGACCGGCGTGATCTTCACCGCGGCCACCCTGGGACTGCTGGCGTCGTCTCTCGCGGCCGCCCGGCTGGCGCGACGGCGGGCCCAGCGCACCCTCATCATGGCGGGCTTTCTGGTGACCATCGCCGGCATCGGCGTGCTGCTCGCGCTGGCGGGCCGCTTCGTGAATCCCTGGGCGTTCGCGCCCGGATTGCTGCTGATCGGATTGGGCCTCGGCGTCATGCTGACCCCGGCGGTCAATGTCGTTCAGTCCAGCTTCGGCGAGGACCAACAGGGCGAAATCTCCGGGCTGTCGCGCAGCGTGTCCAATCTCGGCTCCTCGCTCGGCACAGCCATCGCCGGCACTATCCTCGTCGCCGGGCTCTCCGCCCACGCCTACGCCGCCTCGATGATCGTTCTGGCTGTCATCGGAGCCGCCGGATTCCTCGCCGCAGCGTCGCTACCTCGGCAGGCCACTGCGGCTGCGGAGAGCCGTGGGGCCGGGTGAGGAAGAGTCACTCCGTGCGCAAGAGCCGCCGCGCCTGACGGTCTGCGCTGATGCGGTCGCTCGCGTGTTGCGCATCGGGACGGAAGCGGTGAGAGTACCGAGCGCCGCATGGTGCGCGGCAGAGTGTCTCCTCACGTTCGCCGGCGACGACAAATTTCCGGTCGAGCGCCCGGGGCGCCGAGAGCGACCCCACAATACAAGCGAGCGATGGGCAGCATTCACTATGCCTGCAACAGGTCAGCAATCCTGATTCTGCCGCTAAGCTTGTCAGCGTGCCGACCGATGTGATCGACGGTGCAGCCGACCGCGAACCCGGTTCAGTCCGCTCCCGCAGCCATCATCACTGGCTGCCGAACCGATATGCCTTCGGCGGATGGGTTGTCGCGGTGCTGTTCGCATGGTTCTCGTTGACGCCCACACTTCTGCCGCGCGGCCCGTTCTTTCAGGGGCTGGTCACTGGCGTATCGGCAGCAATCGGCTATGGCATCGGGTTCCTCGGCTCGAAGTTGGTCCGCTACCTTGTGCAGCGGGAGCTGCCGGCACGGGTGAAAACCGCTGTGCGTCGTACGGCGGTGGTGATCGCGTTGGCCGGGACCGTGGTGATGCTCGTATGGTTCGGCGACTGGCAATCGCGTCTGCGGGAACTCATGAACGCCGCTTCCTTCCCATGGTGGGGTTATGTCCTCATGGTGGTGCTGGCGGTCGTGTTCTACGTCGGGTTGGTGGCGCTCGCGCGCCTGCTCCTGCACGCGGTGCGGTGGGTCGAACACAAGGTCAGCCGGGTGATACCGCGGCGGATCTCGGCGACGGTGATCGGAGTTCTGGTGGTAGCCCTGCTGGTTGCGCTCGTCAACGGGGCGGCGGTGCGCGTGATCATGTCCGGGCTCAACAATTCCTTCGCAGCACTCAACCAAGAGACCAAGGCCGGTGACGACCCGCCGGCCTCGTCGCTGCGGTCGGGCGGCCCGGGCTCGCTGGTCAGCTGGGATTCGCTCGGGCGTCAAGGTCGTGCGTTCGTCTCGCGCGGCCCGACCGTCGATGAACTATCCGCCTTCCATGGCGGACGGCGCGCGACGGAGCCGATCCGTGCCTACGCGGGGCTCGCCAGCGGTGGTGACTCGATCCGGGAGAATGCCCAGTTGGCGGCTGACGAACTCGAACGTGCCGGCGGCTTCGAGCGCGCCGTGGTCGCCGTGGCGGTCACGACCGGTACGGGGTGGATCAACGAAAGTCTCGCGTCCTCGCTGGAATACATGTACAACGGCGACACCGCCATCGTGGGGCTGCAGTATTCCTATCTGCCGAGTTGGCTGTCGTTCCTGGTGGACAAAGAGCGGGCCGGACAGGCCGGCGAGGCGCAGTTCGAGGCGGTGTACGACAAGTGGAAGAAGCTGCCGCCGGAGTCGCGGCCGAAGCTCGTCGTGACGGGGGAAAGCCTCGGCTCTTTCGGGGGCGAGAGTGCTTTCGGCGATGTCGACGATGTCGAGCTGCGGACGGATGGTGTGCTGTTCACCGGCCCACCCAATGCCAACCGGATATGGACCGACGTCACGACGAACCGGGACGCGGGCTCCCCGGAACGGTTGCCGGTCTACGAGCAGGGCCAGACCGTGCGTTTCGGTGCGCAAGCGCCCGCGGACCTCGCACGCCCTGATGCCCCTTGGGAACGGCCACGGATGGTCTATTTGCAGCACGCCTCCGATCCGATCGTCTGGTGGACTCCGGAACTTGTATTGCGCAAGCCGGATTGGCTTCGAGAGGACCGGGGCGCGGATGTGCTCGACAACACCCAGTGGTATCCCTTTGTGACGTTTCTGCAGGTGGCGGCCGATATGGCAGTGTCGACCAGCGTTCCCGACGGGCACGGACACACCTATGTCGTCGACATCGCGGACGCATGGAGCGCGATACTCTCGCCCGACGGCTGGACCGCAGCGGACAACGACCGCCTGAGAACCACACTCGCCGGTATCGGCGGAGACGGCTGACCTATTTGCTTCACATTTGTCGTCACCGTTCGAGCGCCGGCTGGCCTCCCTCGGTGATTCGGCATCCCTCGGTTGTCAGGTGTGATGCCGTGCCGAGGACCGCCATGAGGCCGTCGGTGCGCAGAGCGCGGCGCTGCCGCATGGCGCCATTGCCACCGGCGAGGACCGCCGCAATCGCATCCCGGGTGTGCGCGTAGTCGCCGGATTCCTCGAGACACGGCCGGGTGTAGGAGAGCAGACGATTCAACAGTCGGACTGCCGGTACCAGGCGCCGTGTTGCTATGTCGAATCCCGAACCCGCGAGGCCGTCGCGTGCTGCTCGCCAGCACGCCGACCGCAGCTGCCCTTGGTCGATCGGATCAGCGACCCGACCGCTGTCCACTGCGGCCACGGCCGTGACGACCAGTGCCCGGACCAGCGTCGCCAAGAGCACGGTTTCGGCGACAGTGGCCGGAACGTCGCTGATACGGATCTCGATCGTGGGGAAGTGCGCGGACAATCGCACGTCCCAGTAGACCATTGCGGTGTCGAGGATGCTTCCGCTCTCGCGAAGCATCTCGACTGCGTCGTCATAATGGCCGGCCGACCGGAAATACGGCGGTGGCCCAGCGCTGGGCCACCGCGACCATTGAAGATGACGCCAACTGGCGTAGCCCGTGTCGGAGCCGCCGGTGATGGGGGAGTTCGCAGTCAGCGCCAGGAGGGTCGGCAACCACGGCCGCAGATGGTTGCTGACCTGAACCGCAACCTCCCGGTCGGGCACACAGACGTGGACGTGGCAACCACAGATCACCTGTTCGGTGAGTTCCCCGAACCACTCCGCCATCCGCCGATACCGCGGTGTCTCGGTCAGGGATCTGGTCGGCGGAAGCCACAGGGGGACACCCAGGGCAAGCAGCCGGGCTTCGGCCCGCGCCGCCGCCTGCGCTGCCAGAAGCCGCGCCCTACCCAACTCGTCCCGCAACGCCGGAATAGTCGTGCACACGGGGGTAGAGGTCTCGAGCTGGCATTTGGAGAGCTCCAATTGCACCTCGATGCCCGAAGCTGCGGCTGCGACAGCGGTGCTGGTCAACGAGGGACGACCAGTGACCGGATCGACCAGAACGAACTCTTCCTCGACGCCGACGGTGAATTGCTCGATCCCGTTACCGCACCGCGGACCGGACGAATTCATCGACACAGCAGTTGCCATGGCGACCTCCGACCGAACAAATTCCGACCGTCCGACCCGCCGATTCCGGTGCACAGACGTCGAGACAACACCATTCGGAGTTCGGACTGTGATCCTCGCGGTTACTCCGCACCGCATCGACCCGCACTCTGACCGAGGATAAAATTCCGTTGCCGTAGAGCAGTGGCGTGGAAACAACTTACTTCAGGATCGGAGAATTCTGGCCTTCTCGGCTTCGAACTCGGTATCGGTAAGCACACCTTGCGCTTTGAGCTGGGCGAGTTCCTTCAGTGCGGTGATCCGGTCCATCCCCGCACCGGGGCCGGATTGCGGTGCGGGCGCGGGTTGCGGTGCCGCATACTGCGCGTCAGGAGCGTACTGCGCATCCTGCATGGCCCACCGCTCTCCCTGCCGTCGGGAGACGCGGTTGGAGACAGCGGTCGCAGTTCCGGCGACCATGGCGGTGCGGGCTACGCCGCGAAGCAAACCGGGCATGATGCTCTCCTTGATCGGTCGAGCTGACGACGCGATTTTGCGTTGTTGCTAACGGGTTTCCGTCTCGATAGCGCCGAGCGACGACAAGATGCTCTGCATTGGGATGCGTCCGGTGGCCACGAGTTCGGCGCCGTTGCGGCGCAGCGCGGACGCGAAGGGCGCCGCCCACCTGTTCTCGTAGATCAGGATCGCGGCCGAACATCCCGGCTCGAGCGCTCGGCCCGCTTCCCTGCGGTCGGCATCGTCGAGCAGGCCCGATCCCGCCTCCGCGAAGAGGGCGATGTCGATATCCCCTTCGAGACCGACGTCAGCTATGTCGATTCCGGAGAGGGAGCCGTCGACATCCTTGCGGACGAACGCCAGGTCCAACACTCGGATAATGCCGCGCTCGACGAGGTCGCGCAGCAACGGTAGCGCCGAACCGTTCGGAGGCCTATCGGCTGGGAATTCGATCACGAGATAATCGACGGGACCTAATGCGTCGATATCGGTTTCGGTCACTGTAGCCTTCTTTCTGTAACGAATAAGAGTCGTATCAGCGACTCTCACAGAAGCTGCTTCCAGTTCACTGCGGGATCGAGTGCCGTCGATTCGAGAAATCGTCGGCGTCAGTGGTGCTAATCTGAGTCCTAGCGTACGCCCTGACCGTCACCAGGTCGCTGATTCCAGCCGGACCTCGAAAGTCCTGGCCCGTATTGATCCGGCGTTGATAGCACATGCTGCTTCTATGCAGAGTTCTACTGGAACGGGACCCGCCTGGCGGTTAGGACGCAGGTGTGATCCGGCGCTGTATCAACCCCTGTGGCGGACCCGAATCATCGCCCTCGGCGTAGGGGCGATCCGGTCCGTCTCGACCTGGAACCTCGCGCCCTCGGCGGACCGCACCGCCGAGACCGGGGCGGCGCCGTCCTCACCCGAGACCGGGCCGGCGCCGCCAACCCCGACCGCACGACAGCGGTTGCCGCAGTTGCTCGTGGCCGACGAAAAGTAGGTGCTGAGGCACGGACAACCGCCACCATCGTCTCAGTGGATGTCGGACCACTGCCCGTATTCGTTCGCGAAGTGAGGGGTACCGATGGCTCCCGAGAACACGCACGGCGGCAAGTTGAGCGCCGACGAACGCGCCGAACTCGAGCGGCTGCGGGCAGAAGTGGCCGCACTGCGGACGAAGGGCCCGGCCGCGGCGGCGCCGGTACGCCGGCCGCCCCGACATGGGTGGCGGTGGACCGCGGTGGCGATCTTGACGGTGCTGGTCGCAGTTCTGGCGATCACCACCGTAGTGTCGCGGTACGTACGCGGCGAGGTCCTCGACACCGACCGGTACCTGAGCACAGTGGCGCCGCTGGGCTCGAATCCGATACTGCAGACCGAGGTCTCCGACACGATCACCGACGAGATCTTCACCCGCGTCGACATCGAGGGCCTCACCACGGACGCGCTGGCCGCCCTCACCGACGCCGTCCCGGCGACCGCGAACCGGCCGCGGGTGGATCGCGCGGTCGAAGGGCTGGCGCCGGTGATCACCCAGCAAGCCCGCAGCTTCGTCAACGACACCGTGCTGTCGTTCGTGCGCAGTGACCAATTCGAGGACCTGTGGCTGCAAGCCAACCGCGCTGCCCACACCGCCTTGGTGGCCGCGGCGACCGGGCACGTCGGCCCGGAGTCGGTGACCGTCGACGAGAACGGCACGGTGACCCTCTCCCTGGCCACGGTGATCGACAACGTCAAAGCCCGGCTGCTCGACCGCGGCTTCACCTTTGCCGAGAAAGTCCCCGCGGTCGACAAACAATTCGTGCTGTTCCGATCTCCGGAACTCGTGCGGGCTCAGCAGGCGGTCGACGCGCTCGACAAAGCCTCGGCAGTGCTGCCGTGGGTGACGATCGCGGCCGCGATCGCCGCGATCGTCACGCCACCGCCGGGTCATCGACGCCGCGCCCTGGCCTTCGTCGGACTCGGCATCGCGGCGGGCATGCTCGTCCTGGCCATCGCGCTGATCGTCGCCCGGGCACTGTATGTGGACAAGATTCCGCCTGACGTGCTGTCACCGGGCGCTGCCACGGCGATTATCGACACGATGCTGGTGCCGCTGCGAAGCGCGTTGCGCGCGGTCGCCGTACTCGGCCTGGCGATCGCACTGGGCGCTTACCTCACCGGAAACTCGGCCTCCGCCGTCGCGGTGCGCAGTGGGTTCGAACGTGGCGTGGACGCGGTGCAGCGCATCCGGCGATCGCGTCCGCCCAACCCGGTCGAAGCTTGGGCTTTCCGGGCCCGCACCGCGCTGCGATGGGCGATCATCGGTGTCGCCGCGCTCCTACTGATGTTCTGGCGCTACCCCACCGGACTGGTGGTGGTGTGGGTCCTCCTCGGCGCGCTGCTCGCGCTGCTCGCGCTGGAACTGCTGATCCGGCCCGCCCGTGCCTGGCAGGACAAGTCCGATGCGAACAACGCCACCGGGACACGGCCGGGACCGGTCGGCGCCTGACTCGACCGTCCTCGCCCTCCGGTGCAGGGTTTGTCGCGGTTGCCCTCCTTGCCGGGGCCGAGAGAGTTGTGCGGTGCGAATCGGGTCAGACGCGGCGGGGATGCCACGTCGTCACCGCCCAGATCACGACGACGTTCAAGGCGATCACGACGATCGACCACCATGGGTAGTAGGGCAGCCACAGGAAGTTCGCGAGGATGGACAGCGCTGCGAGGAACACAGCGATCACTCTCGCCCACATGGCCCCGGACATCAGTCCGGCCGCCGCGATCACCAGCAGGATCCCGAGAACCAGATGGATCCAACCCCAGGTGGTGGTGTTGAACTGGTAGGTGTATCCGGGCGTGGCCACGAAAACTTCATCCTTGGCGATGGCGGAGATTCCTTCCAAGATCGACAAGATGCCGACTGCCATCAGCAGGATGGCGGCGCCGATGGATGTACCGGCCGCGACCGCCTGCCCAACGGAGCGCTGATCGGTTGCTGACATGGTGAATCACCTTTCATCATTTCGTGCGGCATTCGGTTTGGCCTCGGCTGACTGTTCGATGCGGTGTCACTTCATGAGTGCGACGTTGCGCCAGAAGTTGATGAGGCTGTCGGTTCCTCCGAACAGGGTGGTGAAGTTGGTCGAGTCGACTATGAGGATGTCGCCGGCGCGTCGGTCGGTGGGCGGCAACCAGATAAGGGTGTTGAATTCGGTATTGCCCTCGGCGGTGAAGGGGTGGGGCCGGTCGAGGTCGATGGGCTGGCGGGCGAGCAGCCGCACGGATTCGCTCGCGGGTGCGGTGAGGTGATAGTGCGGTAGGTGGGGGTGGAAGTTGAACGTGGTGACGTTCTCGAGCAGATGCAGGGCGTCGAGGTCGCGGAATGTTGTCAGAGGCGCGATGGATTTCGTGTGTCGGACGACGGCGGGACGGAGCCCGTACATGTTGCGCACCGGAATGTCGAGGGCTCTCATCAGTGAGCGGGTGTAGGCGCTGAAGCGTTGTTGGCGTGGTGTCAGTGTGTCGCCGTGGTGGTCGTATTCGACTTGGCGTTGCTGGAGGTCGTCGGTGCGGCCGACGTCGTGGTGGGGCGCCAGGAGCAGACAGGTGTCCTCGCGTCGTAGCCAGTCGTCGATGGCTGCGATCTCCTCGGGGGAGGCTGCTGCCTGACCGACTACGTGGTCGAGACCGAAGACCATGAGGGTGTCGGTGTCGGCGAGGATTCGTTCGTCGATGGGTAGTTCGAATCCGGCTTGATCGATACGCTGGAAGACTGGGACGGGGTGGCCGGTGGCCTCGGCGGCGAGCTGCTGGAAAGTGAGAGTGGAGCGGTGGAACAGCTCCAGTGTTCCCGCGATGCCTTGCAAGAAGTGGGCGGTGTCGTATTCGGGTGCCTCGTAGGCCGGCCAGGTGGCCTGGCGTACTTCGGTCATGGTGGAGAAGCGGTTGTCCAGCGCGGCAGGGTCGCGCTGGGCTTCCCAGGGGTAGCTCCAGGTCCAGTAGATGCTCAATCGGCGTCTACCGGGAGTGTAGGTGCGTGGCAGCTGGGATTGGTTGTAAGTGCGCGCCGGGGTGATGGTGCTCATGGTGCTACCTCGTTGTCGGTGAGGGTGCAGAGGTAACGCAGGGCGCGAAGTCCGGGCAGGAAGAAGTACGCGCCACCCATGAGGGTCGTGAACGCCGGCAATCCTTTGATTGTCTTGCGAATCGGGCGTTTGGGGATCTTGTATTCGAGGGTTCCGTCTTGATTGCCGATGATCGGGTCGCGCTCGTTGCCGAGTTCGTGGAAGGTTTTGTCGTTGATCCACACGTTCTGGGCGAACTCGAATTGGCGTACCAGGCTTGCACACAGCACGAAGGCCGCGATTCCGCGCTCGGCGCCATCCTCGGGTACGCCTTCCGGGAGGTGCGGTCCGTAGGTGGCGCCGCGGCGGATCAGGCGTCTGCGTCGCATGTTGACCGCGGTGTCGCGGGGATTCAGTCTGCGGATGTGCGAACCCAGTGGCGCCGCGTAGCCGTAGGGGTCCATTTCTTTGTAGTTGAAGTCGTTGTTGCGCTGCATGTCAGCCCCGAGTTCGGGGTCGTCCTTCTCGGGGGCGAGCACCAAGGGGGCGCCGCTTCGCCAGCGGCCCATCAATTTCGCGGCCAGCAACTCTTGCTCCTCAGGGGTGTCGGTGCGCTCGGCCAGGAAATCGCGAAATCGCCCGACGTGTTCCTGCAGGCGCCGGTAGGCCATGTAGCTTCCGTTGCGCGACAACCCCTCCGGTTGCGGCAGTCCGGCCGGAGGGCCGTCCTCGTCGGGATATCCCAGGATGAACTCTCCAGCTTTGATCGGGGCGCCCGTGCCCGGCGTCGGCTGTTCACCGGAGTCTTCGATCACCGGCTGCGACAACCGGTCGCGGTAGCCGAAATGGTCGTGCGCGTATTCCAACGGCGGAACGGCCGCAACATCCAGCGACGAGAGCACGGTTACTCCAGCGCAGCGGTCGACCAGTTGGTCGTGAGCTCGGCTGCCGCGAACACGTTCGGCGTCGTCGCGGGCGAACAGTATGGCGATAGCGTGCAGATTGTCACCGGCCAATCCACCGACCCAGTGGTCGGGGTGATCGAGCCCGATGTCACCGAGGATGTCTGCCCGTGCTGCCATGCCTTGCCGGAACTCGTCGGGGAACGTCGCCAGCGACCGATGGGGCACGCCGAGTGCACGCAGCCCGGTCCAGGTGAACGCGAGTGTCACCCAGCTGCGGTCGGTGCTCACGCG
The DNA here is from genome assembly GCA_019930625.1 of Nocardia asteroides. Classification (NCBI taxonomy): domain Bacteria; kingdom Bacillati; phylum Actinomycetota; class Actinomycetes; order Mycobacteriales; family Nocardiaceae; genus Nocardia; species Nocardia asteroides. The sequence continues at coordinate 5,570,139 of CP082844.1, forward strand.
GCGCTGTGCGGCGGCCGCCGAGGCGACACGGTCGACCATGCCGGACAGCCACGCACGCCCACCGTCAGCACTGTCGAACGACAGGAAGTCGTAGCGTCCGGTCAGCGCGGGGACGCGGGTCAGCAGAAGGTGCTGGATGTCGTCGATTTCGAGCATCAACGTACCTCGTGGTGCTACTGCATCTGGTCGAGCATGTCGGAGAACGCCGCCTTCACGCGCAGTGCCTTCTTGATCTCTTCCGCGGTCACATATGGGTACTCGCCGTACTCCAGGAAGCTTGGAAATTGATGCTCACGGAAGAACTCGACGACCGCGTCGGTATCGGTTTTCCAGTCCTCGGGGAACCCCTCGAGGTTGACGAAGACGGTCGTGATACCTGTCGACAGGAACAGGGCGATGGCGTCTTCGACGTACTTGTCGAAGTCGGTGTCGAAGATCCCCTGATACTGGAAACACAGCCCGTCACCGAGGTCGAACAGCACCCAGCGCAGGTAGTGCAGCCGCAGCGGCGCCAGCACAGTGGGGTCTTCTTCGACTGCGGCCGCGAGCTGTTCACCGTAGTCCCGGATCGCCGCCTCACGGCCGGGTTTGACCTTCGCGATGATCGAGAAGCCGTAGTTGGCCGGTGTGCGGGGGAATATCGGCCCGTACCGGCCCTGCTCGAGTTCGAAGTATCCTTCCTTCGGAATGGTCATCGCCCTCGGCTTGGACCAATCCCCATTACCTGTGGTCATGTCCACCTCCGTCTCCAGCGGTGTGGCTCCAGTGGCAGGGTCACGAACAAGTGGTCCCATAGCGGCCGATCTGCCACAAACGACCCCATAATCAATGATGTGTTCGGCGAACATAGTGAGCATCATCGTGGGCGTGGGGCCGCCCAGCCAGGCGAGCGAGTCCTGTCACTTCGGCAGTTGGAGAAACCTTCATCGGAATCGCAATCAACGCGGTGTGAAAGGAATCGCGCAGAACACACCGCGGCCAGTGGCGTGATGGGTGGTATCGACAACTGGCGCAGAGATGGTCCGGCCACCACAGACCGCCTCACGGCGGTTCTCACGCGTCGAGTCTAGCAGGCGAGCTATCCCGTGATCATGTTCCGTACCGATGTTTACTCGACACTCGAACAGTCCGTTGCACCTCGGAAGGAGTCGCTACTCAGGTACTATTTGCTCGGTGTTTACTCGTTGAGTGCGGCGTCGAAGACCCACAGTGCTCATTTCGGGCCGGGTCCCCAAGCTGTCACCAAAGTGCGATGTGGAAATGAGCATTCGCAAAGAAAACAAAAGTTCGCTCTTCGACCGAGGGACCGACCAGCGGTCCGATTCAGGTCGCGATCGGCCGCGACTGCTGACAACGACACGGGACAGACCCGCCCGAGGAGGTTCACAGCATGGATTCGTTTTGGGATTACGTGTGGTACACGATCTTGGTGTTCGCCTTCGTGGCGTATCTGATCGTGCTGTTCCAGATTCTCGTGGATCTGTTCCGTGACCACTCCGTCTCAGGCTTCGCCAAAGCCGTGTGGGTGATCGCCCTGGTGGTGTTGCCGTACTTGACGGCGCTGGTGTACCTCATCGTCCGCGGGCGGGGCATGGCGCTGCGCGCCCAACAGACGCAGGCAGAAGCGAAGCAGGCCACCGATCAGTACATCCGGCAGGTCGCGGGCAAGTCCCCCGCCGAGAACATCGCCGACGCCAAGGCCCTTCACGACTCCGGTGTCATCAACGACGTGGAATTCGAGCAACTGAAGGCCCAGGCATTGGGGCATCCGGCTTCGGCGCGCAACGCGTCTACCGGCTAGTGACACGGCGGCGTTCCCCGTTGCCCGGCGTCGGTTGGTAGTCCGACCCCATGACCAGCTACCGCGGCAGGGCGGAGGGAAGCACCCGGTAGCGGTGGCCGGTAGGGTCTCGCGCCGCGGCGATGGTCTCCGCGGCCCACACGAAGCATGAAAGCCGCTTGCCTTGGGGAACCGGCTGGTTCGAGCGGCGGCAACGAGACCGACAGCGCCCGGCGTTGCGCACGTTGGTCAGTATGTAGCGTCTGGTGCCGGATGGTCGTCGACTGGTGGGTGGCGGTGTAACCAGGTGGCGTAACGCTGGGCCAAGGGCGCGGCGGTGAGACCGTGGGTCAAGACCGAGAGCCCGATCGTGACGACGGCGGTGGCGAGGAGCAGATTCTGGTGGGGTAGTTCTTGGTGTTCTTCCAGGATCAGGATTACGAAGACGATGGTGGCCAGCCCACGAGGGCCGAACCAGCCGACGAAGGCGACGGTCGAGACACGGGCGTGTGTGCCGAGCATCGACAATCCGACGGGGAATATCCGGACCGCGGTCAGGCTCAACACGGCGTACCCGAACACGCTCCAGGACAGGTGCCCGAGGGCGGGGCCGAGCAGCACGGCACCGAACACGATGAAGGTCACGGCATTGAACAAGTCACCGGCGTCGTCGAGTAGGTCGGCCGGTACATCGCCGTTCACGTTACGGCGGCAGATCCTCCCGAAGGCCAGGCCGCCGACGAAGGCGGCGATGAAACCCGACCCGCCGACCGGTACGGCGACGGTGTAGGCAAGCGCGGCGGCGGCGAGGGGAACGATCTGCGTCCATGCCCGGTCGATCGTGTGGTGCCGCCCGGCAGAGATCAGAATTACCGCGGCGATTGTCCCGGCACCGACACCGGCCGCGATGCCGTACCCGACTTGTTCGCCGACCAACCGAGCGGCAGCGCCGTGGCCGATGGCGTCGGCTTCGGTCTGGGCGAGTGCCAGCACGATCAAGAACAAGGGCACGCAGATTCCGTCGTTGAGGCCACTTTCGACGTTCAACCCTTGCCGCACTCGCCAGGGTAGGACCGGCAGCGTGACCACGGCCTGCCCGAGGGCAGCGTCGGTGGGGGCAAGGACTACCGCAAGCAGGAGCGCTTCGGACCAGGTGAGTTCACTCAGCACGATAAGCGCCGCACCGAACCCTGCCACGATCGTCAATGGCAGACCGATGCCGAGCAACCGGGCCGGCAAGGAGATCGCGGCCCGGAGCGCGGTCAGGTCCACTTGCGAGGCGTCGGAGAACAACACCAACGCGAGCGTGATCTCGGCCAGGAGTTTGACGGTCTCGGCGGTAGCTTCCACCTCGATCAGCCCCATCGCCGTGCTTCCGAGTACGAGACCACCAGCGGTGAAGATGATCGGCGCGGTGATCGGCGTACCCGTGATACGCCCGGAGATCGCCGCGAAAGCGAGCAGCATCGCAGTGATCGCGGGTAGTGCCCACATCACCGTGACATCGCCTCACCCCTGTTCGGTGAACCTCGCCGGATGTCCAGACGTTGTCGAGGTAGTACAGCAGTGGCTGGCCGCAGAACCGCGAAGACGTCTTCACCGCGAGAACTCCGGATTCCGTCGCCATCGCATATCTTTCCGGTTCGACGAGGCGCCATGGATCTTGGTCGATCCGTAGGTACAGAGGTCGGACGACTCCCACCCGAGCCAGGCGGTATGGAACCTCGATCGACAACAGACTGCTCCGGCGCCGGCTGCGCGCGCATCACCCGCAACAGGTGATGGCGGGAGATGGACGAAGCGCAATGGCCTGCCCGCGGCTCGACGGTCGCGCCCCTGCTTCTCACCGGAGTTATCGCCGTGTCCCCGGTATTTCGGCGTCGAGGGAGGACGATGATTTCGTTGCGGGCCCGAGTGCATCTACCGGCTCGACCTCGCCCCGTGGCGTCGGCCCGGCGAGCCGGAGCTCCAGGGCATTCTCCCCGAAGCAGAATTCAACGCGCATGTCACTTCACCCAGAACTAGTGATTCCCGATAATATTCGTACTCGTGACCCGGCGGCTGCGGTTTCTGGGCGAGCGAGGTCTAGCGCGGATAGTGTCGATTCTGTTTGAATTGTTGTGTGTGCCGGTGGATGGCGTATTCGGGTGAGCCGATCCTTGCCGAGGATCTGTTGTTCCGCCCTGAACATTCCCTGATCGATCAGAGTCTGCACTCACGTCTGGGAGAGACCACCACCAACGGTGACGGCTTCGGTGTCGGCTGGTACGGCTTGGGCACCGAACCGGCGGTCTACAAGGGCATCGAACCGGCCTGGAACGACAGCAATCTGCGGGAAGTCGCCGGTCAGATCCGAACATCGATGTTGCTCTCCCACGTGCGATCCTCGACGGGGACCGCCGTGCAACGCAGCAATTGTCATCCGTTTCGGCACGGGAAATGGTTGTGGGTGCACAACGGCGTCCTACGCGGTTTCCGCGAGATCAGGCGCGACCTGTTGATGGCCGTCGACCCGGTACTCTTTTCCGACATCGAGGGTTCCACGGATACGGAAGCTCTGTTCTACCTTGCTCTGACGTTCGGTCTCGTCGATGATCCCTTCGATGGTGTCGCCCGCGCGGTCGGCTTCGTCGAAGATGTCGGGCACGCGAACAAGGTCGAGCATCCGGTTCAGATGACCGTCGCGACCACCAACGGCGAATTCTTGTGGGTCTTCCGATATTCCAGCGAGCGGCAAACGCGGTCATTATTCTTCTCCACCGAGCTCTCCCAGCTGCGCGCCCTGCACCCGGAAATCGAGGTTCTGCGCGAACTGGGCGGCGAAACCCGTTTCGTGGTGTCCGAGCCCCTGCGCGACCTCGAGGGCGCGTGGAACGAAGTGCCGGAATCGTCGGCGGCGGTGGTGGGACCCGGCACCGCCGAGATTCGGGCCTTTGCGCCGATCTCACCGGTCTGAGTTCGGAGATCAGCACAACGCCGATATCGAGTAAGGTTACCGACTCGGGCCTGGATGGATGCCGCTCATCGAGGACAGATCACGGACCTCCTCGATGTCAGTGGCAGCAGATGCGCAACCGCCCGACCGCGGCTATCGGCCGGGCGGGGCAGCGCGTCTCAGGAATCGGTGAAGATCCCGCTGGTGGTGACGTCCTACAGTCACGTGCCGCCCGAATTCCTGAACCGAGTCAACGGATCGACGGGCCGCCCCGAGTACCGAACAGCCGGGTGCTGCCGACTCAGTTCGTGTGTGGGTGGTTCTTGTGCGGGTGCCTGATGGAGTCGCCACCTTTTGTCTCGTGCAACCGGCCGAACCGGCTGGCGAGCAGATGCGCCATGCTCTCGGCCGCGCCCCGGCAGGCGTCATCGATCGTCGCGGCGTTGTGGGTCACCGCGACCGGCTGCTGACCGGTTGGACGAGCCTGCAGCACGCATCGCTTGTCGTCCGGTCCGCCTTTGCCCGCGTTCTGGTCACTGAGGTGGGCTTCCACGCTGGTGATCTGGTCGCTGAAGCGCTCGAGCGTCGACGCGATCTCCTCCTCGACGTGCCGGATCAGCTTTTCGCCGCTGTCGATGTTGCTGTCGGTGTTGACCTGAATCTGCATGTGCGCATCCATTCCGGTAGGTGGCGACTGTTACTCGGACGGAAGCGGATGATGTTCGTCATCGACTCCACCGCCGTTGCCTGCTCCGCGTATACCCCCGGTACCCGCCGTAATCCCCGATGATCATCGGACCGAGCGGGCTGGGGCGCCGAAATGGTGATGACCAGCCTCGGCTGGTGGAGGTCATGGTCGACAACGCGGGAGTCATGCCGCTGTCGCCGTTGAGCGCGTTGACAGTCGACGAATGGAACCGCGTGCTGGATGTCAACGTAGGCGGAGTGCTCCACGGCATCGCCGCCGCGCTTCCGGTCATGCAAGGCAGGGCGGCGGGCACTTCGTAAACCTCGCTTCGGTCGGCGCCTACGAGGTCGTCCCCAGCGCGGCGGTCTACCATCACGGCCGATCCGGTGGCCAGCGGCTCGGTTGCCGGAGAGGGCGGGTGTTGCCGCCGGTCAGCTATCCCGCAGTTCGCTCCCGAGCCGGGTCCAAGCGGGTGCCGGAACCGGGGTTGGGCGTTGATGTCGGACCAACCGCGGTGAAATCGCCCGGCGCTCGCTATCGCCGACCAGATCGTGGAACTCGGGATCCTCCGAACCGCTGGTAGACATCTGAAGCCGACCTACGAATCCCGCACTTTACATAGGCAATTCAGCGGGGATACCATCTGGTCTGATTCGGGCGAGCCGCCGGTCGGGCATCGGATATGCCACGAACTAGATTGTTGCTGGAGGTAGCTTCACCCGTGTTGTCCTGGTCTATGGAAGCTGTCCGGGACTGGCTCATAGCTAGAACCGCCGCCCTCAGTGGGTTGGATCCCCTTGCGATCGATGGACGTGAGCCGTTTACCAGCTACGGGCTCGACTCGCTGATGTTGACGGTGCTCGCCGACGAATTGAGTGAGGCAGGGGGACACCCCGTTTCGCCAGTCCTGTTTTGGGCGCATCCGTCGCCGATCACTCTGGCGCGCAGGCTGACCGGAGCCGCCTCGACGTCACCGGTGCAGCGCGAAACGCCGGATCAACAGCTTTCGATCGCCATCGTCGGTCTTTCTTGCCGGTTCCCCGGCGCTCCCGACCCGATGGCATTCTGGCGATTACTCAGCTCGGGCGCCGACGCGCTCACCGAACCGCCGGATGGTCGATGGCGCGACGGTCCGCCGCGCGGCGGGTTCCTCGACCGGATCGACGAGTTCGACCCGGAGTTCTTCGGTATATCTCCCCGTGAGGCTCCGCACGTCGACCCGCAGCAACGGCTCATGCTCGAACTGATGCAGGAAGCTCTCGATGACGCGGGCATTCCGCCCAGCGGTCTCGAAGGCAGCCGGACCGGAGTTTTCGTTGGTGCGATGTGGAGTGAGTACGGAGCGGGAATTCGCGCGGACCCCGACCTGGTCACCCAGCACACCTTGGCCGGAGGCGATCCGAGCATTATTCCCGCCCGATTGTCCTACACGCTCGGTGCGCGCGGCCCGAGTCTTCAGGTGAACACCGCATGCTCGTCGTCACTGGTAGCGGTCCACCTCGCGGCGCAGAGCCTGCGTGAAGGCGAGTGCGATCTCGCCTTGGTCGGTGGTGTGAGCCTGATGCTCGCGCAGGACACGGTGCACGCACTGTCCCGGCTCGGCGCGCTGGCACCAGACGGGCGGTCCAAGGCGTTCGACGCGCGTGCGGATGGATACGGCCGCGGCGAAGGTGGCGGGATGGTCGTACTCAAGCCGCTCGATCGGGCGCTCGCCGACGGTAGTCCGATTCACGGTGTGCTCAAGGGCAGCGCGGTCAACCACGACGGATTCAGTAACGGCCTGACCGCGCCGAGCCCGCTGGCCCAGGAATCCCTGCTGCGCAGCGCTTATCGCCGAGCGGGGGTTGCGCCTGCCGAGGTCGGGTACGTCGAAGCGCACGGAACGGGAACGGCGCTCGGTGACCCGATCGAGGCGAGCGCGCTGGGCGCGGTGCTCGGCGCGGGCCGGTCTCGCGACCAGCTGCTGCCGGTCGGTTCGGTCAAAAGCGCGATCGGCCATCTCGAGCCTGCGGCCGGGATCGCCGGGCTGATCAAGGTGCTGCTGGCGATGCGGCATCGCACCGTGCCGCCATGCGGCCAGTTCGAGGAAGCCAACCCGAATATCCCTCTCGGTGAATGGGGTTTGCGGGTGCCTACGCGGGCGGAACGGTGGCACGGTGACGCAGAGGGCCGCCTCGTCGCCGGGGTGAGTGCGTTCGGCTTCGGCGGCACGAACTGCCATGTGGTCCTCGAGAGCGGCGATTACGCTCCGGTCTGCCTGTTGCCCCTTGCCGCGGGCACCGAAGACGGCCTCCGTGCCGCGGCGCGGGAGCTGGCGTCCGCTCGGGACCTGACGCCGATCGCCCGACTGTGCGCCGCCGCGTCGGTCGAGGCGGACGGCTCGCACCGGCTCGCACTGTCCGTTCGCGACCGCGACGATATCGCCACGGGCGCCGAGAAATTCCTCAGCGGCCGTGCCGGGGCTGGAATCAGCACCGGGATTGTCGACCGCGACCGGCCGAAGATCATGTTTCTGTTCGGCGGCCAGGGTGGGCAGTGGACCGGGATGGGTGCGCCGTTGTTGCGTGAGCCCGCGTTCCGCTCGGCCATCATGCGGTGCGAGACCGCGCTGCGCCCACACGTCGACTGGTCCCTCACCCGGCTGCTGACCTCAGCCGACGAGAGCTGGATCGAGCGTACTGAGCTGGCCCAGCCGGCGATCTTCGCGATGCAGATCGCCCTGACCCACCTGTGGCGATCACAGGGAGTCGAGCCGGATGCCGTCGCTGGGATGAGCATGGGTGAAGTCGCCGCCGCGCACGTCGCCGGAGCGATCACTCTCGATGATGCCGCGCTGATCATGTGCAGGCGCAGCGCGATCGCCGCCAGACTGTCCGGCCACGGCGGAATGGCCGTGCTCGACCTGTCCGCTGAGGACACGAACGACCTGCTGTCCCGGCACGGCGGTGACGTATGGGTCGCAGGCAGCGCGAGCCCGGGATCCACGGTCGTCTCCGGTGATCGATCGGCGATCGAGGCGATACGGGACGAACTCGCCGCGCGCTCGGTCGCGTCGGCATGGATCAGGGTCGACTACGCCTCGCACAGTCCCTACGTCGACTCGGTGCTGCCCGACTTACGGGCCGCGCTCGCTGACCTGCGGCCCGGCGAGACCCGGATACCGTTCTACTCCGCGGCCACCGGGGCGCAGATGAAGGGCGCGCTGCTCGATGCCGAGCACTGGGTGCGCACCGAACGCGAACCATGGCGATTCGACACCGTAATGGGACACCTGCTCGCCGGGGGCCGCCAGATCTTCGTCGACGTGGACCCGCATCCGATCCTCACGTCGGTGGTCGAGCAGCACGGCGGCACGGCGCTGCCGACATTGCGCCGTGCGGACCGCGACCGCTCGACCTTGATCGACTCGATGGGCGCGCTGTACACCCTGGGCGCCGCCCAGCCGCCGCCGGACCGGGGCCGGACGGAGTTGCTGGTGCTCTCCGCCCGCTCTCGCGATTCCCTGCTGGCATCGGCGGCCACGATGGCACGCGAACTCAGCGATGCCGACGACATCGCCCTGCGCGATTTGTGTTACACGGCCGCGGTGCGGCGGGACCACCACGAATACCGGCTCGCGGTGACGGGTTCATCTTCGAAGGAGCTGGCCGATTCATTGCGTGCCGCGGCTGTGGGGACCATGCCCGGCAACACATGGATGGGCAGCGTGGCTCGTGGCGAGCGGCGAGCGATCGTGTTCGTGTGCTCCGGCCAGGGTTCGCAGTGGGCCGGTATGGGCCGGAATCTGTTGCGTGCCGAGCCGGTGTTTCGCGCGGCTGTCGAAGAATGCGAGAAGTGGTTACGGCCGCTGACCACCTGGTCGCTTACGGCCGAGCTGACCGCGCCGGTGGAACGTAGCCGCCTCGATGAGACCGCGGTCGCGCAGCCGGCTCTGTTCGCTGTCCAGGTGGGGATCGCGCGACTGTGGCAGGAATGGGGGCTTGTGCCGGACGCGTTGATCGGCCACAGCTTCGGCGAAGTCACCGCCGCGTACCTGGCCGGGTCGCTGTCCCTCGCCGAAGCGGTCGAGGTGGTGTATCACCGGGGCCGGTTGATGCAGGCCGCGGCCGGAGAAGGTGGGATGGCTTCGGTGGAGCTGCCCGCCGAGCGGGTGCGCGACCTGCTGAGCGCGTACCAGGGTGAGCTCACGATCGGCGCGATCAACGATCCCGATTCGACCGTCGTGTCCGGTGACGCCGCCGCGCTGGCCGACTTGCTCGGACGGCTGCGCGGCGAGGGGATCGCATGCCGTGAACTCCGGGTCGGTTACGCGTTCCATAGTGCGCGGATGAACCCGGCCGGGCGTGAATTGTCTCGAGCGCTCGGCACGCTTACTCCAGGGCCGAACCGGTTGCCCATCTACAGCACAGTCTCCGGAAAACTCGTCGACGATCAGCGATTCGACGCGGACTACTGGGCACGAAACGTGCGGGACACCGTGCGATTCGCGGACGCCATGAACGGGGCGATCTCCGACGGATACCGGGTTTTCCTGGAGATCGGCCCGCATCCGGTACTGCTGGAGAACGCCCAGCGATGCCTCGCTGCCCGCCGGATCGATGGTCATGCCGTTGGTTCGCTGCGAAAGGGCGAGGACGAACGATCCGCGCTGCGCCGCGCGGCCGGCGCCCTGTACGCCGGTGGCTGCTCGCCAGATTTCGATCGGCTACTCGAGACCGGCAGGGTCGTTTCGCTGCCCGCTTACCAGTGGCAACGGAAGCGATACTGGCTCGCGGCCGACCGGCGTACCGCGCTCGCCGGCGACGACGGGGGCCATCCGCTGCTCGGCACAGGCCTGATCTCGGCCGTAGAGCAGGGAACCTGCTACTGGCAACGCGCGCTGGACCCGGTAAGGCTGCCGTATCTCGCGGACCTCACGGTGTGCGGGGACACCGTGATCTCCGCGGCCACGTTCGCCGAAATGGCGTTGGCATCGGGCGCCGAGGCGTACGGAACCGAGGACATCGCCGTTACCGATTTGGTGTTCGAGCGCATGCTGGAAGTGACCGCGGCCGCGGTGCCCACGACTCAGACGGTGATCAGCACGCGGGAGGGACTCTTCCAGGTATTCGGCCCCCACGGTCCGGATCGGGTGCGGCACGCACTGGCCACCGTCGCGCCGGACACCGAAAAGCCGGATGTGCGCGAGGCGCCCGCCCTGATTCGGCACCGCTGCACCACGCACCGAGACCGGACCGAGCACTACCGCGCGCTGGCCGGGGCGGGGCTGGGAATCGGAGAGCACCTTCGTGGGGTATCGGAGCTGTGGTTCGGCCACGAGGAAGTGCTTGCCCGGCTCGTGCCGCCGGAGCGGCCACATGCTCGAGAGACCGGTTACCGCATCCCTCCCTCGATGCTCGACGCCGGTCTGCAGGCGCTGATCGCCCTGTGCAACGGTTCGTCCGGAAGCAATGTGGTGACCGGGATCGGTCGGTTGCGAGTGCATCGGACCCCGGCGGGGTCGGTATGGGCGCACGGCCGATCAGCGGGGTCGGGCGGCGACCTCTACCTGCTCGACGACGACGGCCGGGTACTGGTGCAGGCCGAGGGCGTGCGCCTACGGCCGCTCAGAGAACCCGATCCGGTCGAAGATTGCCTGTACACGGTGGAATGGCGCGAAAGAGCAGATCCACAACCGGTGGGAGATCGGGCCGGGTCGTGGATCGTGTTGGCGGGCGAGGATCGCCTCGGCGCTGAACTCGCGGAAGAGCTGCGGGCTCGAGGCAAGCAGTGTGATCTGGTGACCGCGCAGGGAGCGGACCCGACCGGAACAGAGTCTCTGCGTGCGGTTCTGACCGGAACGGCGCCGACCGGGGTAGTGCACGTCGGAAGTCTCGGCAGCGCGAGCCTGCGGGGGGTGGCCGACGTGCTGGCCGGAATGGGCTGGCGCGATCAGCCACGGCTGTGGGTGGTGACTCGGGCCGCCCAGGCAGTCGGCGAGCACATCTCGGCGGTGGATGTCGACCAGGCAGCGTTGTGGGGACTCGGCAGGGCGATCGGGCTCGATCATCCCGGGCTATCGGTCACGCGGGTGGATCTTGCCGCGCCGACCACACTCGATGAGGCAGCCACGCTGGTGACGGCTATGCTCAGCGATGATCGGGAGACCGATGTCGCCCTGCGTCCCGGTGGCCGGTTCGTGGCCAGGCTGGTCCGCGCTCCGGACGTCCGTGAGCGAGTGGCGACGTTACGGGCGGACGGTGCATACCTGATCGTCGGCGCGGATGCCGCACTCGCGGAGTCGTTTGCCAGGTGGATGACCGACCGTGGTGCGCGCAACATCGTGATCCTGAACCGAGACGGCACCATCGGGCCGATCAGCTTTCCGGGGGCGCAGGTGTCGACCATCGACACGTGCGCGACCGACGACCTGGAGATGACCGGGCTGATCACCGAGATCGAGAGTGCGTCGGGCCCATTGCGCGGGCTCATCCACGCCGAGGGCGAGGACAGCGCGTGGCGGTGGCACCAACACACGCTCGATCGCAAGCTGGATCTCTTCGTACTCTGCTCATCGGTCGCCTCGTTGTTCGGGTCCCCGGGCGACTCGATGGCAAGCGCACGAGTGAACGCGATCGCACACCATCGCCATGCCCGCGGCCTGCGCGCACTGAGCCTGCACCTCGCGCAGGCCGGCATGCCGACACACGGCATCGCCGACGCGTCCTCGGCGGATCTTGCGCGAGCACTGGACCACGGGGTATGTGCGGATCTCGGTCAACTCGCGGTGATGAAGCTGAACCTCCGGCACTGGTTCGAATCGTTTCCCAGCGTGGCGGGGACACCGCTGTTCGACGAGCTCGAATTCCGTGCCTCGGGGATCGCCACCGCGTTCGCCGACAGGCTGGCCGCGACCAACGCGCCGGAACGGGCGGGGTTGATCGAAGAGCACCTGATCGAGCAGGTCTCCCTGACGCTGCAACGAGATCCCCCGAGCCTGAGTCGCCAGTCGACGTTCCAGGACATGGGCATGGACTCGTTGATGGCGGTGGAGCTACGCAACCGGTTGGAATCGACGCTCGGCGTACGGTTGTCCGTCGCACTGGTGTTCACCTACTCGACCATCGCCACGCTCGCCGAGTTCATCGCGGACGAACTCGCGGTGACCGAGACTCCGGCCGCAGAACCGGAACCGGACGATCGGCCTTCCATGGCAGCGGACATTGATCTGCTCTCCGACGAGGAAGCCGAGGCCATGCTGCTGGAGAGCATCCGGCTCGTCGAACAGGAACAGCATGATGACTGAGCAGACATCGCCGGTGAAGAAGGCCCTGGCGGCTATGCGGACCCTGCAAGCCCGGCTGGACCGGGAACTGATGGCGAAGACCGAGCCGATCGCCGTTGTCGGCATGGGCTGCCGTGTGCCGGGCGGCGGCCGCGACCCCGACGAATTCTGGCGACTGCTCGACGACCGCGTCGATGCGATCACCGAAGTGCCTCCGGACCGGTGGGTTGGTGAGGTCGGCAGTCCGGCGCGCTGGGGTGGCTTTCTGTCTGATGTGGACACATTCGACGCGGCCTTCTTCGGCATCGCGCCCCGGGAGGCCGAGGCGATGGACCCCCAGCAGCGCCTACTGCTGGAAGTGGCCTGGGAGGCACTGGAACAGGCCGGGCACGCTCGGCCCGACCGGCTGGCCGGCTCGAGAACCGGTGTCTTCACAGGTGTCGTCGTCACCGACTACGACCGGCTGAGCCGCGGAAACCGGGACATCTACACGGTCACCGGCAACGGGCACTCGTTCCCCGCCGGACGGCTGTCCTACGTGCTCGGTCTCCAAGGGCCCAGCATGGTCGTGGACACGGCGTGCTCCTCGTCCCTGGTCGCCGTGCATCTCGCGGTCCAGAGCCTCCGTTCCGGAGAGAGCGCGATGGCGCTGGCCGGTGGGGTCAACCTGATGCTGGCCAGAGATATGACCGACATGCTGGCCAGCTCGCGCGCGCTGTCCGAGGACGGGCGATGCAAAACCTTCGATGCGCTGGCCAACGGCTATGTCCGGGGCGAGGGCTGCGGGATGCTGGTCCTGCGACGGCTTTCCGACGCGGTGGCCGACGGCGATCCGGTGCTCGCGGTGATCCGTGGTTCAGCGGTGAACTCCGACGGCCGTTCCTCCGGGCTGACCGCGCCGAACGTCTCGGCGCAGAAGGCTTTGCTCCGTCAGGCTTTGCATAGCGCTCGCGCCGGCGCGGCGGACATCAGTTATGTCGAGACGCACGGCACCGGAACGCCGCTCGGTGATCCGATCGAAGTGGACGCGCTTGCCGACGTGCTCGGCGGGTTGCGGGACGACGGTTCGCGTTGCGTGCTCGGCGCGGTGAAGACCAATATCGGGCATCTCGAGGCGGCTGCCGGGGTGATAGGGCTGATCAAGGTCGTGCTCGCGCTGCAGCGGGAGCGCATCCCGGCGAACCTGCACTTGCGCACCGTCAATCCCAGGATCGACCTCACCGGAACCGCCCTGGTTCTGCCGAGTGATCCGGTCGCGTGGCCGAAACGCGACGGTGCGACGCGGATGGCGGGTGTCAGCTCGTTCGGTATCAGCGGCACCAATGCGCACGTCATCGTCGCCGATCCGCCGGAGCAGGCCGAGCCTCCCGCGACCGAACCAGGACCGGCACTGGTGCCGATCTCCGCGCGCGATGCGGGCGCGCTGACCGATTTGGTCGCTGCGTTCCGCGCCAGGCTCGATGAGCGGCAGGCCGACATCCGGGATATCGCCTACACCGCGGCTGTCCGCAGGCATCATCATCAGTACCGGGCCGCCCTGGTGCTGCCCGGTGACGGGCCGCCGCGGCTGGTGCCCGGCGCCGAGCCGGACGAACGGCCGCGAGTGGTGTTCGTGTTCTCTGGTCAAGGCTCGCAGTGGCTCGGCATGGGGCGAGCACTGCTCGCCGGTGAGCCCGCGTTCCGAGCGGCTGTCGAGACATGCGACCACGCGATCCGGAACGAGACCGGATGGTCCGTTATCGATGAATTGACCGCAGGTCCATCCACGTCGCGGCTCGCCCGGGTGGACGTCGTGCAGCCGGTTCTGTTCGCGATGGAGGTCGCGTTGGCGGCACTGTGGCGATCGAAGGGCATCGAGCCGGACGCCGTCATCGGGCACAGCATGGGTGAGGTGGCCGCCGCGCATGTGGCGGGCGCGCTCACGCTGACCGACGCGGCGCGCATCATCTGCCGCCGCAGCGGATTGCTGCGCGGACTGGCCGGGCGCGGCGCGATGGCGCTGGTGGAACTGCCGCTCGAGCGAGCGAGCGCGGCGCTGTCCGGATTCGCCGATCAGGTGTCGATCGCGGCGAGCAACAGCGCGCGCTCGACCGTGCTCTCCGGCGACCCGGACACGCTGGAGGAGGTTCTGGCCGAGCTGACCGGCGCGGGGGTGTTCTGTCGACGGATCAAGGTCGAGGTCGCCGCGCACAGCCCACAAGTCGATGTCATCACCGATGAGCTGAGTCGCCAACTCGGTGCGCTGACGCCGGAGGCCACCACGGTGCCGATGTGGTCCACCGTGCTCGGAAAGGTCTGTGACGGGGCCGAGCTGGATACCGCCTACTGGATACGCAACCTTCGTGAACCAGTGTTGTTCGCGCAGGCGGTCCGTGACTGCATGACGCTGGGGCGCACGGTATTCGTCGAGCTGACCCCACACCCGATCCTGCTGCCCTCGATCGAAGAGGACGGAGGCCTGGTCGTTCCGTCCGGGCGGCGAGAACACGATGAGCGCGCGGTTTTCCTCGAATCGCTTGCCGCACTGTACGTCCGAGGCTGCCAGGTGGACTGGCCCGCCCTCCACCCGAGCGGCGGACGCTGCGTGCCCCTGCCCGCTTATCCGTGGCGACGCCAGCGGTACTGGTTGGATCGAACTCCGGCTGCGCGCGCCGACCACGGGCATCCATTGCTCGGTGAGCCGGTCAGCCCGGCAACCTCACCGGGTACCCGGATCTGGGAGCGCGAGCTGAACCTGCCGTACCTGGCCGACCACATGGTGGACGGCGCGGTGGTGTTCCCGGCGTCGGGCTATGTGGAGATGGCGCTCAGCGCGTGCGGACGATCGATGGTGTTGGAGGACCTCGCCTTCGACCGGATGGCGATTCTCGCAAAAGACGGCTCCGGACACGTCCAGTTCATCGAGGACTCCGACCATTTCCAGGTGTATTGCCGAGCGACAAGGGACGAACCGTGGGTTCTCTGCGCGCACGGAACCGTTCGTCATGGTGGCGGGGGGCCGCCGATGGCCGAGCCGCCGTCGTCCGTGCGGGAACGGTGCGGCACCGAGGTAGCCGTAGCCGAGCACTACGCGCGGTATGCCGGGCGAGCTATCGACTACGGCCCGGCTTTCCGTGGTGTGCAACGAATCTGGACCGGTGACGGGGAGGGCGTGGCCTTGGTCGAGTCGACCGGATCGTCCTCGGGGTATGTCTGCCACCCTGCACTGCTGGACGCTTGCTTCCAGGTGCTCGGCAGCGTGCTACTCGACCAGCGGGCGAGCGGCGGGGTCATTCCGATTCGGATCGACCGGCTGCGAGTCCACCGGCCACCTGGCGACCGTGTGTGGGTACACGCACGCGCCCGGTCCACCGAGGACAGCGGGGATCTGCTGGTGCTCGACGAAGACGGCACGGTGCTGATCGAGGTCGAGGGTTTGACAGTGGCAAGGCCTGCCGGACCGGGACCGTACCGGGACTGGCTCTACCAGGTGGCATGGCGCGCCGCCGAGCGGCTCGTTGCCCCGGATCGTGGCGAGGGGTCTCCCGGGACGTGGCTGGTGCTCACCGACTCCACCGGTGTCGGTGCAGGTTTGGCCACGCTGCTCGAACAGCGAGGCCAAACCTGCGTGCTGATCGACAAGCGGGATATCGACGTCGCCGACGACGACGCGTGGAGCACGTTGCTCGACAACGTCACCGCCGGTGGCGAAAGAGCCTGCGTCGGGGTAGTGCATCTGTGGAGCCTGGACACCACAGCTATCGAGCACGTCACCGCCGACACGCTGACCGCCGATCAGCACATCACCGGACTCACTACCGTGCGCCTCGTCCGCGCGCTCGCTCGCCTCCGTCTGCGGGACCATCCCCGGCTGTGGTTGGTCACCAGAGGCGCACAGCAGGTGGGCTCCGAGCCGGTCGAGGTGTCCCAAGCTCCGTTGTGGGGATTGGCAAGGACATTGAGCGTCGAGCATCCCGAACTGGAGTGCGTGCGGGTCGACCTCCGATCGGGTTGGGCGCCAACCCGTTGCGCCGACGAACTCCTTCCCGAACTGGTCGGGCCGGACGGTGAGGACGAGATCGCTTTACGGGAGGAAGGGCGGAATCTGGCGAGGTTGGTACGGGCCTCGGTCGAGCCAGGGGATGTCGAATTGTCCTTCGCCCGGGGCACGTACCTGATCAGCGGCGGGCTCGGCGGGCTCGGCATCGGTTTGGCGCGCTGGCTGGCCGCGCACGGTGCGCGGCACCTCGTGCTGGCCGGACGGCATGATCCGGTTCCTGACGTGCAGGCCAGAATCGACGAGCTCAGGAGGGAAGGCGTCGAGGTCGTGGTCGCCCGGGCGGACGTGGGCCGGCGCCAGGACGTGGCCGCGATGCTCGCGGACATCGATGACCGGCTGCCGCCACTGCGCGGAGTGCTGCACGCGGCCATGGTGCTCGACGATCGGACCATTCTGGAACTGGATGCCGAACGGTACGACCGCGTGCTGGCACCCAAGATGCGGGGCGCTTGGAATCTGCATGAGCTCACCGAGGACCGGGAGCTGGAATTCTTCGTGATGTACTCGTCGGCCTCTGCCCTGCTCGGCTCGCCGGGACAGGCCAACTACGCGGCCGCCAACGCATTTCTCGGCGCGCTCGCCCGGCATCGGGACCATGGTGGCCGAAAAGCCCTGTGCGTGGACTGGGGGTTGTACTCGCAGGAAGGAATCATGGCAGAACGCAACACCGAAGGGCAGCGACTCGCGCATCGAGGAGTTGGCACCCTGACCCCCGAACAAGGTACGGACATCCTCGGTCTGCTGTTGGGTGGCAGCACCAGCCAGATCGCTGCGGCCAATCTCGATCTGCGACAGTGGCTGGCGTTCTACCCGGTTCTGGCCGGTGCGTCGCTGCTCACCGAACTCGGTGACGATGACCGGGAGAGTGCGAGCAGACCATCGGATCCGTGGTTGGCGGACCGGCTGCGCGCGGCGACACCTGCCGAACGCCCGCGATTGATCGATGACGTCGTCACTGAGCAACTCGGCCGGATCCTGCACCTCGACGCCGCTTCGATCGACCGGAAGGCGCCGCTGACGACCATGGGAGTCGACTCGCTGATGGCGCTCGAACTCAGGAACCGGCTGGAGGCGGCGCTCGGCGTCCGGCTGTCCGCGACGCTGCTGTACAGCGCACCGACGGTGCGGGCATTGAGCGAACAGCTACTCGACGTACTCGGCATGGCCGAGCCCGAGGAGGTCATCGAAGAGGTCGATGACCTTCGCGACCTGCTGGCGCAGATCGACGATTCGATCGACCGGCTCGAACGCAGGCAGCTGCCGTGACCGTCATCGATGAGGAAGGCTACCGCTCGCGTCTGGTGAAAGCGGCTGCCGCGCTGCGGAGCCTGGAGGCCGAGGTTGCCCGGCTGACGCGGCAGCAATCCGAACCTGTCGCCGTGATCGGCATGGGCTGCCGTTTCCCCGGCGGCGCCGACGACCCGGAATCATTTTGGACGTTGCTTTCCGACGGTGTCGACGCGGCGTCCGAGCGGCCGGCTGGCGGCACCGGCGATGCCGCGCGAACCGGTGCCTTCCTTTCCGCTGTCGACGGTTTCGACGCGGCGTTCTTCGGGATCTCGCCGAAGGAGGCGGCGGCGCTGGATCCGCAACATCGACTGCTGCTCGAAGTCGCGTGGGAAGCGCTGGAAGATGCCGGCGTGGTGACCGAGCGGCTGGCCGGTAGCAGAACCGGTGTGTTCGTCGGCATGAGCAGCAACGACTACCTTCTGCTCAGCGCCAGGTCCGGCGCGATGGGCGCGTACGCGGGCACCGGAACGGCCCACTGTTTCGGCGCGGGCCGGTTGTCGTACCTGCTCGGACTGCGTGGGCCGAGTCTCGCGGTGGACACCGCGTGCTCATCGTCGCTGGTTGCGGTACACCTGGCGATCCGCAGTCTGCGGACAGGAGAGAGCTCGCTAGCGCTGGCTGGGGGAGTGAACCTCGTTCTCGACGAGTCGGTGACCCAGATAGTCGCCGATCTGCAGGCGCTGTCGCCGGACGGCCGGTGTCGCGCATTCGACGCGCGTGCGAATGGGTTCGTCAGGGGCGAGGGGTGCGGAATCGTGGTGCTGAAGAGATTGTCCGACGCGCTGGCCGACGGTGATCGGGTGCTTGCCGTGCTGCGGGGTTCCTCGATGAACTCGGACGGTCGCTCGGCCGGACTGACCGCGCCGAACCCGCTGGCCCAAAAGGACATGCTGCGTCAGGCGTTCGCCGATGCGCGTGTGCGGCCCGACGAGATCGGATACGTGGAGACCCACGGCACCGGAACCGCGCTCGGGGACCCGATCGAGATCGAGGCCTTGACCGAAGTTTTCGGCGAACCGGAGCCGGACAGCGGCGGTTGTGTACTCGGCGCCGTCAAGACCAACATCGGGCATCTCGAAGCTGCCGCCGGGATCGCCGGATTGATCAAGGCGGTACTGGCATTGCGGAATGCGGAGATTCCCCGGAACCTGCACTTCAGCAGCCTGAATCCGAGGATTTCCCTGACCGGAACACCATTCGTGATCCCGAAGACGGCCGTGGCGTGGCCTCGGGGCGATCGGCCACGGATCGCAGGCGTCAGTTCGTTCGGCATGAGCGGCACCAACGCTCATGCCGTCGTCACCGAAGCGCCTACGCCCGAGCAAGTGCCACCGCGCGCCGGGCCCGTTGTGGTGCTCCCGCTGTCGGCACGAAGCCCGGCGGCGCTGACCGAGCTGGCTTCGGCACACGCGAGTGTCCTCGAGCGGGGCAACGACCCGCACGATATCGCCTACACAGCGGGGGCACGGCGCGATCATCACGAGTGGCGGACCGCGGTGGTCGGCGAGTCCGGAGCCGAATTGGCCGAGAAGCTGCGCGCCTTCGCACGGGACGGCGCCACCGTGGCACGAGCCGACGCACCGCCTGCGCTCACCTATGTCTTCTCCGGACAGGGCTCGCAGTGGATCGGCATGGGACGGCAATTGCATTCCAGCGAGCCGGTTTTCGCCGCTGTGCTCGGTCAATGCGATGAACTCATCGC
This sequence comes from Nocardia asteroides, assembly GCA_019930625.1. Classification (NCBI taxonomy): domain Bacteria; kingdom Bacillati; phylum Actinomycetota; class Actinomycetes; order Mycobacteriales; family Nocardiaceae; genus Nocardia; species Nocardia asteroides. Next base: position 5,589,837 of record CP082844.1, read on the forward strand.
GAAGAACACATCGTTCTCGCTGCTCGCGGAGCTGGCCGCGCCACCGGATCGGTCGAGGTTGCAGCGCACCGAGATCGCCCAGCCCGCGCTGTTCGCCTTCCAGATCGCGCTGACCGCCCTGCTGTCCTCATGGGGCGTCCGACCGGACGCGGTCATCGGGCACAGTGTCGGTGAAATCGCCGCAGCGCATGTCGCGGGGGCGTTGAGCCTCGCGGAAGCTATCAGGATCGTGGTGTCGAGAGGCCGGATCATGGCACGGGCAGCCGGTTCGGGGACGATGGTCGCGGTCGAGCTCACCCACGATGAGGTCGCGGCCTCGTTGTCTACCATCGGTACGTCGGTCGCTGTGGCGGCGATCAACGACGACAAATCCGTTGTGCTGTCCGGCACGGTGGAAGAGCTGCACACCGTGCTCGGCCCACTTCAGCGACAAGGCGTTCGCTGCCGCCGGCTGCCTGTCGACTATGCGTTCCACTCGCCGTCGATGGCTCCGCTGGCCATGGAACTCGCGCAGGAACTCGGCACGGTGGAGGCAGGCCGGACCGCATGCCCTCTGTACAGCACGGCACGCGGAGACCGGATCGCCGGAAACGAATTGACCACGGATTACTGGGCGGACAACGTCCGGCATCCGGTCCGGTTCGCCGACGCCGTGCATACTGCCGCCAGAGATGGGCAGCGGCTCTTCCTCGAGATAGCACCGCACTCTGTGCTCTCCGGCCATGTCGCGAACTGTCTCGGCGCGCGGGCGGCGATACCGACGCTGCGCAGGGAACGCCCGGAAACGCGCAGCCTGCTGAACTCTGTCGCCGATCTCTATACCGCGGGGTATCCGGTGGACTTCGGCGCCCTTTACCCGGATCGCCGCCCGGTGGTGTCGTTGCCACACTATCCGTGGCAGCGCAGGCGTCACTGGCTCGACACCCCGGAACCCCCACGCGAACAGGTCCCCGTCGAGCCGGTGCATTGGCTCGAGGAGTTGATCGGGCTGCCGGACGGCGAGCAGGAGGCAGCGATCGAGTCAGCGGTACGCGCGGATGCGGCTACCGTGCTCCAGTTGTCTTCGCCATCCGATGTCCCGGTCGACGGCAAATTCACGGAATTGGGCATGGATTCGCTGATGACCGTACAACTGCGGCACGAACTGGCCGCGCGAACAGGCCTCGCGCTGCCATCCACCCTCGCCTTCGAACACCCGACCCCACGGGCGATCACTCGGTACTTGCTGAAGATAGTCGCGGAGCGCGAAGAGGATGGATCATGATGAAGGTTTACGGGACAGCCACCAGCGCGTGTACGCACAAAGTGCTGATGGTGCTGGCGGAGAAGGATCAGCAAGCCGAGCTGGTCGAGGTCAGTGTTCTCAAAGGACACGACAAGTCGCCGGAACACCGGCAACGCCAGCCCTTCGGTGAGATTCCGGTACTCGAAGACGACGGGTTCCTGCTGTATGAATCGCGGGCGATCATCCGCTATCTCGATCAGCGGCTGCCGGGCCCCGCGCTGACGCCGGACAACCTTCAGCTGCACGGGCTGATGGAACAGTGGATCAGCATCGAGCAAAGCTATGTCAGCGGCCCGGTGTGGGAGCTGGTCCGTGGCGGCCCCGTCTACGAGATCATCCGGAGCAGCCCCGCTGCTGCGCTGTTGCCGCCGCCGCCGGACCAGGACGCTATCGCCGCTGCCCGCACTGCACTGGCGACACCTTTCGACGTAGCGGACGCCACGCTGTCCAGGCAGGAGTTCCTCGCCGGCCCCGAGTTCTCACTCGCCGAGGTCACCTGGTTGCCCTACTTGCAATATCTGGTCGCCTCGGGCGGCGCGGACCTGATCGATGCGCGGCCGAACCTGGCGCGGTGGTGGCGGGAGATCAGTGGAAGGCCGACCTGGCTTCGAGTCGGCAAGGTGCTGGAGCGACCCGAATGAACCAGTTCGACCTGTGGGGTGAGCAGATGCGGGTCGATCCGTTGCCGACGCTGGCGCGGATGCGTGCCGAGGCACCGATCGTCCGGCTGTTCAATCCGCATCAGGGGGCGCCCGAGTGGCGCGTGACCCGCTACGCCGACGTGGTCGAACTGCTCCGTGATCCCCGTTTCAGCAAGGACAAGCGGAAACTGTCCGATCAGGCGCGCTCCCGGTACTTCCGGGTCACCGAATTCGATCGGTTGGACAAGCACATGCTCTACGCCGATCCGCCCGAGCACAGCAGGTTGCGCGCACTGGTGGCCAAGGCCTTCACCGCCCGCCGAATCTCGCAGCTGCGCCCGCGCATCGCCGAGGCGACGGAGAGTCTGCTGGACCTGGCCGAGCAGCAGGTCTCGGTGGACCTGCTCGACACTCTGGCATTCCGGTTGCCGATCACCGTGCTGGTCGAGCTGATCGGGGTTCCGATCGAAGACCAGGAGCGGTTCCGGGAGTGGACCAGAATTCTGATCGCTCCGCCGTCGGACGGAAACTTCGACGCCCTGCGCCGGATGGCGATCGAGTTTCAGCAGTACCTCGAGGAATTCCTCGCGCTACGCCGCAGGCACCCCCGCGACGACCTCACCAGTGCGTTGATCGAGGCGCAGACGCATGGTGACCGGCTCTCATCGGTGGAACTGATGAGCATGGTCTTCCTGCTCATCGCGGCGGGTTTCGAGACGACGGGCAACCTCATCGGCAACGGAGTGTGGGCGCTGCTCCGTCATCCAGCGCAGTTGCGGCGGCTGCGCGACACGCCTGAACTCATCGAGTCGGCCATCGAGGAAGTGTTGCGATACTGCCCGCCGGTGGCAAACAGCACCGGGGCCTTTCCGCTGACCGATGTCGAGTTCCGAGGCACGGTCATTCCGGCCGAGGAACTGGTCGTCGCTTCGCTGCTGTCGGCACATCACGATGACGAACGGTTCCTCGAACCGGACCGGTTCGAAATCACCAGGACGCCGAACCAGCATCTGGGGTTCGGCCATGGCCTGCACTTCTGTCTCGGATCGTCGCTGGCAAAACTCGAGGCGCAGGTGGCTATCGGCACCCTGGTGCAGCGCTTTCCCGGACTGGGATTCGCAGCTGATCCGGACACATTGCGATGGAAGATCGGCGTATTCGTCCACGGCCTGGAATGCCTGCCTGTCACCTGGGAAGCGCGATGACGATCACAGTGCGCCAGGCGGCGCTGGATGACCTCGACGAGATCATGGCGGTCGAGCAGGACTGGGAGGAAGCCCAGCGGGCGAGCCGGGACCAGATGACAGCTCGCCTGCGCGCCTTCCCCGAAGGATTCTGGATTTTCGAGCAGGACGATGAGGTCGTCGGAACTTTGATGGGCTTCCCCATGCACTACACGCCGGACAAGATCGCCGAACTCAGCGATTGGGATACGGTGACCGGTCACGGCTACTACCCGACGATAGATCTGGACACCGCGAACGCCATCTACCTCGCCTCCGGCTCATTGAAGCGGACCGCGCGCGGCGGAATGGCATACGCGGTGATGATGGAGACCCCGGTCGAGCTGGCCGAGCGGTTGGCGCTGGACTATGTTCTCACCGGAGCCAAGATCCCCGGCTACGACGCCTACTGCCGCCGGTTCGGTGAGATCGACGCAGGCGACTACGCGTTTCGTCAGCTCGGCGGCTGCCTCGTCGATCCGTTCCTGGAGATGTACCGGGGGCACGGCTATCTGGTGCCCGACCGACAGCACATCATCCCCGACTACTATCCAGATCCGCCGAGCAGGGACTACGGGGCGATCGTCGTACGGAACACGTCCGGTCGGTGATGCGCCAAGCCGCTTGGGCGACAGGGACGCCGCAGAAGCCGCCTGGCACATGACCGTCGAGTCCGGAATCCCCGTACCCGAGGAATTCCACCCGGTCGCATCCCAGGACCGCGGCTGATGCCAACGCCTCCGCCTCGCGACGCGCTGCGAGCTGCGGACCTGGTGGCGAATCCGCGAGTCCCGCGGCGCCATCGGTCGCGAACACGACGACGGTGCGCCGTCCGGCCTCGCTGACCCTGCGCATCGTTCCCGCCGTCAACAGTGACTCGTCATCGGGATGGGCGTGCACGAAGACCCACGGCGTATCCGGCGCACCGAGCCACTCCACAGGGGTTTGAGATGTCGGGGTTCCGGCGGTAACCGTGCGAAAAACAACGACAATGGCTTGACCAGCGGCGATGTCAAGTGGTTCGGGGGATGCCGGGCACCGGGTACATGAACGCCGTGGGCGCTACGCGCGTGGCGCAGTGCCGCTGATGATGCGGTGGATGGTGGAGCGGCCAACGCTGTATTCCTCTGCCAGGTCGGCCAGGCTCGCGTCGTCGTCGGGGTCGTCGTCGGCGGTGGATCGTTTTCCGTGCTGCGAGAGGCAGTTCGGCTGTTTGCCTCTGAGGCGGCCGTTCGCGCGGGCCTGGCCATGCCCTCGCGGGTGCGCAGTCATCGCCAGGCCCATGCCGATTCCCATGGCGAGGATGCCGGGCAGGATGGACGGGTAGCCGCCGTCGACGGAGGCGAACCCGGCCATCAGCGCCAGGCCGACGACGGAGATCAGCGCCCCGACGGTGTCGAAGGCATGTGAGGAGTGCTCGTGAGAGTTCGGCAGGGCTTTGAGCGTCGTGGCCAGGGCTGCGATGACCAGAGCCGCGGGAAGGACGAACAGCCAGCGCCAGTCGGCGACATCGACGAGCAATGCGGACAGGAACATGCCCAGGATGCCGCCGCCTCCGGCGACGCCGGTCCACACACCGATCGCTTTGCCGCGCAGCGGCGGCCGAAAGAATCGGGATAGGGCTCAGCGGTTCGCGAAGAACACGCGCATGTCCTCGACGAGCAGGGTGGGCTGTTCGAGGGCGATGTAGGCGCCTGCCTTGTCGAACTCGGTCCAGCGGGCGACCGTGGTGTCGCGGTCGGCGAAGCGGCGGACGGTGACGTCACCGGCGGCGACCACGAAGGCGGTGGGAACGGTGACGCGCTCCTTGGGCGCCCACGTCATGGGGTCGTGTGCCAGGTCGTGGTAGCTCTGCGCGATGGAACCCGACGTGCCGGTGAACCACTGGACGCTCGCGTCGAGGAGCATCCGGTCCTTGGGAACGGTGTGCTCAGGCAGCTCGGCCTGCGGGTCGCTCCACTCCTTGAACTTCTCCACCACCCAGGCGAGCAGGCCGATGGGGGAATCGTTGAGGCCGTGGGCGATGGTCTGCGGGCGGGTGGACATGATGATGTTGAAGCCGATGCCGTCGCGCATGAAGGCGTCGATGGTGGCCATGCGCTGCTTCTCGGTGTCGGTGAAATCACCGGCGCTCTCGTCGGGCATGGCGACGTAGGCGTTGACGTGCAGGCCGATCAGCCGCTCGGGGATCTGACGGCCCAGCTCGAGGGACAGGTTCGCACCGCCACCGCCGCCGTGCGCGCCGAAGCGCTCGTAGCCCAGGCGGGTCATGAGTTCGGCCATCGCGGTCGCGGTACGCGGGACGGTCCAGCCGGTGTCGGCCAGCGGCGTGGAGAACCCGAATCCGGGCATGAAGGGCACCACGAGATGGAAGTCGCGCGAGAGCGGCTCGAGCACGTCGAGCAGGCCCATAACCCCGCCCGGGTTGTCGTGCAGCAGGAGCAGCGCCCGCGCGCCGGGCCGCGCGGAGCGGATGTGCTTGAAGTGAATGATCTGGCCGTCTATCTCGGTCGTGAACTGCGGCCACCGATTGAGCTCGGATTCGGCCTGCCGCCAATCGAATTCGCCGGCCCAGTAGGCGACCAGCTCGCGCAGGTAGTCCACCGGCACGCCGCGGCTCCAGTCCGCCCCGGGCAGGGCGGGAGTCCAGCGAGCCCGGTTCAGCCGGTCGCGGAGATCGTCCAGATCGGCCTGTGGAACCTCGACGCGGAAGGGGTGGATTGCGTTCACGACCAACTCCTTGGAACGGAATACTTTGTTCCACAACCATAGCGGAATGGTCCATTCCGCTGCAAATCCGGTCGAGGATCAGCCCGCACGAGCACTGGCCGCGCGAGGTGGAACAGGGGCGGAGTGACGTACTATCGGTGCGCACTGAAGCGATGGGGGTAGGGTCACCGTGAATCAGACACAGCCGAGCTCGGGGCGCGCCGATAGTGGAGATGTCGTGCAGCCATCGCCCGGAGGCGGCCCGCCCCCCGGCGATCCCGGCTCACTGTCGCACGATCTGCTGCAGTGGTCAGCGGCTGCGTTCGGCGCGGTCGCGCCCGCGGCGACAGTGTTCGGCAAAGCATTCCTCGAAGCGCTCGGTCAGCGTGCCGCCGACGGTGCGGCAGCGCTTCCGAGCAAGCTACGCCAACGCTGGTTTCAGCGGGCACGGCGATCGCACGGTGATGTCGAAGTGGTTACCGTGCTCGACATCGAGAACCTGAACGCGGCGGCGATCCTGGTCACCACCGGCCTTCCGGACGAGGCGCGCCTGGCCCTGCTCGACCTCGACCCTACCGAGCCCACACTGCACGGAAAGGTTCTGGAGTGGAACCTCTCGAGCCAGCAGTGGGTCCCGGTGGAAGCACCAGTCACACAGGTGAGTCCACCGCCCAGTGAACCAATCTGACCGAAGGCGTCGGCCGAATCGGTCACAAACCCCGATCCTGGATGGCGTCTCGTCCAGGATCAGAGTCTGGCTGACGAGCCTCAGGTCGGGAGATGTCGCATCTGCTGCGCCCACCACAGTTCGGACCGGTCATCCGCTCAGCAGTATGCGTCGTCGGTGCGGGCGATCACTACATCCATGGCAGACCGGGCTCGGAGCTCGGCCGGGGTGCCGGGGATGGTGGCGCGGCCTCGTATAGGACGGGGAAGTCACAAGATACCCATGGCCAGCATTTTTGCGAGCTCGGCGGATCGCCCGGCATACGCCTCGTGGTAGGCGGCATCAGTTATCCACACGCGCAGAACGAGTTTCGGTGGCATCACGCATCATGGTGATGACCACGACCCAACACGAACATGCGGAGCGCTGCGCCGATGACCACTACGGATAACTTGCTGTACGGCGGCACCCGTTGGGACGAGCGCGGCCAGTGGTGGTATGAGCTGATCCACGGTGACGGATCGACCGAGCGCGTGCCCGGTCTCGGTACGCGCTTGGCGTTCAGGATCCGCGACACGGCGCGATACTGCTTGGGATATCACGGATTCGGCAGTTTCCCGGGGCGGCGAGCGTGTCCGGATTCCGCGCAACTTGTCAGCGGCCGGCAGTGCCCGCTTTGCCGGGTGCGGGAAGGGTGGGCGGTGGTGCACACGCACCGCGGACCGATCTCGGCCTTGCCCGAGCAGATCCGTGCTTACGTGTCCCAGCCCCACCATCTCTATATCGCCTATTTCGGTGAGGGATTGGCCAAAGTTGGTACGGCGTCGGCGGTACGTCGGCATCGCCGCCTGTACGAACAGGGCGCGCTCGCCGCCCGGTTCATCGCCGACTCACCAGATGGCATGCATGTGCGCGAACTGGAGCGGGTGGTATCGGCACAGGCCGGTTTCCGGCAGGCCGTCGGCAGCGCGGCGAAGACTCGCGTCCTGACCAAGCCGCTGGCTCCGTGGGCGGCAGTGGAGGCTGCGGTGACCGCCGCAGCCTCCGAGGCGCTCGCCGTGCTGCCCACCGGGACGATGCGCACTGAAACGACCTGGTCGGGTGGCGGCGAGTTCTATCGCACAGTGGCGGAGCGAGGCCGCTACGCGACCGTCATCGATTTCGGCGGGGCGTTTGCCGCCGGGGGAGTACGTCCTCGACGCGGTGACCGCGCACGGGCACACCATCGCTTGCCGCGACGGATCCGAGACCGGAGAACTTCTCCTGGCCAACGACACTCAGCTCATCGGGCGGCGTATCGAGCTCGACGATTCGATCACCGGCGGGTCCGTTGCCGCGCAGACGAGCTTGTTCTGAGGACTCCGGGACGTTTCGACGACCTGATCGAGTGGAACGTTCGCCTCGATCACAGTGCTGTCGGGATGGTCGGATCGAGGCGGGAGCGGGTGAACGTCGAGCAGCGACAGGCGCCGTATTCGGTGACACCGCGGCGGCCGTACCCGGGGCGGTTGAGTCGTTTCTGTGCCCGGAGGAAGACACGACCACTACGCACACGCCTCCACCAGCGGAAGCGTTGTGTGATCGGCGCGTAGGACGCTGGTCGATCCGTCCGCCTTTCTGGTGGCGGTGTCGGCTGACTACGTCATGGTCGGCGTCAGTTGACAGATGTGGCGGTGGGGGGAGCGGGACCAGAGTCGAGGCTGCGCAACATGCTTCAACGCTCCTCGGAAGGACATCGACATGGTCGACATTCGACACCCTCGTACGCGGCGCGCGGGCGGGGCGATCGCGGCGGTCACGGCTGCGGTGGCGGTCGGCAGCCTCGCCGTCGCCTGCACTGCGAGCACCACCCATGCCGGACCGACCGAGGACGCGCCGAAGCCGACCGTCGTCCTCGTACACGGCGCGTTCGCGGATGGGTCGAGCTGGAACGATGTCATCGACAAGTTGCGCAAGGATGGGTATCCCGTGGTGGCGGCCGCCAATCCGCTGCGGGGGCCCGCCGCCGACGCCACCACTGTGCGGGGACTGATCAGCCATATCAATGGGCCCGTGGTCCTGGTCGGACACTCCTACGGCGGATCGGTCATCAGCACCGCCGCAGCGGGCAGCGATCAGGTGAAGGCGCTGGTGTACGTCGCGGCCTTCCTGCCCGCGCCCGGTGAGACTGCGTTCGAGCTGACCAATAAGTTCCCCGGATCTACCCTGCCGGGCACGCTCAACGCCGTGCCGTTCACCGATGCCGACGGCAGTACCGGCACCGATCTGTACATCCAGCAGGACAAATTCCACGATCAGTTCGCCACCGACGTCCCCGCCGATCGCGCCGCCCTGGCGGCCGCCGCACAGCGCCCGATCCGGCAGTCCGCGCTCGAGGAGAAGGCGACCGTCGCTGCTTGGACCGACAAGCCCAGCTGGGATGTGGTCACCACGCAGGACCTCAATATTCCGGTCGCGGCGCAGCGGTTCATGGCCGAGCGGGCGCACGCGCAGGTCACCGAGATTGCCGCGTCGCACTCGGTCGCGGTTTCGCACCCGGATCGGGTCGCCGAGGTGATCGAGCAGGCCGCCCGGAACAACGCCCACTGAAGCGTCGCGAAAGACATTCGAGGAGAACACGAATCATGGACATGAAGCTGGAAGTCGCCGTCGTGCCGGTCGCCGATGTCGACCGCGCCAAGGCCTTCTACACCGAGCGGCTCGGATTCCGTCTCGACGCCGATTTCCCGGTGGACGACGGCTATCGCGTCGTGCAGGTGACCCCACCCGGCTCGGAATGCTCGATCATCTTCGGCACGGGAGTGACCGCGGCCGCACCGGGCAGTCTGGCCGGGCTGCATCTGATCGTCACCGATATCGAGAAAGCGGTCGCGGAATTGACCGCGCGCGGGATCGCGGTCGACGGACCGTTCCACGACGCCACCGGCGTTTCCATCACGCCGGGACCGAAAGTCGAGTGCCGGGAGCGGATCCGCAGCGTCGCAGCTACGGCTCGTTCGCCGCGTTCACCGATCCCGATGGCAATGGCTGGTTCCTGCAGGAAATCACCCAGCGCGCACCCGGCCGCTGACCTCCATCGAAGGTGAAATCCGTGTCCGACAGAAAACTTCGTAGCTACGACGTGGTGGTCATCGGGGCTGGACCGGTCGGTGAGAATGTCGCCGACCGTACTCGCGCCGCCGGGCTGAGCACCGTGATCGTCGAATCCGAACTGGTCGGCGGCGAATGTTCGTACTGGGCCTGCGAACCCAGCAAGGCGCTGCTGCGCCCAGCCTCGCTCTACCGTGAGGCCGCGGCCTTCCCGGGAGTCGCCACCGCGGTCACCGGCGCGCTCGATGCGCCCGCGGTGCTCGAACATCGCGACCGCATGGCGGCCGGCTGGAACGATCGGGGCCAGGTCGAGTGGCTCGACTCCGTCGATGTCGACCTGATCCGCGGCCACGGTCGCCTCGACGGGCCCCGTCAGGTGACGGTCCACACTCCTGAAGGTGAGACCGTGCGGCTCACCGCCCGGCACGCGGTGGCGGTGTGCACCGGCACCTCCGCGGCGCTGCCGCCGCTGCCGGGCCTGGATGCGTTGCGGCCGTGGACGAGTCGCGAAGCCACCAGCGCCCGCGAAGTACCGGGCCGGCTCGCGATTCTCGGGGCCGGGGTGGTCGCCACCGAAATGGCCGCCGCCTGGCAGGCATTGGGTGCCCAGGTCACGCTCATCGCCCGCGAGTCCCGGCTGCTGGGCCGCGTCGAAGCCTTCGCCGCGGACCTGGTCGCCGAGCGGCTCCGGGCAGCCGGGGTGGACCTGCGATTCGGCACCACCATCACCGCAGCAGATCGCGCGGGTGGCCCCGACGACACCATCCATCTGACCCTCGCCGACGGCGCCCGGCTGGTCGCCGACGAACTGTTGCTCGCGACCGGACGCGCACCCCGCACCGAGGACCTCGGCCTCGACACGGTCGGTTTGCGACCGGGAGCGTGGCTCACCACCGACGACACGTTCACCGTGACCGCCGTCGACGGCGAGTGGCTGTATGCGGTCGGCGACGTCAATCACCGTGCGCTGCTCACCCATCAGGGCAAGTATCAGGCCCGTATCGCGGGGTCGGTCATCGCCGCCCGCGCGCTGGGGAATGCGCTCGACACCAGTCGTTGGGGCCCGCATGCCGGGACCGCCGACCTCGAGGCGGTGCTGCAGGTCGTCTTCACCGATCCGGAGATCGCGGCGGTCGGCCTCACCACCGAGGACGCCGCCCGCGCCGGACGGACGGTGGACGTGGTCGACTACGACAGCGGCCGCGTCGCCGGTGCGATCCAGCACGATCCCGGCTATCGCGGACGGGCCCGCATCCTGATCGATCCGGACCGCCGGGTCATCGTCGGCGCGACCTTCGCCGGCGCAGGCGTCGCCGAGCTGCTGCACTCGGCCACTATCGCCATCACCGCCGAGGTCCCCCTCGACCGGCTCTGGCATGCCGTCCCCTCGTTCCCCACCATAAGCGAAGTCTGGCTCCGCCTGCTGGAGACATATCGCGACCAACAGCCATCGTTCGCCCTGGGAGAAACCCGATGATCATCTACGAGCGGCTCTACGTCGGCGGCTCCTGGACCGAACCCAGCGAACCGGCACTGCTGGAAATCCTTTCGCCACACGATGGCTCGGTCATCGGCAGGGCGGCGCAGGCGCAACCCGCCGATGTGGACCGCGCGGCAATGCTGGCGCACACGGCGTTCGAAGGACGCGTATGGCGTGACACCCCGCTCGCCGAGCGAATCGCATTGCTGCGCAGATTCAATAAATTGCGCGAGGACGAGGCAGACCGGATCGCCGACCTCATTTCCGCAGAAAACGGCGCCGCCGCATGGTTCACCAAGGCAGGCCAGGCCGGTCTGACCCGCCAGGCGAATGCCTACCTCGCTGCTGCCGAGCATTTCGACTGGGAACGCACCCTCGAACCGTCGGACCCGAGTTCCCGCGTGCGCAGTGTGGTGCGGCGCGAGCCGGTCGGCGTCGTGGCGGCGGTGATCCCGTGGAATTCACCCTTCTCCTCCGCGACCTCGAAGATTCTGCCCGCTCTGCTCGCCGGGAATTCGGTGGTGCTGAAAGTATCTCCGGAGAACTCCCTGAGCATGGGTCTGCTGGCCGAACTGGTGGATCGAATCGGACTGCCGGACGGCGTGCTCAGCGTGCTGCCCGCAGATCGCGAAACGAGCGAGTATCTGATCTCCCATCCGCGGGTGGACAAGATCGCGTTCACCGGCTCGACCGCGGCCGGTCGCCGGATCGCGTCCATCGCGGGCACCCAGCTCAAACGAGTGAGTCTCGAACTGGGCGGCAAATCGGCGGCGGTGATCCTGCCCGATGCCGATCTGACGGCGGTGATGAACGGCCTGAAGTTCGGCTCGCTGTTGAGCAACGGTGAATCCTGCATTGCTCAAACCCGTATCCTCGCCCCCCGCTCCCGCTACGAGGAGGTCATTTCGGCGCTGGCGGCGCTGGTCGAGTCCCTGCCGGTCGGTGATCCCCGCGACCCGGAGACCTTCATCGGCCCGATGGTTCGCGGCGATCAGCAACAGCGCGTCCGCGACTACATCGAGATCGGCATCGCGGAAGGCGCGCGCCTGGTCTGCGGCGGCCCGCAGGTCCCGCCCGGCCCGCGGGGCGGCTTCTACGTCACCCCCACGGTTTTCGCCGATGTGACGCCGACCATGCGCATCGCGCGGGAGGAGATCTTCGGTCCGGTCCTGGTCGTCCTGGCCTACGACGACATCGACGACGCGGTCCGCATCGCCAACGACTCCGAATACGGCCTCTCCGGCGGCGTGTGGTCGGCCGACGAGGCCGCGGCGCTGGCCGTCGCCCGCCGAATCCGGACCGGCACGGTCACCATCAATGGCGCGCCGATCGGATTCGACGGTCCCTTCGGTGGCTTCAAAGCCAGCGGAATCGGACGCGAGTACGGCGTGGTCGGGCTGGGCCAGTACACCGAATACCAGACGATCACCGTCTGACTCCGCTGGTAGGGTGGTCACGTGATTATCGAGGAAGTCGACAGACGCTAGCCGCCCAGTCGAAGGCGGCGCATTCCTCATTCATTTCTCTCGGTGCCCCGTAACCGAACAGCCCGAGATTTTTCGAGCCTGATTCGCCTTCGTCTGCTTCCGCAATGTCTTTAAATCACGCGGCCCGCTCGTTCACGAGCAGGAAAGAGTCGACGACCCATGTCCACATCCATGCAATCAGCGATCACTCTGCAGCACGTGTCCTTCGAATGGCCCGACGGAACTGCCGCGCTCTCCCAGCTCAACGGGACCCTGACCACCGGGCGCACCGGTCTGGTAGGGCGCAACGGCTCCGGAAAATCGACACTGCTGCGGTTGATCGCGGGAATCCTCACCCCGACCTCCGGACGCATCGAAACCACCGGAGAGGTGGGCTACCTGCCGCAGACGCTGACCCTCGGCAACGACCACACCATCGCGGAATTGCTCGGCATCGCGGGCACGCTCGCGGCCGTGCGCGCGATCGAATCCGGCGAGACCGGGGAAGCGCACTTCGAGACGATCGGCGACGACTGGGACATCGAATCCCGCGCCGACGAAGCGCTGCACGACATCGGTTTCAGCGCCGCCGATCTCGACCGCAAGGTGGGGGAGATTTCCGGCGGCGAAGCGGTGCTGATCGCCATCACGGGTCTGCGGATTCGGCGCACACCGATCACGCTGCTCGACGAGCCGACCAACAACCTCGACCGCGAGACCCGCTCCAAGCTCGCCGAATTCGTGGACTCGTGGCCCGGCACCCTGGTGGTGGTGAGCCACGATCTCGAACTGCTCGAGCATATGGACGCCACCGCCGAACTGCACGGGACTGCGCTGGGTGTGTTCGGCGGGCCCTACAGCGTCTGGCAGCAGCACGTCGAGCAGGAGCAGGCGGCGGCCGCGCAAGCGGCGCGCACCGCAGAGCAGGCCTTGAAAGTCGAGAAACGCCAGCGCATCGAAGCCGAGACGAAGCTCGCCAGACGTGAACGCACCGCCAGGGCGACCCAGCGCGGCGGCGGCATACCCCGGATCCTGGCGGGCAACCGCGCCAGTAGAGCGCAGGGCTCCGCGGGCGCGATGCGCTCCACGCTCGACGCGAAAGTGCTCGCGGCCCAGAAAGTTGTGGACACCGCCGCATCCCGTGTCCGACGTGAGGAGCACATTCGTCTCGAATTGCCCGACCCGGATGTGCCGCGCAGCCGTCGCATCGCGGAACTACGCGACGGCGACCGCTCCATCGTCGTTCAGGGGCCAGAGCGGGTCGCTCTGATCGGCCGCAATGGCGCGGGCAAGTCGACATTCCTCGAAAATCTGATTCATGGTCGAGATCTGGAACGCGGGACGCTGCTGACCGACCGCGTCGGGTATCTGCCGCAACGCCTGGACAATCTGGACGAACAGGCCGGTGCGCTCGAGAACGTCCTTTCGGTGGCCGCTGCCACCGCGCCGGGCGCGATCCGCAATCAGCTGGCCCGGCTCCTGTTGCGCGGCAGCAGTGTCGAACGGCCGGTTTCGACACTGTCGGGCGGGGAGCGCTTCCGGGTATCCCTTGCGCGCCTGCTGTTCGCCGATCCGCCGCCGCAGCTGCTGATCCTCGATGAGCCGACCAACAACCTGGACATCGCCAGCGTCGACCAACTCGTGGAGGCCCTAGGCGACTATTGCGGCGCGATTCTCGTGGTCAGCCACGATTATCCGTTCCTGCGCAGGATCGGTATCGACACTGTGATCGAACTCGATGTGGACGGCGGATTCCAGCTACGCGACTCCTTATAGACGCGCAAAGGCGGGGCCCGGTTGTTGACCGGGCCCGGCCTTTCCGGCTTTCAGAGGTGGTCGGCGTCGATGATCGCCTGGGCGAACGGGCGCGGCGCCTCCTGCGGCACGTTGTGGCCGATACCGTCGAGAACACGGTGCTCATGCTTGCCGGTGTACTTTGCGGCGTAGAGCTTTCCGTCCTTGGCCGCGCCGTCGAAGTCGCTACCGAGCGTGATGGCGGGCACGGTGATCGCCGGTGCGGCGGCCAGTTGCCGCTCGTAGCTGTCGTATTGCGGCTCGCCCGGCGCCAGGCTCAAGCGCCAGCGGTAGTTGGAGATGACGATGTCGACGTGGTCGGGATTGTCGAAGGCGGCGGCGCTGCGGTCGAAGGTAGCGTCGTCGAAATTCCAGGCCGGGGAGGCGCGCTTCCAGATCAGCTTGTTGAAATCGTGCCGATTGCGGCTGTAGCCGAGGCGGCCACGCTCGGTGGCGAAATAGTATTGGTACCACCACCCGAGTTCGGCCTCGGGAGCCAGTGGCTGCTGCTGTGCCGCCTGCACCGTGACGATGTACCCGCTCACCGCGACCATGGCCTTGACCCGCTGCGGCCACAGCGCGGCGATGATGTCGACAGTCCGCGCGCCCCAATCGAAGCCGCCCAGTACGGCCTTGTCGATGTGCAAGGCGTCCATGAAATCGAGGATGTCGCGTGCGATGGCCGACTGCTGACCGTTGCGGACGGTCTGGGTGGAGCGGAAGGTGGTCGGACCGTAGCCGCGCAGGAACGGAACCAGAACCCGGTAACCGGCGGCCGCCAGCAGCGGACCGACATCGGCGTAGCTGTAGGCGTCGTAGGGCCAGCCGTGCAGCAGGATCACCGGTTGACCGGTGCCGGGCCCGAATTCGGCGTATCCGACGCTGAGAACACCAGCGTCGATCTGCTTGATCGGTCCCAGGGTTGTGTTGTCGCCCGAGCCCTTCCGCAGATCCGCGCCGGGGACCGGCGTCGTGGCCCCCGGCGCGGTGGCGGAATCGGTGCCGCAGGCGCTCAGCGAGGCGGCGGTCAGGCTCGCGGCACCCGCTACGAGCGCACCACCGAAGAATCGTCTGCTGATATTCATTCCGCCGACGCTAGGTAGCGCGCGGTCGTGGCCGCGAGCGTCGGATGACGTAATCGGTGTCCATTGCCCAGGCCCGTTCTACTACGCCGTCTGTTCCTCGGTCGGCAGCACCCCCGCGAGATCACCGCGCGAACTGATCCCGAGTTTCGGGAAGATCCGGTGCAGGTGAGTGCTCACGGTCCGGTGCGACAGGAACAGCCGCTGCCCGATCTCCCGGTTGGTCAGCCCTTGGGCCGCCAGTTGCGCGATGCTCAGCTCGTGCGGGGTGAGCCGGTCGCGGGCATCCGGGTCGCGATTCGGGCTCGATTCGCCCGCGCTGCGCAATTCCAGGCGGGCCCGTTCACTCCACGCCGTGAAGCCGAGGGCGTCGAAAGTCTCTCGCGCCTTGCGCAAATGGGTGCGGGATTCGACGACTCGCCGCTGCCGCCGCAGCCACTCGCCATAGGCGAGATGCAGGCGGCCGCGTTCGGCCGGCCAGCCGGTCAGATCCGCCTCCAGTGCGGCGGCGAACAGCTTTCCGGCCATATCACCTGCGAGCACCGCTCGTGCGTAGCGCATTCCGATGTGCAGGGCGGGCGATGACGTGGCTGCCGCGACCGGTTCCAGTTCGCGCAACAGTTCCGCCACCGCGTCGGTCTGTCCGGCGCGGACCGCGGCCTCGGCGATTTCGGTGAGGAAACACGCGCGCAGCGTCAGTGAATACGACGGATCCCGCGGATCGTGGACGCGAGCCAGATCGGTGAAGGCGTCATCGAATCGGCCCTCGCCGAGCGCGATGAGCCCGCGGGTGAGCTGCACCGTGGCCAGCACAGGCCGCGCGCCGGCCGCCAGTCCGGTCCGTTCGGCGTCCGCCGCGAGTGCGGCGGCCTGCAAGTAGTCGCCGCGCAGCGCCGCGATTTCGGCCTGTACCGCGACGACCACCGCGTGCATGAACGGCGCCCCGGTCTCCCCGGCGAAGGCCGCGGCCTCGGCCGCGATGGGCGCGGCAGCGGCGAGGTCGCCGAGCCGGGCCAGGCTCCAGGCCTGGATCGCGAGTGCCCGGGTCAGCAGCCCCAACTGTCCGGCGGAGCGGAATCCGGGTGCGGCGGCGGCCGCGAACTGTGCCGCGAGGTCGAAAGCGCCGACCTGATAGGCCGCACTGCTGAGAAAGTGATCGACCTCCGGATCGCGCCCCGTGGTCGCGGCCAGCGCGCGCAGGTGACCGAGGACCTGTTCGCCGCGCTCGAACGGGGCAACGATCGAGTCGACCGCGAGCTTGCGCGGATCACCGTCGGGAATGCCGAAGGTGTCGGCGACCGCGAGCACCGCGCGCCGGGCCTCGGGTCCGGGTTCGACCCAGAAGCACCGCATGGCCGCACCCCACAGGATCCGCAGCGCGGGATCCACATACCCGTCGGCGGCGACGGCGGCCGCGAGCGCGGCCAGTTCGCCGATACGCGAGGGGCTTTCACGCATCCCGTCCTCGAACCCGCTGAGCAGCCAGTTCGCGGTGGCCTCCTGCGCGGCGGTGAGAGGGAGCGTACGTGCGGTGTCGACCAGGCGATCGGCCGTGTCGCGGTGACCGGCGTCGACCGCCAGTTCAGCAGCGCGCAGGAGTCGATCCGCGCGTCGGCCGGGGGTGGCGCTCAGCGCCGCAGCACGCTCCAGCGCCGCGATCGCGCCGCCGCGGTGCCGGGACCGTTCGGCGGCGTCCTCGAGCGCCGTAGCCACCTCCTCGTCGGCGCCGACCGCACCCGCCGCCCGATGCCACACCTGACGATCCGGTGACTCGGTGAGCAGGTCCGAGAGGGCCCGGTGGGCCCGCTGGCGCTCCTCGGGCATCGCCGCCGCCACCAGGGCCGAACGAATCAGCGGATGCCGGAAAGCCACCGTGCCGGGACCGATATCGATCAACCCGGCCGCCACGGCAGGGGCGAGAATCTCGGTTCCCACCTCGGATCCCAGGAGAATCCCTGCGGCAATCAGCGTCTCACTGAGCGAATCGCTGTCATCGAGCGCCGCGACGAGCAATGCCGATCGGGTGCGCTCGGGCAGCGCGGCACCACGCGCCGAGAAGGCGCGTTCGAGGCGCTCGGTCAACGGCAGCGCTGGAGCGGTTTCGCTGAGATACCCCACCGCCGTGGGCAGTTCGATCAGCGCGAGCGGGTTGCCTTGCGCCTGCGCGAGCACCCGACGACGGACCTCGGCAGGCAATTCCGGTGCGATGCTGTCGAGCAGCGCGTTCGCGTCGTGCTCGGGCAGCGGACCCAGCCGCATGGTGGTCAGTCCGGCCTCGCGCAGCGGTGAATCTGCACCGTGGCGCACCGTGGCGAGCACAGCGACGGGTTCGGAGTCGATGCGGCGCGCGACGAAGGAGAGGACCTCTGCGCTGGCGGGATCGAGCCAGTGCACGTCCTCGGCGACGACCACCAGCGGCCGTTCGACCGCCAGGTCCGCCAGCAGGGTCAGCGCGGCCAGCCCCACCAGGTGCAGGCTCGGCTCCTCGGTGGTATCCGACATGCCCAAGGCGTTCGTCAGCGCCTCGAATTGGTGCCTCGGCAGGGTATCGAACGCGCTGCGTAGCGGGTAGAGCAGCCGGTGCAGCCCGGCGTAGGTGAGGCCGTGTTCGGCCTCCGCACCCGCGGTCCGCAGTATCCGCAGCCCCGCGGCGTCCGCGGCGGCGGCCGCCTCCGCGACCAGTGCCGACTTGCCGATTCCGGGTTCCCCCTGGATCAGGATGCCGCTTCGCTCGCCGGGACCGTCCACCAGTGTGGCCAGGTCTTTCAGCTCGGTCTCTCGTCCGAACATCGGCATGTGGGCGTTCTCCTCCCGGGGCCGTCACGGGATGCGCGGCGACCCGCCGCGACCTTACCGAAACCGGATTACGTCACCCCAGCGTCAACTTACAGATTCGGCGCCCTGGTCGCGGCGGCGAAGGTAGCCCCATGACTACGGTACGTTTTCACCTCCTGTCCACACTGACTCCCGCCGAGGTCGTGCGGGTACTCACCGACTTCGGACCCGATCGCGCCGAGGTGTGGCCGAACATCGACGCCGAGCACTTCCGAATCCACGACCGCGGCGACACCTGGGCCGAGGTCACCGAGGGCACCGCCGCCGCCTGGGAGCGCGCCCGCTACGAATGGGATCCCGCCGGTGACACCGTCACCATCACCACGCTGGACTCGAAGCTGTTCGGCACGGGCGGCGGCTGGGTCTTCCGCGCCACCCCCGCCGCGTCGGGCAGCCGCGTCGATGTCGAATTGACCCGCACTCCGCAGGCGGTCAAGGGGAAGATCCTGGCGATGCTGCTGCGGCTGGTCGGGCCGTCGTCATTGCGCAAGGCGTTTGCCGGACCGCTTCGCGCCGCGTGATGAGCAGAGTCGCCGCGCGCGAGATACCCGGCCACGACGGCGTCACGCACCATTCGACTGGCGCCGGAGTGATCGAGACCCTGTGACGGCGGCTTCCACACCCGTCCGTAGCGCGGCGGCGACCGACACACGACGCCTGGTGGCTCGGCTCGTACTTCGCCAGATAACAGCCAAAGACGGTCACCACCTGCACAGCGAACCGCACCCTCGTCCGCGTCGAGTTCAGTGTTCTGCGCGCGCACGCCTACATCCTGTCGGCATGCGCCGTGTGACGAGTACCGCGATCCGCGGGCGACGTCTGCCGGTCGCCGAACCCCGAGCCCGCACCGGTTTCCTTCCTCGGGTCCGAGCGCGACCATCGAAGCGTGCGTCAACTTCTCCGCTCGGTGTGGTACGGCGCCGAACCCGCCGCGGCGGTCCTGGCGGGACTGGGCGCTGGTGGGGGTGTTCATCGGGCTTGTGCTGCTCGAAGGGGCGGGACGGCGGGATCATCGCCAGACCGTGATTCCCGAACGCCGGGACCAGGTCGTCAACCGCAAACCCAAGGGCCGGGCAGGCGGGCGGACACCGAGCTTCGATGCCGAGATCTACAAACGCCGCAATGTCATCGAATGTGCCTTCGACAGGGCCATTGTCGTAATAAGAAGCGGGCGGGTTGATCGGCCTGGGAGTGCGAGTCCGAATCACTCTCGCCGATCGGGCTCGAGGAACTCTTACCGACAGGTAGCCCGCCGGACCGGTAGCCGCGATCGGCGCCGTGCCGGGTGCGAGCCGGCAGCGCTGCAACACCCACTACGCGATCGAAGTTCGTGGCTGTGGGTGCGGACCCTGCCGCATGCGGTGTTCGACCAAGCGGATCATGACCACCAATACATGTCCATCGCCTTCACCGAGCGCCTCGCCGAGGCCGGGGTCCAGCCCTCGGTCGGGGCGGTTGGATCGGCCTACGACAACGTCACGTAACACCCCTCGTTTGCGGCTGGTGACACGATCCTCACCGGCACCCCCACAGTGCGGCCGATGAGTTTGGGGCTCCCGATCGGTCGAAGCTCGTGACACTCTAGGAAAGGACACCGCCATGTCGGAGCTTCTCGTCGACTTCATCACCTCTCTCGACGGCTACGCATCGGGAGAAGGATGGCCCGGGTTCTGGGGCCTCGAGGGCCCGGAGTACCTCGCATGGCTCGGCGAGCAGCCCGAGGCCACCTACCTGATGGGAGCGAATACCTACCGCCTGATGTCGGGCTTCGCCGCCGGCGAGGTCCCGAGTGGCCAAGACGAGTTCAGGCCCGAGGAAGAGGCGTCCGTCGACGAGCTCACGCGAGCGTCCAAGGTGGTGTTCTCCTCCTCACTCGAGGAGCCACTGAGGTGGGCCAACTCCACGCTCGTCCGCGACGACGCCGTCGAGGCGGTCCGCTCCATGAAGTCGAGCGGCTCAGGACTGCTCAGCACGATCGGCAGCCTGAGCCTGTGCGGGTCCCTGCTGAGAGCCGGACTCGTCGACCGATTCCGGGTCGTGATGTTCCCGGTGATCACCGGTGCCACGGGCGCGGAACGCATCTACGACGGCTATCCGGACGTTGCGCTCGAGATGATCGATCACCGCACCTTCGATGGCCGCATCCAGCTGGTCGAGTACAAGCCCCGCGTGCTCGAGCACCCGCCGCTCGGCGCCCCTGCGTGACGTCGCCCGTCCTCCGGTCCGGACCGCCGCCAGGCCCGGCATCCAAGTGCCCGATGCCACGTAATGCCGCTGGCCGCGCGGACCGAACCGGCAGCCGGCTCGGTCCGGCGGAAGATCGGCCCGTGAGGTCCGAGTCCGCCGGATCTGGCGGTAAGTCGCCGCCGCAGATAGTTACGCGAGTCGGTACCACCCGCCGGGTGCATATGCCCACGTCGCTGTTCGAGCTACTGTTGGTGCCATCCCTTGCAGGTATCCAAGCCGGGCTTCGTGCTGCCGCGAGCTGTGAAGAATTCGGTTAGAAGTTCACTGACGGGAAGGCCTCGGCTTCGAAGGAAGTCGTCGAGCATCGCGAGCACCTCGGCGAGTGGGTGAAGAGCTGAGGTCTCAATAGCGAGGCCGCCTATTTCGAGGCGAGGTCAGTGCGAATGAACCTGTGAGTGCGCCTCTTCGAGAGAACATCCCGCCAGGAGCGCCTCGACTCCGCTGGTGAAGTTGGGGCACTCGACGATGTCATCGTGCGGGCAGGCCAGACCATGGGCGATGGCGGTGCGTGCCGCCAGTGCCTGGGCAATCCGTTGATCCAGCTCGGTGAGTTTGCGTTGATACAGCTCCCGCCAGCTGTCGTCGGTCAGCGAACGAGACGCGATGAACGCTTTGACCTCCCGCAATGTGAAACCGACGTTTTGCAGCGCCAAGACCACACCGACCAGCCCGACCGCCGACGGCGGATAACGCCGTTGGCCCGAGACCCGGGCCGGTGGCGGTAGCAGGCCCAGTTCCTCCCAGTACCGCAGCGCGGAGGTGGCGACACCGGTGCGGCTCGCCAGCTCACCGATCGTCAACTGTTCGCTCATTTGACTTCAAGCATACTTGAAGCCGTTCACTGGCGATCATGCAGAAAGCAGCCACAGCTCTCAAACAACGGGCGATCAGATATTTGGTGCTCCAGGCCCGTCACCCTCGCGGCTTCGTCGGGTGGGCGAACGGCTGGATGTTCGCTCTTCGCCCCTCCAACCGGCAGCGCAACGTCTGGGCAGTTTCGTTGCTGGACGTGCAGCCCACCGATCGGGTATTCGAGATCGGTTTCGGCCCCGGCGTCGCCATCGCCGAGTTCGCCGGCCGCGCCACCCAGGGGCATGTCTTCGGGATCGACCACTCCCGAGCCATGGTTCGGCACGCCGCCCGCCGCAACGCCGCCGCCGTCCGTGCCGGCCGAGTGCATCTCACGCACGCCTCGGTGGAGCAGTTGCCGAGTTTCGACGATCCGCTCGACGCCATCCTCGTCGTCAACTCCGTGGGATTCTGGCCTGACCCGGTGGAGCGGCTTCGCGAGCTGCGCCGCCTGCTCCGGCCCGCAGGACGCATCGCGCTCGTCAGCCAGCCCCGCTGCCCCGGCGCCACCTGGGACACCACGGCCCGAGCCGGCCAAGAACTCCAGGACCTGCTCGCCCAGGCCGGCTTCACCGAGCTCCGGGTCGAAACCCTCGACCTCGATCCGCCTGTCGCCTGTGTTCTCGCCATCAACCCGACCGACGTACCCTCTTGACCGCCCGCAGCACACCGGACAGCCTCGGTAGTGCTGACTGCATGACTAAGAAGCCAGGGCCGGAATCGTCCTCGATGGGGAATGGGTGACACGACGGTTGCCGATACCGGCTTGATGCCGCCGAGGTCGAGTCGAGGGACCTCGGACATCGGTTTGCGGAAAATCTGGATTCCGTATTCGGTGAAGGCATCGGTGGTTCTCGCCGAGTAGTGCCGGCCGCTGTCGCTGATCAGTTCGACGCCCATCCGCGGTTCGTCCCAGCCGGGATACTCCCATTCATCGATGTAGATGTCCTCATCGTCGGTGGTCAGCAGGTAGTACACGACCTCGGTGATGCGCTCGCCGGGCAGTTCGGCAACGATCGCCGTCAGTGATTCCTCGGCGCATTGGATCGCCTCCCGTGACATGCGTTGCGGTGTTGGTGACGGCAGCCACTCGGCGCAGGTGACGACCTCGAAACCGCGATTGGGGAAAACGGTATCCATGAAGAAGTCGTGCGTTGTCGGTTCGTCGTCGGCACAGCCGTCGCGCAGAACGATCACCCGGTAGTCGCGGTCTGCTGCGACGTAGCACGTTGCAGTTACCATTGCGCTGGTGGCGACACCTGCGATCGCGAGCGTGTCGACACCGTGCGCACGGAGTACGAGGTCGAGATCGGTGCCTGCGAATGAGCTGGACCGGCGCTTGGACACGATGACATCCTCGGCGGCGACCGGCGATTCGACCTCGTTCCGGGCGCCCCCTCATGAAAGGCGTCGCCCGCTTCGTGGAAGGGCCGGAACAATTCGCCGTGTCGCGGCAAGTCGATTCCATTGGGGGCGCAGAGCAAATCGCACGAACCCTACTAGCGTGCCGATCTCGCGAACCCGGGGGAGCAGTTCGTACCGTGGGTCCACCACCTGTGCGGCGAATGGATGGTTGGCCGTGATGCCCCCGCTGGAGGGAAGGTTTCAACTGAGATGAGGCGGTTCCTGCAGCTCGGTACGGACTACCCGCATGGCCAGATCATGACCATCGCTCAGGCCATCGGCTCACCGGACGCGGTTGCGTTCTCCGGCGGCCGACTTGGTCGCCGAAGCGCTCGAATCAGGTCACGGCCATGACAGCTACGCCCGCCTGGTGGAACGCTTCAGCCGCGGATAGCTGCGCTCACGGCCTCACCGGTCCGATGAGGTTCGAGAAACCGCCTTCGATCCTCACTCGTGGTTCGAAATCAGGTGCACCGTCTGCACGACATGGGCGCACATGTTGCCGGCGTCATTTCGCACCTCGACTGTGACCACGACCTGACGTCCGCTGACCCGGAGCGGAACCGCGATCGCGGTGGCGACATCGGTAATCGGACGCAGAAAGTGGGTGGTGGAGTCCGCTGTCGCGGGCAGTGCGCCGGGCTTGCCGTTCACGGCCGCGCGGTCACCCGGTTCGGTTCGATGTGATCGAACTCCACTTCTAGCCCCATTCGAACTGGGTGGGTATGTGGTGGCGGGACCGCTCCGGTGTGCGGAGATTGTCGAGGGGGTCCTTCGATCGTGGCACGGGTGACCGTCCTTTCTGTGTCCCCCGGCTGTCGCTGGTTTGGTGGGTGTCGAGTCGACGCCGGACTCACCCAGCTCGGACCCACCGGCTACCGGTTGCTTCGGGTCCGCGACACCCTTTTCTGACTTCGGCCACGGGACCCCTGCACTCCTCTGCTTCCGGAAATGGCGGTGAGGCCGCCAGCCGATGTACACAACGGGTCATGCGAAGGAGCGACGCAGCGCGAATCGAGTCGAGACCGACTGACTGGGAAGCCCCACCCGTTTGAGACTTTTGTGGTTCTCCAAGGCTCGATATCGACTAGGTCTCAACAGTGAATTCAACGATACGGTAGAGACACATGAGCCAGAACATTCAAGACTTCGTTCCCGCGACATGTGCTTTGCTGGCGTTCGGCGAACCCACACATCAAGAACCCGCTTTCGCGCGGGTCCGCAACCAACTATTCGCTCAGTTGGTCGGCTGCGGCTTCAGATCAATCACGATCGAGACCGACCGCGTGGCGGCGCTGACCGTAGACGACTTCGTCCGGAATGGGGTCGGCTCCCTCGAGCAAGTGATTGACGAAGGCTTCTCGCACGGTCTCGGAAAGCTCGATGCCAACAGGCAGCTGGTCACCTGGATGCGCGAGTACAACGCGACCAGGACCGAAGACCAGCAGTTGTCCTTCCACGGGTTCGATGCACCCACCGAAATGACGAGCGCCCCCAGTCCACGGCATTACCTCGAATTCGCCCGCGACTATCTGGGACTTGCCATCGACCTCGCGGGACTGACCGGCGACGACGAGCGATGGAGCCGTATGGAGGCGATCATGGATGCGGCCGCCTCGCCCGGCGCCACAGCCGAGGCCGAGCGACTGCGGGTAATCGCCGACGACATGCTCACCATGCTCTATGCCCGGGCACCGGAACTCATCGCGGCCACCTCACATGCCGAATGGATCACTGCCGAAACGCATCTCACCGCCGGTCTCGGCCTACTGCGCTACCACAAACAGTCCGCCGACCGGCAACTCGACGAAACCGCCCGGGTATCCCGGATGCTCGCGGTTCGGGACGCCCTCATGGCCCAGAACCTGCTCGCCATCCGCCGAGCCGAGAGTCCGCGAGGCGCGACTTTCGTGTTCGCGCAGAACGGTCACCTGCGACGAAATCGGTGCCGCTGGTCCCTCGCGGGCATGGATCTCACCTGGTTCAGCGCCGGGGCGATCGCCGATTCCCTGCTCGGCGAACGCTATTGTTTCGTCGCCGGAAGTCTCGGCCACAGCACGGCTCTCGGACTTGGCGTCCCCGAGCCGGACACCTACGAGGGTCTGCTGAGCGAGCGCATACAAACCTGGGGTCTGACCAGCCCCGCCACCCTCGGGCCCGCTCGCATCCGAACCGATCCCACACCCGAGCAAGGCTACTTCCCGCTCGACCAAGCAACCCTCGACGGCGCCGACGCGGTTCTGCACATCGCGTAACAGCACAGACGCGCTGGCGCTGATCCAGATCATCAGATCCGGCCTGCGGCGACGTCGTCGCAGAGCGAAACGGTGTACTGAAAAAGCTTCACTGCAGGATGTAGACATCTTCTGAAGCCCACATGGGCCGGGCCGCGGAAATCCTCGACGTCACCCCCGCCTTCTTGCGCGGTCTCGACGCCGCCGAACTATTGATCCCGCAACGCTCCCCGGGAGGGCACCGCCGCTACTCCCGCTACCAGCTGCGTATCGCCGCCCGCGCCCGCGCGCTGGTTGACGCCGGCGCACCCCTGGCGGCGGCGTGCCGGATCATCGTCCTGGAGGACCAGCTCACCGAAGCCTTGGAACTCAACGCCCAACTCTCCCGACAAGACCCACCCACACCGGACCCGACAACTGACCCTCACTCGCCGACGCAGCGGGCGCCGAGTTCGGCCCACATCGTTTTGCCGCCGCCGCGGTAGTCCACACCCCAGCAAGTGGCCAGCTCATCGGCCAGGATCAACCCGCGCCCGCCGATGTGACCAGGGCGGCGGAAGCGTACCGGCGCGCGTGAACCGTCATCGACCTCCACGCGAAACCAGCGGCGACCAGCCCTGATCAACCGGCACCCGCGCGGGGCGCGGGCATGCGCCACGGCGTTGCCGGCCAACTCGTCACACCTATACCGCGTCCTCGACGCCGATACCACAGTGGCGTGCTCGAGCAGGCGCGCCTTTGCTCAAGTGCCGAGAGAGTCTCCGTCGCGGGGTGTGTGGGTTGCAATGCTGCGGCCGAGGCGGACCATGGCGCGGTAGAGGGCGCGGCGGCTGGGCGGCGAAGTTTCGGTGCCAGGCCGAAGAACTGCCGTGGGTCGCCGACGTCTCGCTCTGGCCGCCGAGTTCGGCATCAGCCGCGAAACCGTCTACCGCTACCTGCGAGCCGAGCCCACCGTAGACTGAACGACACCTGATATTTGCAGGTCGGCCTGCTCGGACCTGGCATCTCGGGCCGGCCTGCGGGGTTTACGACGCGGTCTGAGCTGGTTCGGCTGCCGGATGGTAGATCTCACGGCGCAAGCGTTCCAGGTCCGGCGCCGCAGAATCTGCGGTTTTCCTGTACCGATCGGTTTGGCTCCCCCAGAGCCCCCCTCTCACTATGTTTGTGTACATCTCGGCATAGTCCTTCCCCTGACCGGACAGGCCGGGAAGCACCCGGAGCAGGGCGGGGATGTAGCGGATCACCGTCTCGAGTTGGGCGCGTTGCTCGGCCAGTTGGCGCTGTACCTGCTCGACGGCTTCGCTGCGGGCACAGCCGGTCTCGTGACGGATCGCGCGGACCAGGTTGTAGGGGACTTGGTCGGCTTCGTCCCGATCCAGCCCCGCAAGATCGTTCTCCACGAAGACCACGAAGAACAGCAGTTCTTCGAGACGGCGGATCACGGGGTGGTTGCGCAGCATCGACGGCACCTCACGGTCCTGGTATGCCTCTAGGCAGGCGATGGCGGTTTCGAACCCGCTGGTCGACTTCCGCAGCGGCAGATAGTCGGCCGTGGCGGGGATGTCGCCGTTGATGCGCTGGTGCGCTTCGCGTTCGCAGGCTTCGAACCACTCCTCGAGGTTGTCGAGGAACCGCTGCTGCCAGCGGGTGCCGCGGCCCTCGCGCAGGCGCGGCCACAAACTCGCCCACGCCGTCGGGATCGCTCCAGGCCGCGACGGCGCCTGCGGGTCTTGGTGCAGCATGGCCACCAGGCCACGCCGCAGCGCGGTGACGGCTTCGGGGTCGGTCAGCTGCGGATCCTCGAACAGGTCGTCCCACACAAGGGCCAGCGTGAACATGCCGGCGAAGGTCTGTTCACGGGCCGCGTCCGCTGCTGGGGCCCAGGTCCGTGCCGGGACCCGGAGCCCTCCCGTCCACCGGTGATAGGCGGCCTCGGTCGGTGTCAGGGCCAGGCCGGTGTCCACCAGCCAGCTCCGCAACCATGACGCGGCCTGCGCAGAGACCACCTCACTGTGGGTCTGGGGTGGCTGCGTCGAGGCCCGGGAGACCGTGGGACCAGGAGTTCGCCGATCGAGTATGGACCGGGCGTAGGCGGTCATCGCGTGACGGGCGCGCGGGTCGACGGGCAGGGTGGCGAGCTGACCGGCAGCCTGGTCCATGAATTCCTCGGCTCGCGCCAGTGCTTCGTCCACGGCGCCGGAGGCGACGACGAGTTCGCGGGCACGTGCGGCTTGCTCACCGGTCATTCTGCTGCGCAGCAGGCGGGCAAGGTCCCGATCGCGTGCTGCGGCGCGGATCACGGGCAGGGTGTAGATGCCCTCGGGCAGATCCTGATTGACCGGCTTGCCCATTTCTTCGGCGGTCGAGGTCAAATCGAAAATGTCGTCATACAACTGGTAGGCCATCCCGAACTGTCGACCGAACACCGCCAACGCCTCTTCTCGATCCTCGGGGCGGCCGGCTTGCATCGCGCCCACCCGGCAGGCCAGCGACAGCAGCGCCGCCGTTTTGCCGTCGATCGACTCCAGGTAGGCCTGCTCGCTGCGGGAGGCCACGTACTGGTCGGCGGCCTCGAGCACCATGCCCGCGCACATGTGCGCACTCGCGGTCGATCCCGCGAGCCCTTCACGTCGGCCGAGTTCGAGCAGTACGCGCCCGCCCTCGGTCGTCACGGAGTCTCCAGCCAGTACGGCCATGTGCGATCCCCACACCGCGTTCGCGCTGGGCCGGCCGCGGCGCTGGTAGGCGTGATCGATGACGTCGTCGTGATACAGCGAGCCCAGATGCAGCAACTCCACGGCGGCGGCGGCGCGCACCGCCCGGTCGTCGGCGGGCGTCGCAGGATCGGTGAGCAGGTAATACGACAGCAACGTCAAGGTAGGGCGGACCAGGCGGCGGGAGGTGTCGGTCCCTTCGTCGGTGAGTGCGGTCAACTCTGGCCTGCCCTCGAACCGCACGGGTCCGAGAACGTCACGGACGCGGTCGAGGTCCGCCTCCAGATGCGGGAACACAGCCGAATCGATTTCACGTGGCACGCGCGTACTCCTGACTGGTTACATCGGTCATCCACAAACACCGTTGATCAACGTCAATTCGACACCACCATCACGCGGAAGACGTTGGTATCGGCCGTTTTCGACGTTCGCAGCCCCTGCATGACGACGGTCCGTGATTGTCGTTGCGCGACGAGCACCTCGACCGAATCGCCCACCCCTCACCGGCCACCGGCCTGCGGCCACTGCGCGATCACAGCGAGGCATCACGGTCAGAGGGGCCGTGGTCGCCGTGTGTTGCTCGTGTGGCGGCACGGCCGGGCCGCAGTACCCGTCCGGACACTCGGCACTACCCACATCGTGCGCTGAGGTCGGCACCGCGGCGGACGATGCGCTGCACCGATTCGCGGGCGCCCTGTCGACCAGTGGATGCGCAGCCTGTCACCACGTCCAAGCTCGACAACGGGGTTGGGCAGACGCTCACCTGCACGGTCACCTACGAGGATCCGATTCCGCACGGTCTCTGGGTGTGGACAACTCCAGCCGTGGTCGGGCAATCCTCGCCGTGCGCGAAAGAGGCTCGGGCGTGGACACCTTGTCGGGGTCAATCGTACGATGTGGCCGTATTCACTCGGGACAGTAGGTTCACGGACTGGGCCTACGAGGTCTTCACCCAACCCCGGCCGCTCATGGCCGGTCCACCGGCATTGTTTCTGCTCCGGGTACGGGGTCTCCGTCTTCTTGGACTGTGGATTCAGCCCCGCCGCCGTGATGTCGGCGTCGGGAGCAGAACAGGTCGTCGCGCGCATGTCCTTCAGCGCACAACCCCGCTGAGATTCGCGAAGGTGTCGAGCGCCTGGCCGCTGTGCTCGACGGAAGCTAGCCGGACGGCCGCGGTCGTTGATTGCCCGGATGCGTTCGGAATCCGACGCCTGTCGAAGATTTCGGCTCAATTCTTCTGTCTGGCTGGGATCGACAGGTCATAGAGAGTGACGCTGTCCACGATCGTGGGAGAGTAGTGGTCCTGGATCCATTCGGTGATATGTGCGTTTGCTCCGGTCTCGCGCTCTCGCCCGTTCGGTGTGATGATGAAATAGCGTATCTCGCCCTGCGCGGCGTATCTTTTGAACTGTTCGAGCGTCGGAGACGGATCGCGGCCGTTGAAGCCGCCGATGGGCATGATAGGCAGCTGGGCGGCAAGTTGGTATCCGGCCGCGTTCATCGATCCGATTGCCGCGCCGGCCCAGCGGTGACCGGTACCGTCGCGCCGCAATAGACGAACCACTTCAGAACTCGGTGTGGAGGGCTCGAGGAAGAACGCGATCGACGCCGGAGTCACGCCGCCGCCGGTAGGTGCGGCGACTACCGGTCCCGCGATGGGATTTGTCCCGTGGTGCGGGGTCGCGATGGTGTGCACAGTGTACGCGACCGGTCCCGCGAATGCGGTCAGCGCGGCGGCAGCCGCAACAACGACGCCGGGTTTGTCACGGACTATCACGGTGACGAAGGCGAGCAATCCGGCTGCCAGCACCGCCCAACGCAGCCATGGCGCGAAATCCGCACTGCGACTCCATAGCAGCCACGCGGTCGCCGTGGTAGCTCCCAGCGCGAGGGCCGCGGAAAGGCGCACCGACAGTCGGTCACGGTATTGCCAGGCGAGGGCGGCGCCTATGCCGACCAGAGCGGCGACCGCCGGAGCGAGGGTCACCGTGTAGTAGGGGTGAAATATGCCTGCCATATAACTGAACACCAGCCCGGAGACCACCAGCCAGCCACCCCAGAGGAGCAGCGTTGCTCGCCGGCGATCGGTGCGAGGGGATCTGCCGCACAACAAGAGTCCTGCCACGAAGGTGACCAGCGCCGCTGGGATGAGCCACGCGATCTGGCCACCCTGCGCTGGTTCGAAGAGCCGGGCGATGCCCGTATCGCTGGGTGCGGTCGCGCGGCGGACCGCTTCGACTCCCGGCGTGCCGACGCCGCGCCGGTCGTTTCCCGTCAGCCGGTCGAATCCGTTGAAGCCGAGAGTCAATTCGAGCACGGAATTATGCTGCGAGGCGCCAATCCACGGCCGCGACCTGGCCGGCCAGAGTTCCACCGTGAGTAGCCACCAGGCAGTTGCCGCGACCATGGTAACGCCGGCCGCCAGCAGTTGGACGATGCGCTTGCCGAGGCGGGGCGGACCGGTGACGAGATAGGTCAGGGCCAGGGCGGGCAACACCAGCATTACCTGCAATTGCTTTGTGAGAAAACCGAATCCGATGAAAGCACCACAGAGGACCAGCCATCGGGTACGTCCGTCGTCGAGCGCTCGTATCAGCGCCCACGCCGCGGCGACCTCCAAGAACACCAACAGGGCATCCGGATTGTTGAACCGGAACATCAGTGCGGCCACTGGTGTCACCGCGAGCGCGAATCCGGCGAGCAACCCGGCGACCGGCCCGAAGGACCTGCGTACCGCCGCCCAGAGCAGAGCCACCGACGCGGTACCGAACAATACCTGCGGCACCAGAATGCTCCAGCTGTTCAACCCGAACACCCGCACCGACAGTTCCATCGGCCATAGTGCCGCGGGTATTTTGGCGGCGGTGATCGAGTTCGCGGAGTCGGAGGACCCGAAGAAGAATGCCTTCCACGACTCCGAACCAGCCTGCACGGCAGCCGAATAGAACTCGTCGGCCCACCCGTTGGCGCTGAGATTGCACAGGTAGGCGATCGTGGTGGCCGCCAGCAGCAGTGCCAAACTCGGCAATTCGTGTCGAACACGAGGCGTTCTCGGCACGATGTCCGCTTCGATCGGATTTTTCGGCGGCACTGCGCTGGTCCCGTTCATATGGCCGTCCTCAGGACCATACGCATCAACCTTCCCGGGGCGGGGCAAGCGGCTCGCGTGCGAGAACCTCGTTTTCGATGAACGAGGCCAGCCGTGTAAATCCGCTCCGGATGTCTGCTACATCGAGGTCGCTGCACGACAAACGCAGTCGGCGGCTGCCGCTTCTGTCGAGATAGAACTGGTCCATCAGGGTCCACAGCACGCTGTACTTGGACGCTGATCTTTCCAGGAGCGCGAGGTTCGCCTGAAGGCGCATGACGAGGAAGACACCGCCGTCCGGTCGATTCCACTCGACCGCCGGCCGGCCGTGCCCACCGGCGTCGAGCGCGGTCAACAGGCATCCGAGGTTTTGTCGGTGCCATCCGGCTTTGCGCCGGGCTCTGCTGGGCGAGCGTGCCGCCGTCCGCGATCAGCATCGACGTTGGTGGGACTGTCGTTCCGACACCAAGAATTCGCAAGCCGAATTCACCAACTCACTCTCCGGCCGTTGAGACCTCGACCCGGAGTGGCGCATCGGTGGCAATGCGCTGGTGCAGAGATCGGCGCCTCGGCATTTGGTGTGCACGGCGTGCGAGATTCATCGTGAATCACATCCATTCCCTGGGGAGCCCGCCTCGGGGCACGGCCGCAGCCGAGCGGGTCGTCGCTCGGGAAGTTTAATCCGATCTGACAATTCACGGCGCCACGGTGGGTCCACCGTTGGGAACGCTCTCGTTTCCCTGATGCTCCCGGAACTCGGGCGGTTTCACCGCGCGGACTGGTTGTTCGGCGGGTGGGCGACGGTGAAACCGAGCGGCATCGAGTGGCGGAAGGCGTTGTGGGGGTGTGGGTTCGAGATGGTGCTGGACGGTGCGGAGGAGTGTGGCTGGGTAGCGCGGCAGCTGGCGGGTCGCGTCATCGGTAGCGGATGGGCTTCTCCGTGCCGATTTCTGGATAAAATTTTACCGGGCTGCATCGCTGTGTGTGATCGAGTCGAGCATGCCCATCCATGGGGATATCGAGTTTGTGTTGCCTGGAATACTGCCAGCATGGAAGACGCGCTTCGGGTCGTGATCGTGGCCGGTGGCGCTGCGCACTTCAAAACCATCAACTCGGTGTGCGAGAAATCCGGATATTCTGTGGTGTCCTGTTTGTTCGCTCGTTCGGTGAAGTCAGGCTCTCCGATCCTGCCGTCGTCGGCGGCGGTGATAGGGGAGTTGCTGGAAGTGATACCGGGAGGGATGGACCTGGTGCTGCCAGGCAGTGCCGCCGGGCTGGCTGACGCATTACCCGGATATCGACCCGACGTCATCGTGGCGTGTGGATTCCCCTGGAAATTCCCGGCCGCTGTTCTGCGGATTCCCGAACTCGGTGTGCTCAATATACATCCGTCACTCCTGCCGAAACATCGGGGGCCGATGCCGATTGCGTGGGCCATAAGAAATGGTGACACGGGATTCGGACTGACGGTACACAGAATGGATGAAGAGTTCGACACCGGCGAGATACTGTCCAGTCGGGGCGGTATACCGCTGGACGAGGATCCGACGCCGGAACGGTTGTGGGGTCGTATGGATCCGGTGATCCACGACCTGTTGCCCGACGCGCTGAACAAGGTCGTGGCTGGAATTCCCGGACTTCCGCAAGATGCGGGGGAGGCGTCGTACGAGTCGTCCTTCGAACCTGGATTCTATCGGGTGGATTGGTCGAATACTGCTGTCGTAGTACACAACCAGGTCCGAGCGTTGCGCTCTCTCGGGACGGGTCCGGTCGCGCAGATCGGCGATCGTCGCATCAGGGTGTTGCGTACTCGCCTCGACCCTGGGGAGGGGGAGCGGGTGGAGTGCGCCGATGGCCCTTTGTGGATCGTGGAATCGACGTCCGTCTGAGCTCGGCCTGTTCCCGAAGGTGGTCCAGCCCGCGACGCAGCCGTCCAGTTCGTCCGGCGGCACCACATCGTTGACAAGCCCCACCTCGAATGCGCGTGCTTCCGAGGAGCGGCCGATCGACCCGGAATGTGGTCCAGATTGCTCATGTCGAGCGCTGCACCCGAGCGACGGGAATTTGACAGGAGGATGCACCATGAAGCCACGGTCGGAATTGCCGTTGTCCGAAGCGGAACGTACGCAGTTGGATGCCTTCGGTAACTGTGCGGCGCTGCGGGAGGTAGGCAGCGGAAGCCGCTCATTACTCCGGCTGTTCGCCGCACAGGTCGACCGGGTGCCGGACAACCGCGCTGTGGTGTGTGCCGACCAGGAGTGGAGCTACCGTGAGATCGACCAACTGTCATCTCGTCAAGCGCACTTCCTGATCGGGCTGGGCGTACGACCAGGTCGAACGGTTGGCCTGGTGTTGCCGCGTTCGATGCACTGGATCACCGCGGTGCTGGGCATCCTCAAGACGGGGGCAGCGTATGTGCCGATCGAGCCCGCATACCCTGATCATCAGATTGCCGCCGTGCTTGCCGAAGCGGGTGTGATGGCGGTCGTCACCTCGGCCGAACTCGTTTCCCGCGTCGAGGCGGCGCTGCCGGTCGAAGCCGACGATATCCCGATCGTCGATGTATCCGATCGGCGGCTCGACAGCCAACCGTTCTCCGCGTTGCCGTTGCCAGGTGCACAGGAGCTGGCCTACTTGATCTACACCTCGGGAACGACAGGGCGGCCCAAGGGCGTCGCGGTATCGCACGGTGCCGTGTGCGATCGGATCACAGCGCACATTCGGCGGGTGCGGATCCGCAGCGACAGCCGCGTACTGCAGTTCTCGCCTTTGGTCTTCGATGCGTCGGTGCTCAATATGTGGTCGGCACTGCTGGCCGGTGCGTCGGCCGTCGTGCCCACCGATGACGAAGCCCTGCCCGGGGCCGCCCTCGTTCGGTTGATCGACCGCCAGAGAGTGACTCATGCACATCTCACACCCTCCACGGTCGAAGTACTCACTGCCGAACAATTGGCGGGGGTGACGCTGGTAACCGGTGGCGAACCGTGCAGCGCGGCGCTCGTGGACCGATTCGCCGGCGATCGAGCCATGTTCAACGCCTACGGCCCGACAGAGACCACCGTGATGGTGTCGATGACCGAACCGCTGGCCGTCGGATCGGGTACGCCGTCGATCGGAACACCGGTACCGGGCGTGGGCATGGTGGTGCTCGATGACCTGATGCGCCGAGTGCCGACAGGTGCGATCGGCGAGCTGTATGTGGGGGGATCCGGCCTCGCGCGGGGCTATTGGAACAGGGCGGGCTTGACCGCGTCGAGGTTTGTCGCCGATCCCGTCGGTGGATCCGGCGGCAGGCTGTATCGCACGGGTGATTTGGTGCGTTGGAATGAGGCGGGGGAGTTGGAGTTCGTCGGCCGAGTCGACGATCAGCTGAAGATTCGCGGGTTTCGGGTGGAACCAGGGGCGGTCGAAAGAGAATTGGTTGCCCTGCCGGGGATCGGTCGGGCCGCCGTTGTGGCACAGGTGGATCAGGACGGCGAGAAACGACTGGTCGGGTATGTGGTGCCGGATCCGAGCGCCCCTGGCGCGGGCATCGAACCCGAGGCCGTCCGGCGTCGGCTCGGACGCCGGTTGCCCGAATTCATGGTGCCGGCCGCGATCGCGGTCATGGACCGGCTTCCGGTGATGATCAGCGGAAAGATCGACAAGGCGGCCCTGCCGGTGCCGGAATACCTGTCGACGGTTCCGTATCGTGCGCCGCGGTCCCGTGTCGAAGTCGAGCTCGCTCGACTGTTCGCCGCGATCCTCGGGCGCGGCCGGGTAGGCGTGGACGACAACTTCTTCGAGCTCGGCGGCCACTCACTGGCCGCGACTCGGTTGACCAACCAGATCCGCGCAACGCTCGGAATGGATGTGCCGGTCGCCACGATCTTCGACAAACCCACGGTGTCAGGGTTGGCGCCGGCGCTGAACGAGCGGCGGCTCATGCGTCCGCCGCTCCAGCCGATGCCGCGGCCGCACGCTTTGCCGCTGTCGTTCGCACAGCGTCGACTCTGGTTCCTGCACCGCCTCCAAGGGCAGTCGGCAACGTACAACATTCCACTCGCGTGGTCACTGACCGGTCCTTTGGACCTGACTGCCCTGCGGTCCGCATTTATCGACCTGCTCGCGCGCCATGAATCGCTGCGCACGGTCTTCGCTGAAGTGGACGGCATTCCGCGACAGCGGATCATTGATGTGGATCATGCCGATATCGGTTGGGCCCTGGTCGACGCCGGTGCGTGGGCACCGGGTCGGCTGGCCGCCGAGATAACGGCGGCCGCGGCCTACACCTTCGACCTCGAGCGCGACGTTCCGCTGCGCGTCACGGTGTTTCAGCGCAGCCGCACAGAGCACGTATTGACGGTCGTACTCCATCACATCGCCGCCGATGGCTGGTCGTCTCGGCCGCTGCTGAACGATCTGGCGCTTGCCTACCACGCCAGGCTCGGCGGCCGAGCCCCCGAGCGGGCACCGCTACCGGTGCAGTACACCGATTACGTTCTGTGGCAACGACAGTTGCTCGGCACGGAATCCGAACCGACCGAGGTACTGTCCGCACAGCTCGATTACTGGTGCGCCGAATTGACGGCCGCTCCACCATGTCTCGAGCTGTCCGCGGACCGCCCGCGCCCGCCGACGAGATCGCACCGGGGTGGCACCCGGCCATTCAACATGGACGCGCGACTCCGATCCGACATCCTCCGCCTGGCTCGCGACGCCGGTGCTACGGCGGCGATGGTGCTGCAAACCGCATTGGTGGTGTTGTTGCATCGGCGCGGTGCGGGCAACGACATCCTGGTCGGTTCGCCGATCGCCGGCCGCGCCGACCAGGCCACGGACGAGCTCATCGGCTTCTTCGTCAACACCTGGGTCCTCCGTGCGAACGTCACCTCCGACCAGTCGGCGTCCGAGCTGCTCGCGGTAGTCAAGCGAAAAGCGCTCGCTGCCTACGAAAACCAGGACGCGCCCTTCGACCTTCTGGTCGAGCGGCTCAACCCGATCCGGTCCTCGGCGCACCACCCGGTGTTCCAGACGATGCTGGTGTTCCACCACGACATCGTCACGGATCTGGATCTCGACGGTGTCGACAGCACGGTCGTGCACACGGACACGGGAACTTCTCAGTTGGACCTGACGATCGTGATCACCGATCGAGGACGCGGTGCGGGCTGGCATGCCCACATCACCTATGCGTCCGATTTGTTCGAGTCCGAGACAATCGACGAGTTGGCAGCGCAGTTCATGCAGGTGCTGCGCGGCATCGTCGCGGATCCGAGCGTCCCGGTGGGCTCACTCGAACTCTTCGGTAGCCAGGGGATCCAACAGCTGGATACATTCGGCAATCGGGCCGCGTTGTCTGTCGACCGCGGTCCTGCTACATCGATACCGGAGGCCTTTGCCGCGCAGGTGACGCGGACACCGGATGCTGTCGCGCTCATCTTCGACGACCAGACCTGGACCTACCGGGAGCTCGACAGACAGTCCACCCGGGTAGCGCACCGGCTGCTCGGTTGCGGTGTCCGAACAGGGGATGTCGTGGCACTGCTGCTGCCCCGCTGCGCCTACAGCTATGTCGCACTGTTGGCGGCTCTGAAGATCGGCGCGGCCTATGCTCCGATCGAGCCCAACTATCCGGATCACCGAGTCCGGTACATCCTCGACGACGCCGCTGTGTCGGCGGTCGTCACCACAGCCGCCCTGCGGGCCCGCGCGGAGTCACTGTTGCGGTCGCTGGACCGCCGCGACAGGTCCGTCATCGATATCGCTGATCCGACGCTCGACACCGAGCCACATACGCCGGTTGCCTTCCCTTATCCGTGGTCGGTGGCCTACGTGATCTACACCTCGGGAACGACGGGTGAACCCAAAGGCGTCGCGGTAACTCATGCCAGCGTTGTCCAGTTGGTCGCTGCCCACACGCGGCATCACGCGGTACACAGTGGAAGCCGGATTCTGCTGTTCGCCCCGCTGGTTTTCGATGTATCGGTGACCGATATGTGGTCGGCGTTGTTGAACGGTGCGGTTGCGGTAGTGCCGACGGAAGATCAGGCGCGCCCGGGGGATGCGCTGGCGGCACTGATTTCTCGTGTCGCAGTCACGCATGCTCATGTGACGCCCTCGACACTGGCGGTGTTGTCTGCCAGCGATCTGGGCTCGTTGGAATTGTTGTCGGTGGGTGCTGAGGTGCTGTCGGCAGAGTTGGCCGATGAGTGGGCTGGGCGCTTACCGATGGTGTATAGGTATGGTCCGACCGAAACGACGGTGTATTGCACGATTACAGGTCGTTTGGTTGTGGGTTCGGGTGTTCCGTCAATTGGTGGGCCTGTTTCCGGTGCTGCTTTGGTGGTGTTGGATGCTCGGTTGGGGCGGGTGCCGGTGGGTGTGGTGGGTGAGTTGTATGTGGGGGGGTCGGGCGTGGCGTTGGGGTATTGGGGTCGGTCGGGGTTGACGGCGGGGCGTTTTGTCGCTGATCCGTTCGGTGGGGTGGGGGGTCGGTTGTATCGGACGGGTGATTTGGTGCGGTGGAATCGTTCGGGGGAGTTGGAGTTTTGTGGCCGGGTCGATGATCAGGTGAAGATCCGGGGGTTCCGGGTCGAACCCGGTGAAGTGGAAGCGACGCTGCTTATGCATCCGCAGGTGACCCGGGCTGTGGTGGTGGTCCGTGAGGACGTGGTGGGTGATCGCCGGTTGGCAGCGTATGCGGTGGTAGTCGGTGCCGGCGTTGATTCGGCGTCGTTGCGGCGGTTTGTCACGTATCGATTGCCGGAGTATTCGGTGCCTGCGGCGATCGTGGTGGTCGACGAGATTCCGGTGACGGTGAACGGGAAGGTAGACAAGTCTGCGCTGCCTGCGCCGGAATATGCCTCAGAGCGTGCTTTTCGGGCGCCGGGGACGCCGGTGCAGGAGGCGGTGGCGAGGTTGTTCGCGGAGGTGCTCGGGTTGGACAAGGTCGGCGTCGATGACGACTTCTTCGCTCTCGGCGGACATTCGCTGGCGGCGACACGGTTGTCGAGCCGGATCCGCAGCGTGCTCGGTATCGAGATCCCGGTCCGTGCGGTGTTCGACGCACCGACCGTGTCGAGACTGACCGCTGACTTCGACGCGGCGGTCGAACCGCGTCCATCGTTGCGACCTTCGCCGCGACCGCCGATGATTCCGTTGTCGTTCGCGCAGCGTCGACTGTGGTTCCTGCATCGATTGGAAGGACCTTCGGCGACTTACAACATTCCCATGGTCCGAATGCTGATCGGGCCTTTGGACCGGGACGCCCTGCGTGCCGCGATAGCGGATGTCGTGGCTCGGCACGAATCTTTGCGGACCGTCTTCCCTGAATCGGATGGTGTGCCGAGCCAGCGCGTCATCCCCGCCGACGCCGCTTACTTCGGCTGGGCCACGGTGGACGGCACGACCTGGAACGACATCCAGCGCCAGACCGCTGTGGCGCAGGTGGCCCGGTATCACTTCGAACTGGCCACCGAGATTCCGATCCGGGCCCAACTGCTGTGCTGCGGCGAGGACAAGCATCTGTTGTTGATCGTCGTGCATCATATCGCCGCGGACGGCTGGTCCGCCGCACCGCTGTTCAACGATCTGGCCGGCGCCTATCGAGCGCGCGTCGCCGGTCATGCGCCCGGGTGGCTCCCGCTGCCCGTGCAGTACGTGGATTACACGCTGTGGCAGCAAGCACTACTCGGTTCGGAAGACAACGCCGACAGCCTGCTGTCCACCCAGCTCGAGTACTGGAAGCGTGAACTGGAGGACGCTCCGCGACTGCTGACCCTGCCCGCCGACCGACCGCGGCCGCGCACGATGTCGCACCGCGGCGAATTCGTGTCCTTTGCGATAGAGCCCACCGTGCGCGAGGCGATTTCGCGGTTGGCCGAAAGCGAGGGCGCGACGGCATCGATGGTGTTGCAGGCCGCGTTGGTCGTGCTGTGGCACCGACTGGGCGCCGGAGCGGATGTGGTGATCGGTTCGCCGATCGCCGGTCGGACCGATCAAGCGCTCGAGGACCTGGTCGGGTTCTTCGTCAACACCTGGATATTGCGTGTTCAGCTTACTCCGCAGCAGACCTTCGCCGAGGTGCTGGCTCAGGTTCGGCGAAAGGCTCTGGCCGCCTACGCGAACCAGGATGTTCCGTTCGAGGTACTGGTCGAGAAGCTCAATCCGATCCGATCGCCCGCCTACCACCCGATGTGCCAGACTCTGCTGGCGTTCCAGAACAACACGGCCGCGGACGCGGAATTCTCCGGCCTCACGGCCGAGCCGGTGTCCGTGGCGACGGGTACTTGCCGGATGGACTTGAATATCGCGATTGTCGAGCAGGCTGATGTCGCGGGCTGGACCGGCTGGATCGAGTACGCCACCGACCTGTTCGACGCGGCCTCCGTCGACGCGATCGCCGCACAGTTCGTTCGGGTGCTGATTGCGGTGGCGGCCGATCCGGCGGTACCGGTGACCGCGATCGAACTGCTGGCGGCACAGGACATCCGGCAGTTGGAGTCCTTCGGCAATAGTGCCGCGCCGAAATCCGACTGCGGTAGCCGGGTATCGGTGCCGGAAGCCTTCGCCGCACAAGTCGCGCGCACCCCGAATTCCGTTGCGCTCGTCTTCGACAACCGAACCTGGACGTATAAGGAACTGGACCGGTCGTCGACCCGCTTCGCGCACCGGCTGATCGGCTGTGGTGTCGAGCCCGGCGACCGAGTTGCGTTGCTCTTGCCTCGGACCGAGCATCCGTTCGTCGCGGTACTGGCTGCTCTGAAAGCTGGTTGTGCCTATGTTCCCCTGGATCCGTCGTATCCCGACCGCCGGCTCGCGTTCGTGCTCCGTGATGCCGCACTGGCGGCGGTGGTGACGACATCGGCGCTGGCAGACCGTTTGGCCTTAGTGCTGGCCGACATCGGCGTCGATCATCTTCCGATCATCGATATGTGCGAATCGAGCAAGGAAGCGCACCCGGAGATGACGCTGCCGTTTCCGGATCCTGGTCAGGTGGCGTACTTGATCTATACCTCGGGTACGACGGGTGTGCCGAAGGGTGTTGCGGTGTCGCATGGGGGTGTGGTGGAGCTTGCTGTCGGGCAGGGTGTGCGATTGGGGATTGATGGGGGGAGTCGGGTTTTGCAGTTGGCTCCGTTGGTTTTCGATGCGTCGGTGATCAATATGTGGTCGGCGTTGTTGTGTGGTGCCGCCGCGGTCGCGCCTACGGAGGAGCAGGCGCGGCCGGGTGTGGGGTTGACGGAGCTTATTGCCCGGCAGCGGGTGACTCATGTTCATGTGACGCCGTCGACGTTGGCGGTGTTGTCGCCGGTTGGTTGGGATTGGGTGGAGTCGTTGTTGATGGGTAGTGAGGTGTTGTCGGCGGGGTTGGTCGATGAGTGGGCTGGGCGTTTTCCGATGGTGAATACGTATGGTCCGACGGAGACGACGGTGTATGCCACGATCACCGGTGAGTTGTCTTCGGGGACTGGTGTGCCGTCT
Organism: Nocardia asteroides; assembly: GCA_019930625.1. Lineage (NCBI taxonomy): Bacteria > Bacillati > Actinomycetota > Actinomycetes > Mycobacteriales > Nocardiaceae > Nocardia > Nocardia asteroides. The sequence continues at coordinate 5,630,110 of CP082844.1, forward strand.
ATCGGTTCGCCGGTGTCGCATGCTGCTTTGGTGGTGTTGGATGCTCGGTTGGGGCGGGTGCCGGTGGGTGTGGTGGGTGAGTTGTATGTGGGGGGGTCGGGTGTGGCGTTGGGGTATTGGGGTCGGTCGGGGTTGACGGCGGGGCGTTTTGTCGCTGATCCGTTCGGTGGGGTGGGGGGTCGGTTGTATCGGACGGGTGATTTGGTGCGGTGGAATCGTTCGGGGGAGTTGGAGTTTTGTGGCCGGGTCGATGATCAGGTGAAGATCCGCGGGTTCCGGGTCGAACCCGGCGAGGTCGAAGCGGTACTGGTTTCGTGCTCTTCGGTTGCGCGGGCTGTCGTAGTCCTTCGTGAGGAATTGGGCGATCGCCGCTTGGTCGGTTACGTGGTGCCGGCCGTCTCCGAAATTGATCCGTTCGAGCTGCGAGACTTCGTTGCGCGGCGGCTGCCCGCATTCATGGTGCCTGCGGCGGTCGTGGTGGTCGACGAGATTCCGGTGACGGTGAACGGGAAGGTGGACAAGTCGGCGTTGCCGGTGCCGGAATTCGTGTCCGGGCGTGCTTTTCGGGCACCGGGGACGCCGGTGCAGGAGGCGGTGGCGAAGCTGTTCGCGGAAGTGCTCGGACTCGACAAGATCGGCATCGACGACGACTTTTTCGAGCTGGGCGGGCATTCGTTGTTGGCAACGCGGTTGACGAGCCGGATTCGTGCGGTGTTGGGGGTCGAGGTTGCGGTGCGGTCGGTGTTCGAGGCGCCGACCGTGGCGCGGCTGGCGTCGGTTTTCGATGCGAGTGTCCGGTTGCGTCCGGCGTTGGTTGCCATGCCGCGCCCGACGCGGGTTCCGTTGTCGTTTGCACAACGCCGACTGTGGTTCCTGTCCCGCCTGGAAGGACCGTCGGCGACCTACAACATCCCGATGGTCTGGCGCCTCACCGGTGCTCTGGATGTCGATGCGCTGAAAGGAGCGATAACCGACGTCGTTGCCAGGCATGAATCCTTGCGCACAGTATTCCCCGATGTTGACGGTGTGCCGTACCAGCGGGTCCTCGGCATCGACACCGCGGACATCGGTTGGCTGGTAGTCGATGCGACCGAATGGGGCTGGAACGAGTGCTCCGAAACCCTCGCGCGGGCGGCGCGGCACACATTCGATCTGGCCGAGGACATTCCGATCCGCGCGCAGCTCCTGCACTGCGCCGCACGCACGCATGTGCTGATGATCGTGCTGCACCATATCGCCGCGGACGGGTGGTCGTCGACACCGCTGCTGCGTGATCTCGCCACCGCCTACGACGCACGGCGCAGCGGCCGCGCCCGGGATCTGCTGCCGCTACCTGTCCAATATGTCGACTACACGCTGTGGCAGCTGGAACTGCTCGGTTCTGCGAGCGACCCCGCCAGCCGGGTTTCCGAGCAGCTCGATTACTGGCGAAGTGAACTGGCTGAAGCGCCACAAATGCTCGACCTGCCGACCGATCGACCGCGGCCGCAGGCGATGTCCTATCGCGGTCACGTGATGCCGTTCACGATCGAACCCGAGTTGCGGGCGGCGATCTCGGAACTGGCGGCCGGTCACGGCGTGACGGTGGCGATGATTCTCCAGGCCGCATTGGTGGTGACGTGGCATCGGCTGGGAGCCTGCAACGACATCGTGATCGGATCACCGATCGCGGGCCGAACCGATCAGGCGCTCGACGACCTGGTGGGTTTTTTCGTCAACACCTGGGTATTGCGGATATCGGTCGCACCGTATTCATCGTTCGCCGACGTGCTTGCCGCAGTGCGACAAAAGGCTCTGGCGGCCTACGAGAACCAGGATGTCCCGTTCGAGCTCTTGGTCGAGCAGCTCAATCCGAGCAGATCGGCCGCACATCACCCGCTGTTCCAAACGATGATCGTATTCCAGAACCACGCGGCCGCCGAGATGAAGCTTTCCGAGGTGAGCGCCACTGTCGTGCCGACGACGACTGGCGCCGCGCGGATGGACCTGAATCTGGTCGTCGTCGAGCAACCCGATATGGATGGCTGGTCCGGTCGAATCGAATACGCCACCGATCTTTTCGACCCGGCAACAATCGACTCCGTCGTGGTTCGTTTTCTTCGGGTACTCGCCGTGGCGACAGCCGATCCGGCCGCACCTGTCGGAAAGTTCGACCTGTTGGCAGCGTCGGAGATCCGGCAGCTGGAATCCTTCGGCAACGCTCCGGCAGCTGCCGCGGCCCCCGCCGGGCGGGCATCAATACCGGAAGCCTTCGCCGCGCAGGCTTCCCGGACGCCGGACGCGGCCGCGCTCGTCTTCGACAATCGGTCGTGGACGTATCGAGAGCTGGACCGGGAATCCGACCAGTTGGCACACCGGCTGATCGATTGCGGCATCGGTGCGGCGGACGTCGTCGGGCTGCTGTTGCCGCGCACCCGACACAACTTCGCCGCGGTGCTTGCGGTTCTGAAGATCGGGGCGGCGTACCTCCCGATCGATCCCGCCTATCCCGATCACCGGATCGGGTTCGTGCTGAACGATGCCTCGGCGGCGGCGGTGTTGACAACCACGGAGTTGATCCGCCGAACAACAACATTGCTGGAATCGATCAACCGCCCGGATTATCCGGTTATCGATGTCCGCGACCCGATCACCAGCAACCAGCCGCTCACCCACCACCCGTTTCCGGATCCTGGTCAGGTGGCGTACTTGATCTATACCTCGGGTACGACGGGTGTGCCGAAGGGTGTTGCGGTGTCGCATGGGGGTGTGGTGGAGCTTGCTGTCGGGCAGGGTGTGCGATTGGGGATTGATGGGGGGAGTCGGGTTTTGCAGTTGGCTCCGTTGGTTTTCGATGCGTCGGTGATCAATATGTGGTCGGCGTTGTTGTGTGGTGCCGCCGCGGTCGCGCCTACGGAGGAGCAGGCGCGGCCGGGTGTGGGGTTGACGGAGCTTATTGCCCGGCAGCGGGTGACTCATGTTCATGTGACGCCGTCGACGTTGGCGGTGTTGTCGCCGGTTGGTTGGGATTGGGTGGAGTCGTTGTTGATGGGTAGTGAGGTGTTGTCGGCGGGGTTGGTCGATGAGTGGGCTGGGCGTTTTCCGATGGTGAATACGTATGGTCCGACGGAGACGACGGTGTATGCCACGATCACCGGTGAGTTGTCTTCGGGGACTGGTGTGCCGTCTATCGGTTCGCCGGTGTCGCATGCTGCTTTGGTGGTGTTGGATGCTCGGTTGGGGCGGGTGCCGGTGGGTGTGGTGGGTGAGTTGTATGTGGGGGGGTCGGGTGTGGCGTTGGGGTATTGGGGTCGGTCGGGGTTGACGGCGGGGCGTTTTGTCGCTGATCCGTTCGGTGGGGTGGGGGGTCGGTTGTATCGGACGGGTGATTTGGTGCGGTGGAATCGTTCGGGGGAGTTGGAGTTTTGTGGCCGGGTCGATGATCAGGTGAAGATCCGCGGGTTCCGGGTCGAACCCGGCGAGGTCGAAGCGGTACTGGCCGCGTATCCGGCGGTGGTGCAGGCGGTGGTGGTGGCGCGCGTGGACGGGCCGGGGGAGCGTCGGTTGGTCGGGTATGTCGTGCTCGATTCCGCGTCTGGTGGTGTCGATGTGGCCGCGGTGCGCCGGTTCGTGGCGCGACGGTTGCCGGGGTTCATGGTCCCGGCGGTGATCGTGGTGCTCGAGGCGATGCCGTTGACGGTGAACGGGAAAGTCGATCGGCAAGCGTTGCCGGCACCGGAGTATCGGTCCGAAGTGGAGTATCGAGCGCCGGAAACGATCCCGCAGGAGGTGCTGGCGGGATTGTTCGCGCACGTCCTGGGCCTCGACCGGGTCGGGGTCGATGACGACTTCTTCGAACTGGGCGGCCACTCACTGTCGGCGACCCGGCTGGTCAGCCGAATCCGATCGGTGATGAAGGTCGAGGTTCCCGTCCGGCAGGTATTCGACACACCAACCGTCGCGCAGTTGGTGTCGGTCTTCGATGCGAGTGTCCGGCTGCGCCCGGCGTTGGTTGCCAAGTCGCGCCCGGAACGAGCTCCGTTGTCGTTCGCCCAACGCCGCCTCTGGTTCCTTTCCCGCCTGCAAGGTCGATCGGCGATCTACAACATTCCCATGGTCTGGACACTCACCGGCCCGTTGGATATCGAGGCCCTGCGACTGGCCATCGCCGATGTCATCGCTCGACACGAGTCATTACGAACGGTCTTTCCCGATGTGAACGGCGTGCCTTATCAGAAAGTTCGCGAACCCGGCGTCGCCGCACACGTGTGGCAGGTGCTCGACGCCACCGGCTGGGACGAAAGCTGGATCGACCGCACGACCGCGGAACTGGCTGAGTTCGAGTTCGATTTGTCCGTCGACGCGCCAGTCCGCGCTACCGTTCTGCGCCACGATACCGAAAGGCATCGACTGGTGTTGCTCATCCATCACATCGCAGTCGACGGGTCCTCGATGCGGCCGCTGATGCGGGATCTGACAACTGCCTATGCCGCGCGATCGAAGAAAATTGCGCCACAATGGAGGCCGTTGCCGGTGCAGTACCTCGACTTCACGCTGTGGCAACAGGACTTGCTGGGGGCGCCGACCGACACCGAGAGCCTGATGTCGTCGCAAATCCGGTACTGGCGCGATGAGCTCGATGGGGCGCCGGCACAATTGACGCTTCCCCTCGACCACCCACGACCCCGGGTGGCCTCCTACGCGGGAGATGGACTCGCGTTCACGATCGACTCGACGCTCCAGACGAAGATTCGGCAGGCGGCCGTCCGAGAAGGGGTCACTGTGTCGATGTTCCTGCAAGCGGCGCTCGCGGTGCTCTTGCACCGGCTCGGCGCCGGCAACGACATCGTGATCGGCTCGCCGATCGCCGGACGTACGGACGAGAATCTGGATGACGTAGTCGGATTCTTCATCAACAGCTGGGTATTGCGTGTACAGCTGTCCCCGTCGATCACTTTCGCTGAGCTGCTCGTACAGGTGAGGCGAAAGGCATTGAACGCGTACGAGAACCAAGACATACCGTTCGAAGCCTTGGTCGAAGCGCTGAACCCGCCGCGCTCTACCTCCCATCACCCCCTGTTTCAAACGATGTTGGTGTTCCAGAACACGATCGAGGACGACATCAGGCTGCCAGCTCTACGATGCGAGCGGGTGTCGGTACCCAGCGGAGTGTCGCGCATGGACCTGACCTTCACAGTCGATGATCGCGTTGATACGCAGGGCTGGCCGTGCCACATCGAGTTCGCCACTGAGTTGTTCGCACGCCCCACGATCGAGTTGCTGGCACAGCGCTGGCTGCGCGTGCTCTCGGCCGTGGCGGCCGCGCCGAGCATCCCGATCGACGCGGTCGAATTGCTGGGCGAAGCTGAGAACCGGCAACTGGATACCATGGGTAACACCGCTGCGCTGCGTGCGGTGGCGGCGCCGACCGGTCCATCTGTCCTGGAGTTGTTCGCGGGACAGGTGATTCGGCGACCGAATGCCGCCGCAGTACAGGCCGATGGCGCACAGTGGACTTACGGCGACGTCGATCGAATGTCGTCACGGCTGGCGGGCGAACTGCTCGCGCAGGGGGTCCGGCCGGGCGATGTGGTCGGGCTTTTACTGCCTCGGTCCGTGTATTCGGTGACGACGGTGCTGGCGATATGGAAGGCCGGTGCGGCGTACGTGCCGGTCGACCCGGGATATCCAGACGATCGGATCCGTTTCGTGTTCGGTGACGCCCGAGTGGCAGTCGTCGTCACGACAACGGAGTTGGCCGGTCGAATCGGGCAGCCACACACCGACGGCACCTCGTCGGTGAAAGTCGTCGACGCCTGTGCTTGTGCGGGCGAGCCCCCCACCAGCATCGCATCGGTGCGATCCCCTGCGGGGAGCCTGGCCTACTTGATCTATACCTCCGGCACGACCGGGCGGCCGAAGGGTGTCGCCGTCACGCACTCGAACGTGTCGCGACTCTTCCGTGCTACGCAACCGACGATGGCGTTCGGTCCTGACCAGGTATGGAGTTTGTTTCACTCACTCGCCTTCGACGTTTCCGTGTGGGAGATGTGGGGTGCCCTGGCGCATGGCGGATGTCTGGTGGTGGTTCCCGGTCCCGTGGTGCGGTCGCCGGTTGAGTTCACGCGCCTTATTGCCGATGCGGGCGTGACCGTACTGAGCCAGACACCTTCAGCGTTCTACACGCTGCCGCCGATTCCCGGTTCAAAGTTGGATACAGTGGTTTTCGCTGGTGAACGTCTGGAGCCGGTGCGGCTGCGGCCCTGGATGAAATCTCACTCCAGTGTGCGCATGCTCAACATGTACGGCACGACCGAGACGACCGTGCACGCGTCCGTGCGGCAGATCGGGACAGATGATCTCGAATCGAGCGCGAGTCCGGTCGGGGCTCCACTGCCCGACCTCGCATTCGTTGTGTTGGACATCCATCTCCGTCGGGTGCCACTGGGTGTGGTGGGTGAGTTGTATGTCGGGGGACCCGGTGTGGGAGAGGGGTATTGGCGTCGGCCCGGATTGACGGCATCGCGGTTCGTCGCTGATTTGTTCGGTGGTGGGGGTCGGTTGTATCGGACGGGCGACCTCGCACGGTGGAATCAAATGGGAGAGTTGGAGTTTCGTGGTCGTGCCGACGACCAGGTGAAGGTGCGAGGGTTCCGGGTCGAACCGGGCGAGGTCGAGGCCGCGCTCATCGCGCACCCGCAGGTGAGTCAGGTCGTGGTCACGGCGCGTGCAGATACTCCGGCGGATCCGCGGCTGGTCGCCTACGTGGTTCCAGCACGCGCGGGCACGCTCGACACTGTGGATCTGCTCGGATTCGCAGCCCAACGTCTGCCGGGATTCATGGTGCCTGCGGCCGTTGTGGCGATCGATCGGGTGCCGATGACCGTGAATGGCAAGGTGGACGAAGCGGCGCTGCCGGCGCCAGAATACCGATCGGCGTCAGCGTTCCGAGCGCCGCAGACCGCGATACAGGCCGAACTGGCGAAGCTGGTCGCGGACATACTCGGGGTCGATCGAGTCGGCCTCGACGACGAGTTCTTCGCGCTCGGCGGTCACTCGCTGTCGGCGATGCGTCTGATTGCGGCCATTCAACGATCGTTCGGTGCCGAAATCGCCGTTGAAGCTGTCTTCGAGTCAGCGACCATCGCAGACTTGGCGGCTACCGTGGACTCCGGGCTTCGGCAGGCGACCGTCCGTCCCGTGACGACTCTCCGTGCCGGAATCGGAAATCCCTTGTTCTGCATTCACCCGGGAGTGGACACCGGCTGGGACTACCGCAATCTTGGAACATATCTGCAATGTCCGATCACGGTGATCCGCCAGCTATTTTTGCCGAACGGTGAGCATCCCCGATCTGTCCGCGAGCTGGCGGCTTTGTATGCGGATGAGATACAAGCCGTTCAAAACGTAGGGCCGTACCGACTGCTCGGGTGGTCGTTCGGTGGCGTGGTCGCCCACGAAACGGCGGTAATACTGCAACAGCGAGGTGAGACCGTTGCGAACCTGGTACTGCTCGACAGCCGGATACCTGGAGCCGAACCGCAGCCCGTCAGTGACGAGGATCTTACAAACTATATAATTCGCGGCTATCTCGCACGAATGGGTGTCTCAGCGGACCACGTGATCGGCAGGCTGGCCTATACCGATATGTGCGCGTTGGCCGAAGAGCTCGATATCTTCGACGCTATCCCCCCTGAATCTCTGCTGCGGAGGAGCGTCGAGGTAAGCCGGGCGAATCTATTGCTATTGCGTAGTCATGCGCCGTCGGCATTTTCTGGCACCATCGCGGTGGTCGCGGTCGGCGACCGGGACGGTGGTGACAGTGACGCCGCGGACTGGCGAAAGCACTCGAGCCGAGAGGTGCTCAGCTATCTGATCGACGGCGCCCACGACACGATGCTCCAGATGAAATCGGTCGACCAGTTCGGTGCATTTCTTCGCCGGATTCTGCAGGAGGGCGCAGGTCTCTAATTGGCGAATCCTGCGCACCCGGTGCGGCGCTAACCGGGCTCGGACGCTGATGCGTGTCCGCGCCGGAGTCGGCAGCCGATCACCGAGACCGTCGGAAGCGTGGGCCGGATGTCGTGTTGTACCCACTTGAGCGGACCCACTGCGGTGGCGTAGATGCCCGACGCTCGCACTATCTCTCCGCGTTCGCGATGAGCCTTGATGATCGCAGCGATACTGGTGATCAGTTCGCCGACCAGGTCGGATTCGGTGGGCGGATCGCGAACCTCCCTGCACAGCTGCGCGAGGACGAACGCTGCTTGTCCCAGATCCGGCACGTGCGATCCGAAGCTGGGCGGTCGTGTGCGGCTCCCGGCCGCGAGTGCCGACAACCCGACTTCGTGCGCGGCGACGGCGAATGGTCCTGTCGCGTCGGGTTCCATCCTCCATGACCAGATCGCCAGCACTCCGGAGACCCGGCTTGCCGCCCACCGCCATGCCGCGCGATCGATACTCCGAACACGTGCCAGCGTTTCGTTGAAACTACGAACATCAGCGAGGGCGAGTGCCCAGAACGCGGTGTCGACCGACACCACGGTTTCTCTGGCCGACGGCGCAACCGAACGCGGAAGTTTCCATTCGGTCTGTGCGTCGGCCATCGCGTGCGCGTCGTCCTCCCACCCGTCCCGCAAATCACGCAAGGTCAGGCCTGCCCCGACCTCGAGGTCGGTGATCGCGGGACCCAGGCGTCTGCTGTGGGCGTCACGCCACTGGGCGATGTAGCCGGCGACATAACCGTCGAGGACACTGACGCGTGGCTGCAGGAGGGTCCCGGTCGACCGCATCCGGCGTATCCATTCGACCTCGGAGAGGCTGACTGCGGCCGTGGCGCGCAGCGTGCGCCGCAGCATTCGATGATCCGAGCCGTCACTGTCTTCCAGCCGCTCGATCCCCGCCTGCATCTGCTGCTCGAAACTCGCACCAGGCCCGGGCAGCCTGGACCGGGAAAGGCAAAGGTCGCAACTGGTCAACGCGACATGATCCGATCAGCCGACGAACCGACGATCACCGTCGGCCGAGGGGGTGAACTTGCCACATCAAGCATCCACTCAGGCTAACCAGTCACCAACGCGGGGAAGTTCCTGCGATCGCCACTGTGCTGACAACCTGACCGTCACGAAAGTGTCTGTTGCGGAGAATCTCGTGGCGACCGCAAGGCCAGCTTCCACTCGAAAGCTGCCGGTTCCCGGTCTCGTCAACCGCCGCATCAGCTGGCGACGCACTCATCGATCTCGGTTGGCCGCACCGAGCGCACCGAGTTCTTGTCATACAACCGACCCTGGACAGTCCCCGATAATGCGGATCAGCGGAAGTCAAGTCACCAGATCCCCAGCACAGAGCGATTTCGGATACGAACGCCCCTAGTTGTCGCGCCCCGCTTTCTGCATGCCTCGAATCTCCAGGTGGCCCTGTCGGCAGCGCTGTCCGGGCTCGCCGCCGCCGTGAAACCGAATGGGTGACGGTGCCGAACGACTCCCTGCTGCCGTCCGGCTCAGCGGGTGGCTACTGACTCGTACGTCCGGCGCAGCCGACTGCCTTCAGGACCAGCGGGATCTAGAGGCACCACGCATTCCCAGTGCCGAAGAGACCTATCATCGGAGTCCGTCACATGGTGCAGTTCGGCACCGATCACGGCGTCACGGAGCGTCGGCTGCTCGCCTCGACCGGCTTGCGACCGGCTGATCTCGCTGCGGACGATCTGGAAGTCGAAGCGATCCAGGAACTCTCGGTCGCGCGCAACTTGGTGCAGACCATCGGTGACAGACCGGGACTCGGCACCGAGGTGGCGAAGCGTTTCTCATTGGCCGGCTTCGGGCTGCTGGGCTTCGCCATGCTCAGCAGCCCCACTGCAGGTGAAGCCCTGCGGGTCGCACTGCAAATACTGCGGATCGGCAACCGGTTCGTCGATATAACTGTCAGTCTCAGCCAGACGGCAGGACGGATCGAATTCCGGGACGACACCCTTCCCGCCGAGGTCCGCGCTTTTCTGCTCGAACGTGACATCGTGATCATCTTCGGTGTGATCGTGCTGCGTTGCCTCAGCCCGCGACTTGCGGACCGTCTCGGTGATGCACGCCTCGAGCTGGCATTGCCCGAGCGCAGCGTGGCCACCATGACCGCCGGCATGGCTCAGACCCTCTCCGATGTTTCGCACAACCCGGTCGACCGATTCCCGACTTTCGCCGACCGGCTGAGCACGGCCCTGACGTTTCCCGTCGATCTTCTCGCCGAACCGATGTCGATGCCCGATCCCGCTACGGCCGCGCTGTGTGAGAAGCGCTGCCTGGACCTTTTACAGCAGCGAAGAGAGCGTGGCCAACTCGCCACCAGAGTCCGCGCGGTGCTTCTCCAGCAGATCGGCACCATGCCTACGGCGGAGGACATCGCGAGGAGACTGGACATGGACCGTCGTACTCTGCACCGAAGGCTCGCCAGCGAGGGGACCAGCTTCCGAATTCTGAACGACGAAGTCCGCTGTGCACTCGCGATAGACATGCTCAGTGTCCTCGAGCTCACTGTGCAGGAGACCGCAATCCGCCTCGGAAACTCCGGTCCTGCGGCGTTCAGCAGGTCGTTTACCCGATGGACGGGCCACCCTCCGAGGTACCTACCGCCGGTGAACGCTTCCATCGAATGCCCAGATTCTCGGGTCAGCTAGGCAGTGTCTCGAAGTAGGTGTCGAGGTCACAGCCATTGGTCGATGGCGGCGATCTGGATGACGGCGAGGTAGCGGGTGGCGAGTTTCTCGTAGCGGGTGGCGACAGCGCGGTGTTGTTTGAGTCGGTTGATGCCACGCTCGATAGTGTTGCGGTGCCGGTAGATCTCACGGTCGAACGCCGGTGGTCGCCCGCCCGCGCGGCCACGATTGCGGCGGTGTCCTACTTGATCTGCCGGGACCGGGATAGTGGCGGGGATACCACGCTCGCGCAGGTAGGCGCGGTTGGCGGCCGAGGAATACGCCCTGTCCGCCAGTACCCGGTCCGGACGCACGCGTGCCCGCCCACGACCCAGGCGCGGGACCCGGATGCCGTCGAGGACCGCGGCGAACTGGGGGCTGTCACCGGCTTGACCGGCGGTGAGCAGCAGCGACAACGGACGCAGGCGGTGTTCGCAGGCCAGATGGAGTTTGGTTCCCCATCCGCCCCGAGACCGCCCGAGCGCGTGATCGGCCGGTTCGCTGTAGTGGCCGCCGGGTGGTTCGGCCTGGCGGTCGCCGTCGCGGCGGGCTCCGGCGGCGTGGCAGTGGGCACGCATGATCGTGGAGTCCACGCTGACCAGCCATCCGATCTGTTCGGCGGCGTCGGCGATCGCCTGGAGTTGCCGCAGCACATGTGCCCAGATCCCGGCTCGACTCCAGCGGCGGAACAACGCGTAGATCGCCTGCCACGACCCGTACTGCGGTGGGATGTCCCGCCACGGGCAACCGACCCGGATCCGCCAGCGGATACCGTCGAGCAGGCGGCGTCGGGTCCATCTCGAGGGACGGCCGGGTCGTTTCGGGGTGGGCAGCAGCGGCTCCAGCCGTGCCCATTGGGCATCGGACAGGTCCGCTCGCGCGGTCACCGCTAGGGTGGTCACGAGGTCTCCGGTGTTCAGTTGAATCTTGGTCGATCAACCAACTACCGGAGACCTCGCCATATCTCAAACCCCCACCCTGCCAAACAGTCTCACACCGGCGGCGCTACTTCGAGACACGCTCTAGGTGGCATCGAAGGGAGTCGAGGCCGGACAGGTGGGGGCACGAAGATGGCGTTGGACGATCACGCCGGTCCGGTACCGGTCACCGTCCAGCCGGAACCCTTCCGAACAAGCCCGTGGCGGCGCAGGCAATTCACACGTCGTAATTCGTTCGGTTCTCCGACACCCTGTCGTCCTCTGGTGGTGTGGTCCGGAAGCCCAGCGACAATCCCCCATCGGAAACCCGTCCACTCGTTACCTACTGCGCGCTGGGTAGGCTGGAGTCGCCGGATCGGTCCGCAGAATGAACGGCTCTACGCCATGAGTGAATACGACGTCTTCCTCGCCGATTGCCCCGCCCGCACCACACTGGCGCTGGTCGCCGACACTTGGTCCGTGGTGGTGATCTTCGGGCTCGGGGACGGTCCGCAGCGCTACAGCGAACTGCGGGACCGTATCGGCGGCATCAGCAAGAAGATGCTGACGCAGACACTGCGCAAGCTGGAGGCGTCACGGCTGGTCGAGCGCCGTGTCCTCGCCGCCGCGCCGCCCGGGACGGAATATACGCTCACACCACTCGGGAAGAGCCTCCTGGAGCCTGTGTCGCTGCTGGCGCGCTGGGCCGAGGAACATGCCGAAGAACTGGCATTCGGGCAGGATTCCTGATCTGTCGCTGGGCACCATCAGGTTCCCTACAGCCCCATAGCTTCGACTGCATGAGAATCGCAATCTTCGGAGCAGGCAACATGGCCGAGGCCCTGGGCGCGAAATGGGCCGCACGCGGGCACGACCTGATGATCACCGGACGGTCTCCCGAGAAGGCCGCGGCCTTGGCCCACCGGTTGGGCGTACGCGCAGGCAGCTTCGCGGAGGCGGCGCTGTTCGCCGATGCCGCTCTGCTCGCCGTGCTGTACCAAGGGATGGAGTACACCCTCGAACGCATCGGGAACGGCCTGCGCGGCAAGCCTGTCATCGACTGCAACAACCCGGTCGAAACCGAGGGATTCACCCTCGTCACCCCGCCCGGCGAGTCGATGGCGCAGCAGATCGCGAAGGCGACCAGCGGACACGTGGTCAAAGCCTTCAACCTCTGCCACGCCGATGTATGGCGCATGCCGTCGATCACTTTCGACGGCCGTCCGCTCACCGTGCCCTACTGCGGCGACGACTCGACCGCCCTGCGCGTAGCCGAGCAACTCATCGAGGACACCGGAGGGGTACCTCTGCCGACCGGCGATCTGCGGCATGCGCAGTACCTGGAGGCGAGTGCTGCGATCATCATCGCCCAACTGTACGGAGGCCTTCCCGCACGTACGGTGTTCAACCTGGTCGACGACCAGGCACCGGTCGCCCGCCAGGGTTGACGGTGCTGTCCATGACGGCCGAGGCGCTGGGACGACTCGATGCCCCTACGTGCGCTCCGGACCTCGATGCCCCGATCACGCACCCATCGTCGAATGTCGGCGGCGTCGTAAGCCTTGTCGGCATGCACCTTGCCGGGCCGACGCCAAGCGAGGCTGGACCGGCTGGACCAAGCTCGAGCGCGTGGACTCCGAGACCAGCCGGCGGACGTGGGCACGCACGGTCTCAGCGACCGAGTAAGCCTCGGATAAGCGGCGACCGCACCATGTGGCTCGGGCGAATGCTCGACGACATCAGCAGGGCGCTCTGCTCGAAACCAACCGTAAACATGACGAAAGAACTATGGCGAGAATTGGTCTCGTCCGATGTCCCGTATCAGCTGGTGTGTTCCGAGACATTGTCGAAGATCCGGCCTCCGTCCCCGACGCAGCAGAGTCCATAGACGAGATCCTCATCGGCGGGACGGACCACGCGGTTCGCGACCAGCGGTCCATCAACAAGTTCCTGCAACAGCGACTGCGGCGGGATGACCTGCGCGATCACCGCCGGCCACACTCCAGAGGGCAGTGCCAGCCAACGTTCCGAGGGGGGACGAGGACGAGCCCGGGTTCGGGCTGCCGCCACCGTCGTGACCGAGACCGCTGTCGCCCGGTCATGTCGACATCATGATGGCCATCGGCGAGGTCTTCCGAAACGGAAAAGAATGAGATGGCGGGCGCTACAATCGAATACGCGTTCCGACAGGTGCAGTGCTTCATTCCTGGGTGTTCGATGGGCCCGCGTGTGCGCCGACGGTCGTAGAGCGTAGTTCGTGACAGACCGCTGGTCGCTCGTCTCTACTCGCAAGGGAGGATGCCGTTCGCTGCATCACGATCACATCCGGCACAGGGCAACATGGCTACCAGTCCGCTCGGGATGTATCTATGTTCGGGGCGGTCTCTGTATGAAGGAGCTCGACAGATGGCGGCACGATCGTACTGGGTACGGGTATACAACTACACCGGGACCGAACTCACTCTGACGAACAAAGAACTGCAGCACGGGGTGTGGAGCAACAACGGCGGAGCCACCCCGCCCGACGTCATTCCTGAAGGTCATCGAGCAGAATGGGGCAGCGAGTCCGCTGGATTCGGCACCGGCACAGAGGGTGAGGCTATCTATGCCTCCGACGCGGGTGAATTCAAGATCTACTGGGACAACCCCTACATAGGCTCCGACCAGACCGCCGTGCGAACGCCGAAACAGTTCAGCTCCGTCAAGGAAGATAGTCGCGGAGACAACGCCACCCTCAAAGTAGCGCTCGTGCAGGAAGATTGATGCGGCGTCACCATTCACCATTGATCGGGAAGACCCTCTCTCGTTGGCGTGAATAAGTTCCGAGGCCGGGCAGTAACCCCAACGCAGAGTTCGAGAACTCGAGCACACCGCTGTTCGATGACGCCTTCGACCGCGACTTTGATGGCGTGCGCGCCGCGGCATAGACGAAGGAATCGGACACGCCTCGACGCTGAACGCCCGCATTAATGCAGTCCAATACCTATTCCTCGCTCATTGATAAGTAGCGCCGATAGGATTGCGTCATGGACTTCAACCCGCGGACGCTGCGCTACTTCCTCGCCCTCGTGCGGGAGCGTCATGTCGGCCGGGCCGCAGCCCGCGTCCATATCGCCCAACCGGCCCTGTCCCAGCAGATCAAGCAGCTGGAAACCCAGCTCGGGATCCAACTGTTCGACCGTTCGACCCGCCGCGTCGAGGTCACCCGGCGGGCGAACCCTTCACCGAGCACGCCCGGCGAATCGCGGCAGCATACGAACGCGCCACCGACGACATGGCGGCATTCGCCCGGGGCAGCGTGGGACGGGTCTCGGTCGGCTTCGTCGGCACCGCCACCTACGACGTCCTTCCCCGCCTCACCCGAACGGTCCGCACCGAACTACCCGGCATCGACCTGCGGGTGCGCGGCGAACTCCTGTCTCCTCAGCTGCTCGACGGTCTCCTCACCGGCGAATACGATCACCCACCCCTCAGGCGCAAGGTCCACAATGCACCACCTGGTGCTGGACGCGTGCGCACGCATCGGACTCCGGCCCCCCGTACTCGAAGTCAGCGAGACCGCAACCCTCGTCGTCTCCGTAGCCGCCGGCCTCGGAGTCGCTCTGGCTCCCGAACCCGTCCGCAGCCTCGGACTGGACGGCGTAACCTATTGTCGTCTCCAACATCCGGAAACCGTCGACCTCATGCTGGCCCAACGCGAATCCGAAGCCTCGCCCGGCGTGGTGGCCGTCGCCGCATTGGCCCGCGCTGCGGCCGTAAACTCCGCACAGAACCCAGCTCCGGATGAATCAGGCCAACCGCTCGAACCTCCATGAACAACAGGCTGTCCCGAACTCCCTTCTTCTGTCGGGGCGAGGGGCTATCAGCCTGCCATCCGCGTCGCACGAGAGTTCCGACGCACGATCCCGGCGACGTCGTCTGCGGCTCGGTGATGGCGACGCGCAGGAGTACCTAATCGATGACGGTCGTGACGCCGTCACCACTGCGGGGGAGACGCCGTCACCACAATCCCGTTACGTTCGGTACTGAAATGCAGCGACATGTTGTGAACCTGCAGGTGAGAAGCAGGTCAGGTGCATCGGCAAACCACTGACCAGGGCTTTTCCGGGCGGCCGGGCGGAGGGATCGGCACCCCGCTCTCGGCCTGTGGCATCGCCATGGTGGCCTCGATCTAAAGGCCACAACAGAGAGTGAGCCAGAGGCGTCTTCTGATAGACCTTGATGTACTACGACTCGGAGAGCCCAGGAAATGCGCCTCGCGCAAGTGGGTGTATTTCTCCGGTGAGGGATTGTAGTGCTCGGGCGACGTCGTAGATGCCGGGGCGGTTGTAGGGGAGAGGGTGTTTCTGCTCTCGGAACGCCGCTGAGGTGACACCGAGCTTTGCCGCCACGTGGACGAGTGCGTCTCACGCTTTCAGCGCGCCGGTCCTGCACGTCGTCCCACCCCGCGCGGTACCCATCGGCGGCGCTGCCCTTCCAGGTACCGAACAGTGCCTGAACTTTACGGTCCAACGACATCGAACCCGACCTCAGCTGCTCGGCAACGTCATAGGCGAACCTGCCGACCACCTTCACTTCCTCCGGCACCACATGCAGCGGGGTGTCGCCTGTCGTCATGGTCTCTCCCCCTCCGGCTACTGCGGACGCGTCGTGGGTATATCGACAGGCTCTGCAGTTCCTTGCCCATGGTGCCCCGAGAGCTCGAGTTCGGCTGAGGACATGACATCTGTGTCACTTCACTGTCAGGGCCGCCTCGATGGTCCAGCGGAGGTCGTGGCGGGAGAGGGTTTCGAGGAAATCGGCAGGATCGAATGCTTGCGCGGGGGTGCGTACTCCGGCGGCGGTGTCGCCTGCCGCCAATCGCCGGGCTGCTTCGACCGCGGCGACGGCGGTGGTTCCGTAGGTGTCTCGGCCTCGGATGATTCCCCGTGTCTGCTGCCCTTGGTGGTCCACGGCGTCGAGCAGGTAGGTGAATTGCTGTTCGGCGCGGTCGTGCTCGGTCGGGCCTGCGGGAAGCTGTGCGATCAGTTCCGGTGTGATGGGTGTTTCGAGGCTGGCCTTCAGGGTTGCCTCCAGCAGGCTTTCGACATGATCGACTTGCACGTGTCGGGGAATGGTGACTACCTCGCACGTCGGCAGCGCAGCCATCGCGACGGAATGGCCGTCGGGCAGGGTGATTCGGTCGCGCCGAGCCGGGATCCCGCTGTGCCAGGCACCGTCGTCATAGGTCAGCCCGCCCGACCGCATCGTGTCCATCGTCGCCGACGCCGAGCGCAGCGATCCGCGTGAGAGACCGGCAGCACCGGTGATGAAGTGGCTGACAGTGAGTTCCGCCAGCGGCCCGGTCCGCTCGGCGATCAGGTGCGCGAGCAGGTCGCCGGGCAAGCAACCGTCGTTGACTGCCGGCACTACCGTGACACCCGCACGCTCGGCGTCGCCGCCGAAGGAATCGAAAACGCCCTTCACATACAGTTGCTCGCCCGCGGTGTCGACATAGTGGGCGCCCGCGGCGATCGCAGCATCGACCATCACCGCGCCGGAGGTGGTAAACGGTCCTGCACAGTTGATGACGACATCGCTACCCGCCAAAGCAGCAACGAGAGCGGCGCGGTCGTCGAGACCGGCCACCCGGCGATCGGCGTCGGGAATTCCGACCTCGACGGCGGCGGATTGCAACCGTGTGTGATCTCGACCGACGAGCCGGACCTCCATGCCATGGCGGGACAACTCGGCAAGGGTGAGCTTGCCCTGATAGCCGTTGGCGCCGTAGACGGTGATGAGCATGTCAACTCCTGTGACCTATCGACTTCGCTGCATGATCAGCAGCAATTCGAACTTAAAGCCAACGGTCTGCGACGTTCAATGCGTCAGGCTCCAAGATTTATACGAATCTGTCTAGATCGAGTCTTGATTTGATAGTTTTGATGGGGTGGATCCTCTTTCTGACGTGGTGGCCGCGATGCGCATCGGCGAGCCTCATTCGGGCCGGGTCAGCCACCACGCACCGTTCGGCTGGCAGTTTCCCGCCTTCGATGCCGCAGGATTCCATGTGGTCCTGGCAGGCAGCTGCTGGTTCCTGCCCCCGGCCGCCGATCCGATCGCGCTGCGGCCGGGCGACATCGTCCTGCTCCCGGGAGGATGCGCCCACGGGCTGGCCGACGATCCGGCCACGCCACTACGTCCTGCTGCTGCGTCGCTGCGCCGGGTGAACCCGCGACCATCCCGACCGGACTCCGCATCCGAACCGCGACCGGAGACCGTGCTGCTTTGCGGCGCCTACCTTCTCGATCGAAGCCGGTCACATCCGATGCTCGCCGATCTGCCCGAGGTCATCCACTTGCCCGCCCCAGAAACTCGCCATACCCCGGTCGGGGCGATCATCGATCTCCTCGACAGCGAACTCGCCGTCGACCGGCCCGGTCACGATGCCATGCTTCGCTCGCTGCTGGATGCGCTACTGCTACACATCCTGCGCGGCTGGCTCGACCGCCACACCGACACCGGGTGGTCGGCCGCGCTACACGACCCAGCCGTCGCCGCAGCGCTCTCAGCGATCCACGGCTCGCCCGAGCACGGCTGGACCGTCGCCGAACTCGCCGCGCACGCCGGGGTTTCGAGAGCTGGCCTCGCCCGCCGATTCACCGACCTCATCGGCCGGCCACCCATCGCCTACCTCACCTGGTGGCGCATGACCCTCGCGGCTCGGCAACTGCGCGACACCGATACCCCGCTGTCGGTCATCGCCCGAGACTCGGGTTATGCGTCCGAATTCGCGTTCGCCCACGCGTTCAAGAACGAATTCGGTCAGCCACCAGGTCAATTCCGAAGGAAGAACCCGCCAGTTCAAACACTGTATCCGAACGCAGGACGTTCGACCGGCTACGCGACTCGCGCGGTGACACGCGCCGTCCAATCCGAAAAATAGACCCGAACACTCGGCGCCCAGGAAGCCGCACAACTTTTCGCAGACCACGTTGGCAGCCGCCCCGTTGGGAAAAGTTCACTCGGACCGGACAACCACGTTCCGCCGGCACTATCCCCAGGTCGTCGTCGAGCTCGGCGCAGTCCGGCGCGCCCGCTCTGTTGGCCTCGAGCAACCCCCTGCGGCCACCGACTATTCGCGAGTGGTCGCCCGCAATGCCCGGCTCCACCGCGACAATCGAGACCTCCGTGAACAACTCGACCTGGCCACAGTCTGCCTCGCACGGTTGAGCATCGACGGACAGGAACTGCGCAGGCAACTACAACGCATCCGGCGACGATGACGGGACCATGTGCTACGAGCTGATGACCTACTGGAGCGGGCGGCTCAGCGGCGGCGTGTTCCCGTCGATGTTCGACACCAGTAGCCATCCTGACGCGGACGGGTTCGTCGCGTCCCTTCGGGATTTTGTCGCGGCGTCCCCGGACCGGCGATACCGCGTGGCGGCCGAGCGGTTGCTCGACAGCGGAAAACCGTTTCTGTCCGTAATTCCGATGCGCGCGCATGCATCGGTGGGGGAAACGCAGGAGGCGCAGGAGTTCGTCGACTTTCCCGCCCTGTGCGAATTGACGATGCGTGAATTCACGGTGCCGGACTGCCTGGATTTGCGGCTCGAGGCTCACCGCGAGTTCTTTTGCGCTGAGCTGGTAGAAGCCGAGCCGATCAATGCGCGGGTGCAGTTCGCCGGCACCCGCCATGAGTCCACGGTGGACTTCATCTCGGTACTGAGCGCCATGATCTTTCCCGAGCTGGGCGGCGAATCGTTCCACGCGGCAGTCGGACAGGAACTTCGCAAGCGTGGTTACCAGGGGCTGGTCTTCCCGTCCGCGCGCAACGACTCGCGGGTAGTCATCGTCGATGGCACGCTGATGCAGCACAGCGGGTGGAACTTTCTCGACTACCGGGGTGCCCCACGGATCGGCAAGCGCTGCCGCCGTCGCGGCTGGCCGATCGGCCGCGTGCTGAACCGGCAGAGTCTCGGTGATCTGGGCGTGGAGGCATACATCGTCGATCGGCATCTCTGCGACGGAGTGGAATGCGACGCCACAGGTACGTAACGGAGGGCGTCGCAGCCCAGGAATGGCGGCGGATCGAGCACGAGCTCGCGCAGCTCGCTGAGGGCAAGGCCCTCGTTTGTTCTACGACCGGTTCACTTTGCGGCCGTTGCGTGAGTGATACACGCAGTCGCAGGAGTCGATCGGCGATCAGGGCGAATTGCTGGATTGATGCGGCCTGGTACCTCCAGTCGCTGATGTGACTCGCACGCTGCCGCGCTGTGGCCTGTATCGATGTGCTATCTCTGCGTCAATCCGGCCAGCGCCTTGCGGGCTTGGTTTTCGGCGATCGCCGCGAGCTCGTCGCGATCGACCGGGGGTTCGCCCTTCGCGCGCAGGACGGCGACTTCTACTCGCACCGAGACATTGCTGTCCTGCGCGCCCACGATGTAAGTCATTCCGTTGCTGGTTTCCGTGGTCGCGATATGCCAGTAGCCTTGGGCGCCGATTCCGGTGACCTCGCCCGAGGCGCGCCCCGATCCGGTGGCGCGGGTGTCGGTCTGTTTCCAATTGTCGTAGGCGGGGGCGGCGCCCGTGCCGGTGATCTGAGCCCGGAGGCCGATGCCTGCTTCGTTGACGGTGGCGTCGTCGGGAAGGGCCGAAGGGCTGGTATAGCGGATGGCGCAGTACAGGTTGCCGCCGTCGGCGGTATTGGGTGGGGATTCCCGATGCTGCGGTGCTCCGTTCGGGGTGGACGACCATCTGTGCAACGGCGTGGGATCGACAAGATCGCACGCGTTGGTGATGCCGCTTATCGAATAGATGCCCGGTGCCGGATCCCGGCGGGATGGCGTGGTCGAAGCCGCCCTGGACGAAGCCGAGGTGCTGGACGGGGTAGGAGCAGTGGCAAACTCGCTGTCTTTGTCGCCGCCGACGACGACACCGATCACCACACCGAGAGCCAGCGCCACCGCCAGGGCGAGAACCCCGGCCGCGATCAGACTCGTCCTGCCGCTACCGGTCCGCGGTGGGTAAGGTGGCGGCCCATATCCCGGACCAGGTGGGCCGTACCCGGTAGCGGGCTGAGCGAGGGTGGCCCCGGGCGGAGGGATGTACCTGCCCTGGCCCGAGGCGGTCCAGCTGCCTGCTGGCGGATCAGATTGTCGCACAGAAGGATCGGCGCTTTCCGGCGTCGGCCGAGCGTCAGGTTCGTGCTGGGAGTCGGTCATCGCCATAGCCTCTCCGGTTCCGCAACGGGCTCCCCGTCGACTCCGACCCGATCGTATTCCAGCCACGTTCGGTCGTCGGCGCCGTCTGCCTACCGCTCCGCACGAGTCGCCGGTCGCTACTTCTCGCGCAGACCGTCCAGCGCCCTGCGCGCCTGCGATCTGGCGATCGAATCGAGTTCGTCCCGTCGCACGACGGGAGAGTCCTTCTCGCGCGTGAGGGATATCCTCACCCGGACCGAGACGTTGCCGTCCTGCACACAGACGACGTAGGTCATGTCCGCAACGAGGTCTCCTATGACTTCGGAGTACCAGTAGCCCTGAGCGCCGATTCCGATGACCGCACCGGAATCCGACTCCGGCGCGGGTGTGGCGACGTCGGCGTGTTTCCAATGATCGTAGAAGGGGGGAGCCGTACCGTTGGTGAATTGGGCCTCGACGCTCATCACGGCCTTGTTCAGAGAGAACTTTTCGACGGTCGCGCTGGTGTATTCGGCATCGCACCGCAGGCTGCCGCTCGAGTGGGCGGTCGGCCGGGTTTCCCGGTGCGTAGGAGCGCCTTTGGGCGTGGGTGACCACCTGGTCAACGGCGTGGGATCGACGAGGTCGCAGGCGTTGGTGATCGCATCCATCGAATAGGTTCGGGTCTCGCTGGCAGTGTCCGAGGCACCGGCGGATTCACCGCTACGGTCGCCACCGCTGAGGACGATGCCGATAACCACACCGAGCGCGAGCATCACCACCAGCCCGAGTACACCGGCGATGATCAGACCTGTTCTGCCGTTGCGAGTCGGTGGAGGCCGATGCGACGGTGCCGGACCGGGTCCATGGCCAGGCGGCACGGGAGGCATGCCCCAACCGGCGACCGGCGGTTCCGATTGCTGTGTAGCGGGATACACGCCGCCCGGCATCGGCGGCCGATCGCCATGCCCGTGCTGGGGATCGGTCACCTCGTAGCCCCTCGATTCCGCAACGGACTTCTCCGTCGAACGGCATTCCCGAGCGGATTATATTCCGCCACCACGTCACATGTGTCCGACCCCGTTGTGAGCCGGAACGACACGGTCCTGTGCGCGCGTCACACGCCGCCGCCCATGACGATGACTGCGATGGCGATGACAGCGGCAAGGGAGCCGCCGATGATTGACTGCATAATGAATCGCCACCAACGAGATGACCATCGCCCAGGAGGAGATCTTCGGCCCGGTGGCGACGGTGATCCCGTGCGACGGCCTGGATGAGGCGCTGCGGCTGGCCAACGCGACCCCGTACGGGCTGGCGGGCGGTGTCTGGACCAGGGATCTCAGTACCGCGCACAAGGTGTCGCGGGGCATCACCGCGGGCACCGTGCGGGTGGTCTGCTACGGCGTCCTCGACCCGTTGCCAGACAGCTGACACGGCGCGCTGGGCGTGGTCATAGAATCGGCAACTCAGGAGGTATCTGCAGGGCGACCTTGGCGGAATCGGTTCTCGCCCCGAACATCCCGTTCTGCGCCGCCGCCGGAATCGGAAGAGTCGCGTCTATGTGTTCGTGGTGGTCGTCCCGCAGCCGCCCGCGGCGGTGAACGGGTGGATCAGCTGGCGGGCGTAGTCGACCGGGTAATCGGGTTTGGCCGCCATGCCGAGGTGTTCGGAGGTGAAGCGCCGGCCGGGATCGTAGGAGTAGGTGCGGTAGAGGTGGTCCCAGAGCAGGGTGAACAGCCCGAAGTTCACGTCGCCGATACCGGCCCACTTGAGGTGATGGAAGCGGTGGCCCGCGTTGAGCGCGAGGACGTATCCGGCGGGACCGACACGGTAGTCGGCATTGGAATGCTGTAGCAGCAGCTGGATCGCGACGGCGAGGGCGAGGACGGAGGCCACGTCGACGGGCAGGCCGAGCAGGATCAGCGGCGCGACGCCCGCGGCCATCTCGACGGTCTGGTGGACGGGATGTTTCATCAGGCCGTTGAGTCCGTAGAACCGGGTGACGCTGTGGTGCACGGCGTGGAATCGCCACAGCAGCCCGATCTTGTGACTGGCCAGATGCACCGTGGTGATGCCGAAGTCGGCGATCAGTACGGCAAGGAGGACCTGTCCGGCGAAGGGCAGCTCGCCGGGCCAGATCCGCGCGCTCGGGACGATCGCGGCCAGCAGCGGAATGGCGGCGACACTGATCAGGATCAGGGTTTCGTTGACCATCGCGTGGATGCGGTCGCGGCGACTGTCGCCGAGGTCGTGGTTCCAGCCCTGCTCGTACGGGATGATCCGTTCGGCCAGAAACGAGGCTGCGATCGCCGAGGCCAGGATCGCGAGGAGCCAGTATTTCGGGGCGCTGGCAGCCGAGAGGGCGATTCCGAGTCCGTTGAGCCCGAGCAGCATGAACGGTACATAGGCATACCGCGTGATCCGTTGTGCCGTCAACAGTATGGTCGTGTGCATGCGTTGAGCGTGCTGGCTCGACACCCCATCCGGCTTGAACGATTCGGCTATCGCGAATCGTTGTTCCAGGACAGGTTCCGGCTCAGCGCCGAGGGCGGCAGGCCGAAGGTCTCCCGGCAGGTGCGAGTCAGGTGCGCGCTGTCGGCGAACCCGGCGGCGTGCGCGGCGGTGGTGAGGTCCGCGCCGCCGACCACCGCGTCCCTCGCGATCATCAGCCGCAACCAGAGCACGTAGCGGCGCAGCGGCAGCCCGACCTGAGCGGTGAAAAGATGTGTCAGTCTGCTCGCCGAAATGCCAACGCGAGCGGCGAGATCGGCGGTGCGAACGGTCCCGGAGGCGACGACAACCGGCAGGCAGTGCAGCGCGGAGGCCACCGCCGGGTGACGGACGGCGTAGGAGACGGCCGTGCTGGGCGGCGCCAAGATCGCCATCAGTTCGGTGACGGCCGCGGCCACCGGCGCATCCTGATCGGGCAGGGACAGCGCCGGTCCGCCGGACCAGCCGGCGGTGTGGGCACGGTGCGTGGCGGCACGGCCGGCGGTGCTGTCCGGATCGAGGAACACCGCGATACCTGCGGGGGCGCCGCGCAGAATGCGATGCGATGCATCGGCGGGGATGATCATGTGGGTACCGGTGCACTCGGCGTGGTCGCCGGCAACGGTGATCGGGCCCGCCCCGACTATCACCTGGACGGCGTGGTGGGCGTGGGTGCCGGTCGGGCCGATCGATCCGCTGAAGGCGAGCACGCCGGGACGCAGCAGGACCTCGCCGCGCCAGGGCTGCGGGCCGGTGCGCTCGTCAATGGTGGCGTCGGGAGCCTGCGTCCCGCATGCCGCCGAACGGAGTGGTGACACCGTCGTAGCGTACGTGCAGCATCATCCCCTGTTGTGCGTGCGGCGGGTTGGTGCAGTGATTCATCCAGATGCCCGGATTCGATGCTCGAAACACGACTTCCCAGACTTCTCCGGGGCGAACATCGCGCCGCCGCGGCCGACCGGGGAATCACCGGAATGCGGGAACGCTGCCGACTGCTCGGCGGTGAACTCGAAGCCGGGGCACGTCCAGGAGGCGGTTCGACGTAAGCGCTCACCTGCCACTCGCCCCGATGGGATCGCACCGGTGAATCCGACATCTCCGCGCCCACCATCAGGGTGCTGCTCGCCGACGACGAACGCCTCGTGCGGTCCGGTTCCAAAGTTCTCCCCGATTTGGAGGACGACAGCGCGGTGGTCGGCGAGGCCACCACGGGCGCCGAAGCCGTCGAATTGGCCCGCGCTACCCGCCCCGACGTGGCTCTGATGGATATCTGCATGCCATCGCTCGACAGGATCCACGCTACGGCCCGCATCGCCGAGCCCAACGGGCTGGAACGGGTGGAGGTCCTGATCCTCACCACCTGCGACACCGACGAGAACGTTGCCGAAGCCTTGCGGGCGGGCGCGAGCGGATTCCTGCTCAAAGACGCGCGACCCGCCGAACTGCTGCACGCCATCCGGGTGATCGCCGACGGCGACGCCCTGCTGGTCGTCATCGCCTACCAGACCGGGCTGACCCAGCCCTAGCTGCGGCAGCCCGCGACGGCGATCGCATTCGTCCGGCACAACCGCCACGCGGCTCGGTCCTCGTCGATGTCCGCGCGGCTACGACCTCCCGCGCAGACGTTTGCGATCTGCGTACGCGGATCGACGTAGACAGTGCCGACCGCTGACGGGCGCGGGACGTGCCCACCGGATCGAGAATCGATGGCGTGAGAGGCAAAGTTCCACTGCGAGTTCGCATTCTGTCCGCGCTTACCACCGAGCCGGACTGGGATTCGATCACCCCCGAACAGATCATCGAGGTACGTGAGGCTCAGGCCCACAAGCGCCGCTCGGCACTGGGCAGACTGGTCACCGGCAAGCCTGATCAGCGCGCACGCATCACCACGCACACACTCGATTTCCCTCAGCGACGCGTGGACGTGCGGGTCTACCGGCCCGAACGGGAAGACTCGGCGCTGCCTTTGATCATTGCGTTCCACGGCGGCGGATTCCTCGGCGGTGCACCGGATCAGGACGATTGGCTGCTCGGGCACTTGGCGGCGAACCTTCCGGCCGTGGTCACCTCCGTCGACTACCGGTTGGCCCCCGAACATCGGATCGGCGCATTCGTCGAAGACGCCCACGACGCCGCGGTCCAGCTGGCCGAATCAGCCCCGGCGTTCTGCGCGGACCCCGCCCGAATCGCCCTGCTGGGCGCCAGCGCGGGAGCCACGCTCGCGGCGCTCACTGCGATCCACGCCCGCGAACTCGGGCTGGCGGTACGGGCGCAGGTGCTGATAAATCCGCAACTCGATTGGACCGACCGTATATTCGACTATCGCTCGTTCACCGAGAACGCGGACGCACCGAGCCCGACGCCGGCCTTCTGCCGTGCCATGCTGCGTTTCGCGATTCCCGAACCGTTCGATCGCACGACGATCACCCCCCTGCTGCGTGACGACCTCGCGGGGGCGGCCCCGGCGCTCATCCAAGCCGCGGGGCTGGACCCGCTGGCGGACCAGGCCCCGGCCTACGCCGACCGCCTGCGGCAGGCGGGCGTCGACGCGACGCTGACGCACTATCCGGAGGCGGTGCACGCCTTCCTTTCCATGCCCGGACTGGTTCCCGCGGCCCGGCCGGCCCGCGCCGAGATCCTCGGTTACCTCCGCACCCACCTGCTGGCACGGCCCGGCGAGCAGACGTGCCCGCCTCAGTCGCCGAACCCGTCGGCGATCTGGCGGGCTCACGCCGGTTCGTGAAAGGGCACCGTTCCCGTTCGGGCGAGCGGGCCGACATGCGTAGTCGCTCGTGCCCGCGAGTGCGGTGTGCCGACTCCGGCCGCCGGTTGAGGGCTATACGGCCGGTCGGCGAATCGGCCATACCCGGCACCTTCCTTTCGTCCAACCCATTACATGAGAGGCGTTCTATGCGATATACGACAACCGGTCCAGGCGTGCGGATCGCCGTACGACGCGCGATTTCGGCGCTGCTGGTCGCCGGATGCGCGGTACCGGTCGCAGGAGTGGCAGCGGCGGAGCCGGTGGCTTCGAGCGGCCCCGGAACTATCGTGTCGTCCCGCTCGCTGGAGGCGACCGAACTCATTCCCGCGGCGGGCGAGGGGTATCGGCTCGTCTGTCGAACCACCGGCCGCGACGGCGAGCCGGCGGCGCCCTTCGTGCGCGTGAGTTCTGCCTGTGATGAGCATGGCCAGCGGATGTATCACTGACCATCGAGGGCTCGACGTTGCCGCGTACACGGCACGCGCTACAGCTTCGAACTGGGGAATGACGATGCGTCCAAGACTGTTTCACGAACGTGGGTCCGCGGACACGGACACGCCACCCCCGTGAGTTCGTGCAACAGCCGAGTGGCCTACGGGCGCAATCCGTTTGCCGGCGTTACCATCACTGGCGATACATGCAGGTACGTCTCGAGGTGTAGCGTCCACGTCAGCGGGACGACGCAGTCGCCGATCGAAGGCCTTTGATTCTGGAAACCTATTGCGGCACTGGGGGTTTGATCTAAATTATCGAAGTGGGTCGTGAATATTCTGGAGTGAGGTGGTGTGTGCGGTGAGCTGGAGACTGGCGGCCTGGATCCGCGAACGCATAGCCAACACGATGGCCAAGCACGCCAATGACATTGCTTCAGTGCGGGAAGTACCGATGCGGCAGACCGCGCACGAACTGGAGCAGACCCTGATCACGACGCACGACAAGGATCTCGACGGCAGACGTCAGCTCCAAAACGCCGGTGCCGAAACAGATCACCACAGCACCGTGCCGCGTGATCCGGATACGTCCGACCAGCGGCGTTCCACACTGTCGGTGCCCGCTTGGAAATGGGATGAGAAGAACGTGATTCGGCGATGGGACGATGCGGTGGCGGTGTACCCGAACAACCCCGTCGTAGAGGGGCACGTCATGGTCGTTGCCATCGGGCCGTCGGGTGCTTCCGTCGACAAGAGAATGGTTTACGCTGCCGAACTCGCTCGCACGATGTCATCTGCCAACATCATCACCTCCCGCCGCGGGTTGAACTCCGATTTCGGGCCAATGCACGTCATCCCACGCGAATTCGGTGACGGCCTACCGCTCTGGGCCGAGGGGCACGAGGCACACCCACTCAGACCTTTGACCAAGGAGAATTGCGTATTCGATCGCATCGTCGAGGGTCGTGCGCCCGCCACCATTCTCAGACGCTGGAAGGACGCCATCGCGATCGTGCCGCTGAATCCGATCGCTGAAGGCAAGCACCAACTGATAATGCCTACTGAGCACATACCCAATGCCGCTGCGGACCCGCAGGCCGCTGGCGCCATGATGGCCCATGTGGTAGAGCAGACCCGCCACATGGAGAATGTCGACATGGTCACCTCGAAGGGAGGGCCTGCAACTCAAACTATCGACCACGAGCATCTGCATGCCCTCGAGCGTGAAGAAGGCGACGGGTTCGTGTGCATGACCAACGGCTGAGCTCGATGCACCACACTTGCCGCTCGCCAGGACGACCGGTTCGTCGTCCAATAACGCCGGGACGGCCGCACGTGGCCAGCTCAGCTACGTTCGGCCGCCTGACTCGGTTTTCATCGGCTGGGAATGAACGCCTCAGGCTTTGGCATACTCTGACACGCCGTTGATCATAGTGGGCACAAGGAAACCCGGGGCCGAACCTGCCACGCCATCGGCACGAGCGCCGCAGAACGAAGGGAACATGGTGCAGCGCAGTCCAGGGGGTATGGGCGAATCCTGTATGCCGCTACACGACACAGCGGGGTGTGTGCGGTGAGCTGGAGACTGGCGGCCTGGATCCGCGAACGCATAGCCAACACGATGGCCAAGCACGCCAATGACATTGCTTCAGTGCGGGAAGTACCGATGCGGCAGACCGCGCACGAACTGGAGCAGACCCTGATCACGACGCACGACAAGGATCTCGACGGCAGACGTCAGCTCCAAAACGCCAGTGCCGAAACAGATCACCACAGCACTGCCTCCGGCCACCCGGGTGGGTCAGGAGGCGAGGTCGTGACCTCCGGTATCACGAAGGATGACTTTCCATTCCCAGGCCGCGCGGATACTTTCGCCAGGCCGCTGAGCGAATCGGACAGGGCAGAGCTTGAGGGAAGGAAGGAGTTCGCCGGATGGCACGCTACCGCGGCGAATGCCGGGGTAGCCCGCCTGCGCGCATTGGGCCCACGACCGACCGCGGCCCAATGGCGGGCGGAGTACGGGACCTTGATCGATCAGCGAGCTGAACAAGGAGTTGCGCAATTCGGCCAGGACCACACAACTGGCAAAGAACGGTTCCAGATCCCGATCACCGACGAATCGCCGAACCGCGACCAGATCGGGAGTACCGGCAGGCTGCGCGCCGGGTCGGTGTGGAGTGACGAGGCGCAGGCGTGGGTCGGGGGAGAACCGACGCCGGCAAGCAGAACCTTCGAGGAAGCCGGTCAACGCGCGAAGGAACGGTTCGCGGCCGAGGAGGTGACCGGCGACGTGCTGCAGAATCGAGTGCGGCTTTCCGACGGGTCGGAGGTCGACGGCAACCAGATCGTCACTGGTGAGGCTGCCGAGCAGATCGCACTCGAACTCAAAGCCCAAGTTGCGGCTCGAGGCATCGACGTCAGTACATTTGAAACCAAAGGCGAGGACCTCTCGTTCACGATCACGGCAAAAGCAGCCGACCGAGAACGGATCCTTCAGGATGCGTTCGACCAGCTCGGCAGACCCGAAAAGCTGACCATCCACACGTGGGCGGACAACGCCTACAAGCTTTTCCAGGCACCCGAGAATAAGCGCGGATCCGATTCGGTTATCAGAACCTTCATAGCCGAAACCGGCGAATATGATTTGGGGCGGGTGCCGAAATTCCCACACGATATCGACCTCCGCGCGAACACGATGAGCCAATCGGACTTCGTGAATTATCTCGTGGAGTACGACGCGGAACACGGATAACGCCTCGGCCACTACCATTGCAGCAGGCCTTCCCGTTACTTCCACACAGTACCTGCCGTTGGAATGATTCGCGCGCCGCTACCGGCTAGTGCTTTGTTCATCGATGCGGCGCCGTACCCACTCAACGCCGGACCGTTCTTCACCGGAGCCGCGGCACCCCAGCGCTGCTCGCGTGGCAGGCGGATGAGGAGCGTGAATCGTGTCGACCGCTCGACGAGGGTGCCGATCGCGGAACGGCCCGTGCCGAAGCCAGCCGCTGCTGGACATGGTCACGCAGGCGGGAGGTGGTCACCAGCTTGGAAGCCATCGGGCACCGGGCGAACAACTCGGCCTTCCACTGGGCCACCGAGGCACGATAGTCGAGCTTCCCACTCCTGGTCGCGGCATTGCGCCGCAGTTCCGGCGAGATCGTCTACGGGCTACGCCCCAGAATCGAAGCGATCTGGCGGACACCACTGCCCCGGGTCCGCAACAGGGCGATCTCCTCCCGCCCGGCGAACGACAGGGACCGGCCCGACGGAGACTCCACGAATACGGCGACATCCCGCCAGCATCACGGAACCACCTCGTTCCCACCGCAGGTGAGACACCGGCCGCGACAGCGCATTCCGTCGGCAGATCACCTTCGGCGATCCTGTTTCAGAACCCACGCTCGACCACCCGCTGATACCCAGGATGCCCCGGCAACCGCATCGGCGGTCGTCCCGTCACCTCCCGCACCCAATCCGACGGCCTTCCCGCAACCCCCCTGACCTCGGATGTTGCTTCCAACGGTTGAACCCGATCAAATACACATCGGTGAAGTTCACCGAATCACTTGCATTACAAGGGTTGCCGGCGTCCAACATATTTCTCGTCTTCGGTGGGTCGTGCCAGGAAACCGACCACAAAAGATTCAACGAGCAGTCACGGTGGGGGAATGCGGTGCCGTTCGAATGTACCGCGTGATACGGCAACCGTACCCGGCGAACGCGACGGCGACCGTAGGATTGTCGATGTCAGCTAGCGTCAGGTATCGGTACTCGCAGAAACTACCGGGGCCGTATACCGTGGCGAGCTGCTTGTAGTAGAAGATCGCGGGCACTGAGAACTGAGCAGGGTTGAGTTCGAGCCCGGCGGCGCGGAGAGCGTCATTTCGAGGTGCCGGTCCGCTCCATGCTGACGCTGTCTGGCTGGGCTCCTAACCTTCTGATCCGTAGTTCTGGAGATCGGGCGGGGCGGGGTGCGCGGAGCACCGCGCCCCAGGTCTTTCGAACATGGGGGAGCCGAAACCTTCTGTCGCACTTCTAAATAGATGAAGGGTCGGACGAATCGGAAGTTCGCCCGACAACGGTGTGCCGTCGTCAGCGCGGCCCCAGATCACCAGGGATCTCAGCCCGGTTGCCGGGTCGGCGGCCGTCCGTAGCCACACCGGCCGCTTGCCCTTCATCCACGCAGCCACGAAGTCGAATACGTCGTCGGGATCGACCCCTGTTCGCGCAGCACCTGGGCGAATGCCCAGTACCACTCGATACCACAGCGCCAGTCAGACTACTCTAGAGACTACGCGTCTGGGAGTGGGCGGACCTCCCGGGTCCTCTCCAGCACCGGGTGCACAGAGACGGTCGCCATCCGTAACCCCGGAGTCGAGGCATTCTGCTGAGAAGTGCCCACCTTGGTGGGATCGAACCATGTCGAGGGTGAGCTGCCGTGCACCCTTAGTGGCCTTTCGGCGCGGTCCGGCGTCGATGAGTCTAGACAGCGTCATCACGACAGCGGGACCGCCCGCCACGCCATCCGAAGGAGCACGAACATGACCATCAACCAGCGCTCGTCTCGCCGCAGCCACCAGTTCGCACGCGCCCTGGCGATTGCCGCGGCACCCGCCCTGCTGGGCGTGGGTCTGGTGACGGCCGGAGTCGCCCACGCCGGTCAGGACCCCAACCTGCCGACCTGCCGCTGGCCCAACTTGGTGTGCGGCCCGCAGACCAATCTGACACCCGGCGGGCAAACCAACCTCACCCCTGGCGGCCAGACCAACCTCACCCCGCACCGGCCCTACTCCCGAATGATCGACTGACCGCTCCGCTCATGATCACCATGCCTGCGCGCGGCCACGCCAGCCCCGGCGGGGCCGAAGCACGCAACCCCGCGCCGTGCCCGAAACCAACAACCCAGACCTACTCGATCGACCGCCTGTGCAGTCGCCGGTGCGGTAAGACGCGACCCTACCGCTGCACATGACACGCGAGGAGGAAACCATGACAAGTTCACCAATGGTGCAGATCTGTACCAGAGCCAAGCCAAATCACCGTCCGATGAAGGTGTAGGCGAACGGTGCCGCCCGCTACCGCATATGACCTGGATCAGAATGGCCTCGGGCAGCCTGTGGCCCACTGCATTGCTCCATGGTTGATCGAACTTGCCCGCCAACCCGGTCCCGGCGAGCATCGGCACCTAGGCAGATCCGGCGGGCGACACACTCCATACCTGGCAAATGGGCGAGTTGGATCGCTATGTCGGCGCTTGTCGCAGCGCTGGTGGCAACCGGGCGATGTCAGTAGCAGTTGGCGCCGGCGAGCCGCTGAGTACCGGAGGAACGCGTCTGGATCCGGCGTCGATGATGGCGACCTTCAGCGCGCCAACCTCGCGTCGATGTCTTCGGCCAGATACGGGCATTCGGTCGCGGGATTGTCGCGGTGACATCGCAACGCGTGCTCGAGAAAATCTTTGGCAGCGATGAGTCGCTCGATCTGGGCTTCGAATGCATCGATCCGAGTGCGTATCACGTCGTGCCAGTCCCCGTTGCTGCCTCGACCGGCCAGCACCGCGGCGATATCGCTGAGGCTCATCAGCCCGGTTTCCTGCAGGTATTGGATTATCGCCAGCCTGCGTATCTCGTCCTGGCTGTAGTACCGCCGACCGCCTCTGCGATCTTCCGGTGAGATCAGTCCTTCCTTCTCCCACCAACGCAGCGTCGACGTCGCTACGCCCAACAACTCGGCGACTTCGCCGATCGACCTCGACTTCACACTGCAAGCCAAGCGCATCAAGATCCGGCCCACAACCCTTGACTTGAAGTTGACTTCAACTGTGAGGCTCGTCGTTCAAATGCCAGGAAGAGGAGGAACGACGATGTGCGGTATCACCGGCTGGGTCGATTGGGAGCGAGACCTCACCCAGCAGCGTCCGCTACTGGAAGCGATGACCGATACCCTCATTCCGCGTGGTCCCGACGCGGGTGGGGTGTGGCTCTCGCCGCGGGCGGCATTCGGTCATCGACGATTGGCGGTGATCGACATCGAGGGTGGCGTGCAACCGATGCAGGCCAGTCGAGAGGGTGAGCAGCCGTGCGTGGTGACCTACAGCGGGGAGATCTACAACTTCCCTGAGTTGCGTGGCGAGTTGCAGAGACTAGGCCACCAGTTCCGAACCCGATCCGACACCGAAGTGCTACTACACAGCTACCTGGAATGGGGCGAGCACTGCCTGCCCCGATTGAATGGCATGTTCGCCTTCGGCGTCTGGGACCCCAACCGGCAGGGGCTGCTGCTTGGACGCGACCGGCTGGGCGTCAAGCCACTGTTCTACCTGCCCTACGCTACCGGGGTGCTATTCGGCTCGGAGCTGAAAACATTGCTGGCCAACCCGATCGCTGCGGCCGAGGTCGGTATCGAGGGCCTTGCCGAGGTGTTCTGCGCCACCCAGACTCCCGGGCATGCGGTGTTCCGCGATATTCGCGCACTGCGGCCCGGCCACTACGCGTGGATCCAGCGCCGGAGCTGCCGGGAGCAACGATACTGGGCGCTGACCAGCGGTGAACACCCCGACGATCTGCCGACCACCACCGCTGCGGTGCGCGAGTTGCTGGAGGACATCGTGCGACGGCAGCTGATCGCCGACGTTCCGGTGGGCACGCTACTGTCCGGCGGCCTGGACTCCAGTGCGGTGACCGCGCTGGCCACAGGCGTGCTGAACCGGAACAGCCGCGACCGACTCGCCACATACTCGATCGACTTCGAGGGCAACCAGGATAATTTCCAGCCCAGCGCGATTCGCCCGGAACAAGACACCCCGTTCGCGCGGATGGTGGCACAGCGAGTGCGCAGCGATCACATCGAGTTGCTGCTACGCACCGACGAGGTGATCAGCGCCCGGTCCGAAGTGTTGCGTGCTCGCGACCTGCCCGGACTCGCCGATACCAACGCCGCCCAGTACTTGTTGTTCCGCGAGGTCAAGAAGCGCTCGACAGTGGCGTTGTCCGGAGAGTCGGCCGACGAGGTGTTCGGTGGCTACCCCTGGTTTTTCGATCAGCGTATGCTCGGTGCCGCTACATTCCCGTGGGCGGTCTCGGTCGCCGCGTTCGAGCCGGTACTCGACACCGAGTTGTGGCGGCTGCTGCGACCGCAGGAGTACATCGCCGAGCGCTACGCACAAACCATGGCCGAAGTGCCAGCGCTAGACGGTGAGGCGCCGGGCGACGTACGGATCCGGGAAATGTTCTACGCCAACCTAACTCGATGGCTGACCATGCTGCTGGATTTCAAAGACCGGATGAGCATGCGAGTCGGCCTCGAGGTTCGGGTGCCGTTCTGTGATCACCGACTGGTGGAGTACCTGTGGAACACCCCGTGGGCGTTCAAGACCTCCGACGGGCGAGTCAAAGGCCTGCTACGGAACGCGGTCGCCGACCTGCTGCCAGCCCCAGTGCTGGATCGGAAGAAGACCTCGTTCCCCGTCAGCCAGCATCCGGCCTACGAACAGACACTCCGGGAGGAGATGCGGGCCGAACTCGCCGACCCCAACTCGCCACTACTACCGCTGGTACGCCGAGAGGCGGTCCTCGACCTGCTGGCCGGACCGCCCGGCCAGCAGGGCATGTGGCGCTCTGCGGACACGCTGTCGTTGCTGCTACAGATCGCCGAGTGGCTGCGGTTCTATCACATCAGCATCCGATGAAACCACTGGACGCCGAGCTGAGTCATGAGGGCAGTTCAGTCCGGTTGCGTGGGCCCTGGCGGACAGAACTCCAGGACAGCCCATCGGTGAATTCGCCGCGGCTATGCGCTGTCCAGGAGCCGGAGTTCAATCTGTTGTCGACAGGCACTTTTCGCGCCGCGCACCCGCAGTCGATAATCCTAGTCAACCGAGCGCGCCGCTGGTGGCCGTGCCGCGGGTTCCAACGCATCGCGCTGTATTCGAGGCGGCATCTGTGTCATGGCCGGTGTGCTGGACTCGAAGTTGTTCAGTCCACTTCCGGGCGGCTCGGCGTCGCAATGAGGTCGCGCCTGTTCACCTCCGAGCTTGTCGATCTCGGTGAAAAGCGCCTCGATGATCGTATGCATCTGCTTCTCCGCGATCTGGGCGTAAGTGCGGATGTACTCGATCTCCGCGGGCAGGGGATCGGAAGATCCTGCTGGATCGGCCACCACGGCGGCGATGCCGTCCGCCGCGCGGGCTGCCGACTGCTGGGCCTGCCGCAGAATCTCTGCGTACTGCTCGCGGGCGTGCGCGACCAGCTCACGGGCATAGATCTCGGCTTCGGCCACCGTTGATTCCGCGGTGATCTGCGCCTGGCTGAGCATGTTCACTGCGCGTACGTTCACTCCGAGCAGATCGCGCTGGGAATCCTCGCGCAGCTGTGCGTTCTCGCGCTGCAGTTCCTCCAGCTCGGTGCGCAGGGATTCGACGGTGGAGGAATCGCCGAGCGCCGACTTGTACATCGAGACCCGAAACTCGAGATCCGCAACCTGGTGAGCTAGATAGTTGTTGTCGGCCAGCAGCGCCTTCTCGTCGCCGAAGTCCAGCTGCTGGGTCAGCCGCTTGTTCGCCGAGTTCAGCCGGGAAACCTCACGGGCTACTCGCCGGACGAATTCGTCGACGTCGCGTTCGTCGTACCCGCGGCGACCCAGTGCCGACTTCTTGAATTTCGCGTTCTCGATATCACGTGCCCTCAGCGTCATGTCGCTACCTCGTGCGCAATCTCTCCGCCGGAGCTGCGGAGGTATTCGGTGTGATGTCCTCGGGGGTGCGGCCGTCGAGGTTCTCGAATCGGATGGCCGAGTCGGGCAGGCCCGCGCGCCGCAGTTCACCGGCAGCGTGCTCCACCATCGCGGCGGAGCCGCAAATGAGCGCGGTCCTGCCCTGCCAGGGGTGGGTCTGGGCGGCCACCGTGCCGACCAGCCCCACAGCACCCGGGTAGGTCGGGTCATCGGAGACCACCGGGGTGTAGCGCAACCATGGCCTGGTCCCGGCCAGCTCGGACAGGAAGGCATGATCGTAGATGTTCCATTGAGTCCGGACCCCGTGGAAGAGATGGACATTCGTGGCCTCGCCCGTGGTGCGCCAGTTCTCGTCGAGTTGTTCGATCAGGGCGGTCATCGGAGCGAGCCCCGTACCGCCCGCCACCATCAGCAGATCCCCGCGGAAATTCGCGGGCAGGGTGAGTGCGGTGCCGATCGGCGCGCCCAGCCGCAGTGTGTCGCCGACCGTGACCGTCCGGGCGAGGGTGGCGCTGACCTGTCCACCGGCGACGATCTGCACATGCAGGTCGAGGGTTCCGTCGGGGCGGGGCGCGTTGGCCGGGGTGTAGTAGCGCCACAGCCGCGGCCGCTGCGGAACCTCCACGGCCATGGACTGTCCGGCGGCATAGTCGTAGGGCTCGGTGGGCCGGATGCGTAGCAACCCGACGTCCATTCCGCGGCGTTCGGTGGCGACGACCTCCGCCTCCCACCAGGCTGGAGTGGTTTCCTCGTCCTCCTCGGCCGCCGCCATCATGATCTGGGCGACCGAGCCATACGCCTCGGCCCAGTCGGAGGCGAGACTGTCGGTCCACGCCTCGCCGAGGAAGTACTGGAGCGTAGCCAGCAGTGACGCTCCGGCCGCAGGGTAGTGGTCGGCAACGACCTCGAATTTGCGATGGTCGCGGCCAAGTTGCCGCACAAAGGTGGGGTCGGCGGCAACACGGTCGACATTACTGACAATGCGGCCGAGCGCCACTAAGAATTTGCCGCGCTGGGCGGCCATCGACACCGGGAACAGATCGCGGACTTCGGGGTGCGTCATGAACAGATGTGAGTAGAAGTACAGAACCGCCTCGTCGCCGACCTTCTCAATCCTGAGCCAGCTGTCTCTGAGCGCTGGAACATCCATGTCCGATCACCAACTCATCTGTCGATCGATCCTGTACCGGCGCAACACCTCTCGATCCCGGATTTTCCAACGGAAACACCTCGATCCCGGGATGCCGATGATGACCCCGAACTCACTCGTACGCCCTGAACAGAGGGGCCTCATATCTGCGCCCCATGCAGGTCCTTCGAACACGGCATGAACTTCTCACGATCTGCAGCCGAACGCAAACGGGGAGAACGCCTTTGACTACAGCAGGTGACGTTGGTCAGCACCTCGAACAAAGCCTTTCGCAATCATGCGCGTCGCGCACCAGTGTCAATCGCATAGAGCTGGTCTATGGTGGCGATGTCGTTGTAGAGCCGTACCCAGCCAGGACTGCTTCGTCCCAAGCAGGTCCATGTGGTGAGCGGGCAAGCGTCTGGCATGCTTCGGCCCAGTTACCATGGCCGCCGGAACTTTCAACGCCCCGGCGTCACCGCGCGACCCCACTCGATCA
Source organism: Nocardia asteroides (assembly GCA_019930625.1). NCBI lineage: Bacteria > Bacillati > Actinomycetota > Actinomycetes > Mycobacteriales > Nocardiaceae > Nocardia > Nocardia asteroides. The sequence continues at coordinate 5,666,903 of CP082844.1, forward strand.
CTCGCGAGTGGCCCCTGTCGCCGGAGCAGCGCACCCGCGCCCCGGCTCGGTCGACCGGTCGCACTCGTCGCTTCGGCCACGCCGATTCACCCCTGTTCTTCGACCGCTTTGCCGCGCCGTTGTCGGCGGGCAGATCAGCCGCACCCATCGTCGCCATGCTCTGTATCCCTGAAGTCGCTCTACATCACGTACGGGGATATGCAGACCAAGTAGTCTTATCCGAGTCTGGCGAGTAGGGGTGAGACTTGATTCGTAAGCATTGCCATGATGAATTTCGCCAGCAGGCCCATTACATCTGAGTGTGCTTCACGCACACCGTTTGTCAATAAACTTGGATCGACTGTGCGACAACCAAGTCCCTACCGCCACCGCCGGTCGCTACATTTATGGGCGACCGTCGGAAAATGGGAGGAGTCGATCGCACGATAGGCGCGCTCGACATCCCTCCTCGGCGGTTCGCCGCTCCGATCATTTCTCGGATTCCGTAGTATCAACCGGTCATGCAGCCGAACCACTGACGATGTCTGATGCCAGATTCGACACCGTGCCGATGATCTGTTCCACGGTCTCGGCGGGCACACCCGCAGCCGCGAGAGAATCGGACAGATGCGCCGCCACGAGTTCGAAGTGGCGCATCGTAATTCCCTTACCCTGGTGGATGCGATGCATCGGGGCACCTGTGTAGGGATCGGGACCGCCGAGTGCCGCGGCGAAGAACTCCACTTGACGCCCCTGGAGCCGGGACATATTGACGCCCTTGAAGAATCCGGCCAACTCATCGTCCGCGAGAACCCGGACATAGAAGTCGGCGACAACGACCTCGAGTGCCTCGGCGCCGCCGATCCTCTCATAAATACTGCTCATTACATCTCTTATCTGCGTGTGGATCTAGGCATCCGTGCCGACCGACCCATTAAGGCGCCTCACCCAGGTGGTACGCGATCCTGTGAAACCCGTTCGGAACGCCACTGGAAACCACTGGGGATCGTACTGGGGAGAGTAGTCGCCGACAACGCGAGCTTCCCATGTCCGGAGAGACTGTCAATTTTTTAACCGCCCTGGTTCACTTCCGGTGACGCCCGGGCTATGCGAGCAGGATGCGGTGCCGAAGTAGCTGAAAATTGGCCCTCCCATACATTTGTCGCTTGATCAGTTTGGTCTTGGTGTTGACGCTTTCGATCGGGCCGTTGCTGTAGGGCCGGGCGACCGCGGCGTCGTGGTCCTGGTCGAGGCCACGTAGGAAAGGGTCGAGTTCGGTCAGCCCGGCCTCGCGAACTTTGATTCATCCACTCGTCGAGAGCGCCACCGCGACGTTCGATCAGGATCGCTGCGAACTCGCCGACGAGCCGAGCCAGGTAGGTCATCTCGGGGCGTGCCCCGAGAAGTTCGTCCAGATGAGCACGGCGTCCGGCGGGAAGATCGGTCGACCGGCTCATGATCCACGAAGTCGGCCGGCGCGGTGCGGCGGAGTACCGCGGATTCCGGGATGGTGCTTCCTGGCATCTGGGTGAGGTACTACGCCGGAATCTGGGCGGATACTGGGACCACGATCAGGAGGGGTACGAGGTCGTCAGGCAGGTCGGCGCACGTAGCCAGCTGATGTTTCCGTTCCTGGACTTGAAGCACGTGTTCGATCAGCCGGGCTACCTGGGACGGCACTACGACTATTGCGCCGTGAATGAATAGTTGTAGTCGCCGCTTCGGCAAGGAGTGCGAGGTGCGAGGCTCATGGACGACGATCCGCTGACAGAGTGGCGGGACATACTTCTGGGGGCGGTTCTTCGATCTGGACGACGACGAAGTGCTGGACGACGTCACGCTCGATGTCACCGCCTCGTCCCTGCGCGGGCTGGCGACATACGCGCAGCAGCTGGACTCCGATGATGAGGAGAGCGTGCCGGCGGTCGCGGCGTATCTCGGCGAGACACTGATGCGTGCCGGCGGAGGCTGCTGGGCATGGATCGATGAGCTGCCGCTGGTACGGCTGGACGACGGCTCGGGCAGGCACCGGTTCGACCGGTGCAGCTGGTCGAAGAGGCCGACCGGTCGTTCGAGGCCGTGCACGCGGAATGGGCAGCGGCTGCCGCCCGGGTGGCCGCGGAGCGTCCAGGCTGGCCACCGGCGAGGGAAGAGACAGATCTCGACCTACTCGACGACCCCACGCAAACGCCCTCACCCGGTGGCTTGCTGCCCGAGAGTCGGCGTTGGCCGGCGGTGCCGGGTTCGACTTTTCCCCTGAGTCGGGAAATGTGGATGGAGTTGCATGACTGCGGAGTTCGGAGGGGTGCGCACCGGCAGTGTGGGCGAACCGTTCCGGGGAGCCTCACTGCGCTGACGCCACATCGAGACGGTGTCCGTCGCTGACAGGTGGGCGCCGCGCGGGAACATGGAGGATTGCGGCTTCGGCCCTTCTCCGCAGTCGTCAGTGCCGTGCTCGTCGCGAACGCCAGGGCTCGGCCCACCTACCGTCGCGCAGGCGATAGAGGCGGCCTGGTCCGACTGCCTTGCCGTCGCTGAGCCGGTAGACCAAGAGGGGCTTCGAGCACGCTTGCGATCATGTCACGTACCGGTCGGTCTGGCGGGATAGGCTCACCGGCATGGTTCAGGTCGGTGACAGGGTGCTCTCGGTCGCGAACGGGGTCTCCGTGTTCGAGGTCCTGTCGACCGGGGGATGTCGGGGGGGTGATCAGTGGGTGGTTGCCACCAAGCGGAGGCAGCGAAACGGGGTTCGCCTTGATGCTGCGGTTCTGCATCGAGCGGAGCTGGTTCGCAGCGAGATCCTGGGTGCCGCGGTCGAGTGCGTGGCCCGCCACGTCGGATCGTGGGTGCCTGCCACAGCGGTGATGCCGGAGTGAGCAGAGGTAGCAGGAATCTTCTTGCCTGGATCACGAATGAACTGGAACGCTTGACCAGGAAAGGAACGCAAGCCTACCGAGACACTGGCAAACGCACGGCTCGCTTCATCGTGCAGGATGTCGAGGAGAAGTTGCACGTCGATCGGCGCGGTGGGCACGAGATCGAGAAAGCAGGTGAGGGACCCAGAACGCCCGAACACACCGAGGCGCCGCCTGCTGAGAATAGTCCCCCGCCGTCACGTCTGGTCGATCGGTCCGTGCCGGGTGAGCGATACTTCATACAGGACACAGCGAGCCCACGGCTCTACGCCGAGGGCACAGTCGGCCGTAACGGCGAACTTCAATTGGCCCTCCGAACCCAACTGGAAGATGGGCAACGTTCAACGCTGCTGAGGGGTGCAGAGCAGTTCCAGGCGATTCTGAGATTCTTCGAAGGGAAATTCGCGTCAATAAATGGAAGTTGGCAGTACGGCTCAAACCTCGCCCGCTTCAATGAACTCACTGCTTCAGGGGTGTCACCCGAGGTCGCGGCAGCGAGGACATGGACCGGAAGACAAGCCGATAAAGCAGGGTTCCGGACGGTAAAGATCTTGGATTCTCAAGGCGATCCTGGAAAGTACACAACCGTGAAAGTGCAGTTCACTTCATGAATAATCGCGAGCCGAAGTTCGATGATCAGGCAACCGTGCTGATAGCCCGGATGCACCAAGAGGGACGGTCTCCCTCTCAAATCCTCCGCGAGATCATAGCGCTCTATCCGGACGTATCGACGCCCGACTTGATGGAGCTGATGCAGAATGCCTTCTCTCTACCATATTCGGCAGTTCAATGCATCGGCGGCTGGTGGATGGACGGTACAGGTGAACTTTCCGATACCCAACTCGACGCCTTCTTGGTCGAAGAAATCGCGAAAGTGTCGCCACAATGGAGAAAGGGCGAGGAAGAGGCGGAGCAATAATGAGGCACCTGCTGCACCGCACCATGGTGTCGGAATTGGCGCGAGAGCGGGCTGCGGGCATCTTGACCGGCAGCACTGCCACCGAGCGCTTCGCTTGCTTCATCCAACGATTCACCGAGCCGGATCGCCGGCGAGCGCTCTATGACGAGTATCCCGCACTGGTCCGGCGCCTGACCACCGCCGCCCGCCTGTGACACGAGTACGCGGCCGAGCTACTGGAACGGCTCGTGGCCGATCTGCCCGAACTACTAGATCGGCTCGCGGCGCCGCCGGACAGCGGTGCCGTGATCGCGGTCAGGACGGGGCTCGGCGAACCGCTCGTGGTGCGCGATCGGTGGCCTTGATCGAGTTCGCTTCGGGTTGGAAAGCTGTCTACAAGCCGCGTCCATTCGACATCGACGCCCATGTCGACTTCTGCGAATTCGCCGACCCCTACGGCAACAACCTCAGCCTCTACACCGTTCACACCGCCTGACAGCAGCCGCGTCAGCATCCGTTCGCCCGAATCATCAAGGAGAGGTCACCGGTGCGTGGGATCTGCTGCCCAGACTTGCTTTCGGCGTGCAGCACACGCGCCGCGGCGGTGGCCGCCGCCCATAACCAGCTCGACAGAACACATACGCGGATTGCTCGATCGTGACCTCAGTTTCCGTCAAGCGGTGGCAGGGGACGGGGTCTGGTAGGGCTGTTTCGTTTTTGATCCGCCGGAAGGTGATCGAGATGCTGCGCCCGGGCGCCCGGGCGCCCGGGTGACGGGCGCGGTCCCGGCGTAGGCCTTCAACGCGCGGGCGTCGGCGAACCGGGTTCGGTCGTCGCCGATTTCGGCGAGGACGCGGGCGCCGGTGAGGTCTGCCAGGCGGGGGAAACTGGTGATGATCGCGTGATCAGGGTGTTCGCGGAACTCTTCGGCGCGGCCTGCTCGAGGTCGTCGGCGCCTGTGCGGGCGGCGTCGAGGGTGGCGAGCAGGGCCAGGGCTGACGGCCCATAGCCTTCTCGACCAGGTCGGGCTGGCGCAGGCCAGGACGGCGCAGCTCGGCAACGATGTCGTCGGCCAGGTCTTCGATGCCGCGTTGCAGCCAGCCCGGCGCAGCGTGGCGGCGACGCGGGCCCGGGTGAGTTTCGCTGCGAGGGCTGGGGTTGCCGCGATGGCCAGGCCAGCGCGGACCCCGGGTTTGGGGAGGTTTGTGCACCCGTTCGCCGCAGGCGGCCAGGAACATCGGGTGGTATTCGTGCAGCAGTGAGCGCAGTTCGTTGCTGGCCTTGGTGCGTCGCCAGACGGCGTCTTGCTGAGCCCGGGCCAGCACGGCGATGTCTTGGGTGAGTGCGGTGTGTGCCGGGATGGGTCGGTGCATGTGGGCGTCGACGCGCAGGATGTCGGCCAGGGTCATCGCGTCGGCGTGATCGGATTTCGACCGGGCCATGGTGTGGCGTTCGCGGTAGCCGGCGACGGCCATCGGGTGATCGCGTAGACGGTTCGGCCGGTGGCGCGGATCGTGGCGACCATCAGCCCGCGTGGGGTTTCGATCGCGACGGGGATCGGGTTCTCGGCGGTGTCGCCGGCATCGGTGAGCAGCTGGGTGAGGGCAGTGAAGCCGGCCGCATCGTCGGTGATCTGTTTCTTCGACACCAGGGTGCCGTCCTGATCGACGATGGCGATATCGTGGTGGCCTTCGGGGCAATCGATCCCGCAGTAGCGGCTCATCCGTCCTCCAATTCTCCGGATGTTTCCGCAGGTCACCAGGCGCAGGCGAGAACGCGCGACGCCCTAGGTGTACTGACCTGAGAGGTTGGGGACGCGGCTGGCTGGTGGGTGTCCGCCGAGTGCGGTGTGGCCGCGGTGGTGATTGTAGGCGTGAAGCCAGTCGGTGAATGCGGCGCGGCGTTCGGTTTCGGACCGGTAGGGGTGGGCGTAGGCCCGTTCCTCGAGCAGGGTGCGGTTGAACCGTTCGACCTTGCCGTTGGTCTGCGGCCGGTAGGGCCGTGTGCGTTTGTGCGTGATACCGGTCGCGGCCAGCTCGGCTTGCCACGGCTGTGAGATGTAACAGGAACCGTTGTCAGTGAGGACTCGTTTGACGGCGATCCCCTTGGAAGCGAAGTATTTTCGCGCACGACGCCAGAACATGACAGCGGTTTCCTTGCGTTCGTCGGGCAGGATTTCGCTGTAAGCCAGTCGCGAGTAGTCATCGACTGCGTTGTGCAGGTAGCTGCAGCCGACATGGCTTTTACCGTTGCTGCGCAGTGTTTTTCCGGGCGTACGGGTGCGGTTGCGGGCGCCGGCGCGGCGGCCGACCACACGGTGCCCGCCGCCGTCGGGGATGTTGCCGAGTTTCTTGATGTCGACGTGCACCAGGTCTCCCGGTGCGCAGTGTTCGTAGCGGCGTACCGGTGCTGCGGTGGCACGGTCGAGCCATCGCAGTCTGGCCATCCGGTAGCGGGCCAGTACGCGGTGCACTGTCGAGGGATGCAGTCCGAGCAGGTAGGCGATGCGGGCCGGTCCCCACCGGCGCAGTAGCCGGACCTTGATAATGCGGCGCTCGGTGCGGGTCGGTGTCCGGTTCGGGTTGCGGTGCGGGCGGCTGGACCGGTCGCTCATCCCAGCGGTGCCGACAGTGCGGTAGCGGCCGGCCCACCGTTTAGCGGTGGTCGCTGACACTTGGAATCGTTCGGCGGCTCGGCGCAGCGGCCAGCCATCGTCGACGACGCACCGCGCCAGACGCAACCGACCCAGTTCTGACAGCGGGGCATTACGGTGGGACACGAAGACCTCCGGCAGGTGAATGCGTTCCTAGACAGCTCGCACTTCACCCGGAGGTCTTCGCCATGTCAGCCCGACACGCCGCTACCAACGTCCGTGGTCAGTACACCTAGGCGACCGGGCCCGCATCGGTGCACCCAAGGATGCTGGCAGGGCGGTGTAGAACCGCGTCACCGAAGGATCGGACGGCATTTGCATCGCCAGTACTGGGATCTCCTCTCCGGCAATCCAGCAAGCGAACCCAAATCCCCAGAGCTTGCGGCCGGGAAGTTGGTTGATCAATCCTGCGGCGGCGTCCAAGAATTGGTGACTGCAGCGGATCGGAATCGAGGTCGACAACCATATGGGTAACATTCGCGGCGGTGTCGGAGTCGGTGCAGGCGAGACCCCATAGATGGACGGTGCGGGCCGCGCTGACGTCGCGAACCATGTCGATGCTGCGTTCCGCCATCATAGCCGGGAGAATCACTTCCAGAATCATCGATCGGCGCGGGTAGCGCGGTCGGTCACCGGCGGGGGTGCGCTTGCGGGCTGCCCGGCGGGCACGGCGGTTGTAGTACGGCTGGTTCGAGGGCACGTCGATCTCCTTCGGCGCGGTCTACGTCGACTGGACGCGGTGGGCTCGCCGGCTCGGCCCGGCGCACGCATCGACCGCAGCGAGCACCACTGCTCGGGACGGGCGATTGGCGTCGGCGGCCGGATAACGACCGCGGAATCGACGACTCGATACCAGGTCATCCGGTGTGCAACGTCCGTCTCACCGAACTACGCGGCATGATCATCGGTAGCCTCCTGTCCGAACTTGCAACCCGGCTTCCACCCGGCGCTGCCTTCGGGACCGCACGAAACGGCGTCGCACTCGCCGCGATCGCCCGAGAACTCTCGGACGAAGTCCTGGAACAGACCTTCATTGGCCGCGGATGACAACAGAGACGTACCGTGGCGGTGTCATAACCGCTGGCGATCAATCGACTGTGCCCGGAGTAGGGAGCAAGTCGGGGAACAGGACACCGCGAAATGCGACGGAACGGTCGGCTCTCGAGATCGCGACTTGGATGCCACCTCATCGGCCACCTGCCAGGTGGAAGAAGAGGTTGGCGGCCTCGTTTTCGAACGGGATGTGTCGGGTCGGTGGCAGGACGCCGTGCACCGTTTCCGGTGTCGGGTTTCCCGCCACCGCCCGCCGAACCGGACGTGCCCGTTGGCCGAGCATCCGGCTCTCCATGCGATCCGATGAGCCACCCTCATGAAACAGAAGATTCTCGCCGCCGCACGCGTTGCGGCCGAGCAGCCGACCTATTCCATCCTCGACCGCGGTATCGAGCAGGAACTCCCAGCGCTACGCCGGCGGCCGGCAGCCCATCGTGCGGCGGCCTGACCTGATGACCGTCCTGTCCTCCCGCGCGCTCAACCGGGCCACCCTCGCCCGGCAATTACTGCTCGAGCGTGCCGACCTGCCGGTGTCCGGCGCTGTCGCACATCTGTGCGGATTGCAGGCCCAGGAACCGCAGGAACCATTCGTGGGGCTGTGGTCGCGACTGCGCGCCTTCGAACCGGCGACCCTCGACGAACTGCTCACCACCCGGCGGGTGGTCCGCACCCAACTCATGCGCCGCACAGTTCACCTGGTCACCGCCGCCGATGCACTGGCCTGGCGGACCCGCCACGACGCCATGCTGCGCCAGAAGATACTCGGGTCCTACCGCCGCGAGCTCACCGGAGTAGACCTCGACGAACTCACGGCCGCGGCCTGGGAACTGCTGGCAGACGGCCGACCGCGCACCATGCCCGAACTCGGCCGGGAACTCGCCGCACGGTGGCCGACGGCCGGGCCACGGCCACTCGGCGAACTGGTGATCGCCGCTCTCGTCCCGACGGTGCAGCTGCCCCCACGCGGCTTGTGGCGCCACAAGTCCGGCGCACGCGCCGTGCCCCTTGCCACCTGGCTGGGTCGCGAGGTCGACCCGCCCGCCCCGGACGGCACCGATACGGTCGGAAAGGCGCTGGTACGGCGCTATCTCGCTGCATTCGGACCGGCCTCGGTGGCTGATCTGCGCGCCTGGTGCGGCCTCGCCGGGCTTCCCGCCGCGGTGGCCGCGACCCGCGACGAACTGCTCACCTTCCGCGACGAACAGGGCCGCGAACTCCTCGACCTCCCGGACGCACCACGCCCGGACCCGGACATCCCCGCCCCGGTGCGATTCCTGCCCGCGTTCGACAACGCGATCCTCGGCTACCACGACCGCACCCGGATCATCGACCATGCTCACCGCGGCCTCTCAATCGCCGGCGAGCGCGTCGTGCTGGTCGACGGCCGGGTCGCCGCGACCTGGACCTGCCGTGCAGACGCCCTGACCGTCACCCCGCTGCGCCACCTCTCCCGCTTCGAACACACTGCGGTCGTCGAACAAGGACAGGAACTGGCGATGTTCCTCACCGACGACGACAGCCATCCGGTACAGGTGGCGGCATCCGGCGACAACGGTGATGGCCCTTGGGGCGCCCAGCCGGACCCACCCGCCGCCCCGAGCTGAGAGCGGCCGCCCAACCTTTTGTAAGTGGTCAGCATCGCGTATTTGCCTGCACCGATCTCACTCCATGTCAAATCTCGCTCCTGGGTAAGACTGCCCGCGGGCGTGGATGGTCTTTCCGGACGGGTCACTCTGTTTCGTCGCCTGCTCGTGCGGTGAACCGGATTGCGTCTTGGCTGGGTGGGGTGCCGAACAGGCGGCGGTATTCCCGGCTGAACTGGGAGGGGCTGTCGTATCCGACGAGGTATCCGATGTCGGCGACATCTCCGGGATTCGCTGCCAGCAACAACCGCGCCTCCTGAAGTCTGATCTTCTTCTGGTATTGGATGGGCGTGGTTGCGGTGACGGCCTGGAAATTCCGATGGAACGCCGAAGGGCTCATACCGGTGCGCTCGGCCAGCTCCTCGACCCGAAACGACTCCCGATAGTGCTGCCGAATCCACTGCACCGCTTCGGCGATCGGAGAGAAGCGGGGATCGGTGAGCCCGATCCGGCGGACCGTCGGGCCGTGCTCGCCGGTCATCAAGCGCCACAGGATCTCTCGCTTGACCAATGGGGCCAGCACGTCCCGATCGCGGGGCTGGTCGAGCAGTCGCACCAACCGCACCGTGGCGTCGAGCAGCTCGACGGAGGCATCGGCGAAAACAATTGCGGGCGCGGCGTTGTCCTCGTCCTCGGGAAAGGTGCCGCGCGGGGCTTGCACCATTATCTCGGCGGGCGCAGGCACAAGCCCAGCACCGTCGGTGTCGGAGTACACCCCGAAGATGACCTGCAACTGGCTACCTGTCCTTCTCCAGCTCTACCTCGGCCAGCAGTCGCTTCAGGCGGGCGTTCTGTTCGCGCAGCTCCTCGAGCTCATACTTCGCATGGCTGCCATCACGGCAGATGTCGTTCCGCCGGGGCCGGTTCGTCGTGATCCGGCCGGGACAGTGCGGCGAGTGTTTCGGCTATCGCCCGATAGCCTTCGTCCGCTGTCGCCAGCACGCATTGCTGCAGAGGTTCGTCGACAACAGCATCGTTCATCCGCCCGGCGAAGGCCGTCCAGCGTTTCCGGTCACCGGAGTTGTAGTAGGCGATTCCGCGGCCGTCCGTCAGTCCGAACGTCGCACGGACATGTGGGGTCAGCTCCAATCCGCCCATGGTGGAGCCTTCCATCACGTACAGGAATCCGAGTGTCGAGACGGGGTTTTCGGCCGCACGGTCGCAGATCGCCTCAGCGAACCGTTGTCCCGCACCGATCGCCGTAGCCGGCACATCACCGACGGGTACGGTGTCGAAAAATTCCAGATCCCGGTCCAGCAGATGCACTTTCGCGAGGTCGGGCCGCCATACCGCGGTCACGATCGGGTCCGCCAAGCAGGCCAGCCGGGTTTCCAGGGCATCGAGAACGACCCGATAGGCCGTCAGCTGGCCCACATACCAGCTGAGCGGCAGTGTCCCGCCCAGGAGCTCGAGACTGAAGGGCGTCGTCTCCAAGGCATGGTGCCAAGCCCGGGTTTCGGCGCGCAGCCGCTGCATAATCATGGTGGCGGCCGTTCTAGGCGTTCGGGTATTGGGTGCGTACCGCGTCGAACAGCCGTTCCATCACGTGGCCCTTGCGATCGATCGTGAGGTCGAAATACGTCGCGCCGCCAGCCGATCGGCACAGCTGGTGAATCCGGCGTTTGGCCTCCTCTTTGAGATCGACCGCTTGCCCGGCGAGCTCGACGAGGGTTTTGCCGAGCCGAGGATGACCGAGCGCGAACATCTTCAACCGGTCTCCGACCAGGTCGGTGTCGGCCTCGGGCGGCGTGGATTCGACGCCGAGCAGTTCGAGATACACCCGGTTGGTAAGTCCGTCGAAGTCCTCATGGGTATTGGCTCCGCCGAACTCGGGGACGAAATCGGTGAGGTCGTTGAAAATCTGGCTCGCGAAGCCGAGCTGCCGCATCGCATCGTCGAGAACGGTCAGTTCGTCGTCCGGCACCCGCAAGGCGGTTGCGGCCGCATTCAACGGCATCCGGAACAGCGTCGAGGTTTTCAGCGTCGCGACCGACTCCCAGAACTTCACCCGATTGTCGCCGTCGGCCGCGACGATCTCGCGCCGAATCTCGGCGAGCCTGGTGGACATGTCCAGCGCCTGACCGATGAAGCCGTTCTCGACTGCGCGCACAAGATAGTTCACGACTGCGGGTGATTCCGCATGCCGCAGCGCGGCGAGCACCATCCAGGCTCCGGTGTTGAGGGCGAGCGGCACCCCGTGGGTAGTGTGCAGTGCAGGCTCGCCGTATCGGACCGCACTGCCGTCCTCGATATCGTCGAGAACGACCGCAGCCTTCAGAAGAATTCGGACCGCTACCGCCACCCGGCGGATGACGTGCAGGTCGGCACCTGCCTCCCCGGTCTTGGCGAAGCCACGGTAGTTGCGAAAGACCCAATACACGATCGATGGACGGAAGCCGGGACCGCCCGCCGCCCGCAGCGCCTCCTGCCCCACTTTCGAGCCGAGCGCGTCGGTGACCGGGTTGTGAAACGCTCGGCGCACAGCGGTGTCCAACTCCTGCGGTCCATTGGCCGAGCCGGCTACCTGCGCCGCCGAGACCGTCAGTTCGGCCAGGAAAACCCGCAAATCTGCTTCCAGCAATTCCGAGTCGCTACGCACGACGTCCATTACCTGCGTGTCATTCTCGAGGGCTGTCATTGTGGCCGCTCCTGCTGCTCGGGCCGACTGGAATACGGGACATCCCGCTCGGCCCCAGGTCATCCGGTGGAGGCCGCTCACCTAGCAACAGTGTAGTTACGGGTATAATGCAAGGTCTCCCCAGAGATGGGGAGTTTGCGCGCCAATCGCCGGGAACCATGTATCGACCAACGCTCGTATTGAGGATTCGGATGCCGCGCCGTCGGCAGAAGTACAGTCGTGGCGTGTTGAATGTTGTGCCGCGACGGACATCTCTGCGGCCGGTTCAACCACGCCGAAATTCACCGGAAACCCGGTCAGGATTCACGGAAAGCCAACGGACGTACCTTCCGACCGGCGTCGGCGCGCCGGCATGATCTAGACATCGGACTGACAGATTATCGAGGAAGCTGCGTCCTTCCCGTCATCCACATTTCTGGTCATTGCTCGCGTGGAGAAGCCGGAAATGTTGGTTCATGCATCGGGCGGCGTCGATTCCGGGCGCTAATCAACCCGTCTCGGCGAGCAATCACATTCGCCAAGGCCATAAGGTCGGCCGTCGCAAGTCCGGCGGGCAAGGTGTCGACAGCGGCCTGCACCTGGCGGTCGGCATGTCGCTGAGCCGATCGTCGTCCCCCGGCGGCGTCGACCAGTGCCATGGCCCGGGCGACCATTTCCTGGCCGAGAGCGGTGTCGGACTCATACAGTTCCGCTAGCTCGCGCGCGGCCTCGCTATTCGACAACAGGGCCGTCACAACAGGCAGCGACCGTTTGCGTCCGGCCAGATCATTGCCCGCTCGCTTTCCGGTGATGATCGGGTCTCCCCAGATTCCGATGATGTCGTCAGTGAACTGGAACGCCAGGCCGAGTTTGCGACCGAAACAGTCCATCAGCGACACCGTCTCCGGGTCTGCTCGCGCACTCAGTGCGCCGAGCGCGCAGGCGCAACCCATCAGCGCACCTGTCTTGTCCATCGCCATCTGAATGTACTCATCGAGTTCCACACGTGGTCGCGTCTCGAACGCACAGTCGTCGGACTGGCCCCGGCACATTTCGGCGACCGCGACAGCGAGCCGTCGCGAAGCTTCGACAGCCACCGGTGCGGGCAGACCCGCGACCAGAACCTGATAGGCCAGGGCATGCAGGGTGTCGCCGAGGAGAATGGCGTCGGACGTTCCCCACACACTCCACACTGCTGGGTATCCTCGTCGTGTTCGGTCCCCGTCCATGATGTCGTCGTGTACGAGACTGAAATTGTGCACCAGCTCGACCCCGACCGCGGCGGATAGCGCGGCGGCCTCACTTCCTCCACAAGCCCTGGCCGCGGCGATCACCAAGGCGGGTCGCAAATATTTCCCGGATCCAGCCTGCGTGGGTACTCCAGCGGTATCCCACCAGCCCAGATGGTAGCCCGCCATGCGACGCACTGGATTCGGTAGCGATTCGACCGACTCCTGGAGCATCGGCTCGCAGATTTCGCGGGCCCGTGTGAGGAGGTCACCGGCTCGGAGCTCGACAGCGCGTTCTGTGTGTGCACTGTCGGTCATTCGTCGACTCGCGGCGCTGCGCGCAGATCATCGGGCCGAATGTTCTTGTTGTAGCGGAACATGTTATCCGAATCCCATTCGGTTTTGGCGCGCACGAGGCGCTCGTATTTGTCGGGGTTCCCCATACTCCGCGGCGCCACGCCGGCCCATCGTCGGTGGAGGGATTTACATAGGCGTTGCTGCGCAGGTGTGGTCTGATGTCGGCGCGTGCACTGTCGAGCCAACCGTGGAATGTCCGGTCGTCTTCCGGATGGTCCCATTCGGTGACGATTTCCCAGAACCAAGGGGCGCCTTCCCGGGAAAAACGACAGCGTCCTCGTCGACCCCTTCGCTGATCGCGCTCGTCGAAGAAAATGCCGGTCAGCGTACGCTCCGGCAATTCAGGCCGTTGCCCGTAGGTACCTCCGTCGTTCACATCGTCCAGGATGAACAGCCAAGTCACCCAATCCGGCAGCAGGCAGAGATCGGCCGGATCAGCGATCGGGTAGCAATAGGCAGCGAGCGTCCCGGGCCTGGTTCTCGCCAGCCGCTGCTCCGCGCTGCCGGACTGGATCAGCTGATTTTCCTTCGCCCACCGGACCGCATGACCATCTGCCTGATCACCGAACGGACTGACTGGTGTGGCGATGCGGTCCAACCCACGCGGGATGACTGTTCTCATCGAGCACCCGGGGCCATCGCGGACGGTCGAAATGTTCTGTGCGCCATCACATCTTGTCCTGCTTGATGAACCAAACTCGATACCGAGTGGTCTGTATCTTAATCTCGACCGCTACCGAGCTGTCAATACCTAGCCTCGATTTTTCGCCGGACCTTCGGCCCGGCATGGTCGGGTGTGTTCTCGTTAGTGCCTCGCTGCCGGGGCTGTGAGGATCGGCGAAGAACACCGGAATTCCTGTCTCGTCGGTGAATACGGCGTGGCCCGACATCTCCTTACCTCGGTCCCAGGTCAGTGATCTCAACAGCGGCGGGGCATCGGTCCCAACGCCGCGGCCAGGGCGTTGTTCATCGATTCGGCTCCGTATCCGCTCAACGCGGGGCCGTTCTTCACCGGAGCGGCCGCCCTCCATCCCGGCTCGCGTGGCAAGTGGATGAGCAATGCGAACCGCGTCGACCGCTCGACGACAGTGCCGATCGCAGAACGGTCCGTCCCGATGATGAGATCGCCTTCCCAGTGGCCGGGCACCGCCGGTCCTCGGCCTCCGGCGGTCGTTCACGCAGCGGCGTCCGCGCGGTGACGTGCGCCCAGGCCGCACGCTTCGATCGTGCTCGGGGCATCCGCAGCGACCGCCGGGTGCGCAGGCACAAGATCAACTCACGCTCGAGCGCTCCACGCCCTTCGATATACAACGCCTGGTAGATCGCTTCATGGCTGATCCGCATCGACAGGTCGTCGGGGTAGTCGATCTTCAGACGCTTGGAGATTCGCTGCGGGCTCCACGCCTCCACCCATCGGCGATCAGCGCGATGGGGCTTGTTTCTGCCGGTCCACGCGGTCGTGCAGGTCGAGGGCGCAGTCACCTGCTGTGGCGGGCCGGCTCGGTGTCAGTGCGCGGGAGTGGCCGGTGTGGTCGCGATTGTCGCGGTGCGGATGCTGAGCACTGTGCAGGTCGGGGCAATGGCGATGCGCCATTCGGATTCGTCGGCGAGCCGCCCTCGTTCTCCGAGTGCTGGGTTTGTCAGTCTGTAGGGAGGCCGTGTGTGGAGCAGCATCCCTCGCGGGGCGTCGCGTGAACAGTTCATGCGACTCGATACGCAGTCGGCTACTGGCTTGTGCTGTCATCCAGACGCTTCCGGTGCTGGTCATGTGTCCGTTCCTGGTTGGGTGGGCGAGTGTCGTCAGGGCCGGGCCACGGCGGCGGTGCCGCCCCTGACGACGCGCAGGCCCTGGTGTCGGGCCGAGTTCTGGATCGCTTGCACCCACAAGCATCGCGGGCTCGTGCCGAATCAACCCAGGATTCGCACTTGCCAGGCCGATAACATCTTCGGCGACATGGATGGCTACGGTCGCTTGCCGGACCGATCGATGCTCACCATTTCGGCGCCCTACCTGTGACTTCTGCTCCAGTCCATGATGGCGAGGCGATCGGTTGCGCTGATCCGACAATCGCGGTGCCGGGATTTGTGGCGATGACACAGCGCGGGTGTGTCGTGAGTCGTCCACGGGCGGGTGCGACCGGTCAGCTCGTCACGGCCGAGCTGGGGTTCTGCGGCGGACTTGTACAACTGGCGGGCGGCCAATACTTGGTTCGGGAGCTCGAGGAGTTGCCGGTGTGTGGCGCCGAATTAACAGCGCCACAATCCCGACCCTCGAACGGCACTCGAGTGCACCCCACGCACCAAACTGCCGTTCTGGAGTGACCGGCTGGTTCGGATGGCCGATATCCGATAACGTCGCCCCAATCGAATTACGTTGTTCCGGAGGAGTGCCAATGACCGCCAAACTGGAAATCCGCGAAGGGAAGTGCCCCAACGGCCACCCCTACCTCAAGTTCGGCGACGGCGCCCCACTGATTGCCTTGCCTGGATCGACTCCGGAGAACGGCAACCTGGATGGCGGGTCGCGCAAGTTCATGATCAAGCCGTTCCTGCCGCTGGCCGCGCATCGCACGGTCTATGTCTTCAATCGCCGTCCCGGAGTGCCCGCGGGCTTGACGATGGCCGACATCGCAACCGACCTCGCTGAGGGACTCACCGGCGAATTCGACAGTGCGGTGGACGTGGTCGGCTATTCCACTGGCGGATCGGTCGCCTTGCAACTCGCGCACGACCACCCCGCAGCCGTCCGACGGCTTGTCCTCGCGAGCGCCGCGTATTCACTGAGCACGGAGGGTCGCAATGCCATGCGGCTGTTCGCCGAGCGCGCCGCCGCAGGGAAGCGGCCCGCGGTGGCGTGGGCGTCGATCGCGTCGACGTCACCTCTCGGCAGAAGGCTGATGGCCGGATTTCTCTGGATGATCGACCCGATGATGCGTCCTTCCAACGGTGACTACACCGAGGCGATTCGGGTCATCGAAGCGGAGGACTCGTTCGATTTGCGTGACCAGCTCGCCGACATCGCCACGCCCACCGTGGTGATCGGCGGCGACAAGGACCTCGCCTATCCCGTCGCCATGTTCCGTGACACCGCCGAAGGGCTCAAAGACGCCGAGCTGTTGGTCTATGCCGGGCGGAACCACAACAGCGCGATCGCCGACCGGCGGTTTGTCGAGGACGTCCTGGAGTTCCTCGAGAGGTAGCGCTGAGCGGTGGGGTTTCGACGACAGCTGCGCGGCCTGCTCGGACGGCCCGGACCGCCCTCCCAGACGCTATCGGCCATACCCAATTCTTGGTTTCGCGGAAGTACCGGCCGATTTCCACTGCGGCCACCGGAAGTTCGGGTAACTCCACGAAGCCGAAGTGACCGCGAACAGGGTCCCACGTCGACTGCGGACGCTCTACTTCGCGCAGCCCCTCCGCGAAATCGGTCGGTCCGCCTTCGAGGCCCATGGTGATCGCCGCTGCAGGAGCGAGCTCGGCGAGCAGATCGTCTGGCACGAACGGGGCCACGCACGTGCCGCGCGGTTGCGGCGCAGTAGGAGCGGGGGTGCACGGCACCTCTTCCGTGTCGACCATTCTGGCATCGAAGATGTTGCGGTGCTCGAGGATTCGCGCGATGATCCGGTAGCTGCCGGGCAGGACGGGTTCGACACCCTCGGGCGTCGGGTAGGTGGTCAGTCCGTGCAATCGCGCATATCCGGTGATCACATCCTGTGTGCCGTCGCCAGGAAGGAGTAGAGCGGCGATCCGTAGATATTCGGCCGCACGCTCCGGATCGGGTTCGACATACGTCAATCCCTAAATCCGGCTAGAATATTCGGCCAGGGGTTTGCCGGACGTTGCCGCAGCGCCGTTGCTGCGAGCCTGATCCGGCGGGAGGCCGCTGCCCGTCAGTCCTGGTGCCGCCGTCTTTCATGTGTGCGCGACGGCCGTTTTGCTGCTGCAGTTCGGATTTTGTCGAGCAGATCTTTGGGTGCGAGCTTGATGATATCTTGACGAGAACCGATCTCAAGTTTGCGGAGAACCATCGCCACTTGTGCGTCGACCGTCTTGGATGACGTACCCCGCCGGGCGGCGATCTCAACGTTCTTCCACCCCGCCGCCGCGAAGACAGAGACTTCCATTTCGGCGTCGGACAACCGACCCCAGCGCGAGGCAGTATTTTGCCGCGCGGGATGTTCCATCGGCATCTTATGGATTGCAAACGTGCCCAATGCGAGACGCTGTACTTCATCCGCCTCCGGAATCAACAGTGAACCCTGCCGGTAGGCTGCGTGGAAAGCCTCAGGCCCCAATACCCCGCGGGCGACTTCGATCGCGGTGTTGTTTTCATTCGCTATCAGAGGCAGATCGTTGAGGTCGAAACCGCGGCCTCCGCGTAACGCTACAGCCCCTCCAGCGAGTTGGGCAATTTCAGTTGCCATCGACTTGAGTCGGGTGCTGTCGTTGTTACCCGCAGCGAGCATGTCAGTGATAATCTGCGCTAGCGACCAGGTACGCACGTACACTGTGAAGGCTGCACCCCACCCATCACGCGCAGCTACCTGATTCTCTAGTGTTGCTCGCTCAACTGCTAGGGCCTGAATGGGATCACCGTGTTTGGTCAACGTCGTCGCCCACGCCAACTCGGCCCAAGCTTTTGCCCACCCTGCTCCGGACGCCCTGGCGTGATCGAGGTGCCGCATCGCTATCTCGATGGCTTCCTCTCTGGACCCAAGAAAGCACGCGGCCCATGCCTTATACAATTCGCTTCGAGCGGCTCGGCCGGAATCTCCGAGAGCTTGAAATTTTTTGCAGGCTCGTGCCAGCACTTCGATTGCGCGCGCGTCGCGGTCCAGGAACGTCAGCTTGGATCCCCACAAAAATTCAATCGGTGCCGGGAGACCAACATCAGCGTGCGGGTCTTGTCGCCAGTTCTGCCTGATCATCGCATCGTCGATGCATGTATCGATGCAGTCGTCGAGTATGCGCTCTACATCTTCGTTTCTTCCTTGGACCATCGCCAGCCACCCGATCAAGGACAGCGCGGCCACTTGGACTTCGATCCGCTGCGGAGTCGACATGCGGGCGGCTTCGAGGGTGCGCTCGGCCCAGCGGCGAATCTCTCGCGGTGATCCTTTAAAGGGTGGTAAAGCAATCAGACTCGCGCAAATTTCTAATCCGACTTCAGGTTCGCCTGCGGTCAGACTTCCCTCGATTGCGGTAACAATATTGTCCCACGCCGCGCGAGCCCAGTTTTGCTCAGCCGGGCTGAACCAATCGCGCTGCAAATAAACAGCCTTATCGCGATAGTACTGTCGGTGTCGGCGCACCAGGCGGGCCGGTTCGTCGACTTCATCGGTGCTGCGTTTCTGTAGTTTTTGCTGGGCAAATATTCGAACGCTTTCTAGTAGAGAATAGCGCACTGTATTCGGCGATACATGCAACGTGACCAGCGATTGATCGGCGAGGCGTTCGAGCAGGCCTTCGATCTCGTCCGCGGCTAGTCGAACCACCACGCCATGGTGATCAGCGGATTGCTCATCGCCGCCCCGGCTGGGGTCGTCAGAGCAGACCGTTTCGACCGCGTCCAAGTCCGCGCCGACGTCGAGGGCCGTACTGTTATCGTCTTCGGGATTCGTGTCATATCCAGCGGCGAAGACGGACAATCGGTCGAGAAGTAACTGTTCCTTCTCCTCGCATAGGTCGTAGGACCAGGCGATGGCATCAACGATCCTGCGGTGACGCGGTTCGACTCCCCTCAGGGGTCGAGGAGGCCATCCCATCCGTCTGTCGGTTTCCTCGCCAGTGAGGTCGGAAAGGATCATCGCCAACGGCCGGAGTTGCACGCGCGCCGCAGCTAATCGGATAAACAGCGGTTGATTGTCCATATGCCGACAGATTTGCGCTGCCACTGCCACGTCGTCAGGACCAACGAGGGTGTGACCGGCGAGTTGCGCTCGCTGACAGAACAGGGTCACAGCTTGTTGCTGTGTCAGTGGGGGAACTACAACGACATGCTCGTCGACCCACCCCACCGGTTCGCGGCTTGTCGCGAGGATTGTCAATCCCGGGACCTCCGCCAACAACTCCGCAATAAGGCGGCCAGAGCCGCCGCGAACATGTTCGCAGTTGTCCATCACCAGCACGGTTTGCTGGTTGCGGCCCAGCGCATCAGTCCTACTCAGCGTATCGACCAGCGCATCCCAAGTCGTGCTGTCGGGGAAGTCGGCCTCAACCACAGAACGTGCGATCTCGTCCTCGACGGCCACCGCGTTCGAGTCTCTTGCTAGGCGCGCCAACCGTACCCAATACACCGGAGCCGACCTTGGCCGGCGAAATCGGCGGAGGGCCTCGGTAGCGAGTCGCGTCTTCCCGATCCCGCCAGGACCGACCAATGTCACCAACCGCGCTTCGCCGCGCAGCAACGCATGTAGTTTCTGGAGTTCAGGATCACGGCCGACGAACTCGTCGGCGTACACCGGCTTTTCCATGCCCCGCTCTCGGCGTGTCGATGGCATATCAACTGATCCTAGTACGGCGTGTGTGGGAATGAACCGGTGTTCGGTGTCCGAATTTTCGCGGGTCGACTGGTCGATCCAGGGTCGACAGCGCCCTGTCCCGGTTCGACCGGAGGGCGCCGAACATGTCACGCCACTGGTCGTCAGGGATCTCTCGTGGCTGTTGCTTCGGCAACCTCGGGTTGTACCGAAGCCGCCCTTCCGACCGGCCGGCGCCGGTGCGACAGCGGTGGACAGCCCGCCGGGGTTCGACCGGTTCGTTTCCGCGAAGACGAACCATTCACCCGCGTGCGAGCGTGAGCGCCTCACCGGTATCAGGCCGGTGTGCTGGAGCGTTCCCAGGCTTCGATCGGGTCGCGGGAGTACCGATGTCCGGTCCATTCCCGGCCGGCGGACAGCGCCGCGTGGAACTGGCCGGCGTCGGGTAGCTCCGGGGCGTGGGCGGTGAGAACCCCGGGCCGGTCGCGGTGGAATCGGCGGGCGCGTTCGACCGCACGAGGTGGTGTTCACCGGATCTGTGGGCGTCGAGCGCGCTTCCTGCTGGTGAGAACGGTCTCGGCCGGTCGAGTTCCGCTGTCGGAGAAACTGGTTGTCTCGGCGGGACCGAAGGGAGAGGCGATGGTCGACAGGTCGACCGTGCTCGTTCGCGGCGGCCACCGGACGGTGCTCGGTCGTCGGCCGGGGGGCCGGAGGCACTGGTGAGTGAATCACTGGAGGTCGATCCGGAGGACCTGCGGGCGCGCGGGGCAGCGCTGCGAGAAATCGGCGCCGAGGCCAGGCAGGTGGTGGAACGGCTGCGTGCCGCCCTCGCCGAGGAAGGCCGGTGGTGGGGTGAGGACGAGGCAGGCAAGGCGTTCGCGGAGACCTACGAACCGGATGCGCGGGATGCACTGATCGCGCTGCGGAACTTCGCCGACAACGTGTGTCGCTTCGGCAGCGACGTGGGGCGTGCCGCGGAAGCCTTCCACACCGCGGATGAGCAGGCGGGACGGCAGGTAGCACAGGCACTCCAGCCGACAGTCCCGCCCGGCGTCGGGACCGGCAGCGGTTCGTCCGCCGAACCAGGACGTGCACCGGACCCCATCGAGATCCGCCGCTCGCCCGAGCCGATCCCCAGCATCGTGTCGCGGGCGGTGACGCCGGAGTCGGTCGACGCGCAGCCGGTGTCCGTGCCACCCAGCAGCGCTCCCTTTGCCGATGCGAGCACGGCACGCACCCCGAGTCCGGTCGGCGAAAGTCCGGGCCCGGGTCATGTCGGCACGCCGGGATCTCCGGTCGCGGCTGCCGCGAACAGCGGCGACCGCACCGTCGAGCAGCCCGGCAGCCGCCTCGCCGACCCTAGCCGGGCGCCCGGCGCTGCCCCGCCCGGTGCTCGGCAGTTCGACACCGCCGGCGACCGTCGGACGGCGGCGGAACCTGCTCGTGCCGTACCGAATACCACGGCAGCCCCTGCGCGCGGCACCCCGCGCCCGGCTGCCGTCAGCGCGCCGGTCGTCCAGCCTCCGACGCGGACGCCGTGGTCGGACGGTACGGCCTCAGCCGGTCCGCTCGGTGGACGTCCCACACCCGACCGCGCCGCGGGTAAGCCGTTCGCGGACAGAGTTTCCGCGCCACAGCGCCCACCCGGCAGGCAGCACGCCGACAGCGATCCCCCCCGGCGGCCGCGAAACCAGGGGAACACCGACAGCGCCCTGGAGCGGCTCGCCCGGGAACTGGCCGAGCGGCACGGCGTCGAGGTGGCCGGGTTCGACCTGCCCGTGACCGACGAGGCCGCCGTCCGGGAATTCGTGGCGGCGACCGATGCGGTCCTGACCAGATTTCCGGTGCTCGACGTGCGTTCCGTCGGCATCGGTGCGCTCGCGCCGCGCGAGATCGTGCGGATCGAGCAGCAATCGGCAGTGGGCACGCGGGAGCCGGTGAGCGCCTGGTCGGTGACCCTCAATATCACCCTGCTCGATGATCCGGCGCGGCTCGCCGCGGCGATTCGCGCGATTCACCGACCGGGATCGACTGTCGCACAAGCGGACACGCGGCCGGTCTATGCGACGACGGTCCGCGCGTTCGGGCGCGCCTTCGACCGCGCGGGCGGGCGACAAGCGCGTGCCGGTGCGCAGCGGGCGCTGATCGCAGAATATCTCCGAGACCGCGGCGAGCACAGCCGCGCTGGTCTGGCCCCCGTGGTGCGTAGCTACCGGCGATGGCGGGATCAATTGAGCGGCGGCAGTTTCGACAAGGGGCGCTTCGATCCCGCCGCGGCACTGGCGGACGCGCTCACCGACGTCATGCTCAACGAGGACCGGGCCGCCGAACCGGCGAAGACGTTGTGCCGACTGCTCGTCGACACCGCACGCGGGTCGGCGACGCAGGATACGGCGCATGGGCAACGCGGCCCGCTGTGATGAATCCATGGAATCAACAGCGAAAGGTATCCGATGCGGGATTCGAGAGCCGACGATCCAGCGGGATCGGATGCGCCGGGAAACAAACTGCCGTACCAGGATTTCGAGGAGCCGCTCGACACGCGGCTGCTGCGGCTGGCCCGCCGGATCGGAGCGGAGATCTCCGCCGTGGCCGCGCCGGATTGGCGGTCGTGGGATGCGGTCTTCGCGCTGACCGTCGACGAGGCCGTGGCCAACGCCGCCTGCGTGGTCGACGACCGAACGGTGCGAGTGGAGCTGCCGGAGTCGGTATCGGCGCTGGTGCGCCGACATCGGGAGTTGTCGGCGGGGCTGGATCGCGGGCCGTGGTGGCGGTTGCTGCTGTCGGCGACCGCCGACGGCGAGGTGGAATTCGACCTCGATTACGGTGACGAGCCGTTCCCGGACGGTGAAATGTTCGCGCCTGAGGCGTATCGCGCCGATCTGGTGAGGTACCCGAGGGCCCGGCTGCCGATTTGGCTGGCGGCCTACCTCGGCCACGGCGATCGGCAGACGCGCAGTCCACGCCGCGCCGTGGCGGAGGTTCGTGCCGATCACACGGCCGGGACGCGGCCGACGCCGATGACCAACGAACTGCCGGAGCTGCCGGTGCTGTGGGCGCGGTGGGCGGTGTTGTCGGCCGCGTTCGTGGCGGTCGGATCCGAGCGCGGACCGCGAATCCTGCCGTCGCTGGGCTGGTTCGAGAGCTCCAGGCGGGCCGGGTCGACGGTGTTCGTGCTGCCGGGCGACCGAGCCGTGTTGTCGGGCGGTGTGTGGCATTCTCCCGCCTTGAACGCGGTGTACAACGATGCTGCCGAGATGCCGAATTACTATGCTGGGGCGCCGGATTGGGTGGCCGATCCGGTGCTGAACCCGCGCGCGGCGACCGGGTTGCTCTCGTTCTGCTACTGGTGGGATACCGGGCAGTGGTATCGAGGTGAGTCCCCGCCGGCGGCGGGTTCGGGTTCGGCGATTCCCGGGGTGTGGACTACCGAGACGGTGATCGACATCGTGGCGAGTCTGCTGCCGGATCGGCCGCCCGCACCGGTGCGCACGGCGGCGGAGGCGTTGGTGTCCGCGGCGCAGGACGGTGTCGTGACGCGCGAACTGGTGGTAGATGTCTTCGGCGAGGCGGACCGTTTCGACATAGATGCGGCGCTGTATCAGTTCTCGATCGCCGGATCGCTCACTCGGTCGGCACGGCAAGAGATCTCGGCGGCGGACGCGATTGCCCGCGTCCGCAGTTATATCACCGATCGGCAGCTGGATACGACGGGTTACCCACTCGCACAGTTGCGCGCCGATCGCATCAACGCGGGCTGGATGGTATACGTGCCCGTGCCGCGCGGGGAGATCGCGATCGGGCGCGCGATCTTCTATGTCGCGGATGACGGCGTGGTGGAACATTCCTCGTCGTCGACGCCGCCCGCGGCCTACGCGGCCGGCTTCGAACAGCGGTATCTGCGGCGGCAGGGGGCGTCGGTCTGAGCTGGCCACGGCGCCAGGGTCAGCATTTCCAGTGGTGGGGATGTGTGGGCGCCGCCAGACCTCGGTGCGGTCTATCCTGCGGTTTCGATCGTGCTCCGCCGACCAGGGATGGCTGCCGTGACGATGACGCCGCCGCAGCAATTTCTGGACGATCTGCCGAATTGGTTGACCGACATCGTCTTCGGCAACGAGGTCCCCCAGATGCGTGGGGAGTCGGGCCGGCGGTCGAGCGCGGCGTGGGCGCAGGCGGGAACAGAGTACGACGATCTCGCGCGGCGGTTGCGCGATGTGGTCGCGGCATTGCCGGATGCGGTGCGTGGTGAGTTGGGGGACCGTATCGCCGCCAGCGCTGTCCCCATGTGTGAGGTCGCCGAGGATTCGGCGAAGTTCTGTCACAGCATGAGCCGCCATACCGATCGCAGTGCCGCCGACAGCGACAAAGAGGTGTACGTGATGTACGCCTTCGGCGCGTTGACGTTGTATCAGCTTCTGCTGGCCGGTGGTGTGCACCCGATCCGGGGGTTGCACATCCTGACAGCCGCACGGGCGAAGCATCTGGCGGCGTTTCGGGCGTTTGTCGCCAGTCGACTGGGCGCGGGCGCGGCCGCGGCGGTCGAACGAGCGGGGCCGCTGCTCGCTCAGGTGGGTGGGTTCGCGATAGTCGCCGGTGGTGTCGATCTCGGGGTACAAGCCGGGCAGATTGCGGGGACCCTGGACGGTCATCGCGACAGCGTCGACTGGAATTCGGTTCTCCTCGCCACCGCGACGGGCGGCGGTTCCGCGCTGGGTGGAGTGCTGAGCGGGTACGCCGCGCACGCGGTCGTCTCCCGTGCCAACGCTCCAGTGCTGTTGGGGCGCGCCGTTGTCGGGGTGGTATCCGGGGTCTTCGGAGTCATTGGTGGCGCGTCGACCGCCGCGGCGCTGACCGGTGAGTTCCGGCTGTCGGCGTCGGCTCTGGTCAGTGGCGTGGCGCTCGGGATGGCCGGTGCCGGCCTGCACGCGCGGGCGCGCTCCGAACCGCCGCCTTCGCTGGCGAGCCACGAAAGAGCCGGACCACTCGCGGATCTCGGCGCGCGGCCGGACGCGCTCGGAACGCGCGAACTCCGTCCGGCGGACGCCGAACCGGTGCGCAGCTCGGCGGCCGATGAGTCCGGGATAGCTGTCGGACGTCCTCCGGATCCCGCCGAATCGGTAATCGCCGGTCACGGTGACAAGGACACCTCGCGCCCAGCAGCGGACGGCAGTGCTGTGGCGGACCGGGAAAGCGCCACGGCGTCGACGGAACCGGTCGGCGATCCGAATGCGACGTTGTATGAGCGAATCAACGCGCTGCGCGATCGCGAGTTCGCCGAGACCGAAGCCGCGGCCGCCGGTGCGGTGGCGGCGCCGGCGAATATCTCCGAGAGCATCGGTGGGCGCGCGTCCGAGACGCCGACCGTTCCCGGTGCCGAGCTCCCATCTCCGTCGCCGAGGGAAACCCCTGCGGGACAATCCAGTTCGAGCGTAGCCCCGACGGCTCCCGATACTGAGATCGCCGCGTCCGGGTCGGTGGACTCACCCGCGGGTCCGGACCTGCCGGGGACTCGGCACGACACGGAGTCCGTCGCTGACCTCGCGGCGGCCGATAGCATGGTACCGCAACGGGATCCCGCCGAGGTGGATCGACTCGTGGCGGAGCGCGACGATGCGCGCGCCGAACTCGCTACGCTGCTGGGGATATCGCCGCAGGAGCTGCGCTGGTGGGGGCATGAACCGGTGGCCCGGGCCCTCGACGAGAACAACGCCTGGCAGGCGAAGCTGGCTGAGCAGAGCTCGTTTCGGGCAGAGCCCGGCGTACGGGAGCGCGAGCTGTCGAGCCTCGGCCAACGCATGGCCGTCAAGGTGCGAGCCGGCGTGGCGGAGGCGCGCGCGTTGGCGTCGGTGCTGCAGTGGGCGCAACAGTTCGAGCCGGCCGGGCAGCCGACGGGTCGCACGAACGGACAATGGCCGGCGGTGCGGGCCGCAGGTGTGGCCGAACGCGTCCCCGAAGTCGGACGCCTGTTGGACGGGGTGGAGCGGTACCGGGCCGCCGATGCCAGGGTCGCTGCCGTCGATCCGCGCGCTGCTGACGGAACATGGGATTCGGCTCATCCCCGATACCGTGCGCCCGACCCCAGGGCAGAGGTAACGGGCACCGCGCCCGCCGGGGCCGGCGCCGCAGGCCTGAACCCGACCGGTCCGGGAGGTGCGGGGGCCGGTCGGGAAACCGCGGTCGGCGCAGCGCCGAGCCGCGACGAGACTGCGGCGCGGGCCGGAGCGGACGAATCGCTCGGCGCCGATCCGGTTGTGCCGGTGCCGGAGCAGATCCAGCAGCTCGGCGCCGCCGCGTCGGCGGAGGCGGTGTCGATGGTGCGGGCCGCGGATTTCGCGGTGCTGGGACAGGAGTCGACGCGAGCGGGCTCGGCGTTGGCGCGCTGGCTCGGGTTGTCGGATACCGAGTTCTATCGAATGAGCCCGACTCGCCTGCGTGCGGCGGTCGAGTTCCAGGTGGAGCGGGCGGAGCGGTTGCCGGAATGGGGGGAGCAGGCGCGCGCGTCCGCGGGTGAATTGATCGGCGATACGGTGCGCCGGGGCATGGCGGCCGATGCCGCGAACGGGGGTGGCCCGGTGAATCCGGCACAGACACTGCCGGCGGAACTGCTCAACAGATTGCAAGAGTGGGTGGGCGAGAACGCCGCACCGATGCAGCGGTGGATGGAGGTGCACGCCACCCGCGACCGGCTGCTCGACACGCCGGCGTTGATGTTGCGCCTGGAGTCCGTTCCCGCGGATCCGGTGGCGGTGCGGGGCGAGGTCGTCCTGGATCCCGCGCTGAAGCCGGTGCGTGAGCTGCGGGATCTGGAAGCGGTCGAGACGCGGGTTGCGAGCCGGATGGCGGTGGGTGCACTGACGCCGGAGGCCGCTGCGGTGTTGGCCCGAAGTGGTTTGGCGCCAACGGTTCCGGCGGGTCCGATACCGATGTCCGTGGCGGGCACACCACCGTCCGGTGTGGCGCCCGCCACGGCCAGGGACAGTTCCGGCAGCGACGGGACCGGCCCGTATTCGGCTCCGGAGCTATCAGGTACCCGACCGGCGAGCTCGTCGAGTTCGGCGGCACTCGGACGTCATCGCGCCGATGTGCGGACGAGCGAGGTGGATCCCGCGTGGGCGGCAGCGGTGGAGCAGGTGCGCGACGCTCGGCAGCGGGAGTTGGCGGAAACTGCTGCCGCGCAGACTGATTCCCGGGACACGTCGACCGCCCGGACCGATGTGGCGCCCTCGGCGAAACCATCGGGCTCGAGCGCGGCGGCGAATTCGGTCGACCCCGCGCCGGCGAGTTCCGCGGCATCCGAATCCAGCACCGGCCACGGCGATGCCGCGGGCCGGACGAGCAGTACTGAGTCGGCATCGGCTCATGGCGACGGTCACACCGCGTCGCAGACCCCCACGCCGCCCGCGAAGGAGTCGACGACTCCATCGAGTGCCGTGATACTCGGTGCCGGCATGGCTGCCATAGATGACGATGAGTCCACCGATCCGTCTGCGCCACTGGTGGGCTCAAAGTCGGCGACCACTCCGCTGGAGCCGGTGCCGGTGCCCGCCGTGGCATCGGACGACGCCGCGAACACCGTGCCACGAGTCGCGGTGAGCACGGGCGAAGTGCCGGGCGAACCGGCGGATCTGCGCCGCTCGCACGCCGAGGCGACGGCGCGCGCGGCCGAGCTGTTGGGGGTCGCACCCCAGGAATTGAGGTTGTGGGGCCGGGAACTGCTCGAGCAGGTGATCGACCGGTTCACGGCCTGGTCGAGCCCGTCGGGTGGTGACGGCTGGAATCAGCTGAGTCCGGCTGCACAGCAGGGACTTCGGCCAGAAGTCGGCGAGTTGTTCGGCCGGCAGTTGCGCGAAGTCGCGGAAGTGCATCGCCAGGCGGCGGCCGCGCTGGATTGGTTGCGCGCGGCCGAATTGGTGCCGGATGGCACGGCTGTCCCGGTCGAACAACGGCTGGCGGAACTGCGGCGGCTGGCTGATGCGCACGGCCCCTCGTCGCCGTTGCACGAAACCGTCGACGTTCTGGATCGCTATCTGACGCTCGATGACCGGGTAGCGGCCTTGCCGCCGGAGCCGTTGATGGAACAGGCCGCAGCCTCGGACGATGCCGCCAAGACCCTGCCGCGAGATGTGCCGACGGTGCATGACGAACCGGACGAACCTGACAGACCGGTCGACGTGCGGCAGTCGCATGCCGAGCTGGCGGCGCGGGCGGGCGAGTTGCTGCAGGTGGCGCCGCAGGAGCTGCGGTTGTGGGGCCGGGCACTGCTAGAGCGGGTGATCGATCGGTTCGAGTTCTGGTCGAATCCGTCGGGGTCGGATGGGTGGAGCCAGCTCAGCCCGACGGAGCAGGCGGGGCTGGCGCAGGACCTTCCGACGCTGTTGGGTCGTTGGCTGCGCGACCTCGCCGAAGCACACCGTACGGCGGCGCCGGTGCTGGATTGGCTGCGCACGGCCGGACTGGAACCGGACGGCACGGCTGTTCCCGACGGCCGACGGCTGGCGGAACTGCGGCGGCTCGCTGCCGAGCAGGGGCCGTCGGCGCCATTGCACGAATTGGCCGACGTCCTCGACGGTTACCTGAAGATCGACGCTGAGGTCGCGGCCATGCCACCGGAACCGATACCGGCACCGGACCTTTCCGCCGATCGCTCGAATGACGTGCTGTCGCCGTCGGCCACGCCGACGAGTTCCGCCAGGCCACGTCAGTCACTCAGGGAGTCGTGGTGGTTCGCTTCCCCGCTGCGCGGGGAATGGATCGAGGTAGGACACACGCTCGGCGAACAGGCACGCACACTCGCCCGCGAGCACGGTGTCGAGGTCGATCACTGGGCATTGCGGTCCGATTCCCCAGAGCTGGCCCGGTTGCGTGCCGAACGTGCCGCGCGGACCGCGGGATTGGCTGAGCTGATCGGCATGCCGGCCGAGGAATTGACCCTGCGGCGGATCGACGAGGTACGTGCCGAGGCCGCGGCCGAGATCGAGGCCCGGTCCGCGACGCAGCCACCCGGAACGGCGGAGCGCGTGATCGACCTCGCCGAGGCGTGCTTGCTCATGGCCGCGCTGGCCGGTACCGCCGCCCGCTTCCACTGGTTGTCGTCCCGGGTGGGGGCAGCCGTCCCGGGCGGATCAGGAGACGACCAGCGCTGGCTGGCCCAGGTGATCAAGCTCGGTCCGGCCGAGCTGCACAGGCGCATGCAGGTGCTGGGCATCCCGACCCGTCCGGTGTGGTCGAGCCCGCCGGTGGCGTCGTCGATGCCACCGCGCGCGGTGTCCGCCCCTGGAACAGTGGATTCGCCTGGGCGGGTGGTGCGGCCGGACCGTCCGGGGCACCGTCCGGCTGCCGCCGGTGGACGCGGACGGCCGACTGTGGTGCATCGGCGGCCGAGCCCCTCGGACGCCCGGCCGGTGACCGCGCGAATCACACCGGGTCCCGGCCGACGGCGGCCACTGGCGCCGATCGCCGGAACCGGACTTTCCGGAACCCCGGACGGCGCGGGCGAGATTCGCCCACCGGATGTGCTGCCCGGCTCGAAACCGATCGATTGTGCGGTGCACACCTTCGGGTACCTGTCGCAGGAGAACCCGAACATCGCCGAGAACCTGGCCGGCGCCGCACCGACGCCCGATCCCGGGCTCGGGGGGACGGACGGTACGCAGCTGCTGAAGGCTTTGGGCGGCAAGCGCTGGGTCCAGTTCCGCACTTGGCTGAAGATCGTGGACCTACTCGACAACCTGGGGCCCGGCGCCGCCGCCTATGTGGTGATCGAGAGCAGGCGCGCCCGCCGTATCTCGGGCACCGGCCATGCGCGACTGGTGTTCCACGATCGGGCGCAACCTGGCGTGATCAAGTGGCGTGACCCACTGGTCGAGGGTGGCGCGAAGCAAGTGTTCGAGCCAGGAAAGTTCTTCCCCTCCGGCGACTTGCTGTTCGCCGTCGTCTACGGCGCCGACGGCGCCGTGTATTCGGTCCCCGAGGAGTCGACCGGAATCAGCGACCAGACGGGCTCGTCTCCGCGGCGCGCGGTCGCAGGCGTCGGCGACGCGAGGCACCCCGAGGGCGACCTGGGTGACCATGTGCGGTGGTTGCGCGCCGACGCGGCGGCCGAGCTCGAGCGGCAGGCGGTGCTTGCGCGGGACACGCTGTCCGATATCGATCTGACCCACGAGGTGCACGGTGTCTCGCTGGCTCGTTCGCGCGACCGGATCGAGCACATCGATGCCGTCGCCGCGGCGCTGGCCGAGGCGGCGGCGCAGCACCAGCGGGCGGCGGCCGAGCTCACCGCGCGCATCGTCGAATGCCGAAGCATGGATGACGAAGCCGGCTATCAGGGACCAGGGCAGCTGCGGGACACTCGGATGCTGCGCGACGACGTCCGGAATGTCCTGGCGTCCTTGTTGCGCCGAACGGATCGATCGGATGCCGAGGTGGCCAACGCGACGGCGTGGCTGCGTGAGCTCGACGCGGTCATCGACGCGGCCGCGGCCTACGAATACCGTGGCGACCTGCTCGAGATGTTCGAGAGAGAACTCGCGGACCTCGACCTGCGCGCGCGACTGATCCATACCACCCGGTCTGAATTCGCTGCCGAGCCCACCACCGCCGACCCGGCACCCGACCTGCTACAGCGGCTGCGCGACGAGCACACGGCCTTCGACGACCGCCTGCATGGCATCGTGCACCGCTACGTGGATCGAGGCCACGCCGACCCCGGGCGGCATGTGACACAAGCACGGCAGCAGGCCCGTTTCGACGCCGATGATCTGACCCAGTGGCTGCGGCAGTCCGCTCCATTCCGCCGATATCAGTTGTCGGACAGGGAATTCAGCGAGCTGCTGCGCCCGGATTCCGCAGCAAGGGCGCAGTGGCGACATGCCTTGATCGCCCGGCGAGATCAGTTGATCCGATCAGTGCCGTACGAGCCGGAGCCGTTCGCGAGCGAGCACGACCGCATGCGCTCGATGGCGGAGGATCTGCGCCACCGCGCGGACTTGCCGGCCGAATCCGCTGTGATGTTCGAGGATTTCGACGCTCGGTTTCTGGTGCTGAGCACACTCGAGGGTATCGACCGTGTCGAGCGTCGGGTCGAGCGCATCGACGCGCTGGGCGCTGTGTTGCGAGATCTGCGCTCATGGCTCGCCGCGGCCAGGGCACAGGGGCAGACCGCCGACATTCTGGCAGCCGAGTTCGATCGCATCGCCACCTCGGCCCATCGATTCGCTCGCTTGGCCGACGAGCAGTATCGGCTGCCGGAATCGGACGACGTCGTGTTCTCGTCGCTGGCCGCGATGCGTGGGTTCCACTATTGGCAGTTGCGGCCGGGCCGGCCGGAACACCAGCGCTTGAAACTCGACCTGGAACTGGTCCTCTCGGCGTTGATTTCGTTCGTGGGGCGAGAGGTTGAGCTCGACGAATCGGCGCGATTGGCGCAGCGCTATCGCGAGCGGTGGGATCACTCGGACCATGCCGCGAAGTGGCTGCGCACCCAACTGCGATCGGTCCTCGGACGGGCCGTCGATGGCGTCGACGGGGCCGTGCTGGCCGAGCTCGCGCAGCTGTGCCGGGACGGGACCGATCCGTTCTCCGATTCACTGCGCGATTACCTGCAGTCGATGTCGGCGCGCTGGTATCTGGATCTGCGCGCGATCGCCCGGCAAGCCGACCTGGCCGAGGAGCACCGCCGCTTGGATGCCGAGCTCGACCACGTCCTGCTCGGCGCGGTACGGCGGCTGCGTGGGGCGCGGTACGGCGACGATCGTGACTCCCGTCCGGTGGAGCGCACGTTCACGCTGGGAAAACATTTGGCCGGCGTGCGGGACACCGCGGTGCGCACCCGCGCCGCCGCTGCCCGAGTCCTTGCCGCCAGCGGGCGAGCGGTGGGCGTCGACGCGGTGTGGCACGTCACGCCCGGTTCCGAGACGCTGCGGCGGTTGGACGGCCGTCTCGAGCGCGCGCGTACGCTCCTGGCCGAGCTGTGGCAGTGTGCCCCTGCCGCGGTGACCGGTGACCTGGTCGACCAGCGATATGCGGAGCTCGAATCGATCTCGAACAGCACCGCCGAGGCCGAAGCGATCGCGGAGATCCGCGCAGTCGAGCCGGTGGTCGACGCCGCAAGGCAATTCCATCGGTACGACGCGTGGGCGCGGGCCATCGATGCCTTGGATGAGTCGATCAACGTGGCGCGCTGGGAGGAGGCGCACAGCGAAACAGCACCCGCGGACGATGCCGCGGCGCTGCGTCGGCGCGCGAGCCTGGCCGCATGGACAGCGTCGCTGATCCGCCGGGCCCACCTGCTCGATGACGCCGCGTCGGTTCGCGCGGCGGCCGTCGCCGCCGGGCGGACCGCCGAGGTCGAGTTGCGCAATAGCGACCTCGATCGGCTGCTGGATGCGGTGGCGGCGGAGATCGCCGAACGAGCGGCGCGGCTGGACGGACCGGTCGGCTCCACCCCGGACGGTTCCGCCGCGGACACGGAAGACACACCGCAGCCGTTGCCGCCGGACGCCCGGCGCGCGGTTGTTCGCAGCGTCGACCGGCAGCGCGCCGAGCTGCGCCGGCAACTCGATGACCTGCTCCGGCCGCTGGCCATCGATTCCGCCCAGCTGCTCGATATCGGCTCGCCGGTGTGGGCGCACTGGTCGGCACAGCACGGGCAGGCGCGCGATGACCTGATCAGGCTGCTGTGGCCCGAGGTCGAGCCCGGCCGGGTGGCGGACTGGTGGTTGCACCGGATGGTGCTGCATCGGCGGGAGCTGGGCGACATGCCTGCCGAACTCGCCGCGACGGCGCAGCGTTTCATCGAGTCCCACGCGGTGTCGGAGTTGCTCGACGCTATCGGACGAGCGGACCGATGGGCCCGCACGATCGAGACGGTGGAACAGGAGCTGACGTGGCGGTCCATCGAACGCCGTCGGCGGGCCGCAGCGGTGCGCGAGCTGCGCCGGGCCCCGGAAGGCCTGCGTTCACCAGGTGCGCCGGTGCCCGACATCGAGACCGCGCTGGCTTCGATGATCAAGCAGGACGACGTGTTCCAGCGGATGGACGGCCAGCTCGATCGCCTGTATCGGCTCGGCATCGCCAACGCGGATGTGCAGCGGCGGATGCGCTCGCTCGCGCCGACCCGTGCGCGATTGCTCTCATCGATGCTCGAATACGGTATGGCGGAGCCGGACTCGCGGCCGGCGATGCTGTTCGGGAATGCTCGATTGACCCACTTGGCCGCACGTCCTCGGCCGGAGCCACCGCGTGCGTCCGGCGTCGCCGGGCCGGAACGCGACCTGGGTGAGCTGCTGTGGGAGTCGAGAATGCTCGCCGGGCTGGACGACCAACTGTATTGGCTGAACGCCGATCTGGAAGCGTCCCTGGACGAGTTGACGTCGGAGCTCGCCGGTGTACCTGCCGCTGCGGCCCGGCCGCAGGGACAGGTCGTGGAGCTACCCGGCATCGGCTTGATATGGGGTGCTTTGGACTGGGTGCGCGTCGATGTCGCCGCCCGGCGTCGACTCGCTGTCGCCGCACTCACCGCGGGGCCGAGCGCGGAGTTCGGCATCGACACAACGCGACTGGACACCGGCCGCGACGGTGAGTGGGGATTGACGCGCCTGACCACGCTTCGTGCGCAGGCGGCAACCGTGCCGGCGCAGGCCGAGCAACTATCGCGACTCGATACCGCCATCGGCCTTGTGCGCACGGTGATCCGGACGACCGCCCAGGTCGACGCGATCGACATTGTGGCGGCGGCACTCGATGACGCGAACCGAAGGCTGGATCGGATCGAACATCGGTTCGCGCGCCTGTCGGCAGACCACCTCCTGCGGCACCCGCTGGATGGCCGGGCGATCCGGGCAACAACCCGAACGCAAGCGCAAGCACTGCGTGACGCCGCCTTGTGGTGCGGTCAACCGTTGGAACACGCGGGCTGGGATGTGCGCCCGGATCAGTTGCGGCAGCGAATGAATACCGCACGGGCCCAGCCCGATACGGACGTCGGCGCCAGCGAGATTCGCCTGGCCGAGGTTGCCGAGCGGTATCTCGGATTGCGCGGCCTCGAGGACGTGTTCGACGAGCGAAGTCAGCTGATCCAGTGGATCGGCAGTCTGAAGTCCCGGGTGCTCGCGCTTTACCACAACGTCGCCTTCCGACACATCGCCGAGCGATGGTCGGACATGCAGCGGAACATGCCCCGCAGACCGGCCGACACCGCCGTGGCCGAGCCGACCCGACCCGGCAGGACGCCCGATCGGCCACGGCGGCTGCGGCACATGCTCACTCGAGCCCTGCATCAACTGGTTCACACGCTCGGTCCGAATCTCGTCCACGACGTGCACAAGCAGTCCCGCGTCCCGTCCGCTCAGCTGGATATGCACCGGGTCCTGCTCGCGCTGATCGAACTCGACCGGCTGACGGTGCGTTATCCGCAGCTGGGCACCGACGCCGTGGTGCGGCGAGCCCACCGCTGCCAACGGCTCTGCCTGCTGGTCGCCGCGGCCGAACAGACTTCTTTGCTCGTCGAATCCCATGACGATGACCAGGAATTCGGCAAGCTCGTGCGGTCCACCCTCGCGTTCGCGGTCCGCCAGGGCGACGAGGACGACGATCTCCCTCCCATCACACTCCCGCCCACCGGCCACGACCTCAATCGCTGCGCGAGGCTGGTGCTGGAAATGCACCAGCACGAAACCGGTAGGCCGACGTCGGGCGATCTCAGCGATACGGGCTTGGGCGGGGTACTGGCCGGGCGCTACCTGCGCGCGCTGGGTGCCGGTCGCCCCACCCGCTATGCGATCGATCCTGATAAGCCACTGCGGCGGGTCGTGGCGGCGCTCCACGAGTTGGTGCGGGATATGTCTGCCGCGAACCGTTCCGGTGTCTCGATCATCACGATCGAGGGCACGCACGCGGCGGACGAACACGGGGTGGCCGCACACACGCGTCGCTGGGTGTACCGGTGCGACGAGCAGGGCAACAACGCCCGTATCGAACTGCAGGATCCAGGCAAAGCGCTGTTCGGCACCCCGGACGAGGACAAAACGAACGCGTCTGACCTGACCGCGATCTGGGCCGTTGCGTTCGACAAGAACGGCAATCCGTTGCCGTTGCCGGGCGGCGATGCCGAGGGACCGCCGCAGCACATGCGGGTCGGCCGAAGCGATGAGCCACCGCCGTCGGTCCGCGACGGCATCGATGGTGTGCGAGAACCCTCGAGGGCCGAGCGAGCGGCGCGGTTGGCCGAATTGCTCGCTCGGACAGAACCTCTCGACCGTGCCGAGATGGATACCGTCATCGATGACGCCTCGGTTCTTCATCCGAAGGAGTTCGGCGACTGTCTCGCTCAGTTGCCCGGCGGGCAGCGCGAGTGCTTCACCCTGCGGTACCAGGACGGACTCAGCGAAGCGGAGGTGGCGACGCAGCTACACAAGACGAGAAAAGCGGTCTGGCTCGTCGAGCGGCGCATGGTGCGGCAACTGGTGTCGTTGCTGCGTGAAGAGCTCGGGCGCGCCGGCCGATTCGCCGAGTTGCTGAACCGCGTCGGGTCGCTGAGCCTACCGGAGGCGGCGGCGTTCGTGCGTGACGCGCTGGCGCTGCATCCCGAGACGACGGACCGTTGCCTCGCCCAGCTGGGCGACGAGCAGCGCGAGATCGTGCAACCGAGGTTGCTCGACCGGCTCAGGAAAGGGCCGGTCACGCGGCTGGATAATCCGGTCGGGGACATCCGGACCGCGGCGGTGTGGCGGATGGTGGACTTGCTGCCCGCTGAGCTCGAGCGGCACGCACGTCTCGTCGAGCAGGTGAAGCAGGCTGGTTCGCTATCTATCTCGCAGGCATCGGCGTTGATCGAGACGGCGTGCGAGCTCCGTCCGAAAGCGACGACCTGGTGCCTTCCTCAGCTCGACGACGCGGAGCGCCGGTGGGTGGAGTTGCGGTATCTGGAGGGACTCGGCCGGGCGGAGGTGGCGACGCGGCTCGGCGTCGCCACTGAATCGGTCGAGCATGCCGAGACGAGCGCGGTGCTGCGCTTGCTCGAGGTGCTTCCCGGAGCGCTCGATCGGCCTGCGCGATTCGCTGAGCTGATGGTCAGGATCGACTCGTTGAGCGATGCGGAGGCTGGGACGCTGGTCCGCATCGCGCTGGACATGCACCCGGAGGCAGCCGACCGCTGTCTGGCTCGGCTGCCGGAAACGGAGCGCGAGTGCATCAGGCTGCGATTCCGGGACGAGCTCACGCGAGCAGCAGCAGCGCCGCGGCTGAAGAAGCCGAGGCAGGCGGTCGAACAGATCGAAGCGTACGCCGCGCAGCGGTTCGTCCAGCTGCTGCCCGACGAGCTCGATCAGCGTCGGCGGTTCGCCGCGATGGTGGACCGTGTGGGTTCGCTGACTCGTTCGGAGCAGTCGACATTCGTCCGCGACGCGCTCGACCTGCGTCGCGAGGCGGCGGACCGTTGTTTCGCGCAACTTCCGGCCGGGCAGCACGAGTGTGCGCGGCTTCGCTTCGTGGCGAAACTCAGCAGGAAAGAGGTGGCAGACCGGCTCGGCACGACAACGGACGCGGTCAAAAAATCCGAGGGTGCCGCGGTGTCGCGGTTGGTGCAGTTGCTGCCCGGTGAGCTCTATCCGGTTCGGCGATTGGCCGGACTGTTGGATCGGGTGGGGTCGTTGACTCTGGCGGAGGCGATGACGCTCGTCCGCGATGCGCTCGCGCTGCATCCGCAGGCGACGGCCCGTTGCTTCGCACAGCTGCCCAGCGCGCAGCGCGAGACGCTGCGGCTGCGATTCATGGACGGCCACAGCCGGGAAGCAGCGGCGGCGCAGTTGGGCCTGACGGAGGGCAGGGTTGCGCACTCCGAGACCCGAGGCGTGTGGCGGCTGGTAGCGCTGCTGCCCGGTGCGCTCGGTCGTCCGCGTCTGGCCGAGTTGCTCCTTCGCGCGGGTTCGCTGACCCCGAACGAGCGGTTGGCTGTGGTTCTCGAAGCAAATGCCGCGCATCCGGGAGTGATACGGAACGGCCTGAACCGGCTCGCCGAGGACCGCCGTCGATGCGCCGAATTGCGCATAGTGCAGAACCTCAATGACGATGAAGCGGCGGCGGAGCTGGGCACCACTGTCGCGAGCGTCATGGCCCTCTACCAGCATGCCGAGCGGCAATTGGTCGAATGGCTTGCTGCCGAGTTGATACCCGCTCCCGCGGCATTCGATTCGGCGGTCGAGTGGGTGGCAGCGATCGCTGCGTTCCATGGTGAAAGCCGCGAGAGTTTCTCGACCGCAATCGGGCGCCATCATGTGTGGCTCACTCAGGCGCTGGCCATGAACAGCGACCTCCGCCTGGTGTCGTTGCGCAAGGTGCGTGATGCCGGGTACATCTCGAATGCCATGTTGCGAGGCGCTATCGAGAATTTCTACCTGCGGCAGCAATATCGCGTTCCGGCAGAGGCCACCGAGGAGGCGAAGTTCTGGGAACTGATAGATGCGCCAGTTGGCTCGGACAAAGAAAAATCTATCCTGGATAGTATCTGTCGGAAGTTCGATGGGATCGCGATAGCCGCAGAGAGTAAATGGCGGCGGCGCTGGGACCGCGATCATGGTGAACTCGCCCAGTTCTTTCGCAGGGTTATTTTGGGGGCGGCATTACAGCATTTTCCTCCGTTCTCGTTCAGTGTGCACGCATGGGCGAGTTGCCGGACCGCCGTCAACAGGTATTACGTCGAGGTCATTTACGCGCACCTCGACTATGAGAACGCGACCCT
Source organism: Nocardia asteroides (assembly GCA_019930625.1). NCBI lineage: Bacteria > Bacillati > Actinomycetota > Actinomycetes > Mycobacteriales > Nocardiaceae > Nocardia > Nocardia asteroides. Next base: position 5,704,460 of record CP082844.1, read on the forward strand.
GGTCAGCAAGGTCGACAGCTATATCAGTAAGCGGCTCAAGAAGACGGGGCATGAGCCCGACGATGAGGAGATCGCTCGGGCATTGGGTCTCACGGTGACGGACGTGGTCGACGCGAAGCGTATGGGCGCGACGTCGGAGACGTCGATCGATGCACCGGTACGGTCCGACAAGCCCAATTCGAGGGCAATCGACATCGGGGATCCGGCCCGGCCGGAGACCGACGAGGTCGAGTTCAGAGATGAGCTGTTGCTGGCTTTGGCGGATATGCCGAATCCCGCCCTGGCGGCAGCGTTGGTCGAGCTGTGCCATGTGCGCGACATCCCAGTGGCGGATGTCGCCGGCCGATTGCGGATCGACGTCACCGCCGCCCAGGCACTTCTTGCCGAGGCGGCCGAGCGGCTGCGGACCGAGGAATTCCGCGCGCAACTGGTTGCCGTGCGAACTCGGCGCATGATCGATGAGGTAGCGGACGCCTCGGTTGCCGCGGAGGCGGAAGACGGGCGGCCCCGTCATGCCGTTGACGACGGCACGGTGCCGTATCGGCGGCCGGACGGTGCGATGCACGATCAGTGTGGGCGGCGGGTGCTGGAGTTGCACGGGATGCGGACCGGCCGGTCGTTCGTGGTGCCGGAGCCGGACGGTCTCGCGGGTTCGTCGTTGAAACGTCTGCTCGATGCGGTGGGTGGTCGGCCACAGTGGTTTGCGGTCGATCCCGTGCGCCCGCGCCGGTTGATCGACCGGGCTTTGACGGAGTTGTTGAGGTCAATGGATTCCGCTGCGCGCGAGGGTGTTTCGCTGCTGGTGGCGGAGATCTGGCAGATCCCGGATGGGGACGGCGTGATGGGTCATCTCGATCGCGCCGAGTATCACTGTGCCGCGGACGGAAGCAATGGCTGGCTCGAGGAACAAGATCCGGGTAGCGGTCGGCTCGGTCGATGGGGCGATTCGGAGACAGGGACAGAGCTGGCCGGTTACGTGGTGTCGGCTTTCGACCCGCACGGTGAGCCGTTGCTGCTTCCCGGGACAGCCGTTGTCGATCTACACGATCGCTTCCGGGTCGGTCGGTCCGACGAGGAGCGGGCGTCGAACCGGGCCTTCTTCTTCCTGAAGTGGATTCGTGGATTGTCGCGATCCAGCAGTCCGAAGAAGATGGCGGACGCCACCCTGAAACGGTTGAACACCGGTTCGATCAGTTCGAACCTGACCAGCGTGGGTCTGTCCACCTACAGTCCGCTGCTCGTGCAGCAGCTGAGCAACTCGATGCAGTTGGCAGGACTCACCGCATCGGCCGGGCAATTGGTGACGTTGCTTGCCAAGCCCGCCGCCGGGTATATCGCCGATCGGTTCGATAACCGCCGCACCATCCAGATTTCGTCGACAGCCGGGCTTGCCACCTCGACAGCGGCCGGTGCGGCCGTCCTGCTGGGTCTTCCCGGTGCGGTGCCCATAGTCATCGGGTCGGCTCTCGCAGCGGCGGCGACCAACACCGTCGGGGGCGCCGCAACGACAACCTATGGCCGGCGCTTGGTGGATCAGGACCAGCAAACAAAGGCCGTGACGATCTCCCTGGTCGGCCGGCAGACATCCGCGACGGCGGGTAAATTCCTCGTTCCGGCCATCGGTAGTGTCTCGCCGGCGCTGCCCTTCTTCGCCGACGCCGCAACCTATGCGCTGTATCTGGAACGGCTGCGGAAACTTCCTTCGGTGCGGCCGGATCCGGCCGACAGGGTCGGCCTGCTCGACGGTGCGCGCGCGATGTGGGCAGATTCCTACCTGCGTGGCAATGTGCTGCTGCTGGTTCCGTGGAACATCGGAAACGCTATCGGGGCAATGCAATTGGTCGATTTCATTGCCGCGTCCGACTATGCGGCTCAGCTGGGCGGCTTGGCACCGCTGATGTCGGGTTGCTTGCTCGCCGCCGGAGCGGCGGGGACGCTGCTGGCGGTCATGACCGTACCGGAACGAATTCGCGACAAAATCAACCTGAAAGTGTCGGATCCCCTCACCATGGTGGCCGGCGGCGTACTCGCGACATCCTTTGTGCTGACGCCGAATCCGTGGGTGATCCTGCCGCTGTCGATCGCCGTCGGAGCAGGCAGCATGCTCAGCGCCGAACGCTACTTCTTGTACCAGCAGAAGATCGTGCCGCAGAAGATGATCGGCGGCGCGATGTCGGTGAACGGTGTGCTCGGCGCCGTCGGCAGCATGGTCGGCGGGGCACTGGGCGGATTCCTGCTGTCCACCGCGGGCGCCGGGATCACGGGCTGGCTGGCGGGCGGACTCTTCGCCGCAACATCAGTTGCGTCCGGGGTGCTGGCTTACGCCACTCGCGGGCGAACAGTGCACGGCGTCGGTTCCAGCACGACCGCCGATCTCTCGGCACGCGACGTTGCCTGGTGGTCGGTCGCGACCGATTCGCGGACCGGCGGCCGGATCAATTTTTGGGATTGGGAGGCGATGCGAGACGAGCTGCCTCCCGCAAAACCGGTCCAGCGGCCTCCGGTGGACATACGCCAGCTGAGGCCGGACGACTGGCGGCAGGATCGCACGATTACGCTGACAGCGCTTGCCTCGGCGCCTGAAGCGTTCGAGGCGACGGTCGAGCAGGCGCGCACGTTTTCCCCCGATGAGTGGCGCGACGGCGTGCAGCGATCGCTGGCTGCGTTCGTCGCCTTCCAGGACGGCGTACCGATCGGCAAGGTGGCCGCGACGGCGTACGACGATGCGGATACCGTCCAGCTGGCCTCGCTGTTCGTCGTGCCGGAAGCCCGCGGTCGTGATGTCGCGGACCGCTTGATCCGATCGGTGGTGGATTGGGCATGGCGGCAGGGCTTTTCGAGGGTCGCCGTGCGGGTTCGAGAAGAAGACGAGCGTGCCCAGCGGGTTTGCGGGCGGAACAACTTCGGGTGGTCGGGGCGGGAGGGGGACGGTCCGCGTGGCCGCTGGATCGAAATGCATCGTCTGCTGGGGGAGGCCAGTTGGATCGAGTACACCCCGACGCCGGTCGCCGTCCAGCCCGAACCCGATGGAAAGTAGCTCGACCGGCTCTGCCCCCCGTCGTGCCCCACGGCATCGATCGGGAACGGTCCGACGAATCGATCCAGCGCGGGGTGCGCACGTGGCGCCGCTGACCTTTGGCGCGGGGTACTCGATATGGCCGGTCGCGGGAGTGTTCCGGATCGGCCGAGCCGACCTGATGCGGGTGAGTCGGCCGGGCCGACCGGCCCGCACCAGGGGGCACCGGACCTGCGGGGCCACCTTCGCGCCGAGCAACTCGATGTTGTGCAGGACCTTCTCGTGCGGCAGCGTGCCAACGCTGGTGTGCAACACGAACCGATCGAGCCCGAGGGTGTTGCGGATGTCGGCCACCTTTTCGGCGACATAGTCCGGCGTGCCGACGAACAGCGAACCCTCCTTCGAGCGCAGGCCGTCGAAACTGGGCGCGGGTCATCGGCCGAGCCGCGTTCGCGGCCGATGATGCTCATGGCACGCGCGTACGGCTCGTAGAAATCGAGGATGGCTTCCTCGTCGGTGTCGGCGATATAGCCGTGCGCATGCGCCGCCACGGGCCGCCGCTCGTGCCCGCCCTCGGCGAGCACGCGGTGCTACAACTCGACCAGCGGCTCGAAGCGGGCGGCCTGGCCATCGATGATCGCGATGGCAAGCGGCAGGCCGAGCAATCCGGCGCGCACCACCGATTCGGGGCTGCCGCCCGCCGCGATCCAGACCGGCAGCGGCCGGTTGTCGGTGCGCGGGTACACGGTGGTCTCGCGCAGCGGCGCCCGGAATCGGCCGGACCAGGTGACCGGCCGGTCCTCGCGCAGGTGCAGCAGCAGCGCCAGTTTCTCCTCGAACGATGCGTCGTAGTCGGACAGGTCATAGCCGAACAGCGGGAACGACTCGGTGAAAGAACCGCGCCCGGCCATCAGTTCCGCGCGGCCGTTCGAGAGCCCGTCCAGCGTCGCGAAATCCTGGTACGCACGTACCGGTCGCCGGAGCTCAGCACGGTCACCGCGCTGGTCAGCCGGATCCGTTCGGTACGGGCCGCGATCGCGGCCAGCACGACGGCGGGCGCGGATGCGGCAAAGTCCTTTCGATGGCGTTCGCCGACACCGTAGACGTCGAGCCCGGCCCGCTCAGTGGCGAGGGCATCCTCGACCACCTCGCGCAGGCGCTCGCCCGCAGTCGGTGCGGGCCGATCGCCGACCGGATACAGCGCGGCGAATGTCGTGAGTCCCAGTTCCACGGTCTAGCCCCATCTCTCAGTCCGGGCGTTCGCGGCGCACAGTAGGACCAGGCCATCGAGTCCGCACTCGACAGCAGCGCCCCGTAGCGGCTCAGGCCGGTGGTCGTGACCCCGAGCCCGTGCAGCCGGATCCCGGGCAGCTCGGTGGTGAGCACGGACATGATGCGTGCGACCTCACCGGTGCAGCGCGGGACGCGGAAGCACTCGAAGCTTGTCGACGTCCATCGAACGCCGAGGCCTGCTTGCAAAGGGCCAGGAGTTGGGCAGCGCGGCTTCCACTACGGCCACGAGTGGACGCCGACGGCCGAGTAGTCGATCGACAGGGTGGCAGGTCCGCGAGGGCACCTCGGCCCCGCAGCTATGACGCAGCGCACACCGCAGGGGCGGCGCACCGAGTGAACCTATGGTCGCGACAGTTCGTAGTACAGGTGACGAGATGCAGTGTGCGCCTCGCTGAACAGCGACGAAAGGGACCGAAAGATGACCTCGGCCAGAAGATTCCAGCGTGCCGCTGTGCCGGTCGCAGCCACCGTGGTCGTATTCGCAGGGCTGCTGAGCGCCTGTGGTGGCGATGACGGGCGACCTGTTCCGGCGGCCGAGCCGGCATCGTCGACCACGGTGACCGCCGCGCTGGCGCCCGCTGCGGGGCAGGCTCCCGCGGTCGCGAAGACGCAGGGCTGGCTGAAGATCTACGTCGGAGCAGCCCCGGCCGGGACTGCGAATGCGGTGCAGCTCGATGTGACCAGCGATCCCAGTGTCGGGCAGTACGTGTCGGACGGGACGGGCCGGTCGCTATACCGGTTCGACAAGGACACCGCGAAGCCGTCGGCGTCCAACTGCGCCGGGCAATGTGCCGTGACATGGCCGCCGCTGACCGTTTCCCGCGACCAATCGGTCTACGCGTCGGGAGTCGACCCACAGCTCGTCGGGTTCATCGAACGGGCCGACGGCACATGCCAAATCACCCTCGGCGGCTGGCCGGTGTACTTCTTCTCGAAAGACAAGAAGCCAGGGGATCTGCTCGGCCAGGGCGTCGGGGGGACATGGTTCGCAGTGGCTCCGGATGGCGGCAAGGTTCTCGCCAAGTGATCCGAATGCCGCTGGATCAGCCACAGTAGGTCCAGTTGACGGGTTCGGCCCCGACCTCGTCGCCGCCGCGATGATCGACGGGGCCGAACCATCGCCGCCAGCGTCGACCTCTGGTCTCAGCGAGGCAGCCGCAACGGCGATGTGAGCAGTGAACTACGTCGACAGGGCGCCGTCGCGGACAGCCCGACAAAGCGGCCCCGCTGCCCGCCCCGGATCCCGTGGGACCCCACAGCCGACAGCGCATATGCGGACGATGGATGGGAGACCGACCAGCGGCGAATTACCCGCCCGGTCACAGAGTTGAGCACATGTCGCGCTGTCTGTGGCATGGAACGTCCGTCCGAGGCGTCGGTCGCGGCTGGGCGGACCCGCTGGGCGCGATGATGCCGTATCGGTCGACCTCGGCCGCGATGAAGGTCTGTCGACTACCAAGATGCCGGCAAGGTCGCGAAACCGGTACCCTGGCCGAACATACATGAGCCAACGTAGTTTCCGGCCGTCCGCATGGCGGTACGGTGGCTGCGGGGCCGCGCCTTGTTCGTCTTGCGACGTACCCGTACCGGCCCTGCCGCCACCGGCGGTCAGTCACAAGAGTGAAGTGCTTCACCACCACGGGATCAGGTGGTGACCGCGTCGGCGGAGCGAACAACGGCGCCGCAGCGCGATCCCTGCTTTCTCCTCGAAGCATGCCTCGATGACCGCATCCGCGAAGTTCAGACCGGTGTACGGACCGATGATCGGTGGGGCGTTCAACCTCTAGGCACAGTCGGGGCGGGACCAGGTGCCGGTATCAGTGAGGTCCGGTGACGGTGAAAATGTCAGTGATCGGTCTGCGGGGCGTGGGTGGGATCGTGTCGCTGTCGTCGGGCGCGGTCCCGATACGGATCACCACCTGCGGTGTGGCTGTGCGGGGAATCAGGCTGGTGAGCAGCGTCCGGCCGGTCGGGAGCTCGGTGATGTCGGTCAGCGCACAGCTCGCCAGTCCGGCGGCGGTGCATTCGAGCAGGACCGCCGACAAGGCCTCGCCGGTGTGCAGCCAGCAGGGCACGGAGTCGGCGTGCGTGCTGAGCACCACCAAGCGCGCACGATCTTCAAGTTGCGCGCGGCGCATCGAATGCGGGGCGGAGGGGAAGACGCGTCCGACGCCGACGCGGGCGAATTCCGCGTCGGATACCAGCGCGGAGGGCGGCACACCCTCGGGTGTGTCGGGGTGTCCGGCCCACCACTCCAGTTCGGTCCGATACAGCAGGTCGTCATGGCGCAGGGCGCCCGCTTGCGCCGACGCGGCGGCCAGGCGCGGTCGGGCGGTTTCATCGAGCACGTCCAGTTGTACCTCATGCGGTGAGCTGAGCATGCGTATGTGGGGCAGGAGGTCGGCAAAACCCTCCGGTTCGGTCATCGGCAGCCGGTCGGTGCGCCGCTGGTCGATGGCCAGCGCGCGGGTGTGGACACCGGTGGGCGGATCCGGCCACGGCCGAAACTCGATCGCCGCCAGATGGTCTGATCGTTGCGGGTCGGGTACGCGGACGGTGTCGGTGTGCCAGCCTTGGTCGGCGAAGGCGGTGCGTAGGTGGTGCAGCACGGCTCCGCAGCTGATCACCAACTGTCTGCCGAGTGGATCGGTGGAGGGCAGCAGCCGGTCGCCGTCGGTGTACAGGTGCAGGCGGGTGCCGTCGAAAACCCAGCGCCACGGCTGGGTGTTGTGCACCGAAGGCGCGCGAGCAGCCAGCCGCACCGCGGCCAGGATCGTCGACCGAGCGGGTACCGAAAGGGCAGGTGCATCATCGTGGGTGGTCATCTCTCGAGTCTTCCCCCAAGCGGCAGCCCTCGGAAACGGGCCTTCCGCCCGCACGACAGGGCCGTTGGTCACCCAGGCATCCGCACTCCACGCTGCCGACTCCAGACGTCGCTTGCTGCCGAGAAACACAATCCTCAGTTCCCCTCAGCGGACGCTCGATTCGATCACGAGCGATAGGCGGATGTGCCGCGGTGGCGGTCAGCGTGCAGCGACGCGGCTCACCAGCCGGTAGGTGTTCTGCATCGAGAAGACCGACAGCTTGGGCTCCGGTGTACTGAGGCACCGATGTCTCGGGTACGCGCATGTCGAGAATCTCGGTGAGTGGACGGCGTGGAGTCTCGGGAGTTTACTCGGCGGCTTTGGGCGCGATACCGGCCCGGATCAGGACTTGCGGCAGGCCGGAGTGCACGGTGAGCTCATGGACGATGGCGCGGCTGCGCGGCATCTCGGTCAGATGTGTCAGCGGGCAGGTGGCGAACCCGGCGAGTGCGCATTCCAGCAGGACGGTGGACACCACCTCACCGCAGGGCACCGAGTCCTCCGCGGCGTCGCTGTCGCACGACAGCACCAGGATCACCGATCGGTCGGCGGTGGTCTCGCTGCGTTGCCACGTGTGGGGAACGGGCGGTTTATCGTGAGTCGCTGTTGCTCTGGGAGATCAGGACTTCCTGAGCAATGCCGGCTCCGGCGACGGTGCGCCCGGTCCACCATTGCAATTCGGCGCGGTATCCGGCGTCGTAGCGGCGCAGCGACGCGGAAACAAGCGGGGGCCTGTCAAGATAGTCTTTCCGGCTGTTGCAGCTTCGAGGCGAGTACTGCGGCTTGAGTGCGGCGTTCGACGCCGAGTTTGGTCAGCAGTCGCGAGACGTAGTTCTTGACGGTCTTCTCCGCCAGGAACATTCGGCCAGCGATCTGCCGGTTGGTCAATCCTTCGCCGAGTAACCCGAGAAGGATGCGTTCCTGATCGGTGAGTCCGGCGAGTGGGCTACTCTGCGCCTCGGCTCGGAGCTTGGCCCTGAGCGCGGGGGCCCCACGGTCGTCCAGCAGCGATCGACCGGCGCCGACGACGCGGATGGCATCGATGAGTTCGAGGCTTTTGATGTCTTTGACGACGTACCCGCTGGCCCCGGCCAGAATGGCATCGAGCTTGGCCTGTTCGTCGGTGAAGGAGGTGAGGATCAGGCAGCGCAGGTCCAGATCGGCCGCGAGTAGTTCGCGGCACAGCTCGATTCCGTTGCCGTCGGGTAACCGCACGTCCAGCACAGCGATGTCGGGGCGGAGCGCAGGAATGCGGGCCAGTGCCTGGGAGTAGCTGCCCGCTTCGCCGACGACGTCCAGGTCGGGCTCGAGGTCGACGAGGTCCGCGACGCCGCGGCGGACGATCTCGTGATCGTCGACCAGGAACACCTTCACCATGGACAACTCCTTCGTCTGGTCACCAACAGACTACGGAGTCCCCAGTCGTGCCGTCTGGTAGTTCGGACCGCTGATCGGTGACCGGGTTCGATCGACCGATTCTGCGGCGGGTCCACGTCGGTGAATCCGCCGGGTAAGGGATGCCTTGGCGTCCGTGTCATCGAGCGCCATTCCACGGGGTGATTTCTCCGATCGGCTTGTGGGCATCAGGTGCGGTGCGCGGCCCGGTGGAGTTCGGCGGTCGCCAGCCGTTGCGCCCATGTCCGTGCTCGTTCCAATTCGCCGTCGGCAAGGGGGCCGGCGATGTCGGTGACGAGGAAATCCATCGGATCGGCGGCAAGCTCGTAACCCGATCGGCGCAACCGTCTCCCCACGCCGCGCGCGGCCGACCCGGGCAGCCAGGGCGGAGTGGCGGCTTTGGTGCCGAATGCCGCGGCCCTGCTGCCGACCGGAGCGGTGGATGCCGCATCGAGCCATTCCCTGACGCCGATGTCGACCGCCACCGGTGCTGCGGTCTGCTTGGCGGCGTCGCGCCGGGTACGTGGTCTGCTGAGGCCGAAGGCGTGGGTTGGCGCTCCGACCACCAGCAGATCCACCCGCGACAGCGCCGCGTCGGTGGAGGTAGCGACGTTCACTACCTCCACCGTCGCGAACCCGCCGAGGCCCTCGGCAATTGCTTGGGCGATGGCGGCGGTGTTGCCGAACATTGATTCATAGACGACCCGGCTCAGCATCTCGATCTCCTCTGCGCTTGTAACCGATGGCGTGGAATCGCCGACGCTACGGACCGGGGCGACGACTTCGGCAGTGCCGAAGCGACCCTCGTGCAAGGACTTTCGACCATGGGCCGCGTCGACGTGGAGGCGATCCGCGGGCGGCTCCGCAGCTGCCGCCCTCATCGGCCGGTATGGGCACCGAGTTGCGTGCACCGGAACTTTCTACATGCGCGCATATCCCAGGTGTCGGATGGTCCAGAGGCGGGGATATGGGCCCCTGCCTCGTGGACTTTTTGCTCTATGGGCCGACCGGTTGCCCTTGATGGCATGAGAGCTGACTTCGAACACCCGAGAAAGCGAGGCCGGCCCATGTCAGTGATCGAGCCGCTGTCGCCCCCGATCGATCCAGTGATAGCGATCGAGACACGGGGGAAGATGGTGGATTGTGAAACGGCTCGGTTGGCGCGCGTGCTGACCGGAGTGCTGGGACGCCACGACCTCACCACAACGGCGCGAGTTCGTCTGTCCTTGCAAGGCACGGGGGAGCCAGCCCTCGTGCAGGTCAACGTCCGATTTCTCGATGTGCCGACCCGGGTTCAGATCAGCGGCCCGCGCGGATTCGTCGCCGCCTTCGCAGCTGGGCGACTCGATCAGCAGTTGACCCGGCTGGCCGGGCAAGGAGGATCCCGGCACTGGCCCGACCCCGCTCGTCCGCCACTTGCGCTGGTATCCCGACAGCGGCCGATCGTGCGACGCAAAGTATGCGACCCGATCTGCACCAACCCGGCCGAGGCCGCCGCGATCATGGACGCGATGGACTACGACGCTCACCTGTTCGTCGATGACCACACTGGTGAGGACGCGATCGTCTTCTGGGCGGGACCGCTCGGGGTGCGGGTGGCCGGGCAACATCAGCTGCTACTCCAACGGACTACAGCAGCACCGATGTTCACCGTGCAGCCGCAGCCCGCACCGTGGCTGACCGACGAAGAGGCCGCCGCTCGGCTCTGCCGATACGGCCTTCCGTTTCTGTTCTACACCGATCCTCGCAGCCACCGTGGGCACCTGGTGTACCGCAGGTACGACGGGGACCTAGCGGTTGTCATGCCTGCGGTTTCCGAATCCGACGGTGCGGCGAAAGGGTTGTCGTGATCGAGCCAGGAACAAAAGGCGCCGCGCCGCGGGATGTGGTGGATCTCGACCGCGCCGAGGCGCTACGCCTGCTGGCGTCCACTCCGCTCGGCCGAGTCGTGTACACGCGCAACGCATTACCCGCAATACGTCCGGTGAATCACATGGTCGATCGTGGGCTGATCGTAATTCGTACTCGTCTCACCTCCCGGCTCGCCGGCGCCGTAAGCGGCAATTCTCCGGTGGTAGTCACATACGCCGCCGACGACATCGACCCGATCCTTCGCGTTGGCTGGTCGGTCTCGGTGACGGGGCTGGCGCATACGGTTACCGATGCGGAGCGAATTGCGCGATACGAGCAGTTGCTTCGGCCATGGGTCGAAGGGGTGATGGACAGTGTCATCACGATCGAGCCGACTATCGTCTCCGGCATCAGGCTCATCGAAAGACAACCAACTGTGAGTGACGTCGACGGTCCATCCGGGGTCATACTGTGAGCGCGGCGTCGCCGGTCTCGTCGTGACCGACCACGAGGTAGCGGTGGTCGTGGCGCGCTACGGCAGTAACCCGGCCGAGTACTGAGTTGCTTCCCCAACTAGCCCGGGTGGCACAAGAATCCGTCCTCGAAGCTGGCGTGATTGATGTGCTTGATTCTCGGTCGTGGTGCGTAGGCACGAGTTGACCGAAGGACAGTAGCGGATCGTCGAGCCGTTGCTGCTGGCAATGTCAACGCCTACACCATGTTCACCCAGGCCCTGGCCGGGATCTGGATGTCACCACCGGGTCGGAGTCGGCCGTCGACTCTGGCGGGTGTCGGCAGACAAGGGCTATTCGACCCAAGCGATCCGCGGGCACCTTCGACAGCGTCATATCACACCACGATCCCCTTACGCAGCGATCAGCAGGCCAACCGTCGCCGTCGGGGCAGTGCTGGTGGTCGTCCACCGACCTTCGATCGGACTGCGTACCGGCGCCGCAATGTGGTCGAACGCTGCTTCATCCCGCTCGAGCAGTATCGGGCCATCACCACCCGATGCGACAAGACCGCGATTTGTTACCGAGGCATGCTCGATCCGGCCACCCTGCTCATATGGCTTTGAGGATGTCAGTCGCAGGTTGGCGATCGGTCAGCTCGGGTGGACGACCATGACTGGGCAGTCGGCGTGCTGTATGAGCCAGTTGCTGGTGGAACCGAGGAGCAGGCCACGGAAACCGCCACGGCCGCGGCTTCCTACCACGACCAGTTGCGCCTGCTTCGACCACTCGTTCAGGCGCTCACGTGGGCCGGTCGGATAGACCTTGCGGACCACGCTGACATCCGGATACTTTTCCTGCCAGCCCGCGAGCCGCTCGGCCAACAGCGCGTGCTCGCCGATCTCGAAGTTTTCCAGCGGGCTGGTGAGGTAGGACGTTCCGGCGAACTCCCCGGCCGAGAGGCCGCTCCATGCATGGACAGCGATAAGTTCGGCGCCGCGCTCGGCCGCTCCGCTGAATGCGGCGGCGATGGCGGCTTCCCCGACTTCACTGCCGTCGACCCCTACGACAACCGGCCCGGTATCGCCGGCCTGCTTATCGCCCCGCACCACCACGGTGGCGCCATGGGCGTGTGCGGTCACCGCGAGCAGCGTAGATCCGAGATGAGCGACAGTTCCGACGCCCGGTGTGGCACCGAGGACCACCAGGTGCGCGTGCGTCGACAGCGCAACCAGCGACTGTGCCGCGTTCTGTTCGAAGAGTTCCGTGGCGATGGGCAGCGCGGGCGCCTCCGCGCGTGCCTGCCCTGCGGCTTCGACGAGAAGTTCCGCTCCTCGCGCGCGCAGCGTCTCGCTGACCGTGGGCACCATCACGTCATAGCTGCCGAGTGCCGCGCGAGTCGCGGCGAAATCGATTCCGTGCACGATCAGCAGACGGCGGCCGCGATGCGCCGCCGTCCGGGCTGCCCAACGGACAGCGGCGGTGGCCGGGGCAGTGCCGTCGGTGCCGACGACTATGGCCGCGTCGGCGAGGGTGTGCGGATGCACGTCATGCTGGTCAGTCATGGCGATGCCCTTCGGTTGCGGGAAGTCTCTTCGATAGCGTGCGTTGTCCACGACAGCTGGCTTTGGTCATCGACCGAGGAGTCGATCGGCCGTCTCAGGCCCGGGGTCGGTCGGTGAGTATCCTGCGACTACCGGACCGCTACGAATGATCCTTCCGACAAGCATCGCAAGGGAGACGATGCTCGAGTCCACAGCCTGTCGGCACTAGAGCTTCGGGCCGAGCAATCCCAATCACGGCAGTGGCGCGGACCAGCGCAGCACGGTACCGCCCTCGGGCCGGTTCGTCAGGCTGAAGCTGCCGCCGGCATTCTCCGCCCGTGCCGCCAGGTTCGCCAGTCCGCTGCGGCGGGCAATGTCTTCCGGAATGCCCGCGCCGTCGTCTGCCACTTCGATCGTGACGTCGTCGTTGATCTGCAATTCGACCGCTACGGTGTTCGCGGCCGCATGTCGGACCACGTTGCTCACCGCCTCCCGCAGCACGGCTTCGACGTCGTCGGACAGGGGTGGTGTCAGCACGGTGACCGGGCCGGCGAGCCGGATGGTGGTCCGAAGGCCGGTCTCAGCGGTCATATCGACCACGATGCCATGCAGGTATTTCCGATACTTCGACGAGTCCGCCGCCGAATTACTCTGCAGATCGAAGATCGAGTGGCGGATGTCCTGAACGATGCTTTGCACGTCGTCGATCGTGTCTATCAGCCGGGACTTGACCTCGGGAGCACGTGCCCGCTGCGCTGTGCCCTGCAGGGACAGGCCCACCGCGAAAAGCCGCTGGATCACATGGTCGTGCAGGCCGCGGGCGATGCGGTCGCGGTCGGAGAGAACGTCGAGTTCACGCATCCGCCGCTGGGTGTCGGCTAATTGCAGCGCCACGGCCGCCTGGTCGGCGAAGGCCGCCATCATGGCCTGGGTGGCGGTATCCAGCGGTGCCGCTCCCGTCGGCCGCAGAGAGCCGAGGACGCCGATCACCGAGCCACGCGCACGCAGCGGAATGATCAAGACAGGTCCGGTCTCGGGCACCATCTCGGCGAACGTCCCATCCCGCAGTTCATCGACGGAGACGGGCTGTCCTGTCCGGAATGCGTTGCCCGCATGCGACCCCTCGACACCCACGAACAAGCCGTTCATCGCTTCCGAACTCGGCCCGGCGGCGGCGGCGACCAGAAGCTCGGTCACTTCATCGTGGGGAATGTCCGGATCCTCGGGCAAAGCGAGGAATGTGATCGCGGAGTCGGTCAGCGTCAGTGCGCGCTCGGCGACAAGTTGCAGGACTTCCTCCGGTTCGCCACCGGCCAGGAGCTCCGTCGCTACGTCGCGAATAGCTTCGAGCCATTGTTGCCGGATTCGAGATTGTTCGTAAAGACGAGCGTTCTCGATGGCGATGCCTGCCGCAGCGGCCAACGCTTGAACCACTACCTCGTCGTCATCGGTGAACTCTTGCCCATCTGCCTTTTCGGTCAAGTAAAGATTGCCGAAGACTTCCTCGCGGACTTTGACCGGCACACCGAGGAAGGTGTGCATGGGCGGGTGGTGTGCGGGAAAACCCACCGAGGCGGGGTGGTCGGCGATTCTGGCCAGTCGTAGCGGCTTGGGTTCTTCGATAAGCAATCCGAGTACGCCGTGCCCGCGGGGTAGGTCGCCGATCATGACGCGGGTGCGGTCATCGATCCCTTCGTAGACGAACTCGGCCAGCTGATTGCTGGCTTCATCGGTTTCGCGGACACCGAGGGCGCCGTACCCGGCGTCGACGAGCTCGATGGCGGTGTGCACGATGGTGCGCAAGGTGTTGTCGAGGTCGAGTCCGGCGGTGACCACCAGCATGGCTTCGATGAGCCGGTCCATTCGATCGCGTACGTCGACGATCTGCGCGATCCGGTCCTGCACCTCGATGAGCAGCTCACGAAGCCGCAACTGCGACAAGGTCTCCGTCACCGAAGCCCGGCCGTTGGACCTGGGCGTGTACTGCTGGCCCTCCATGGACCGCATTCTCCCATGATCGAGCCATCCGTTCCCGCTGCGAGCGATCATCAGGACCGGGCGGATTGGCAGGGTGCTTCTCGCAGCTCGGATGCGACGTTCGACCCGAGCTCGAGTAGTAACTGCGAAGCTACACTTGCCTCGAGATTACGGAATGTCCGTGGGACCGCGGTTCCGAGTGGGACTCGCATCGGTGTCCGCGGCCCCATGACTGGGGCCTGTGCCGTACGTTCGCTGCCATTACCTGCTCGGCGAAGGGATCCGCGCTGGTCGCGTGCGATTCGCTCACCTGAGCCTAGCCTGCGATCTCCCGGTGATCGCGATCGCGGTATGGGAACTCCGCTTTCGAGAGGCCTATAGTCGGCCTGCGGTACAGGTGCCCGATGATCGCCGTCATGGCTACCAGTAGTTGCCGTTCGTCAGCTGACAACCTATCGGCCGGCCGGTGGTGGCGGAGGTGTTGCAGGGCGATCCAGTGTTCAGTAGCCGGCGTCGGGGCCGGACCGCTGTGACCGCAGTTTCGACACGTAGACGGCCGCCTGAGTTCGCCGTTCGAGACCGAGTTTGGCCAGCAATCGGGAGACATAGTTTTTGACCGTCTTCTCGGCCAGGAACATGCGTTCGGCGATCTGCCGGTTGGTCAGTCCTTCACCGAGTAGATCGAGAAGCTTGCGCTCCTGGTCTGTGAGCCCGGCCAGAGGTCCGTCCTGCTGGGTGTTCATGCGCAGCCGTTGCATCAGAGCGGCGGCGGCGCGGTTGTCCAGCAGGGAGCGGCCTCGAGTCGGGCCGTGCATTCGCAACGCCGCCGGCTGCTCAGGTCCGTCGATATCCCGGCCATGATGGGGGCGAGATTTCCGTGCCCCCGGCGCCGTCTCCGCTGGTAAATTCAGTTCTTCTCGGACAGGACGACGCCGTAAGTAACGTGCCCGCCATCGAAGTCGCCTACGAGGAAGCCCCCGACGCACCTCGATCAGGCCGGTCAGGTAGACGCCGGCGCCTCGGCTCGCAGGCTGTCCAAGGCGGCGGCCAGCCGCCGCCGCACGTCACCGGCGACCGAGCGCAGTTGCGCGCGGGCGATGATATGGACCAGTACATCGGGATCGATCACCTCGACCACTGTGCCGTTCTCGACCGAGCGCATGACCACACTGGAGGACATCACCAGGCCGGCCTGCCGGTCGGTGACCAGCGCCCGATATGCCAGTCGTGGAGCGCAGACGTTCACAATCCAGTAGTCCTCGATGTCCTCGCCGGTGTTCTCCCGCAGCATGGCCTGGACGTCGACCTCGGCCGTCACGATGAGCCCGTGGTGTCGCAATGCTTCCTTGGTACGTTCGACAGCGACGCCGAACGGTACGTCGAGACGGACCGCGATGGTTGTGGCCGGCGCGACCGGCATGCGGATCTCGGTCAGTAGACTCCGGGGATCGGTGACCTCGTCCGGGCCTATCAGGTAAGCCTCGGTCGGCGGTCCGATCGGGCGGTAGCCGCCATCGCGCATCCACTGCCGTAGCGCCTGATAGGCCGCACTCAGGTTGTGGTAGCTACCGCGGTGGCAGGTGCGGGCGACCAAGGTTCCGGCCATTACGACTACCTGCGCGCCGTAACTCGGTCCGAGGTTGGGCGCGGGCTCCACCGGGACGCCGAATTCCACCGCGATCGCCTCGTCTGCGGGCATTTCGTCGTGGAATGTGATCGTCGGCGCGCCGCTGGCGGTCAGCCCGGCACGCTGCACGATACGGGTCACCTCTCGCATGCCTTCGACGATGTCCTCGCCCAGGAGATCCGGTCGGACCTCGCGTGGCACCCGCAGCACCGCCTCCGGCGCCGACTCGACCAAGGCCACCTGGTAGTCCACTGACGCCTCCTCTGGTTTGTCCTGCCACGAGCGTGCGCCCTGACAGCTGCGGCTGCACAGGGGCGAAGGTCCTGCTCTTGTGGGTAGTACTACCGCGCTAACCCTGAGGACGGAAGTGCACTGCCGGCGGAGGTCCCCGCCCTGCCGCAATGAGCACCGCAACCGGCACCACATCCGCTTGCCGCCTGATGCTGTTGCCACCGCGCGTGGGCGGCTCGGATAGTGGCGGCTCGGCGTGCACTTGCTCGACGACGAGTTCCTCCGGCATCCGCTGTGCAGCTCGGCGTCGTGGTTTCGCAGCGCCGCGGCGGCATCATGGTGCCTGCGATCGTGGGCGTCGCCGCACTCGCTCCGCTGGCCATGATGGAGGCATTTCGCGGCGTCGTCGCCGGTACTGGCACCGCTCGGCTACGTTCCGCGGAGTGCATTAGATGATGGCAACCCCCGCCTGATTCATAACGCACCCTTGCGGGGGCGGGCCTTTGTCGACTCGTCATGCTCGCTCGGCAGGGGTAGAACGATAGTCACGCATGCTCGGTAGAAGCGCTACCGTCTTGCGGTGCTGCTGGAGCACGCGAGGAGAGTGGGTTGTATGGGCAGCGTGCGGGATCTGCTGTATGCGACGAAACGTCGGATGTATCGGGGCAACCGGCCGGGGATGCTCGCCCGGGTGCTGAACCGGGCCTCGGAGTGGATGTACTCGGCGGGTGTGCTGTCCCCGGGGTGTGCCATGACTCTGGAAGTGTCCGGTCGGCGCACCGGGCGCCCGGTGAGGCTGCCGATCGTGGTCGCCGAGTACGAGAGTCAGCGCTACCTGGTGTCGATGCTGGGCCCGGACGCCGGGTGGGTGCGTAACGTCCGCGCGGCGAACGGCCGCGCGTTCCTGCACCGGCGCGGCCGCGAAGCGGTGCGGCTCACCGAGGTGGAGGTGGGGGAACGGGCGCCGATTCTGCGCCGCTACCTCGCGGTTGCTCCCGGTGCTCGGCCGCACTTTCCGGTCGACCGCACCGCCCCGCTCGGTGAGTTCGCGCGCATCGCGGACCAGTACCCGGTATTCCGGCTCGAACCTGCAGGCTGACGAGAGTTTCGGCCACTGGTCGCAAACCGCCACCTCTCCGGCCTGCTGTTCATCCGGGCCGCGCCTGCGCTCATGAGCGGGCGCGGTGTCATGGGGTCGGTTGGCGTTCGCCGGCGGTATGGGGGTGGCGGGTGAGTAGAGCGGCGGCGCTCCAGAACGCCCCGCGCACTGCGCCGATGCCCGCGACCCCGGCCCCGGCCCGCTCGATCAGCGGTCCAGTGGCATAGGCGGTCCAGCCCAACTCCTCACACACAGCGGCGAGCACGAACGCCGCCGCGACCACCGGCGCCGCGACCACCGGCAGCGCCGCAGAAGCCGGCGCGCCGGCGACCG
This sequence comes from Nocardia asteroides, assembly GCA_019930625.1. NCBI lineage: Bacteria > Bacillati > Actinomycetota > Actinomycetes > Mycobacteriales > Nocardiaceae > Nocardia > Nocardia asteroides. The sequence continues at coordinate 5,722,142 of CP082844.1, forward strand.
TCCCGGCCACGGCCTGGGCGAGCACCGGCGCAGCGATCCCGGCGATGGGTCCGCCGGCGTGCGATGAGGCCAGCTGTGGATGCGGCCAGGCGGGATGGCGGTTGAAGCCCTGGGCGTGCGAGGTGGTGCTCGACCGCTGCTCGCGGGGGCGGCGGTCAGCTGTCGAGCGCGGGAGTGGTCGCGTTGAGCAGGGAAAGCGCAGCGGCACAGGCTTGTTCGTGGGCGTTGTCGCCATCATGGTGTGCCGCGACCGCGGTTGCGCCTTCCATCAGGATGAGCAGCTGGCGGCCCAGCGCGTCCGGTGAATCGGAGCCGGCTCGATCGGCGATATCGGTGAACAGCGCGAGGCAACGGTCCAGGTGCCGTGCCGTGATCGCCCGGACCTCCGGGTCGTAGTGCTGGGTGGCGGCGTTGATCATGGCGCAGCCGCGGAAGGTCGGCTCGCGGTACCACTCGCCCAGCGCTGCGAAGACGGCCGCCAAGCGAGCCGCGGGGCCGGGCCCTGCCGCGGTGGCCGCACCGGTCAGCCAGTCGATCACGCGGTCGCTGCGTGCTTCGAGCACGGCGTGCACGAGCCCGTCCTTGGTGCCGAAGTGCCGGTACAGCGTCTCCTTGGAAATACCCAGCCGTTTGCACAGTTCGGCGACGCCGACTCCGTCGATACCGCGGTCGTAGAGCAGTGGGGTGGCGGAGTCGATGATGACGGCGCGAGTACGGGCCGGATCGATGGTGGAGCCCTTGGCTACTGGCATAGAACTGATCGTACCGGCCGGTTCTATGTGCTGTTACGATCCGATCGAACTGATCGGTTCCATCCAAAGGAGAGTCATGCCGGAAGCCGTCGGCGCCCCGCGGCACTGTGCCCGGACACGAGCCCGGATCGGCGCGTTCGATAACGGGCGATCGCCGGGTTCGTCGCCGCCTGCTGCACCGGGACCGATGCGGCAGGCGATGCGCCTGGCCTTGGTAACCGCTGCGGCGCTGGCCGCTACCGGCGGCAGCGGCAATTGTCTGTTCCTGCTGGTGACGCGCGCCGGTGCGGGCGTGGCCGGCGCGGTGGTGTTCATCAGTGGGGGGTGATCGCCTCGTACCTCGCTGTGCGGGCCGGCTCGGGTACGCCCATCATCGTGTACTTCGCCGGGACCGGGCTCGGCATCGCGCTCAGCGGAATCACTGTCCCGCAGGCAGGTGGCCACTGGCAGGCGGCGTGGTCGGGTCTGAGCATCTTCGCTGCGATGGCCGCAGTGGCCAGCTGGCGCGCCGCTGATGAACCGGTCCCGGTCACGCCCCAGGGCGGAGGGGTCCGTTTGCGGACCCTGCGCCGCACGGTGTTGGCCTACCTGCTGTTCGCCGGCGGCTACATCACCTACATCACATTCCTGTCCGCGTACCTGTTCGACCGGTCGGCGCCGACCATTCAGGTCATGGGGGTGTGGATAACCCTGGGGCTCGCGGTGATCATCGGACCCGCGCTGTGGCGTCGGCCGATCGCGCGCCGGCCCGGCCACCGGGTGCTCGCCGGGGTACTGGCCGCGCTCAGCGGTGGCGCGGCGCTCGCTCTGATCTCCTCGAATGCCGCTGTCGCACTGGTCTCTTCGGCTGTATTCGGGGCCACGTTCATGACTGTTCCTGCCGTTGTCACCGCCATTGTCAAGAAACACACCCCGGCAGCGGACTGGACCCCCACACTCGCCGCCTGCACCGTCGTTTTCGCGGCCGGGCAGACGCTCGGGCCGTGGGCCGCCGGCGCGCTCGCCGATCGCCTCGGCACCACCCGCGCCCGTGCTGTGGACTGTGCTGCTCTGCGCCGTCGCATCCATCCTCGCGGCGACGCAATCTCTTCCCGATCCCACCCAGAAGGAGAACGAACACCCATGACAACCTTCGTCCTGATTCCTGGCATGTGCCACGGCGGATGGTGTTTCGAGAACATCACCGATGAGCTGCGCGAACAAGGACATCGGGTACTTCCGTTGACGCTGACCGGTGTGGGCGAACGAAGCCACCTGCGCCACACGGTCGTGAACCTGGACACCCATATCGAGGATGTCACCGCAGTGTTGGCGGCCGAGAACGTGCACGAGGCGGTGTTGGTCGGCCACAGCTACGGCGGCATGGTGATCACCGGGGCAGCGGACCGCTCGCCGGATCGAGTCACGTCACTGGTGTACGTGGACGCCATGGTGCCCGACCATGGTGATTCCTGCTGGGATCTCGCCTCGGAGCAGGAGCATCGGTGGTATCTGGACGTGGTGGACACCGGCGATGCAGTCCGCCCGCTCCCGTTCTTCGACCCCCGTGCGACACCGCATCCCCTGGCCTCGGTGCTACAGCCACTGAAGCTCACCGGCCATCTCGCCCACATCCGCAGCCGCACCTACGTCTACGCCGCCGGATGGGAAACTCCTTCGCCGTTCACCACCGTTCACGCGCGCCTGAGCCGAGAACCCGCCTGGACGACGTATTCGCTCGATGGTGGGCACAACCTCATGCGGGACAATCCCGAAGGCCTGCTGAAGATCTTGCTCAGCACCACCAGAGCGCACTGACCGGTAGCCGGCGGTCTCGGACACGATCTTCGCGGCGCTCAATCAGGCGCAACCGAGCAGGCCCAGCAGTTGAGGCGCCAGAGTCTGGATCCGTGTCCGATTTCGGTGTTCGAATTCGTCGATCCGCTCGATCAGCCTCGAATCGAGTCCGGTGCATAGTCAGAAGGACTGCCCGGTGGTGACTTTCGCTTCTTACGCGAGCACAACGACGCAGCGAACGATGAGGGTAAATGCTGTGCCGTTGGCATGGGCTGTGTTCGCGTACTGCGCTGTGGCAGCGCTCTTCACGGCGGCATTCGATCAGCCCGCCTGGTTCGACGGCGCTTCGCCCTTCGCACATATTCCCAAGGTGCCTCTCCAAACCGCCACCGCCGCCGACATGCTCGTGATCACGGTGCCGACGGTGGCCCTTCTGGTGGTGGGATCGATCGGATTCCGCCGCCGCGACGCCGGTTACTGAGACTCTCGATTCCGTGGCATGGTTCGAGGCGGGTGGTATAACCGAGCGCGACCGGATCAGCAGTGCCAGAAGCGGCGGGTTCGTTGGCGGGGAGGGTGGTCACCCCGGGGAGTGGCCGAAGTCGTCGTAGTCATCGATGTAGCGCGGCCTTTGCGCCCGCCGGGCAGGGTCTTGGTCACATCGCTGACTGGCGCTGCTGTCCGAGTCGTTCCGCGCGCTGTTTGATTCCCAGCAGCATCTTCCGCTCCATGAGCAGACTGCCCGGTTCCATCACGAGCAGGTAGAACAGGCGAGTGAGCTGAGATGCGCCGGTCAGAGCGATGCGGTTGCGGCTGACCAGCCGGGTGGTCTCGCCCATCGGGTAGAGGCCGAACGCCCATACCCAACGTCCGTCCTTGGAGGCGAACACCAAAGCACGTTCAGGATCGAGAAGCGCCACTCGCATACGGGGCCCCGACGTGCCGAGAGCGAAGGTGTCACCGACCGTGAGGTTTTGGAATTGGGGCAGGATCTGCTGGGCGCTGTGCATATCGAGGCCCAGCAGGTTCTCGATCCAGTCGTAGGTGTACGCGCCGCCCCTGCCCGGGCCCATCTGGACCAGCCAAGGCCAGATCGCGGCGGTGCCCGTGCGGATGGTGATTGCGCGAGTCGAGACGATGTCGGCCTCGACAAGCAGATCGTCGCCGGGCATTACACGCGCGATCTCTTCACCCGCGGCTCCCCAAGTCGAAAGCTTGGTGTGCAGCCGACTTTTGCTCAGCGTGCGGGCTATCGGGGGGATGATGGCGGCAGATGTCGTGTTCATGACGTGCTATCTCTCTTCGAATTCGCGCGAGTACGCCAGAGTGTGAGGCCCCACCACCACAGCTGCAGCGCGAGACCGAGGTAGATGAGAAGAGCGGAATACACCAACTCCGGCCCGTAGTCGTGCGCCCAGCCCGGCAGCATGGTCAGCCCTACGAGCGCTCCGACCAGCATCACCGAGGCGATCAGCATCGCCGGGACCGCCAGTGGCAGGACATCTCGAGACTGTTCCTGGCGGGGTCTGCCTCTGAAGGTCGAATGGGTTGTCATCTCACACTGCCTGTTCGCGCGGCTGGGTGGAAGCAAGGCATCGATCCCGCCTGGACGGGTTGGATAGCCTGGATGCGGGTCTGGATCACTGCGTCGGGTCGATTTCGGGCATGTCGAGGATGTCGCTGAGCGGGCGGCGCGGGGTCGCGGGCGTGTTCCGATCGGACTCGGAGGCGATACCCACGCGGATGAGGACTTGCGGGAGGCCGGAGTGGCCACTCGGGCCGATCAACCCGCGCACGACCGATCGGGCGCCTGGCATTTCTGTGAGATGGGTCAGCGGGCACGTCGCGAATCCGGCGAGGGCGCATTCCAGTAACACAGTGGACAGCACTTCACCGCAGCGCAACAGGTCCTCGGGGGTGTCGCGGTCGGTGGAGAGCACGAGGATCACCGAGTGGTCCTCGGGGACCTGGCCGCGCCGGTTGCCGGTGGCAGTGGTGGGAAACTCGCGACCCACGGCCACTCGCTGCCGTTCCTCTCGGGAGATCAACGCTTCGCTCGGGATCCCTGCGTCGGCGATGGTATGTCCGGTCCACCATTGCAGTTCGGCGTGGTAGCCGGCGTCGTAGCGGCGCAGCGCAGCGCTCATCTCCGAGGCGCGGGCCAAAGCGGGACGGCTTTCGTCGCCCAGTACATCGAGTGTGGCGTCGGAGGGATCGAAGGTCGACCGCAGCACGTATTCGAAGTCGGACCATCCGGTGGGCGATCGGAACGGGAGCCGGTCGGTGTGCCGTCGCAGGATGGCGTCGGCGCGAGCACGGTCGGCTTCGGTGACGATCCGGGCCGGTTCGAAGGTGATGTCGGCCAAGTACTCGCGGCGGTTCGGGTCGGGGAAGTGGGCGACATGGACTCGCCAGCCCGCGGCGGCCATCGCGGCGCGCAGATGGTCCAGGGCGATGCCGCAGCTGACGAGCATCTGTCTGCCGGATGTGTCCGTCGCCGGGAGCATGCGTTCGGGCACGGCGAACAGCCGCAGGGTGTGGCCGTCGAAGCTCCAGTGCCAGGGTTGGCTGTTGTGCAGCGACGGCGCCCGGCCGGCGAGCAGGACGGCCTTCTCGATGGTTTCCCCGGTCGGTTGCTGGTTCATACCGTCACGGTAGGCATCCGTACCGATGCCCCGGAGGAGTCGTAGGTCCCGAATTGCACCGCAGGTGGTCCTTTCCGGGACAGCTGTTGCGGGACCTCGGCCACTGGACGGGAGTTATCAGCGCGTTCAGGCTGGATGTGTGGAGATAGCTGCTGCGGCCGGACCGCTGATCGATGCTCGCAGGCACGACGCGGTGATCTTCGATATGGATGGTGTGGTGACCGATGGTGCGTCGATCCACGCCGCGGCCTGGACGGAACTGTTCGACGCCTTCTTGCATCACCGTCCGGCCGGGACCGGATAGGAACGCTCACAGTTCACCGGGCGCGCCAGGACCGCTTGGTCTTCTGCCCGTACTGGCCCGTCTCACTGGGTGCCCTGTCGTTCCCGGTTATCTATCGCGGCCACCGGCTGACCGTGCGAGTCAGCGGGAACGGCATCGAGATCAGCTCGGATCCCGGCGCGTCGGGCCGATCGACATCACCTGCCGGGACCAGACCGCACGCCTGGCGCCCGGCGACACGGTCCGGCTGATGAACTCGATTCCGACGTCCCCGGGATGACTCGGTCGCGTCGGGTGCGGCGGTCAGCTCTGCGACCTGGCGATGATCACGGGCACCGTGGCCCCGTGCAGCACCGCCTGGCTCACCGAACCGAGAGTCATTCCCGCGAAACCGCCACGGCCGTGACTGCCGACGACGATCAGCTGTGCGTTGGCGCCCTCGGCAAGCAAGCGTCTGGCGGGGCGATCTTCGACCACGACGCGCCGAACCCGCACCTGCGGGTACTGCTCGCCGAACCCGGCCAGGCTCTCAGCGAGCGCTTCCTCGCCTTCGCTCTGCATCTCGGCGCGCGAGGCATAGCGGAAGAACTCCGACCAGGTATGGACCGCGACCACCTCGGCACCGCGGTGGTCCGCTTCGTAGAAGGCGATCTCGACCGCACGCGCACCGCACGCCGAGCCGTCCACGCCCACGACCACTGGGCCGTCGGCACGCTCGGCGTCGATGGGCACCACGGCGACCGGGCAGGCGGCGTGCCGGGCCAGTGCCGTACTCACCGAACCCAGGATGCTGCGGCTGAAGGCGCCCAGACCATGGGTGCCGACCACGAGCAACCGCGCGGACTTCGATCGGTCGCGCAAGACCGGGATCGGAGGCGCTTCGGCGAGCTCGGTGCTGATCTCCAGTTCACCGATGGGGCCGGCCGCTGTCGCGGCGGCATCTCGCGCGGCCATCAGTGCCGCCTTCGCCTGCCTGCGGTAACTGTTGTAGTCGATCTGCTCCAGTGCGACGCCCGGTCCGAAATCGGCGGGCACGGGAATCGATTCGATGATGTGCAGTGGCGCGTGGCGGCGGGCCGCGGCGGTCGCTGCGAAGCGTACGGCGGCCAGCGCGGAGTCGGACCCGTCGACGCCGACGAGGACGGGGGAATTGATATCGTCAGACATGTTTTTCGCTTTCTCTACGCTTGGTGGGCGACCATGACCGGGCAGTGAGCATGCTGGACAAGGGAATTGCTGACGGAGCCGAGCAGCAGACCGCGGAATCCGCCGCGCCCCCGGCTGCCGACCACGAGCAGTTGCGCGGACTTCGACCATGCGGTGAGCAGGTTGTATGGCCGGGCGACGGCGACCTCGCGAGTGACTTCGACCGCGGGATACTTCTCCTGCCAACCCGCGAGTTGCTCGGCGAGCAGAAGTTGTGCGGCGGTCTCCAGCTCGCGGGCCGGAAGGAGTTCGGTGGCACTGGAATGGAAGGCGAAGTCGGTGGCGACATGCACTGCGACCAACGAAGCCCCGCGGAGGTCGGCCTCGGCGAATGCGGCACCGACCGCGGCTTCGGCGGCGGGGCTGCCGTCCACTCCGACGACGACGGGTCCGTCGGTGCGCGTGCGTTGCTCACTGCCGGTGTCGTGCACGACCACGATGCCGCCGTGGCCGTGTGCGGTGACCGCGAGCAGTGTCGATCCGATGTGGGCGAGTTCGCCGCCGCGCCCGGCGCCGAGCACCATCAGGTGCGCGGATGCGGAGTGCTCGATGAGGACGGTGGCCGGGTGGGCAGGCGACAACTCGGTGTCGACGCGCAGTCCCGGATCGACGCGGCGGGCCAACCGTGCCGAACAGGCCAATCGGGCGGCGCCTTCTTCTCGCAGTCGCTGGGCGACAGCGGGGATCATCAGGTCGTACATGCCGAAGATGGCCTGGCTGGCCGCCAGGTCGAGGCCGTGGACGATCAACAGCCCGCGTCCACGCCGAGCGGCTGTCTCGGCGGCCCAGCACACGGCCAGATCGGAAGCTTCCGAACCGTCGATGCCGACGACAACCGGAGCCGATGCCAAGTGGTGCGGATTGTCCGGAGAAGAGGCGGACATGGTGGTAACCCTTTTGGAGAGTGCAGTTCCTGTACTCGAAGCGTAGGAACCGGCGCGCCCACAGACGTCTGGCGTTGGTCCCGAATTCCGAGGGCCTTCGGCCACACACTCGGACGCCCGGTCCGAGATCGACAGCGGGCGTGGCTGCGGCCGGACCTGCTCGCGGGTGTCACTGGGGCCGCTTATCTGATTCCGCAGGTCATGGCGTATGCGACCATCGCTGGGCTGCCGCCTGTGGCGGGCCTGTGGGCGGCGATCGGACCGCTGGCGGTCTACACCCTGCTGGCGACGTCGCGGCAGCTGTCGGTCGGGCCGGAGTCGACCACCGCGCTGCTGACCGCGGTCGCGCTGGCTCCGCTGGCGATGGGCGACCCGCAGCGGTACGCCGCGCTGGCGGCTGTGCTCGCGCTGCTGGTCGGTGTGCTGGCTCTGGCCGGTGCGGCGGTTCGGTTGGGGGTGCTGGCGGACCTGTTGTCGAAACCGGTCTTGGTGGGGTATCTCGCGGGAACCGCCGGGATCATGATCGTCGGTCAGCTCGGGGCGGTGACCGGTGTACCGGTAGAAGGCGAATCCATTCTCGCGGAAACGCGTTCATTCGCCGATAACCTGGACCACTGGCATTGGGTGACTTTCTGGCTCGCGGCGACCGTGCTGGCCGGGCTTCTGCTGCTGGCGTGGCGCGCTCCTCGCACGCCGGGCCCGTTGATCGCGGTATTGCCGGCGACCGCGGTGGTCACGGTGTTCTCGTTGGATCGTTTTGGTATCCGGTTGATCTGCTCGATTCCCACTGGGATTCCGGCGCCCGGCTCGGGCACAGTCACGATGACCGACGTAACCGCTCTGATCCTTCCCGCGATCGGTATCGCGGTGGTCGGATTCTCCGATTGTGTCTTGACTGCCCGGGCTTTCGCGGCGCGGCACGGCGACCGTGTGGAGGCGAACACCGAACTCGCGGCTCTCGGCGCGACCACCTCACGGCCGGGTTACTGCACGGATTCCCGGTGAGCTGTTCTGGCAGTCGAACCACGATCGCCGACGCGATGGGCGCCCGCACCCAGCTGTACTCACTCGTCTCACTGTGCGGTGTCGTGGCGGTGCTGCTCGTGGCACGAGGCGTCCTCGAAGCTCTTCCGACCGCCGCCGCCTGTCGACCAAGATCCACCAGATCGTCGATGGGCACGGACTACCGCTGGCTCGTAAGTCCGGGGCAGACGGGTGATTCGTCGGCCTTTCCGCATTTGCTCGCGCACCTTGCTGCGCAGTGACTTGGCCATACCTGGCGGACGGCCGTTCGATCCGCGAGGCCCACTGCCTTCCTGCGATGCGGCGGAAGCCGATTTCACGCGTTGACGGGTCACCGGCCATCGGATGCGGCGAGGTCAGGGTGCCGTGTCGGCCCTCAGGCACAGTGGTACAGAAGAAGAGCGGTCGCGCCTACGAAAGCCCCTGCGATGAACGGCTCCGCGGAGTCGAATCCCGCGCCCGGTACGGCGGCGCGCGCCCGGAAGACCATGTCCGACATCTACGCGAACTGATGTAGCGATCCGGCCAGCAGCAGGGCCACGATTCCTCACCGTCGGCAACGCAGTCCGCGTCGGAGCGTCTGTCCCGGTGTGAACAGCCGTCAAGTCCAGGCCAGAGCGTCGCGGTGAGGTTTGCCGTTGCCGCCGACTGTCACCCGCTACGGTTCGCGTCCGGCGGAGTCACTGCCGACGTGTGGCGATGAGGACCGGAATGAGGCTTTCCTGGAGTACTGTCTGGCTGACCGATCCGAGGGCCGCGCCCACGACGCCTCCGCGCCCTCGGCTGCCGAGCACGATCAACTGTGCTTTGCCGGACTCCTGTAGGAGCCGCTGGGCGGGAGATCCCTCGGCGACTACATGGCGGACACCGACCTCGGGGTACTTTCGCGTGAAGCCCGCCAATGTCTCCTCCAGCAACGCGCTCGCTCCTTCCTGCGCATCGGCGAGTGGGTCACGGCGCGACCAGGTGGTCACCGCTACGAGTCCGGCTTGCCGTGTCGACGCCTCGTCGAAAGCCATCCCGACAGCGAGTTCACTGCAGCGCGACCCGTCCACGCCGACCACAACCGGGCAGTGTGGCGCACGCGGAACCGATTCCTCGACATCGGGCACGACTGCCACGGGGCATCTGGCATGCCTGATCAGCCCGATTCCGACCGATCCGAGCATCACCCGCTCGAAGGCGCCGAGCCCGCGGGCGCCGACCACCAGAAGCTGGGCGGCCGCGGATCGACCGACCAGCGCGGGTACCGGAGAAGCCGACTCGACAAAGGTTTCGACCGCGGTCACGCCGACGGGTCCGGCGGCCTCCTGCACGATGCTGCGTCCCGCGCTGAGCGCGGAATCGCCCACCTTGCGCAATCCGCTCGTGTCGAACAGTAACCGGCCCAACACGGGCACAGCGTCGGCTGGGACGCCGATCGCGTGGACCAGATGCAACGGCGCGTAACGCCGGGCGGCTGTCACGGCTGCCCAACGAACCGCGGCGAACGAGGCCGCCGAACCGTCGACGCCCACGACAACAGGACGAACGGCACGCATAGTCACAACGATGTCGCCTCTCAGATCGCAGGCATTCGCCCGCGTTCGGACGTCAGCTGACTGGTGCACTGGCCGACTCGACGCTATCTGACGAGACCGATACCTGCGACTACTCAGCCTCTGGCCTGCTCTTCGGAGCTGGGGCGGGTACGGGAATCGACCGGTTCACGTGGGCCCTGATCGAGGCGGAACGGCGGGTACTCGTCTCGCATCAGCGCGGCATAGGCCAGCACCCGGTACAGCCAGCGGTTGATGCCGACGACGAAGTCGAACAACGGGCGCGGGTACCGTCCGAGCGGCCATGACCGACAGCCTCGCGGAAAATTCGTTCGCGAGCGAGAGACCTTGGGCCCGGGCATCGAGGGACCTGCGTGTCGCTTTTCCCTGTTCGTCTGAGGCCTTTCGTCCCTGTCCTCTGGGCCGATAAGCCGCATTCGCGGCTGTGGTGGGGCTCATACGGTTGAGGGGTAGCGCCCGGCCGGGCGCTACACGATCACATGGGCTCAGGAGGCATGCCATGACAGAGCGTCGGTTCGACAATCCACATCACCTCGCCACGGCGAAGGTCATCGTCGGTGTGGACGGTTCGGACGGGTCGTGGGCCGCTGTGCGGTGGGCGGCGCAGTTCGCGGCCGAGCGTGGGCGAGCTCTCGAGATCGTGCACGGCATGGATCTGGTGGGCACCGGTTGGGTGCTGGGGGACTACGAGGTCGTTGTGCCAACAGTGATCGACGCTGTGCGCGAGCAAAGCGAGGACGTAGTCGCGCGCGCCGAACGGCTGGCCCGGGAGACCGCGCCCGGACTGCGTGTCTCGACTCGTGTGTCCACCGACACCGGTAGGGAACTGTTGATCGAGCACAGCGCCGAGGCCTATGCGGTCGTGATCGGCGCGACCGGCAACACCGGCACATTCACCCATCTGGGCTCTACGCTGCTGGCCGTGACCGCACACGCCCAGGGCACGGTGGTGGTTGTTCGCACCGGCCGCGACGTCGGCGACACGACGCGGGTCTCGGGGCCGGTGGTCGTGGGCGTGGACGGCAGCGCGGTGGGGGAAGCGGCGATCGCCGCGGCGTTCACCGAAGCGGCCGAGCGTGGAGCCGAACTGGTCGCCGTACATGTGTGGAGTGATTGGGACTTCGGCTGGTTCGCCGGGCACGCCAGCTTGGGTGAGCTCGACCTCGACAGCGTCGAACGGGCGGTACTTGCCGAGCGTCTGGCGGGTTGGCAGGAGAAGTTCCCGGAAGTGCGCGTCGCCCGGAAGGTCGAGGTGGCCGCGCCGACTTCGCATCTGCTGGACTGGTCGAAGGTGGCGCAGTTGCTGGTCGTGGGCAGCCGCGGACGCGGTGGGTTCGCGGGCATGCTGCTGGGTTCGACGGCCAACACTCTGGTGCAGCACGCGTCATGCCCGGTGATGGTCGTCCATCCGCACGATGATCAGGGCGGCAGCGGACACCGCCACTGACGTCGGCGCGGCCCCTTCCGGTCGACCTGCTTGCCGCCGTGGCGGCGGATCGCGGCCCGGTCGGTTGTGGGAATGTTCCTCCAGGAAGCCGATATCCTCACACACTGCCTCGCGTCATTGGGGGTGTCGGTACCGACTACCCGCAGCACTCCCGGCGGACGTGTGACGCCCCGCGCTGGCCGGTACAGCTTCGGTGTCGGCAGCGTGGACGCCGTGTACACGATCAGAGCGACGGTCGGCGTGTATTGGGGGAGCGCGGCGGAGTGCATTTCCGCGGCTAATTGTGGCCCGGTCACTGTGGTGAGGTCCGGGCGTTGTCGGCATCGGTTAGGTGCTAGTCGGATCGCTGTGCCTCTTCCCTGAACTTGCGCCGTCGTTCCTCGCCGAGACCGCTGAAGGTCTCGATCCCGGCGTGGTCGACCGGCTCTTGCCGATGGTGGTTGTCGTCGCTGTGCTGTGGGTGATCGTCGCCGGCGCGCGACTGGTCGTGCGTGCGTGGACACTGCCGGTCACCGCGCTGTCGATCGCGGTGGATTTGCTCGCCGTCATTACGGGCGTCGCGGTCCTGGTGCACCGGCCTTACTTCACAGCCGAGTTCATCGCCGGCCTGCACGACGGCGACAAGAGCGATCTCGGCAGGGCTCTCGACATCGGGATCGGTCTCATCGCTATCGCAGCGATACTGGTCTGCGCCGCCGGAATCGTCAGCGCTGCGCGCAAACATCTCGCCTATCGCCGGAGATGAGGGCTGGCGCGGGATAGTCGACGACTACGCCTCGGCGCGCTCGAGCAGCTGTCGCACTGGCGCCGGAATCGTCTGCGCGATGAGGGTGTTATCGGGTGCACCGTCGAAATCGCCTGTGATTCCGAAATTCAGCATGCCGTGATAGCTGAGCATTGCGATGCCGATGCCGATGCGCAAGCGCATCGCGATGGGGGCCAATTGGAAGATATCGAGCACATCGGCGCCGAACATGCGCTGCGTCTGCGTCGGCCCTGCCACATTCGTCGCCAGAGCGGCGACACCGTGCTGCGGGTAGCGCAGCGCCGTCCTTACCGCCCACGCCACCGACGCGAACGGCACAAGCTTGGCCAAGGTGATCAGCGTCTGCCCCGCGTCGGATTCTCCGCCGCTCTCGAGCCTGCCCATCCGCTTACGTACCACGTTCAGCTTCTCCACCGGATCGTCGAGATCGACCGGGACCACCGGCAACATCATCGAGACCCGGTTGTCCAGCCGTCCGGATGCCCCCGCCGACCGAGTGGAGACAGGAGTGAGGAGTCGAGGGGCCGAGTCCATTCATCGGCTCTTTCCCAGCAGACGGACGAGCAACAGGCCCGATACCGCGGCCATCGCGGCTGCCATGAGCAGTCCGCCGAATACGCCGATCACCGCCACCAGTGCGGGCGACTGTTCAGGCTGCCAGAGCGGCGTGGTGAACGCGGTGAAGGCGGTCAATCCGGCCAGCCAAGCCGCGGCGGTCGCCGCAATCCAGCTCGCCGCCCCGCGCACGTACCCGCGTAGAACGACCCACTGCGCGACTCCGATGGATAGCAGGATCACCAGTCCACCTGCCACGAACGTGCCCAATTGCGGCAGCGACGTCCATCCGGACATTCCGTCGGTGAGAACGAACAACGCGCCCACCGACCAGGCGACCACCGCACCTGAGATCGTCGCCGCGACCCAGCGGCGGCTCGGCAGTCCCGGCAGAGCCGGTTGCAGCGCGCGAGCTTGGAACCACCCCAACGTTGCGCCTTCCACCGCGCCCGCGACGAGCAGCGCGGTCGCAGCAGGCAGGCCACCACGATCCGCGATCACAGCGCCCGCCGCGGCGGGCGCGAGGAAGCCGAGCGATTCACCGACGTTTACCAGCTGGAACCACCTGCGCCACAGCCGTCTTCTCGAGAAACCCGCTGCGATGTCGTCCACGCCCGCCTCATCGCTGCGCTGTTGCCGTGAGAGGCGTTGATCAGGCGGGATCGCCCGATTCCCGGCATCGGTGCTGTGCGTCATGTCTTGATGATTCGCCATCGCATGGTTTCCGTACAGGTTCAAAGGTCCCTGTCCCGCAAGGAAAAGGCAATCTTTCCGAATTCAGCGACAAAGGGGAGTGTGGACGGAAAGTTCAGGAGGGCACCTCGAGGCGAGTGGCAGATTTCGGCAACGGATGAGCGCTCGCGGTTTCCTCATGTCTGTAAACGTCGCCGAACCTTGGTTCTGGCCCATATTTCGTGATCGTTGAGGGCCCGGTCTTTCTGACCGACCGCAAGGCGAAACACGGTGTGGCCATGGACGACATCGACCCATTCACCTTGCGCTGAGCGGTTGTCGTATCGGTGGGCGGCCGAGTTGTTCGAGCATTACACGAGCGATTTCACGCGCGGACCGTTCACGCTGCCTCAGCTCCGTCGTTCGAAGCTTACGCACGCTGCCGAGGACGGGGCGTGGACACCGATGCTGATGCGGCCTGAACGGGCACGCCTCGGCGTGGTCGCTGGGAAAGCACTGGCGGCCGTCCGCCGAGGCGTTGATCGGATGGCAGGCTCAGACCGACCGAGCCCCGGCCCCGACTGCTGGGTCGTTCGATGTCATCGAGCGCTTGGAAGACAGTGACGGCTCGGATCATCGAATGCCGCGGCGCACGCTGCGCGCCGCCGCGGCGGTGAGCCTCTCAGAGGTCGAATGGATACACCGGATGCGGGCGACCGGGGCCACGCTGCAGCCACGAGTCAGTGTCGTCGACGGTCATGTCGCCGGCTACATCGCCCAGTGGCGTGACGCCCACAGCGCACGTCTCGGTCCGGCGATCACCGACCTCGAGGTCGGAGCCGGCCTGAGCCTGCCCGATCTGCGCGACGGGTGGGAGGACGACGCGCAAGCAGCGGCCGACGCGCAGACCGAATGGAAATTGCCGCGTGCGATCAAACCGTCGGCGCGAGAAACCGCGCTGTCGGCCGACCCCGAGCTCTGGGCGCATGCCTTGGCTGATGTCCGCGGCTTCAATGAGGCGTTGGCACGTGTTCCGAGCATCGAGCGCGCGGTATGGCGATGGGTGGCAAGCCGTGTCTCCGGCGTGCTGGCGGTCTGGTCGTGGCGGACGGAGCCGGACGCGAGAGGGCCGTTCGCCGTCGCCTCGCACGAATTGGGTATGTCGGCACTTGTCGTCGGGAGCCGCGCACGCCCGCTCGTCTTCCAACCGTCCACACCGGATCTGGAAACGGCAGCGTACGTTCTGGCCCAGTTATGCCGAGAAGTTCACGACCCGCCCATCGAATCCGATCTGGTCGGCGAACTGATCACTGGTGTCGCCGCGATCATCAAGGCGCATCGTGCACGGGGGGGTGTCCCTATGGTGTTGGTCAAGCTGGATCGGTCGTGGTTGGTTGCGCCGTCGTGGCGTTCGGTGTCAGTTCAGTCGTAGTAGGCCGGCGTCGGTGGTTCGGAACCCGCAGGTGTCGCGATAGAAGCTGTTGAGGTGTGGTTCGTAGTCGACGTGGAGCCACTCGATACCGAGTTCGCGAAGGTCGCTGAGAAGAGCCGCGACCAGGCTGGTTCCGATGCGCTGATACTGGAAGTCGGGGGCGACCATCGTGTCGAGGAGGAACGCATGCCGACCCCCGTCCCAGACTGCGTGCACGAACCCGACAAGCTGATCGCCGACGAACGCACCGACCCACGATCTGCTGTGCCGTTCCAGGCGTGCCTTCCAAGGGCTCGGCACGTGGTCACCGCCGAATGCGTCGGTGTGCAGCCGCGAGAGCACCTCATCGTCGACAGCGAAACGGATGCGGAGATCCGCGATCATGCGGCGTCCTCTCAGCACGGGTCGTCATGACGTGATGTCACGTGATCGTGGCATCACGTCGATGCTGGGACCAGCGGATTTCGGTAGGGCTGTTTTGTTTTGAGCATGGCGTAGAGGACATCGCAGCGGCGTCGGGCCAGGCAGATGAGGGCGGCGTTGTGTTTCTTGCCCTCGCCGCGCTTCCGGTCGTAGTAGGTGCGGCTTGCCGGGTCGTGCAGGGCGGCGAAGGCGGACAGGAACAGGGCGCGTTTGAGTTTGTGGTTGCCTGATCGAGCTGGTGATTCGCCGCGGATGGAGCTGCCGGATCGGTGAGTGACGGGGGCGATTCCTGCGTAGGAGGCGAGGTGGCCGGCCGAAGCGAAGGCCGAGCCGTCGCCAACCTCGAGCAGGATGCGGGCGCCGGTCCTGACTCCGACGCCCGGCATCGAGGTCAGGACCTTGGAAAGAGGGTGGTCATCGAGCATCCTCTCGATGTCAGCGGCGATGCTTTGTCGTTGCAGCAGGACCGTTTTGAGCGAGTCGGCGAGTTTCGGCAGCACGACCTCGGCGGCCTTCGCGCCGGGAACGGTGACGGTCTGTGCGGGCAGGGCGGCCAGGACCTCCTCGACCAGGCGTGCACCCATGCGCGGGGCGTACTTGGTGGCGATCGTGGTGAGTTTGCGTTTGCCCGCAGCTCGGATCCCTGCCGGGCCGCCGCACCGAGACAAGATCTCCAGAACCGCAGGATGTGAGATTCGAGGCCCCAACACGCGTTCGAGCCCGGGGTGGATGCTGGTCAGCAGGCCACGGATGCGGTTGCTGGTGCGAGTGGCTTCTTCCGCCAGGTCGTCGTCGAAGCCGACCAGGACGCCGAGTTCGGTGAGTGTTTCGTCGCCGGTGTCGACCCGGCGCAGCGTGTGCGGCATGGTGCGGGCGGCGTCGGCGATGATGTGCGCGTCACGGGCATCGGTCTTCGCCTGGCCCGGATAGAGGTCGGCGATGCGGCGCATCGACAGGCCGGGCAGGTAGGCCACGTCGTGGCCGCAGGCGCGGGCGACGGTGACCGGTAGTGCGCCGATGGTGTTGGGCTGGTCGACCACGATCAGCAGCGGGCCGTGGGCGGCGAGCTGGTCGAATAACGCTCGTAGCCGTGACTCGTCGTTCGGCAACGCCTTGTCGAACAACCGCTTGCCAGTCACATCGAGACCGACAGCGTGGTGTTCGCCTTTTCCCACATCAACGCCGCAGAACACGGCATATGCCTGTGCCACCTTCGTGAGTTCCTCGTCGCGTCGAAACCGGAACGGTCGCCCGATCTGGCGTCAACGCCCGGCACCCACGTTACGAAGAGACCTGCTCTCGGCCCTGTCCCCATCAGCGGTCCGTCGACGCCACCAGCACCCGGCGACACCACCCCCCGGATCATGAGAAAGACAGGGGGAAGAAGTCATACCGGGACTGGCGACCGTGGGCCCGATCTCGGGACCCACGAAAAAGGTAACGGGGGGGACGGCTCGAGCGTCAAGTATCTACGCTATGGCCGTAGGTCCCCTGAAGTGGATAGAACATGACATCCGCACCACAGTCCCGACCTCGGTGATCGGCTGCCAACTGCGGGCCGAGCACCCATCACGGCCCCAGCCCAGTTGACCGGTTGCTCCCACCCGCGCCGGCAGCAAGGTCAACCGGCAGGTCGCTCCTCGTCCGGATAACCCCATTCCAGATCGATGTCCGCCTCGGGCGCAATACCGCGAACGACATCTGTGACGTCGCGTTCGAAGGTCTTGCTCCATTCGCTGAATCCGCGGACGATGATCGGGCCGTTCTCGCTGGATGCCTTCACCCAGGGCGGGTTGTGAAAGACGCTCACCAGCATCCAGGAGTCGATTCCGTGCTCCTTCAGCACTTTGTCCAGCGCCATCTCGATGGTGTCGGCTTGTGCTGGAGAGGAGAGCTTTTCGACGTACAGCGAGAGATGAATATTCACGGACATCAGCGATACCCTCCTGCGATCCCTGTCTATCCGGACTGTATCCGCTGCCGATCCACCGCCCGAAATGCGGGTAGCTCCGAGGCGAGTAGTTCGGCGGGGCGTACGGCCGGACACGAAGCATGACCGGTGTGAACACGACGTTTCGCAATGGTGCGGTCTGCCGGTAGAGACAGTGTGCGTCGACGACGGCAGGCCGAAACGCCACACTGCGGCATGGACCGAACGCGCGTGGTACCGCACAGACTTCTAGTGGCCCAAGCCAGCGCTATCCACATTGCCCAGCGCGGGCATCACCCGGATAGTCTCACCGCGGAGCGTGCGCACCAATTGCACCGTGCAGCAGAGGGCCCGGTGTTCTCGTGAGGTTGTCGTTGGCTACTCCGTACAGGGCGCGCGCGACGCAGGCTACCTGCGCACTCGGTGACGGTGGAACCATGCGTGCAGGCCGAGACACTTGGAGGCATGAGGCAGGCCGCCGATGCGGTATGCGACATGGCGCCGCGCTAGTCGAACTGGTCCCAGCCGCGCCAGGGTGCGTCAGGGGACGACTTCACCGCGCCGCAGGCCGAGCTCGGGGAGGTAGACAGTGACGAACTGCCCGCGACCGCTCACGGTGCCGGTGTATTGGAGGTCGGTCAGGTCCACCCCGAGGGTTTGCAGGGCGTCCACCAACAGCTCTGCCGTGGGGTCGGCGTGCTCGTCGGAAATCGTGTTGCGGAAGTGCCGCTGCCACAGACCGCTTTCTGGTGTCAGCCGAGCTCGATGAGCCGGCTCGGGTCGGGCAGATCCGGATGGTGGAAGAATGCTTCGGTGGTGAGATCCCTCCTACATTCCACACGCTGACGAAACGCTTCTCATCGACCGCCGATTCCACATGGAAGATGAACTGCCCTGGGAATTTCGGTGTGTCGTGGCACAGAGCTCGCAGTGTGGCACTGAGCCGGCGGCGCAGGTCATCCCAGTCGGTGACGACGACACGGGGTTCGCGAACGGGTAGTTCCGAACGGGAACGGCGTTCCGCCGAGAGCTGGACCTGGCCGCAACGGCCGACCGAACGCGTCCCGTAGCGTTCCATCCTGCCTCAGCTGGTGCCATCCTGTACCGGATAGTCGATGATGACCGCACCGCCGGTGGCGTAGTTGGCCACATCGGCGGCCGCCCGCTGGCCTTGCTGCGACGCTGACGCCGCGGCCATGGCGGCGGCGTCAGCGTAGTCGGCTTCGAAGACCGCGAAATACGGCGATTCTCCGTTGGTCGCCGCTACGTCGAAGCTGTAGCGCCATGCAAGCAGGCCGGGGATCTTCATGACCAGTGGAAGGTGGTTGGTCACGTAGTACTCGCGAAAGTGGTCAGGGTCGGCGGGCTTGGGATATAGGACTACCAACTTATGCATGACTGCCTCCTGCGTCGCTAGGTGTGTGTGCGATGTCCGGTACCGCGGTCGGTTGAATCGTCATATGCGCAGGTTAGGGGTTGATGTGAGGTCGAGGGAAAGACCGGGACGGGATAGAATCAGAACGAATCGTTATCAATCGGCAGGGAGGGCAAGTGGCGCCGGATACGGTGAGCCTGCGGTACTTTCTGGTGCTGGCGCAGGAGTTGAACTTCACCCGCGCGGCCGCACGGATCGGTATCGCGCAGCCCGCACTCAGTGCCCGGATGCGCCGATTGGAGGCGGAACTCGGTACGAGCCTGCTGGTCCGCAACACGCGTAGCGTCGTATTGACCACGGCCGGTGCGGCTTTGGCGGAGTCCGCGCCGCCCGCGCTGGCGGCGCTGGACCGAGCATGGGACACCGCCCGTCACGCGGGGGCCGGTGAACTGGGCACGCTGCGCATCGGATACAGCCTCAGCACGGGGGCCGAGACGGCACCGGCCCTGGTGGACAGGCTCATTCGCAGCAGCCCTGGCCTCGAGGTCGGCGCGGTCCCGATGGCGACACCGGAGATCTCTCTCGCGGTCGCCGACGGCCGCATCGATGCGGGGATCACCCGCGGTGAACAGCCGGGTCGTGGCGTGCGCCGGTTCCTGCTGCGGCGCGAGCGCGTCGGGGTCCAATTGGCACAGCATCATCCGCTGGCCGAACACCCGGAGATCGAGATCGCCGATGCGGCCGCGTATCCGCTGCGACTCCCGGACCGTGCGGCCAACCCCGTGATCCACGATCAGCTGTCCGCACTGTTCCGCGACACCCGGCCGAGCCCCCGATTCCACACGCCCGCAGTCTCTTTCGACATGTCTCAGCGCGACCTGCGCGACGGGCTCACCCTCGCCCCGGCTAGTGAAGCCGCGGTCGCGGCACTACCGGCCGGTCTCGAGTGGCGACCGCTGCGGGGCGCACCCACCTTGACGATCCACCTGGTCCTCCCGCGCGTGCAGTCACCACTTCACCGCCGCATCCGTACCGTCGCCAAAACTCTCGCACACGAGCTGCACTGGCTGCCGGACTGACGCGCAGCAGGTCACGCGAGACGGACGTCAAGGGTGGCGAGGCCGACCCACAGGGGATCCGCATACTCCACAGCGGATGTACTCGACCATACGTCTGTGAGACTTCGTACGGATAGCGGATATTGATCAACCGACGACCATCCGCAATGCGGCAGAAGAGTGCGTTCGGGCGACGCCGGGATGGGCATGGCCAGTTAGTTCAGGGAAGCATGCATCAGATGCCCAGCCTCCGCGTCGCCCATGCGGGCCGCGACCGACTGGCCGAGATCACCGTCAACCTACGCGACCGCATCGCCGAGGCCAAGACCAACGGCTGGACCGGAGAAGTCGAGGGTCTGCAAGTCAGCCTTAACGCCGCAGCAGCCAAACTCTCCCACCTCGACAGAATATCCGGGCAATCGACCGGATGCCGCCTCTCCGTGTTGCTCCGGATAACGGGGCGCTTCATGTCAAGACGTGGATCGATGACACGGATGGCGGATTCGGGGTGCTGACGACCGAGTTGTGAGGAGATCACCGTAGGCGGTGTGCCGATCGAAGGAGTTGTGCCACTGCGCGCGGGTGATCGCGTTCGGATCGATTACACAAGCGCGACCGAGTGCACGATCAGCAAGCTGGTTCGGTTCGACTGACAGCGCATGGGCGAGCGCGCACAACCGTGCGTGCCTGTTTCTCGGCCCAGTACATGCGTTCTCGGGTCCACCACGTCTCGGCCAGCCAGCCGTCGACTATCTCACCGGCAGCGTTGATCGGCGGATAGCACAGCTGGTAGGAGGCCACCGGTGACCTCGCCAGCGCTTCCGAGCGGCGTCCTCTTTGCTTCCTGAAGCGGCCTTCAGGCCGCTTCAGCGTGGCTTCAGGGCCTCCCTGCCACTCTGGCCGCCGATGATCGACAACGGCGAAAGGGGAGAACAGACCATGAACCCGACAGTGCGCATCGACGGGTATCCCTACCGAGTGGTGGGCAGGACTCGCCTGACGACGGCCTCACGGGCGTGCTACGGCAAGTACCGGTTCGTCCTGCGGCGGTTGACGGACGGGTCGCTCTGGACGGTATTCGACTCCCGGGTCACATCCACGTCGGAACTGCTGCAATGCGAAGGCGAACCGCGGCGGTGACGACCCCGCCGAGGATCCGGCCGCCGTGTCCGGCGACCGGGTCCTCCGGCGGTCAGCGTGCACGAGTGGAAGCAAGCCCAGGAAGTCACCGCGGCGCTGCGCACAGGGGCGCAGGAGGGCGGCTCGCTGTTGCGGATTCGCGTTGCGGCCCGTCGGCTGGGGTTCACCGTCACGGCAGTCAGTAGCAGTCAAACGCACACGGTGTGCCGGATCGGCGGGCGGAAGGCGGTTTTGCCCACCCCGATGCCGGACATGGTCGTGCAACAGGTAATCGCCGACATGGAGAAACCGACATGAGCGACAGGATCGAGTGCCGGGCCAACAGGCGCGGTCGCGACTGGGTGGCGCACATTCCCGCGCACGGGGTGTACGGGTACCGGCGGACGCTGAAAGCGGTGCGCGAGAGCATCGAGGACGGGCTCGAGCATGTCGGCGTGACCGCCGAGGTCACCGTCATCGCAGTGACACCGGAGCTGGAGAACCTGCAGTCGGTCGAGGACACCTACATGACGGCCTTGCGCGAGGCGGTGGCTGCCCTGGCACTGGCCTCGACAACGCCAGGGGACATCGCCCTGGCGACAGGAGCGCCAACCAATCAAGTAAAGCCCTGCTTGCCGAACTCACCGTGGCTCCTAGCATGTGATGGAGTTCCCGACAGGTCTGCGCCTCAACTGGGCATTCGAGCAATTGACGTCTGTTGATCCGCATTATCGGACGTCAACCTGAAGTAGTTCCGAGAACTGGGCACCCCAAGCTGTCCCGTCTCAGTGAATATGGCCAAGTCTCATTCAATTTGGCCGTTGCACTGGTTATCTGGCCACTGTCTCAGTGTTGTTGGCCAATGTGGCATGATCTCCGGCGACGCCCCGCCGATCGGCATGTGAACCTCCCGCACGACGGCTCCGCAGGCCATACCGATCGAGACGCGGATTCCGTGGCTTGGCTCCGGTGGAATATCGCGAGCGACTATCCCTCGCGGCCGAAGTCGTCTTCGAGCCGGACGATGTCGTCTTCACCAAAATAGGTGCCAGTCTGCACCTCGACGAACACGAGATCTTCGCTGCCCGTCGCGGCGATACGGTGCGCAGTCTCCATAGGAATGTCGACAGCGTCACCGGCCTGCACCAAGCGTTCCTGGCCATCGAGGGTCACGACCCCCTCGCCCGACACCACGAACCAGTGCTCGGCACGCCGGGAGTGGCGCTGATAGCTGAGCCGCCGACCGGGGCGGACTGTGATCGTCTTGACTTTGAACGTCGGCTCCTCGGAAAGGACCTGGTAGACGCCCCACGGGCGTTCACTGCGTTCCATCACCAAGGCATTGTATTGGTGGTCCGACCAGAACCTCCTGCACATCAGGCCACCACGCCATCGGCTCCGGAACCCCGCCTGCCGAAGCGGTTCCGCGCTGGTCAGATTGAATGAGACTACCAACAATGTCTCGTCTCAATAGATCTGGCCATGAACCGTCACGGGTTCGGGACCGGCTTCCGGTTTAGACCAGCGCCGGTCGGGCGTGGTGGTTGTTGAGCGTAGTAGGCGCTCTCGTATTCGGCGGGGGCCAGGTAGTCCAGCCGGGAGTGCAGGCGGGCGTTGTTGTACCCAGTCGACCCATTCCATCCGTTCATGCCCAACTCCCGCATGATCCGATCGACCGTGCAGAACGCCGCCGCGTGGCCTTGCCGGGCTCAGCCTGTGCCTTCACGATCCATACCCGCAGCGTCTGTCGAACCCATCAGTCGCCCGCCCGGGTCCGGCGGCACTGTGCGAGCGGACGTGCGCTGACAGTGAGCGACTCCTGGGTAGGCGAACGGTCATCCCGACTGTCGCCGTCGACCGCTGAACCCGGCTCAGGATGCCTTGCGGTGCTCGTCGTTCTCGTGCTGAGCGATCACGGCCAGGAGTTCGCGCACCCACGCCGGTCGCTGCTCGCCGGTTCCGGCCTCGGCCACGTCGCGTTCGATCAGCGAGCGGATGTAGGCCGACTGCGACATGCCGAGGTTCGCGGCGCGGCGCTTGCACGCCTGGTCGAGGTCACGGGTCAGTTTCACCGACCGGGGGATGAGGACCGGTTCGGCGCCCGGGCCGGTCTCGATCGGCGGGGTGACCGGTTCATCGGTGAACTCGAGGCGCTCGGTCATCGCCGCTATCTCGGCGGGGCTCATGTTCAAGAACGGATCAGTCATTGCGGGTCGCCTCCCACTTCTCGAAGTCCGCGGCCTGGTCGGCGGTCAGGTATGCGGCGCTGTACACCTCGATGTCGCGACCGAGACGACGGGCGAAGACCGACAACGGTGTGCCGTCGTCGGCACGACCCCAGATCACCAGGGACCTTAGCCCGGTTGCCGGGTCGGCGGCCGTCCGTAGCCAGACCGGCCGATTGCCCTTCATCCAGGCATCCACGAAGTCGAATACGTCGTCGGGATCGACGCCTGTTCGCGCCAGCACCTGGGCGAGTGCCCAGTACCACTCGATCGCCACATTGTGAGACTACCCTAGGGACTACCCACCGGGGAAGATGGGAGAACCAGCACGTCATCAGAAACGACGACACATGCACCGGGCGTTGGATTTTGATTCGTCGATCGGATTCGCCGGGCGCTCCGCGGCCTCGGGCCGACATCGAGGACCGGGCTCGCGGCAGCCACCAGCGCGCCTCGCCGGAAGGGTGCAGCAGGCATCGGTCATGGTGATCGGCGGACCCGGAGTGAGTAGCGCGGCGCCCAGGTAGTCGAAGCGGTGCAGCTGTCCGGAGGCCGAGGAAGGCGGTAGTCCGGCCGTCGCGACGGCCGACGCCACCACGGCCGGTACCGCGGCGAAGACGAAGATCATGTGCCAGTCGGTGACATCGAGCAGCACGCCCGCGATCAGGGAACCGCCGGACCCGGCGAGCAGCGCGGCGCCGCTGATGAATCCGACTGCGAGCGACACCTTTCCGGGCGGCAGGGCCTCGCGGGCGAGGCCGTAGCACAGCGGCAGGATCGCGCCCGCGACGCCCTGGATGCCGCGGCCGGCGATGATCGCGGCCATCGAGACCCCGGCGACACTGACCAACGACCCCGCGGCAGGCAGCAGCATGATGGCGATGAGGACCTTCTTGCGGCCGTGCAGGTCGCCGAGGCGGCCGCCGACCAGGGCCGCGGTCGCCGCGACGAGCATGTAGGCGGTCACCGCCCAGCCGGTGGAGGCAGGCGCGCCGAAGATCTCGCCGAACCGCGGCAGCGCGATGAAGATCATCCCGGCTTCGAACGCGCTGACGCATTCGGCCATGCGGGTGTAGACCCGGAGGTACGCCAGCAGATCCGGGCCCTCGTCGATGATCGAGCCCGTCAGGCCGGGGAGCTCGGGCGCGGCGCTGCCGCGCGCCGTCAGCGGTGGAGGGACAAGTCCGCCGCCGCTGTCGCTGCCCGCGACGACGCGATCGCTCAGCGTCAGGCCGCCGCCGGCCGCGGACCGAACCCCGGGGCGCGGGCCTGCACCACCCGTCCCGACCGCGCCACCACCGCAGGACAGGGCCAGTCCCGCCCCGGACCCGCGGTCGGCGCCGGTGGACGCCGCCAGCTGCACCGCGAGGAGCTCGGACGATGACCAACGCCGACATCGACCTGCACGTCATCGCCCGCCTCGACGATACCGACGGCGCGGTCGCCGACCTCTACTCCTGCGAGCTGTTCTACAACGACGACGGCAGCATCCACGGCCGCCACGTCAGCTGCCGATGGGAATCCGTACCCGCCGAACCAGGCGCACCGGCCAGCCTCGACGCGCTGACCGCCGCCGGGTACACCCGCACCGGCAAATGGCGGCGCAAGACCACCAGCTCCGGCGCCGTGCGGTACTTCACCGTCGCCACCATCCGAATCGAGGACATCTGATGAGGACACCACAGGGAATCCAGCAGCGTGTGCTCGCTGTGTGGTGGCGCGGCCTGCGTCACGAGGTCGTGCACGCGCGGCGGCTGCGGCGGGCGTTGCTGTGCGCCGAGCTGCGCGGGCGGGGTGTGGCGCACACCAGTGGTGGGGACGCGGTCACCGTGCGTATGGACGGGCTGTGGTTCGACGTGTACGCCTGGCTCCGCGAAGACGCCAGCTTGACCTGGGTGGTCGACCACCCGCACACCGAACTCGACGACGAGTACCCCGGCCACGAGATCGGCCGTTGCCGCGGCTTCCGCTTCCCCCTCGACCAGCTGCCGGTGATGTGGGCGCGCTACCTAGGCGTCGACTGAATACCCAGTAGGCAGGGCAGCCCCGGAACACCCAACATTCCGGGGCTGCCCTGCGTACTGGGCTACTTCTTCCCGCCGCTCTTCCCGCTGCCGGACTTCGCCGCGCAGGACTGAGCACGGGATGCGAAGCCGGACTTCGCCGAGCTGCTGCCCGGGTTCTTCGCAGCTGCGGACTGGACTCGGGACGCGGCCGCGGTGGTCATCTTGCCGCCGCCGTGGCCTTTCCCGCCTGACTTCGACATGATGCACTCCTTCCAGTATCTCGGGCCCCTCTTCCGGAATACACCGGCCCGCCTTGGCCTTCACAGCAATGTGCCCCGGCGGATACGAGCCGCCGGGGCACACTCTTGTCGGATCGGGTCAGGCGATCGCCTCCGCCGTGTGGAGGATGGCCCGCAGCCGAGACCCGATCCATGTACCCACCGACGGGCTTACGGCGTTGCCGAACCCGTCGCACTGATCTCGGGCGGATCCCCAGACGATGAACTCGCCCTCGTGCCCGGGGAAGGTGGTGTCGAATCCGCAGCCCCTGCCGACCTCGTGCGGGCCGAGCATCCGGAAGAAGCAGTCCTCCACC
Source organism: Nocardia asteroides (assembly GCA_019930625.1). NCBI lineage: Bacteria > Bacillati > Actinomycetota > Actinomycetes > Mycobacteriales > Nocardiaceae > Nocardia > Nocardia asteroides. The sequence goes on from CP082844.1 coordinate 5,747,873, forward strand.
GACAGAGCCGCCAGCGCCGCGGCCCATTCCGCGGTGAGCAGTCCAGGGATCTGCTCGGAGGTCACGGTCGGCATCGGCTCGGCGCTGAGGGTCGGGGTGGTGTTCTTGCGGAACGGAATGACACCGGACATCAGACTCAGGGTCTCCGAGGCGAGCGCCGTCGGTAGCGGCTCGGACACCCCGCGTGGGGCGCCCTGGTAGTTGTTCACCGACGCGAACAGCATCGCCAGCTCATGGGTCGAGGTGACCGTGTCCATCCGTGGTCGTGACTTGACCAGGCCGAACCTGCCAACGGAGCTCTGGGCAGCAGTCCGTCAGCGGGTCTCAACGATCCGCGAGACCGGCTGACCGCTGTCTTACTCCGCCGCCCACCACCGCAGCTGATTCGACAGATTCCTCACGGCTCGCTTGGCGGCCCTGCACGCCTCCACGATCAGGCTTTCGGCCTTCGCCGCCGGGCGGCGCAGATATCATTGTCGGCGTTCTTGTCCGCGACGGGGCATATACCTGCGTGGTCTCGGTGGAGGCGTGCCGGAGCCGCTTGCCCACGCCCTCGATGGAGACGCCGACGTTGATCAGCTCGGCCGCGTGCGAATGCCGCAGCTGATGGATGTCGATTTCTATTTGTCCGGGTCACGCAACGAGGGCCGCAGGGCCATGGGACGATGCTGGAAGTTGAGTGTCTGCTCATGGTGGTCGCCGAGTTCGGCATGGGCGGCGAGGCTGCAACTGTCGCATAGTGATCATCATGGACCGATCCCTTCTCGTCGCGGTCGTCGGTGACCGTGATCCGAACTTTGTTCCCCACGGGGCTACCGACGACGCGTTGGAGCATGCCGCGGCGCATCTTGGTATCGAGGTGGACATCCGCTGGCTGGCCACCGAACCACTGGAGGCGGACCTGGGCGAGGTCAAGACCGCCGATGTGCTCTGGTGCGCGCCGGGCAGTCCGTATCGCAGCCTGCGTGGCGCCGTCGCCGCGCTTCGTCACGGCCGGGAAAGCGGGGTACCCACGCTCGGGACGTGCGGTGGCTGCCAGCACATGGTCATCGAGTACGCCCGCACGGTGCTCGGTTACGCAGACGCCCAGCATGCCGAATACGACCCTTACGCTTCAACTCTGTTCGTGTCGGAGTTGACCTGCTCACTGGCCGGCAAAACGATGCCCGTTTCCCTGGTTTCCGGTTCTCGGGTGGCCGCGTTGTACGGAAGGACCGAAGTCGAGGAAGAGTACTACTGCAACTTCGGGCTCGACACCAACCGACAAGATGTCCTGCACGCCGGTGGGTTCCTGGTCACCGGCGTGGACGGTGATGGAGCAGCCAGGGTGCTTGAAGTCCCCGGCCACCCGTTCTACGTCGCTACTCTGTTCGTGCCCCAGGCCCGCTCACGACCCGAGGCCCCGCATCCACTGGTCGTCGGCCTGCTGCGGGCAGCACTGTGACATTCACCCAGCTCAGAATTCTGCAAGCGGTCGCGCGGACAGGCAGCATGACCCGTGCCGCCGAGGAACTGTCCACCACGCAGTCCGCGGTCAGCCATGCGCTGCGCTCGTTGGAGAATGAACTCGGCATCGCGCTGCTGGTCCGCGGCAACCACGGCGTGAGTTTGACGACCACTGGACGCGCTGTCTGCCGTCGCGCCACGCTCATCCTCACACAGGCAGAGGCGTTGAAACACGATGCGGCCACAGCACGGGAGCACGAGCGGGGGAGCTTGCGGGTCGGTGTCATTCCCAGCGCCAACACCCGACTGCTGCCACCGATCCTGCGGCGGTTCACCGGTGCGCACCCGCAGGTTCGGCTGATCGTGCTGGAGGGCTCGGATCAGGAAGTACTCGAATGGCTCCAAACAGGAGCGGCAGATATCGCCACCCTGGCATCCGGCATCGAGGGCACCACCCGGTCGTCGATCGAACAGGCAGCCGGGGTTCTCGTTCCCGCCGGACTGACAGCGTGGCCGTTCGCTGTGGATCGCATGTTGGCCGTCGTGCCGGGCGGTCACGAACTGGGCGACTGCCACTCGGTTTCAATGGCCCAACTGGCCCGTCACCCGTTCATCATGTCCGCCGGAGGCTGCGAACCGCTCATCACCTCACTCGCGCGCGCGGCAGGCGCGAACCTGAAATGCCATTATCGTGTTCGCGATATCAACACCATCCTGGCGATGGTCGCAGAAGGCCTCGGGGTAAGCATCGCCCCCGAGCTCTCGCTACCCGCACATCACACGGGCGTACACACGATCCCGCTGGACCCCACCGCCGACCGGATCATCTTTCTTGCCTTGCCCGCCGACCCCCGGCCGATGGCAATCGCTTTCGCCGAACTCGCGAGCGCACCCATTCCGCACCCGGAATCGACGGAACTCCAATCCACTGATGGAGTGCCCAATGGTGACGAGTGACACCGTGCAGCGCCCGCCGCGTCCGCAGCCAAAGAGCTCGGCGCGGCCAATGGTGACTCGGTTCGATGGTTGTTCGGCGACCGCGGTGTGCAGGTCGGCCAGCGCGCATGGGCAGCCCAGTCGGTCCGTGTCGGCCGCAGCTGATGCCGTCCGCCGCCGAGTCATCGGCGACTTGGATCGCTGCGCGATGTCTCCATCGCTGGGTGTGACAGCGCGGTGCACGAGCCCGTCGATCGCTGGGGTCGCATGATGCGAGCGCGAGCAACATGGGCCGGGCTGGCGGCAATGCTACTGGTTCTCGGGGCGGTTACCAGTTGTAGGTATGAGGAAGCGGCTGGAGTCTGCGGAACCGTCGCTGACGGTGCTACGGGGACGGGGACGGGAACGGCCGACGGGAAAACGCAGGACATCGGGACGAGTCCGGAGATTGCAACAGGGTATCGGTCGGGGATGATGCCAGTGCGATCGAAGACGTTCGCGGTGGCCACGGCGAATCCGGCAGCAACGAAGGCCGCATGTGAGGTGTTGCAGACTGGCGGGACCGCAGCCGACGCGCTGATCACGGCGCAGACCACGCTGGGGCTGGTGGAGCCGCAATCCTCAGGGATCGGTGGCGGCGCGTTCCTGATGTATTACGACGCGGCGTCCAAGTCCGAAGAGGCCTACGATGGGCGCGAAGTCGCGCCCGCGGCGGCGACGGAGAACTACCTGCGCTGGGTCAGCGATACCGATCGCACCGAACCGAAGCCAAACACCCGGGCCAGCGGCCGCTCGATCGGCGTGCCCGGTGTGATCCGGATGCTGGAGATGGTGCACCGCGAGCACGGCAAAAAGGGCTGGCGCGAATTGTTCGACCCGGCCATCGGGCTCGCCGATCGCGGCTTCCAGATCAGTCCCCGGCTTGCCGGGCAGATCACCGACTCGGCGACCGATCTCGCACGGGATGGCGGCGCTAAGGCGTACTTCCTCAATCCCGACGGCACGGGCAAGGCCGCCGATACCGTACTCACCAACCCGGCCATGGCGAAGACGCTCGGCGCCATCGCCACCGACGGCGCGCAGGCCTTCTATACCGGGGCCATCGCGCAGGACATCGTCGCCGCCGCGACCGCGGGCACCGGTGGTCGTACCCCCAGTCTCATCACGGTCGCCGACCTGGCCAACTACCAGCCGAAGAAGCGCACCGCGCTATGCACCGACTACCGCAACCATCAGATCTGCGGCATGCCGAACCCCTCGTCGGGGGGCATCACCGTCGCGTCCACCCTCGGCATCCTGGAGAACTTCGATCTCGCCGCGCTGAAGCCGGACGATCTCGGGGCCGACTCCGACACCGCCAGCAATGGCGGCAAGCCGAAGGCCGAGGCGGTTCATCTCATCGCCGAGGCCGAGCGGCTGGCCTACGCCGACCGCAACAAGTACGTGGCCGATACCGATTTCATTCCGCTGCCCGGCAACTCGCCACAGACACTGCTGAACAAGGAGTACCTGAAGCAGCGTTCGGGCCTGATCGACCGCAACCGCAGCATGGGCACCGCCCAGCCCGGCGACTTCGGCCCGGTCCCGCTCGGCGTCGGCCCACAGCCGCCGGAACACGGCACCAGCCACATCTCCGTTGTCGACCAGTACGGCAACGCGGCCGCGATGACCACCACCATCGAAGCGGCCTTCGGCTCGTTCCATCTCGTCGACGGCTTCCTGCTGAACAACCAGCTCACCGACTTCTCCGCCGACCCGATGGGCACCGACGGCATCCTGGTGGCCAACCGCATTCAGCCCAACAAGCGCCCCCGCAGCTCGGTCTCACCCACCCTGGTGTTCAGTAAGGCCGCAGACGGATCTCGCGGCCCGCTCACCCATGTCGCGGGATCAGCCGGCGGCTCGCTGATCATCCAGTTCGTTCTGAAAACGCTGATCGGCATGTTGGATTGGGGACTCGACCCACAGCAGGCAGTCTCGGCGCCCACCTTCGGAGCGAGTAACGACCAATCCACCAGCCTCGGCGGCGAACACCCCAACATCGACGCTGCCGACAACGGTGACCACGACGCATTGGTCCTCCGCCTCCGCGAACTCGGCCACCAAGTCTCAGTCGCCCGGCAATCCAGCGGCCTGACCGCCATCCGCCGAGACAGCGACGGCTGGATCGGCGGCGCCGATCCTCGACGCGAAGGTGCAGTATCCGGGGATACCCGCTGACCATGTCGGGTCGTCACGGCCCATAGTCGTTGCTGGGCGGCGGCCGGACCGAAACGGCGGACAATGACCCGCGAGACGACCACCTTGCAGCGGTGGCATGCCGTGCACGACCTGCTCGGCCAGGGAGTCGGGCTCATGGACTGCGCCCGCCGACTGGGCGTGGGCCTCAACACGGTCAAACGCTATGCCCGAGCGGCCGAACCCGAAAACTGCGCCGGCCACCGCGATACCGTGCTTGTCTGGTCGATCCCTACCACGATCACCTGCGAATACGCCGCGCTACCGAGCCCGGTGTGCTGGTCGTCGAGTTGTTCGGTGAGATCAAAGCCCTCGGCTACACCGGCAGCCTCAATTTTCTGCAGAAATACCCCACACAGGGCCGTGAGTCCGGTTCCTGCCGCCTCCGCCTCCACTTCTCGATCGCGGACAGACCGGCACTGGCCAGTTCACCGGCCGCGATCACCAGCGAGTCCAACGCCAGTTCGCGGGTAGCGTCCCAAGTTGTGACTTCGACTCTGCGTACCCAGCGTCTTGTCCTCGAGCGGTACGTCCCAGAGGACGAGGAAGGCTTCGTCGCTTTGTTTCAGGACACGAGGGTGTCTCGGTGGATGGGTGACGGCCCGTCTTCCGAAGCGGCCGACCGGGCCTTGTTCGGCGCATCTTCACCAAGGTTTATGCGGACCATCTGTTCGACGTCTGGGCCGTTCGTCAGGACGGACGCCTGGTCGGGCATGCCGAGATCAAGCCGACTGACGTCGTCGAGGGCTACGAGATCATTTACGCTTTGAGCCCACAGGTGTGGGGATGCGGTTTGGGTGTCGAGCTGGCAGAAGCGCTTGTCACCTACGGTTTCCACACCCTGGGACTGACCGAGGTGCACGCCACCGTGGCCGCAGCGAACAAGGCTTCGCTGCATGTTCTAAGCGAAGTCGGTTTCGAGCATATCCGGGCCATCCCGGAAAATGATGGCAGTACCACCCTGCTACTGACCCGGTCGATCAGTGACCACTCACCCACCGATCGATAGCAAAAACGCATCAACCAAACCCGTCACTTCCGACCGGGGCAGCTGTGTATCGCACATTCGCAGGGGCCGATACCCGGTTGTCCCGAACTGGGCCAGCTCGGCGTCGATGTCGACCTCGAAGTTTGTTGAGGGTGAGAGCTGTCGGTGTGGTCGTCTACTCAATCTCGATCCCGCATCCACACCTGTCCGTAAAACGATCGATTTGCGACGCCTGCGGGGTCCGGTGAGTTGTCCCGACCGGTGATTCAGCCCTCGTTTTCGATAGACCTATCGCAGGGGTGTCTGCACGGTCCGATGGTCTTTGCCGCAGAGGAGACGCATGGAGTCAATGCAGTTCTCGGGCCATATGAAGCAGCCCGGTTCCGTCCGGGTAGTGGCTGGGCTCGTAACCGACACGGACGAAGCCGTGTCGAGTGTAGAGGCGTTCGGCGTGAATATTGTCCTCGCGCTGAGACCGTCGAACTTGCTGGTAGTCATGTTTGCGTGCCCATTCGAGGGCCTTCGTCACCAGAAGATCTCCCGCCCCTGTCCCGCGATGCTCCGGGACGACGAACATACCGGTCAACTCCACCGCGGTTTCCCGGTCCGGGATCGCGTTGATCTGGACCTCCGCGATCGGTCTGCCCTCTTTCAGCACCATCAAGTTGGCCTTGCGCGATGCCACCAACTCACGCCAAACCCGCTCTGGCCGCGCCCGGGCTTGTTCCACCGTCGTCCTGAACGAGTCCGGCGAATCAGCAAGTTTTTGCAACACCAGCTCACGCGAGCGTTCCCAGTCGTCGGGAGTGAGGTCACGCACCGTGACAGGACCGGAGGCGATACGGGCCGCCTCTTCCCAACCCCAATCCCTGGACTGTCCACCCGAGGGGTCCTCCGGTTCACCCGACGAGGTGAAGGACTCTTCGGAACGGATTGACCCTGACGCGTTGTCGATCGCTGCCCCGGATGCCTGATCGACCTCGGTGACCTCGTGGACCATCTTTCTCAGGTGACCGCTGGCCGCGGTCGGTGGATAGCGGCCGACGCGGGACATCTTGGAAACCAAGCCGTCGGCACGCTCGACCAGCTCCGCAAAGATCTGACGCCAACCGGCCAACGAGCTCCTCCAACAGCCGCACCATCATGACTGCACTGCCCGGCTCGACGTGCGACAACAGAGCCTCACACACCACAGGCCCGACGTCACTGTCACATGTAAGAACGGCCGGCAACAAATTCGCGCCGCCGGGAGGGCTCCTTGGCCGCCGGACGAACGGATCCCGGAGTGTTGTAAAACGTTCGGTTCTCGCACACATCGTCCCAGCCGGACGAATCCCGGCACCGGAGCCCGGTCGATGTGTATGAGAAACGTGTCGGGTAGACGGGCGGCTCTCAACGCTCTGCAGAGCTGGAATTCCCCGTGTCCTCCCGGTTCTTCAGTCGGCGCCGGTAGGCGCGCTGGCGGCAGGCGTTGCTGCAATAGCGGCGGGGCCGGCCGCCAATGTCCAGATTCGGAGTAGGGGAGTAGGTGGGCAGTCGGCAGGGGCACTCGTCGCATTGCCCGTATCCGTACGGTTCTAGCCAGCCGTGCAAGTCACACCAGATCAGTGGCTGGTTCTCGCGCACACGTTGGGCGATCTGAGCCATTGTGCGGGCAAGGTCATCGTGGTGGGGCCGCTCTTCCTCGTCGAGCCAGATCTCCTCGGCCACGCTCAGGAGGAAGGAGGCGGGGACAGCGTTCTTGATGGGGCTTAGAGCCACGTGCTCGAGCTCCGCGCACATCGCCTCGAGCCTCTCCTTTGCGTAGGTGGCCGAACCGAATCTCTTGGTGGCCGCCTCGTAGAGTTCGCTGATGCTGAGATTGGCGGCGGCGTCTGCCTCCACGCGCCGCCGGTGGGCGGGGCGTCGGCCCATGTGGATCACGCTTCCTCCCCGGTCTGCTCGATCTCTATGGGCGAGATCATCTGGCCAGTATCGCGCCGTTCTTCAAGATGCCCGAGGGTTTTATGAATGCCGAAAGCCTGGGCGAACGACGCGAAGATCGCAGGGATATCCCGCTTGTCGGCACGGACGAGAGCGATAGCGGTCACGCTCGCCACCGCGAGGAACAATGACGGCCACAGGTTGGCTGTCAGCAGCGACACGACATCAGGCAGCGCAAGGGAAGACACGGCACCTCCGGGCACGAAAAAAGCCCTCAGCGTCTGCTGAGGGCTTGGATGGTATGGGTGGGGAAACAACGAAACCCCAGTCGCGAAGCGACCAGGGCTATTCGGGCACAGCCGTACCCGAGTGAGGTAATTGTAGCCTGGATCGCACCTCGGAGACAACCGCGACTCTCTGAAATAATCGCAGGTCAGTGGCTATTCGAGCTTGTTGGGAGGCAGACACGCGTTTCGTAACGCGCCCTCTGCGCGGGCGCGTATTGCAACCACATGGCCTTCACTCAACCATTGCCTGATAACTACGGGTATCAGGCAACTCGCATCGGAACCCCCCGACTGGTGCCGCTGGAGCACGTCCTTCACTCGTTGAGTTCTGGATGTACAGCTGCGATACGTGCTGCGAAGGCAGCGTAAAGAGCCGATTCCTCCGTGATGTCGCACTTCGTGAACATCAGGCGGGGTGACCCATCGGAGGTCTTAGCGCCGGATCGGGCGGATTTGCTCCTCGACTCCCTCCCCACACTCCTGGACCCCACGGGGCCGTCCGCAACGTGCGCGACCGGCCGCCCTGCAGCGACGCGCGGACCTTGGAATCAACGGGACACGCACAAGCGGATCCCCACACGCCGGAGGAACGGGAAGTGGAGTGCTCCGGCCACGGGGCTTGGCTTGTCGGCCGCCTGTATACAGATTTGCCGGTCAGCTTGGTCTCGGTAGTTCCCACGGCCGGAAGGGATTCGGTAGAAGCGGGCCTGGTCCGCACGGCCACTGGTCGCGAATCGGGTCGGGACAGAGTCTTCTGAATAAGTCGGGGATGGCCGGGATGTCGCGGCCCAGGTTGCACAGTAGGCCGCAGGTCGATATCGCGAGAGAGTGCTGGTGGCCCGCGGCGACCGCGACGTATTGCGCGCCGGGCAGAAGTGCAGGCACAACGTTGTTGTCGGGAAAGCGCCCGAAGTAGACGACTTGCCCATCCGACTGCAGCGCCACGGAATGGAAGATACCGGCGGCCACCGCGGTATAGACCACCCCGACCGGAAGCGGAGGAACATCGAGCTGGCCTTCATTGCTGACGCCGAAGCCGACGATCTGACCGTCCACACGCAAAGCCAGAGCATGTCCGAACCCGGCAGCGATACCGGTGTAGGTACGGGTGAAGTCGATGCACAGCCACGTGCAGACAGGCGGGGTTTCCGGGGCGCATGTCCGTTCGCACACACCCGGCGGCAGCGTCCCCATGCCAGCGCCGAACAGGATGACCTTGCCGTCGGTGCGCAACGCGAGGGAGTATTGGGCTCCGGCAGCTACCGCCGTGTAGGTCAGACCCGCTGGCAGCGAGGGAACGTCGGTCTGTTCGGAGCCGTTGTCACCAAAGCCGACAACCTGGCCGTCGGAACGCAACGCCAGCGAGTGCTGTTGTCCGGCAGCAACCGCCGTATATCGGGATCCAGCCGGCGACAGCGGCGCGATTGTCTCCCCGAACTTGTCACGACCGAACCCCACTACTTGACCGTCGGAACGCAACGCCAGCGAGTGGTAGCTGCCGCCCGCAACTGCCGTGTACGTGGTCCCCGGCGGCAGCGCCGGCACGTTCGTCTCCCCACCGAGATCCCTGCCGAACGCAACGACCTGGCCATTCGAAAGCAACGCCAGCGAATGCTCTTGCCCGGCGGCTACTGCGGTATATGTCAGTCCATCAGGCAGCTCAGGTACGTCGAGCTGCCCATAGGAATTGCTCTCCCCCCAAGCCACGACGCTCCCACCAGGGGAAACAGGCACACCGCTCGGGGCCGCCACCGCAGTCGCGGTCGCCGCGGCCAACGTCGCCCCCACTGTCACATACCTGCGCAACAGCGGCATTGCCACAGTCAACCATCCCGCAACCATCTCGCCCGTTCACCACACGGAGCTTTCACCACTTCCGCTACCCCGGCGAGATGGACCCGGAACCTCCGCAGGTCAAGACGTGGCGGCGTCGGCCCGCAGGTAGCTGTAGACGGTTTCGCGGCTGACGCCGAACTCCTTGGCCAGCGCCGCTTTCGACTCCCCGCCAGCCGCGCGGGCACGCAGCTGGATGGCCTGCTCGGCGGTGAGGGCGGGTTTGCGGCCGGTGTAGACGCCGCGGGCCTTCGCCGCGGCGATGCCCTCGCGCTGACGCTCGAGGATGAGGGCGCGTTCGAACTCGGCGAAGGCACCCATCACGCTCAGCAGCAAATTCGCCATCGGCGAGTCCTCTCCGGTGAAGGTCAGCGACTCCTTCACGAACTCCATCCGGACACCCTTGCCGGTCAGGGTGCGCACCAACCGGCGAAGGTCGTCGAGGTTGCGGGCGAGGCGGTCCATGGAGTGCACGCTGCATCCACATCGGTGACATCATCACCGTCTCACCTCCTAACTCCCAATAACTGTGCATTCACCGGCTACTCTCATAAGACATCACGAACACCCCCTGCCGAGCGTTCAACGGTTCATCGATCCTGGACACAAATCGATCGGACTGCTAGGGCCACCCCGACAGGACCGATCCCACTCGACGCGCGGCACGTCTCCTGCCGGCTTGCCCGCCCGCCGGTCGGTGACTACGACGAGCCGAACGTCTCCCAAGCCGTCGCCGAGGTCAAAGAACTCACCGACCCCGCCGACATCCGCGCGATCGTCGCCTACGAAGAAGCCCACAAAAACCGCCACGGCGTCGTCTCCGCCGCCCAGACCCGGCTGGCCGCGATCGCCCAAGAAGTCGCTGGCCTGCCCTGAACCGATCCCGGCGGCCACGAACGGCGACACACCCTGAGCCCCTGCGTTACCCGGACCCGCCGACCCCGCAGGCGGCTATGCATGAAGGCCCGCCCGGAAGGGTTCGCTGTGGACTGAGCGGCCCTGCCATCACCGTGTTGAGATGTGTGGATCACGGGTGTTCGTCGGCGGTCGTGCCCTTGGCGTTGCTTGCCGCGCATCGCTGGGGCGGTGGCCGTCCTCATGCGGGTCCCGGGCCAGGAGAAAGTGCCTGAGACCGCGCAGATGGTAGACGTCGCGGCCCACAGGTGCCTGAAACTTCGGTGCGTCGGGGTGACAGGTGCTGCGCCGGTGTCGAATACCCGAGTGGGTGCAATGTTGGTCACCTCCGGTGGCTGGTGCCCTGTCTCGGATATGCGCGCTGCCGCCGAACCAAGCACGCATTTTCCCTTGCCGACGGTAGCGACCCCGGACGAGCCTGTCCCCTCGACGCGGTGGGTTCGGCGAGGATGGGCCGGGTGCGGCCGCCCCAGGGCGGGTCGGCCGCACCAATGAATTCTATGTCTGATCTGCGTATTCTGCGAGATTGGTCTCGAACCCGGTCTGCGTTCCGAGTGCGAGAACTTCGCCGTTCTCTATGTCCTCCTGCCAGACGAGTGAGCCCGTCGAGGTGTGCAACGGGTGGTCCTGCACCGTGAGGATGCGTGCACCTTCGCCGCTGATGGTGTGAGCGTGGGCTGCCCATCCGGGGGCCGACAGCATGAGATCGCCAGCGGTCCAGTCGAAACGTTGACCTTCGACGATGCTGTACCCGCTGCCGGCGAAGTGATAGTTGATTGCCGAACTCATGTGCCGGTGGGTTCCGCCGGCGAAATCGCCACCGATTGCGGTGATCGTCGCAAAGAACGAGGAAGTGGTGCCGTTGAGCCGCCCGGTCGAGGGATTGTACAGGCAGTACAAGGGTCGGCCGGTGTATCCGGTCTTGAGACCGAGCACGCCACTGAGATGCTTACTTACGTCGGCCCAGGCGAACAGCAGTGGTGCATCGGTGACCGGATCCGGGTCGATGATGTGTTCGTAGGGCAATAGTTGGCTGCCGTCGTCGCCCAATTCGATCGCGGGCGCAAGATCTTTCGCACGGCGCTTGTCCGACGTTGGTGCGGCATCCGGGCGCTCGACCCTCGATCCGAGGTCTTCATAGAAGGCCGAAATAGACTCCAGCAGTGCTGCATTGGTGTATCGAAGATATCGAAACGGGGTGGAGCCGTTGTTGGACAGCGTTTCCATCGCCATCGATGGTTTTGTCCATACGTCTTGCTGGACGACGCGCATCGTGCGGTTTCCGATGTCGATAGTGCCGGCACCGGCGATGCACATCGACAGACCGGTGGTGTTGGCACGGACTGGCGTTGTGGATTCGCCAGGCAAGAGTGTACCGAGGCTGACCTGTGTTGCAGGCGCCAGTCCACGCACTCCTTGAGGGGCCTGGGGATGCACGATCAGCATTTCTCGCCGACCTCGGTCGTCGGGATTTCCCGCCTCCAACGCACTGAAAGCGGCATCGATGTCAGCGGCGCTGATCATCAGGGGCGACCACGGCTCGCGCTGGTAGCGCGGTTCGTGCCGGCTGTCGAGTAGTTGCGCGGCGGTCATTTCATCTCCTGATTCGGTTCGGGTTCGTTGGATGATTTGGCGAGTAGTGATGTCCCTGCCGTCTCTGGAGTGAATCGCATGATTGCGGCACCCAGGAGCGCGGCGAGAGCCAGGTAGCAAGTGAATACGTTGGCAAGATCGTGTCGGGCAGTCCACTGGAGTAGGTAAGGCGCGGTTCCGCCGAACGCGACGGCAGATAGCGAATAAGGAATCGCAATGCCCGCTGCGCGGACCTCCGTGGGAAACAATTCGGCGAGAACTGCGGGAAGAATCGCTGCGACGGCCGCAAACAGGATGAGTGCGATCGTCATTGCAATACCGAACTGCCAAGCGCCCTGGCTTGCGAGTCGGTTCAACGGAAAAGCGGTGACTGCTACGCCGAACCCGTAGATGTAGAAACTCCACCGTCGGCCGTATCGGTCGGATAGCGCACCGAATAGCGGCAACGTCGCGGTGCTGATCGCCAGGGCGGCAACTCCGGCCCAGAGCGCCGACGATGGTGCAACATCGGCTATCGAGATCGCCCAGGTCGGACCACTGACTGCCCATGCGTAGAACATCCCCGTTACTGCGGCCATGATCCCGAACACGGGCGCCAGCCGCTCTGTGGGCCCACGTTGCATCCTTCGAATCAAAGAACTGTTTCGCAAAGAATGGTGCGAAGACTGCATAGCAGGTCCAGTCGAACACCTCCAGTCCGTCGCCGAGGGAGACGCCGATGAGGCTGCGGAACTGTTGGCGACCGGTGGCGGACTCTGATATCTCAGGAATGGCAACGGTGAGGCTGTTGTGGTCGTCGGGTGGGGCGGTCATCTTCGGCCTCGCCGATTACTTCTCTTGGTGCGGATCTGCTCATCCGGCTCGGTGCAGTCGATAAGCTGCTTGCGGATCTTTGCGAGCGCAGATTGGGCATTGAATCCGGTTGCGCCGACGAGGACTCCGTTGCGCGAGTAGGTGAACAGGCGCCCCGTGTCCAAGAGCTTGGTCGAATGAACATCGACCGCGGCAAGATTCGGGTCGCCTACGTGCTGTATTCGTGTCTCGTACTGGTCCGACCAGACAAACGGCACTGATGTCGCGTAGCAGGGCGCGGTGAGCTGAGAGGCGTTGCGGGCAGCAACGACCGCGTGCTCACGAGCGTTTGTCCAGTGCTCGAGGCGCATCATCTGGCCGTAGCGGGGATTGAGCCACCGGGCTGCGTCGCCGATTGCAAAGACATTGGTCATTCCCTCGACTCGCAGGTCAGGGCCGCAAACGAAGCCGTTGTCGATCGGGACCGCGGAACTTGCCGCCCAGCCGGTATTCGGTTCGGTACCGATCCCGACGACGACGACGTCTGCGACGAGAGTGGTCTCGTCGTCGAGCTCGATCAGGACCGTGTTCTGGATCGAGTCGTGCGAGGCGCTGCGAACAGCGGTGCCGCACCGAACGGTCACGCCGTTGTCCTCGTGGAGTTCGGTGAGTGCTTCCGAGACCGGCTCGGGCATGACTCGCATTGCGAGACGAGGGGCGGCTTCGATGATGGTGACTTCGTGTCCGCCCTTGCGTGCGCTCGCAGCAACTTCACAACCGATGAATCCGCCGCCGATGATCACCACGCGAGACCTCCGCTGCAGCGCTCGGCGGAGTGAGATGGCGTCGGCCAGAGTCCTCAGATAGTGGACTCCGGGTATCGCCTCGAGCTGAGCTAGTCGGCGCGGCGTCGAGCCGGTCGCGAGGATTGCGCTGTCGTACTCGATGGTGCTGCCGTCATGGAGTCCGAGGGTAGAGGTGTGGGAGTTCAAGCCGACCGCAAATGTTGCACGTCTGTGGTCGATCTCGGATCCGAGGTGATCCGGGAGTAGGACGGAGGGGAGAGTCGGCTGAGTCAGCACCGCTTTGGACAGCGGTGGCTTGTCGTATGGATCCTCGTCCTCCCCGTCGACGACAACTATTCGACGGCCGGGATCGATGCGTCGGATCGTGGTGGCGGCTCGAATCCCGGCGATCGATGCGCCGACGATAACCGTGGTCGTGCGGTTGACCATAGTCAGGACTCCGACACGAGAATTGCTCGGACCGGGCAATCGGCTTCCGCTTCGAACAGGCTGTCGCGGTCGCCTTCGGCTGGACGGCCGGGCTGAGTGAAAGCGATATTGGTCTCGGGGTCGAGGTCGAAGACTTCTGGCGCTGCGACGAGGCAGTTGCCATAGCCGTTGCAGACGGCGGCGTCGATATGGGCGTGGATGGCCATGAGGATCAGCTCCTGTACGAGGGGGGAAGGAAGCCGAGCGGCAGACTGCGCAGCCCGAAATGGGTGCCTGCTTCCAAGGCTGTGAATGTGGGGTCGCCCGTCAAGGTGATCGTGGGATATCGGCACATGGTCTCGAGGAGGATCCGGAGTTCGGCCCGCGCGATGGCAGACCCGACACATTGGTGGATGCCCCACCCGAAGCTCAGATGTCCACGGGCGGACCGGTCTATGTCGAAGCTCGTAGGGTCGTCGAACTGTCGGGCATCCCGGTTGGCCGCTGCGTTGACCAGCAGCACCCACTCGCCTGCGGGTATTCGGGTACTTCCGATCTCGACAGGCCGAGTGGTTCTGCGCGCGAACATTTGTGCCGGCGTGCGCAGCCGAAGCATCTCCTCGACGTATTTCGGGGCTAGTCCCGGATCGGCCCGCAGACGCTGCTGTAGGGGCACGTTCGAGGCCAAGAGGTACAGAAGTGTGCTTACCGAGTTGAGAGTTGTCTCGTGTCCGGCGACCGCGAGAGTCAACAACACGGAATGTATCTCGTCGACGCTGATCGGGCGATCTTCTACATGCGCGTCGAGTAGCCAGGTGAGGTAGTCATCGGGTCTACGATCGCGGTGGTCTGCGATGTCGAGGTCGATCGCTTCGATCAACGCGGTACGACCGCGCAACTGGGACTCCGCAGTTCCATCGCGCCACAGATTCTCGGTCAGCTCGCGAAAACGCGCAACAGTCGACGGCGCGAAACCAACCACCTTGGTCAGAACGTGCAGCGGAATCGGCAGGGCGACGTTTGCTACAGCATCGCCCCCACCCGCACGAAAGTACTCATCGAAGACGTCGCCGATCATCGCTGTGAGCCACGGCTGCAACCCGCGGACGGTCTCAGGAGTCAGGGCCTGTGTCAACAGTGGTCGGTACAGGGTGTGCAGGGGCGGGTCGTAGTCGATCGGAATCGATAGCATCCCGTCAACCATCGGAATCCTGTGCCCCGATGCCGAGGAAAAGGTTCGGTGATCCCGCAGGGCGCGTTTGACATCTGCGAAATGACTGATGATCCAAAAGCCCCCGTGGAGCGGCGAATATCTCACGCTGTCGTCAGCGAGCATCTCGTCATAGGCGTCCCACAAGTTTGTTTCACTCCAGCGCGGGGAGAGGTGATCGAAATTCCCAGCCGGCCCCTTCTCGGTGATGGGTATCGCGCGTTCGCGTTCCGAGGTACCCGACATCGGGCACTGCGCTGCCCGATCTTCTCGACCGAAATCGGACATCGTCGTCCCCTTCCTGACTACTTGGAATCCGGTGTTCCAGGTCACAGTAGGAGGGCATGGGTTATCACACAATTGCGAGAGTTCTGATGATCCCATAACCAGGTGCTTATGTGGGGGTCCTGATCTATGGATTAGGAATCTTCTTATGGGTTTATCACTTAACTCGTAATTGCCTTATAGGGAGGAATAGATATTGTGATGGTGATCACTAGATATCCGGTGGGGTAGCCACCACGCAGCGCTCCGAGAGGACCACCATGAAGCCGAGAGCCGAAGACCCGTCGAAACTGAGTCTCGGATACTTCTTCCCGAGCGGGAAGACCAACTTCCTGTACTCGGACGAGGCAGCTCGCCGGGCACCGGCTATGACCAAAGCCAACTTGGTCGAACTCGGCAGGGCTGCCGAGCAAGTCGGGTTCGATTCGTTGTTCATTGCTGACAACTGGTCCGGCCACCAACGGGCAGCGGAGGAGTTCGGGCACCAGTCACCCGCCTACCATGCGCCGCTGCTTGCCATGGCGTTGCTGGCGACGACCGAGCACATCGGCGTCATCTCCACCTTCCACACCACTCACCACAAGCCCGCCCACGTCGCACGAATGGGTGCGACGCTGGACGCGTTCAGCGAGGGTCGCTGGGGGTGGAACGTGGTGACCGGGTTCAGTGCCGACGAAGCCGCGCTGTTCGGAGAAGAGTTCGTCGAGCACGATCAGCGCTATGTGATGGCCGCGGAGTTCGTCGAGATCGTGCTGAGGTTGTGGACCGAACAAGAACCCATCGACGTCGATGGTGACTACTACCGGGTGACCGGACGGATCAAGGCGCCGCGCCCGGCGCAACAGCCCCATCCGCTCCTGGTCAGCGCGGGGGCATCACCGGCGGGCGCCGAATTCGCTGCGAGCTTCTGCGATCAGTTGGTGACACTGGCCAACACGGAGGAGTTGGTACGTGAGGTCGACAGCCGCCTGGCGGCGCTGACCGAGAAGACACAGCGTGTGGTCGGAACCTGTCCGTTCTCGATGGCAATCGTGCGCGACGGCGACGGCGAAGCCGAGGCCGAATATGCGCGGTTGCTGAAATCGCTGAACGTGGACGCGACCAAGGAGATCGCCGCCGACGTGCTCGGCTCGATCGAATCATCGCGTTCGATGTACGCCAAGATGGGTGAGGACGAGGCCACTCGCGCGTTCGGGGGCGCTGGGTCGGTGCTGCAGTTGATCGGCACGCCCGAGCAGGTGGCCGAGAAGATCATCTCGCTGAAGCGCAACACGGCGACTACGAACCTGCTCATCAACTTTCCTCTGTGGAGTCCGCAGGAACTGGCCTCCTTCGCCCCCGTGCTCGAGCACCTGCGGGAGGCCGGAATCTGGTCGCCTCCGCAGGATCGCAAATGGTCGTGGTGATCGAGAGGCGTGGAGTCAATCCTGCCGCAGGGCGGCGCGAATCTCCTCGACTGCTGCCTGCTGGAGTGGCGAGAAGTACTTGTCACGTCGCCGTAGCATCGCGATTCGCTCGCTGAGATCGAGTCCGGGGACAGTCAACTCCCGCAGACGCCCGGCTGCGATGTCAGCGCTCACGACGTAGCGAGGGGCGAAGACCGCCCAACCATTCTCCGCCGCCGCCTGTTTCATCGGCTCGGCATGGCCGAAACGAATGATGAAGTTCGGTTCGATATCGCTGTGCCGCGCGAGTTGTTCCATCAGACTTCGCTGGTAGATCACCTCGCGCGGGGCTCCAACGAAGGGTAGCCGAATCGCCTCCTCCACGGTCAGCGTGTCCGACCGAGTCTCCAGGCTCGGCCCGGCGCACAGAATGATCGCCTCGGTACGAATGACCTCGGCGGAAATGGTGTCGGGGAGGTGTCGTTGATCCCAGCTCACGACTCCGAAGTCGGCTTCTCCTGTTTCCACGGCGCGCAACGCGTCGTTGGGCTGCGAACTGGACAACGTGATATCGGCGCCCGGGCGGCTGCGCTGAAACCGTGACAGGATCGAAGGCAGCAAGTAGCTGCCGACGGCCATGCTCGAAGCAATCGCGGCGGCCCCTCCCCGGCCGGAGGCGAGCTCTTCTACATCCCGCTTGACCTGTGCGGCCGAGGCCAGCATCTCTTTCGCCCAGAGGTTCGCGCGCTCCCCGGCCTCGGTCAACACCAGGTTGTTGCCTCGGCGGACGAACAGCTTCGCGCCCAGCCAGGATTCCAGCGCGCGCAGCTGCCCGGAGACGGCCGGCTGAGCGACCATGAGCGCCTCGGCCGCACGAGTGACGGTGCCTTCCTCGACAACGAGTCGAAATACTTCGAGTCGCTTGAGCGACAACTGCGCTTCCATACGAGCTCCTATAAGAATCTACTAATGACTATATAGAACTGTTGATATTTGCTTTATATCACGTGTCCCCTACTGTTAAGTGCATCACAGACGTTGTGGTAGTCGATGCCACCCCGGCTTGCGGGACCAAGAGGCCCGCTGCTCACGGCGCGAAACCCCGGAGCCACATTGCGCGCGTTGGGCACCACTGTGTCCGCGTCTGGACGAATACAACCGGCAAGGAATCCGATGGACATCCCGTGGATCACGGATAGGCAAGTACAAGAAGTGATCTCGCTGACCGATGCGATCGAGGCGGTAGCTCGATCGATCGTTCGCGAGACCAAAGGCAATGCCGGCGATATCGCCAAGACCATGACAACCTGGGGTCCTGCCAGCAGTGCCCACGCGCTCGGTGCCTACGACGGTGGTGCAGATCTCGTGGCCTTCAAGACCTGGGTCAACACCCCGGCCGGGGCAAGCGCGCTGATGACACTGTTCGACATGTCCGCCGGTCGTGCGAGGGCGGTGCTCGAAGCGGGCGCGCTGGGTGCATTGCGCACCGCAGCGGTGACCGGATTGGCCACTCGCTTGATGAGTGACCCCTCGGCCTCGGAACTGGCACTGATCGGCAGCGGCCGACAGGCGCTCCGTCAGGTCGAGGCAATCTGCGCGGTCAGGCCGATCCGTCGCGTTCGGGTGTGGAGCCGCTCCGAGGACCGGCGAATCGGATTCGCAGCCGCGGTGCGTGACACCCTCGGCATCGATGCGACAGCGACCGCGACACTCGCCGAAGCGGTCGACTCCGCGCCGATCGTCACACTGATCACGCGCGCTATCGAACCCTTCTTGTCACGTGGCTTGCTGGCCACGGGAACCCACCTCAACGCTGTCGGTGCGATCTTGCCCAACAACGCTGAATTCGACCCCGCGCTGCTGGAGGAGTCCGACCTCACCGTCGTAGACAACTTCGTCAACGCTCAGCGCGCATCGCGGGAACTGAACGAGTACTACGGCGTCGACTGGAGCGCGGTGAGCACCCTCGGCGACCTCCTCACCGAGAAAGCCCACCGCCCCTCACAACCTCGACTGACGGTCTTCAAAGGACTCGGGATGGGGCTGGCCGACCTCGCCGTCGCTGCGACGGCACTCGAAGCCATCACTGGACAAGGAGCACCGGCGTGAGATTTCGTACCAGCACCGCATTGATCACCGGGTCGATCGCACCGCTGATCACCCCATTCACCGACAGCGGCGACTTGGACATCGAAAGTCTTCGGCGACTCGTTGAATGGCAGATCGACGCCGGGTCGCACGGTATCTCGATCGGCGGCTCCACCGGAGAGCCGAGCGCGCAGACCATCGCCGAACGGATCGAAGCGATCCTCGCCGTTGCCGATCAGGTCAACGACAGGGTGCCGTTCATCGCGGGAACCGGCTCGGCCAAGCTCGATGAGACCATCGAGCTCACCAACGCCGCCCACCTCGCCGGCGCCGATGCTGTCCTGATCATCACCCCGTACTACGCACGACCCACCCAAGAGGCGTTGTACCGCTGGTACGCCGCGATCGCGCAGGAATTCCCGGATCTGCCGATCATCCTCTACAACGTTCCCTCGAGAACTGCGGTCGAACTCGACCCCACGACAGTCGCACGTCTGTACCGCGACTTCGACAACATCATCGGAATCAAGGAAACCACCAAGGATTTCGAGCATTTCTCGCGGGTGATCCACGAAGCCGGAGAAGACATCGGGGTCTGGTCGGGCATCGAACTGCTCTGCCTGCCACTGTTGGCACTCGGCGGCGTCGGCTTCGTCAGCGCGGTAAGCAACATCGCGCCACACACCGTCGCACGAATGTATGAGCTGTGGATCGCCGGTGACCACGACGCCGCCCGACGATTGCACTACGCCTTGCATCCACTGGTCGATCTGCTGTTCGTGGAAACCAACCCCGCCCCGGCGAAGTGGGTGCTCCACCAGCAAGGACGTATCGCTTCGCCACACGTGCGCACACCGCTGATCACCCCGACGGCTGCGGGGATCGAGCAGATCGAAGCGCTGCTGGACCGCGCGTCGGTCATCGTGAACGAAGAGAAGGCATTCTGATGCGACTGGCCACAGTGGAACTCGCGAGCGAACCGCGCACGATCGTTCTCGATCAAGGCGGCCGCGCGCGAGATGTCACCGCCGCGACCGGCGTGGTGAAGGCAGATTTCGACATCGCTGCCTTCGAGGAACTGACCGAGGCGAATCTGCAGAACTACCCGCTCGTCGAACTCGACCGGATCACCCGATGGCTTCCGCCGGTGACCGAACCCCGCCGAATCCTGTGCGTCGGGTTCAATTACCACAACCATGCTGTGGAGATGGACAAGGAGTTGCCTTCGCACCCGACGTTCTTCGTCCGGTTCGCCTCATCGATGGTCGGTCATCTGGAGCCGATCGAGCGGTGCTCCGTGTCGGACAGCCTCGACTGGGAGGGGGAGATCGCGGTGGTGATCGGCAGGGGCGGCCGCCACATCAACAGGCGTGACGCGGCCGACCACGTCTGGGGATACACCGCGTTCGCTGACAACAGTGTTCGCGAGTTCCAACTCCACGGCACCCAGGCCACCGCCGGAAAGAATTTCGACCGATCGGGGTCCTTCGGTCCCTGGCTGGTGACAGCCGACGAAGTCGATGATCCGTCGGCGATGGAAGTGCACACCTACCTCGGCCAACAGCGGGTACAAACTGGTGTCCTCGCCGATCTCGTATTCGATATCCCCGCTGTCATCGAGTACGTCAGCACATGGACGACTCTGTCACCGGGCGACGTCATCGCCACCGGCACGCCTGCCGGGATCGGCTACCGGCAGGATCCGCCCCGGTATCTACAGGCCGGCGACGTCTTGACCATCGATATTCCCGGTATCACCCGACTCGTAAACCGCGTCGCCGACGTGTGAGGAGGATTCACGATGAGTACCAGCTCGACGACGCGCACGGACATCGCGACTGCCTTGAAGGAGGCCATGGCCTCGGTCTGCACACCGGTCTCGGTCATCACAACGATGGACGGCGACCGTCCACACGGCACCACCGTCAGTGCGTTCGCGTCCTTGTCGATGCAACCGCCGATGCTCATGGTCGCGTTGGACCGGAGATCGGATCTGTTGTCGATTCTTCGGCGTACCAAACGATTCGGGGTGAACATCCTCGGTTCTGCCCAGCCCGGGACAGCCACCGCATTCGCCCGCAAAGGAACCGACAAGTTCGCTGGGATCGGGTGGGTCAACCAGTCCGGGGCCCCCCGGTTGATCGGCGCTCCGGGATGGGTGGTGTGCGATGCCGCGTCCTTCATCGAGGGCGGGGACCACATCGTCGTGTTCGCTGACGTCCGCGATGCCGATACCAACGTCGGGCCGCCGTTGACGTACTTCCGCCGCGGATTCGGCACGCACACCGTGCTCGCCTCGGAGCCACAGTGATGGCGGCCACCGGCCACGCCGTGCAGCGGGCGGTGGCGGCGCTCCGCTCCGGTGGCATGGTCGTCGTGGTCGACAGCGCCGACCGCGAGGACGAAGGCGACCTCGTGGCGGCTGCCGAGGCCGTGACCACGGAGCAGATGGCCTTCATGGTTCACCACACCACCGGCATCATCTGTGCTCCCATGACCGGCTCCCACGCCGACCGACTGGAACTTCCCCCAATGGTCGCGGACAACGGCGACCCGCATCGCACCGCCTTCACCGTCACCGTCGATCACAGAACAACCGGAACCGGCGTCTCAGCCCACGATCGTGCGACCACGGTCGCTGCGCTGGCCTCCGCGGCGAGTAGCGGTGCTGATTTTCGCCGCCCTGGCCATGTCTTTCCGCTCAGAGCTCGTCCTGGCGGCGTCCTCGAGCGCCCTGGACATACCGAGGCGGCTATCGACCTGCTGAACCTTGCCGAGCGAACACCGGTCGGTGTCATCGGAGAGATCGTCGCCGACGATGGATCGATGCGGCGTGGGTCTGATTTGCGAGCGTTCGCGGTCGCCCACGGCCTTCCCCTGATCACCATTGCCGAGCTGATCGAACATCGTCGCCGCGAGGCATTCTCGGTAACCCGTCTAGCTTCAGCGCGGATGCCCACCGCGTTCGGAAGTTTCCAGGCCACCGCCTACCGAGGCAATTCCGACAGTGTCGAACACTTGGCGCTGGTCATGGGGGATGTGCGTGCCGCCAGCGAGGGAACGGCGGGCGTGCTGGTCCGTTTGCACAGTGAATGTCTGACCGGTGACATCCTGGCCTCACAGCGATGCGATTGCGGCGACCAACTCGAGCAGTCCCTTCGCGCCGTCAGTGACCAGGGGTGTGGCGCGGTGATCTACCTGCGTGGACACGAAGGGCGAGGGATCGGTCTCGGTCCCAAGATCCTCGCCTATGAACTGCAAGACAGTGGCATGGACACCGTCGACGCCAATCTGGTCCAGGGCCTGGCTGCCGACGCACGCGACTACACCGTCGGCGCGCGGATTCTCGACGACCTCGGTATCTCGAGGGTGCGCCTGCTGACCAACAATCCTGGCAAGTGCGCTGCGTTGATCGCCGAGGGAATCGAAGTGCGTTCTCGTGTAGGCCTTCCCACCGCAGCCACCGCTGACAACCTGCGCTACCTGCGGACCAAACGTGACCGCATGGGACACGCACTCGAAATCCCCGAACGTCTCGATATCGAAAGAAGCGCGTTGTGACCGCACTGCCCTCTGGCCGGACTTCTCCCGTGCGCAGCACCATGCAGAACATCGGGCTTCAGATCCGGCGGCTACTCGATCACGGAGCGACTGTGCACGGCGCCGGCAAAGTGATCACCGCCGCCCCCGCGCCCGATCAGCCTCGCTCAGTCACCTACGCAGACACTGCTCGAAATGCTGCCAGACTGGCCTCTGCGTTGACCGCTCTGGGGGTGGCCACCGGCGATAGGGTCGCCACCTTCATGTGGAACAACCAGGAACACATCGAGGCGTACTTCGCTGTCCCTTCAATGGGGGCGGTGCTGCATCCGCTCAACGTACGCCTCGCCGGGGAACAGATCAGTTACATCGTCGGGCATGCGCAGGACAAGGTGGTGATCGTCGACCACACCCTGTTCGATACCTTTATGACGATCGTGCCGCATTTGAGCACAGTCGAACACATCATCGTCAATGGTCCCGTCGACATCGACGAACTCTCCGGTCACGGCGTCCACATCCACGACTACAGCACCCTGCTCGATGGACAGCCCGATCAATTCGCCTGGCCGGACATCGAGGAAAATCATCCTGCGGCAATGTGTTACACGTCGGGAACCACCGGAAACCCCAAGGGCGTCACCTACAGTCACCGATCGATCTATCTGCACGCGCTGGCAAGCTCGTTGCCTGACGCCTTCGACCTGTCATGTCAGGACACTGTTCTCGCGGCCGTTCCCCAATTCCACGTCATGGCTTGGGGTCTGCCGTATAGCGCCTTCCTCACAGGCGCATCGCTCGCGTTGCCGGATCGGTTCCTCGGACCAGAGCACCTCATCCACTTCATCGGCTCCGCTCGGGTCACCAAAGGCGCCGCGGTCCCCACAGTCTGGACCAGCGTGCTGAACCATCTCGACCAGAGTCCTCCGCCCGCACCACTCGCTCTCCGTGAAGCCATCGTCGGTGGCTCGGCGATGCCGGCGTCGCTGTTGCAGGCATTCGCCGAGCGCCACAGCATCACAATGGTCCACGCATGGGGGATGACAGAGATGTCGCCGCTGGGCACCGTCGCCCGCCCGCCGGCGAACGCGAGCGCGGAACAGTTCACCCGCTACCAGCTCACTCAAGGGCGTCTCCTAGCCCCTGTCGAAGCCAAACTCGTCGCCGACAACGGAAAAGAACTCCCGTGGGACAACACGGCCGTCGGCGAGCTGATCGTACGCGGACCCTGGATTACCGGCAGCTACAACGGCGACCCCGAACCGGACCCCGACAAATTCCTCGACGGATGGCTGCGCACCGGTGACGTAGGCAAGCTCAGCGCCGATGGGTATCTGACCATCACCGATCGAGCCAAAGACATCATCAAATCCGGCGGAGAATGGATCTCCTCGGTGGAGCTCGAAGGACTGCTTGCCGGCCACCCCGCGGTCCACGAGGCCGCCGTCATCGGTGTACCCGACGACAAGTGGGGAGAACGTCCACTCGTCGCGGTCGTGCTGGTGGCGGGGATTTCCGCCACCGCCGCAGAACTGCGGCACTACTTAGCCGACCATGTGAACCGCTGGCAACTGCCGGAACGCTGGTCGTTCATTGACGAAGTCCCCAAAACCTCGGTCGGCAAGTTCGACAAGAAGCTCCTGCGTGCCCAGCACGCAGGAGGTCAACTCGCCGTCGAATACACGCAACCGGCACGCGCCTGACGCCTCCACGAAAACCGCCGCCCCCACCGCGGTGAACGACCCCCGCAGTGCGAGCCCGCGCTCGCGACCATCGACGACAAGGTTCGACATGGCCCTCCCCGGCACTCTCGCTGCCCCTCATCGCATGTTCATCGCCGGACGTTGGACGACCGGCGCCGGAGGGCGATTCAGCGTCGAAAACCCCGCCGACGCCAGCACAATCGCAACCGTCGCCAACGGGGATGCCAGCGACGCCGGCCGCGCAGTCGACGCCGCGGCCGAAGCCGCAGCCGCCTGGGCACAAACCTCCCCGCGGCAACGGTCGGAGATCCTGCGCGCCGCATTCTCCCTGATGCACAGGGCGCACGGCGACTTGGCAGAACTCATCGTCGCCGAAAACGGCAAGTCCCGATCAGACGCCGACGCCGAAGTGGCTTACGCAGCAGAGTATTTGCGGTGGTTCGCCGAAGAAGCGGTCAGAAACGACGGTAGCTACACACGCTCACCTGCGGGAAACACCCGCACCATCATCCACCGCCACCCCGTCGGCGTAGCCGCACTCGTCATTCCTTGGAACTTTCCGGCGGCCATGGCCACCCGAAAAATCGGGCCTGCGCTGGCTGCCGGTTGCACCGTTGTACTCAAACCCGCTGCGGAAACGCCGCTGACTGCGCTCGCTCTTGCCCGGATTTTGTCCGAAGCGGGCGTGCCGGACGGTGTCATCAATGTCCTACCCACCACCCGTGCCGCGGAGGTGGTCACGACCTGGCTCCAGGATCCGCGTGTTCGCAAGATCTCCTTCACCGGATCGACTCACGTGGGGAAACTTCTGCTTCGCCAAGCAGCAGATCGTGTCCTCAACAGCTCCATGGAACTGGGTGGAAACGCGCCTTTTGTCGTGGCACGCGACGCTGACCTCGACAAAGCTGTCGACGGTGCCATGATCGCGAAGTTCCGCAACAGCGGCCAAGCCTGCACTGCGGCCAACCGATTCTACATCCACGAAGCTGTCCTCACGCCGTTCGTCACGCGGCTGAGTGAGCGAGTTCGAGCGTTGGCGGTCGGACCTGGCGCCGATCCCCGCAGCGAGATCGGGCCACTCATCAGTGCTGAAGCTGTCGCAACAATCGACGGCCTGGTCAACGCCGCGGTCAGCGCCGGGGCACACATCATGGCTCGCGGGGATTGCCCAGTAGACAGCAAGGGAAACTTCTATCCGCCGACGGTGCTGACCGATGTCGCCCACCACGCCGACATCGTCCGGCACGAAATCTTCGGCCCCGTCGCCCCCATTCTCGCCTGGAAGGACGAACGGGCGCTGCTCAGACACATCAACGACAGCGAAGCCGGTCTGGCCGCGTACGTCTACTCCAGAGATCTTCAATACGCCTTGCACCTCGGAGAAGCCGTCCAGGCCGGGATGGTTGCGATCAACCGCGGTCTCGTCTCGGACCCAGCGGCGCCGTTCGGCGGCATGAAGCAAAGTGGACTCGGCAGGGAGGGCGGCCGCGAAGCTCTGCACGACTACACCGAGACTCAGTACCTCAGTGTCGACTGGAATTGAGCCCGAGACCGTCCTGGAAACCCGTTCGAAGTTGGCGACATCGATGAACCGCGACGAGTTGGTCGGAGATCTACCACAGCCGCCCCCAGCCGGATGCTGCATGGGTGAAACTTTGCGTCGCAATCGTGCTGTACATCCGACGCGGCACACGAGTGGGCGGTGATCGACTGAACGAAGACGCTCTAATGATGCGCTGGTCGCATCATGCTGATCCACGGATCTCCTTTGCCCTCCGAACCGGATGTGACTGTAGGTCCGACCCCGTGACACCATTCAGGGGCATGACGGTGCGCCAGGGACTGCTGTGGGAACCGATCCGGGGTGCTGGCGGTGGCGAACAAGACGTGCCGTACGTGACCGCGGGCCTTCCGCAGCCACCTCAACGGATATGCCACCATGCAAGCTGGGGTCACGAACGTGCTCTACCTCCGGCAAGCGGTAGCGAACGAGCGGCGGCGTGTCTGGGCTCTTCCGACGCCCAGGTCACTTCGTCGAGGCGTCGAACTTTTCGGTCCCGATAGCCCTGAGCAGTGTGAGCGTGCGCGCATCCGACGATCCCGGATCGGCTGTATAGACCACAATTCGAAGGTCACTGCCTTCGACGGTGAGCACATCGCAGTCCAAAGTCATCGGACCGACCTCTGGATGCAAAATCGTCTTTCGGGTCGACTTGTGTCTGGCAATCGTGCTCCGGTTCCATAGCACATCGAAGCGCTCACTTACCTTCCGCAAGTCGGAAATCAGTGCGCGTAGTTGTGTATCGTCCGGGAACAATCCGACGGCAGCCCGAAGATCGGCGACTGCGGCAGCTTCGAATGCCGCATTCTCGCTGGCAGTCGAGACGATCCGGGACGGGAGATCGGTGAAGTGCCGCCACAGTAGGTTGCGATTGCGCGAGTTCTCGCCGGACAAATCGCCGAGCAGCGCTGAAGCCAGAGGGTTGGCTGCGACCAGTCGCCAGGTCGAGTCAAGGACCATGACAGGCACATCACCGAGGCGACTCAAGATCCGCTGAACCCCTGGCGTCAGATGGCGGTTGATACCGGTGATGTGCGGATTCGCATGGCCGGCCAGGCCGAAGAGGTATGCAGTCTCGTCATCGGTCAGCTGTAGTGCGCGCGCCAGCGCTTCCAGAACTGGCGGCGAAGGGATTCCTGCGCGTCCTCGCTCGAGACGAGCCAGATAGTCCACCGAGAGCCCCGCCAGATTGGCAACCTCCTCGCGGCGCAGTCCTGGCGCCCGGCGGAGGCTTCCAGAAGGCAGCCCGATGCTCGCCGGACCCAGACGATCCCGCCAGTCGCGCAAACAACGACCGAGTTCTTTCCGATCCATGTATCCATCCTGGCCCACATACGACCGCTGAGGGTGGCCCTACCAGTCCCAGGCAGCAGCGGCCTCTGGTCGTCGACGTGACTCACCCGGCACGGTTGTTGCAGCTGTAGCCCACACCCGTGGCCGCAGGACAAGGAGTAGGTACATGAACCAACCAGGAGGGGTGACGAGCCTCGCCGATCGGAGTCTGGCAGGAAAGGTCGCACTGGTCACCGGGGCCCCGCGCAGTATCGGGCGCGCCATCGCTGGCGCCCTCGCATCGGACGGTGCCCACATCGTCTTGCACTACCGCACTCGCGAGCGAGAGGCCCATGACGCGGCACAGGCGATCCGCCAGAAGGGCGTCGACGTCGTCGCATTCTCGGGCGATCTCAGAAGCAGCAGCAACGTCACAGAGTTGTTCGATGCCGCCGAGGAGCATTTCGGTCGCATCGACATCGTCGTGGCAAACGCGGGTGCCACCTCTCAGCTCCAACCGGTCGCCGAAATCTCCGACGCCGAGTTCGACCGCATGCTCGATATCAACACCCGCGCGGTCTTTTATGTCCTTCGCGAAGCAGCACGCAGGATCGCTGACGGCGGGCGAATCATCAACATCGGCAGTAGCTCAGTCGACAGCGCCGGAGCGGGCTTCGGCGCTTACGCCACCAGCAAGAACGGCCCCACCGCCACGATCCGCACCCTCGCCAAGGAACTGGCCGCGCGAGGTATCACCGCAAACACCATCCTTGCCGGTGCAGTCAATGATGGCTTCCTCGCCGTGGACAGCGAAGTGCTCAGCCCGGAATTGATGAACCATGTTGCCGCGTCCGCGCCCGCGGGGCGACTGGGCGCACCCGATGATATCGGGGCGGTGGCACGCTTCCTCGCCCAACCGGAAGCCGCATGGATGAACGGGCAGTCCGTGACCGTCAACGGGGGAAGCTGGATCTGACGATGGACATCACTGTCGAATACACCGCCGTCATCGACGGTGCGCCCCGCGCGATCTGGCAACTGCTCGCACAGTTCGAAGACCTGCATTGGCACCCGGAAGTGTCAACCAGCGATCTCATGTCCGGCACAGCCGGACAATCCGGCGCGATTCGGCAAATCCGACTCGCGGACGGCAGCATCATCAGCGAGCGGTTGGATCAGATCGACCACAGCCGAATGACGCTGACCTACGGGTTTGTGGGTGTACCGCCTATCCCGGTCACCGCGTCGCGCACGACAGTCTCGCTACAGCTCGCAGACGGGCAGACGGCGATCACCTGGCAAGGCGACTACGAAGTCGCCACGAGCGACGACGCGGAAGTGGTTACGCGGATCAGCCGCGAGCTCGTATGGCCGATCACCGCCCTGGCGCTCAAATCAGCCGTCAACCGCTGATTCGGTGCCTTCCCGTCTTTACACCTCAATTGGAGAAACATCATGACTGCACACCCGAATCATCACCCTGCGCCTGTCGCCATTCACGCTCGTCGCCTCGAGGACAAGGTAATCCTGATCACAGGCGCTTCCGCTGGTATGGGGGAGGCCGCGGTCAGGAGGTTCGCCGCCGAGGGCGCGCACGTTGTGGCGGGTGCGCGTCGCATTGATCGTCTCGATGCGCTGGCAGCAGAGCTTTCCACCGACGACAACCAGGTCATCGCCGTCCCACTCGACGTGACTGATGAGTCCAGCATCGAAGCAGCTGTGGCCGCTACCATCAAGCGATTCGGTCGGCTGGACGGAGCGCTCAACAGTGCTGGGATCACCAGTGACGGCACGCCACTGCACCAAAAGCCCACCGAGATGTACGACAGGGTCATGGCTGTCAACGCCAAGGGCGTCTTCCTGTCGATGAAGTACGAAATCCCAGCACTACTGGATGCCGGCGGTGGTTCGATCGTCAACGTCTCCTCCATTGGCGGAATGGTCGGCGTTGCGGGCATCTCCGAGTACGTTGCCTCGAAATGGGCCGTCAACGGCTTGAGCAAGAGCGCAGCCCTCGAGCTCGCCTCGTCCAACATCCGCGTCAACTCTCTGGCTCCAGGCTCAACACGCACCGAGATGTGGGACATGCTGCCGCTCGAGCTTCAGGAGCATTTGGCATCGATGGCACCGATGAACCAAATCGCCTTGGCCGACGACATGGCCAGAGCTGCGCTGTTCTTGCTCTCGGACGAAAGCCGTTGGACGACTGGCGCTGTCATCCCCGCAGAGGGCGGCCATCACGTCGGGCGGTAGGTCCGCCCAGCTTTTGGGTCCGGTGGACAACCGGATCCAAAAGCTGCCAACCCGTAGGATGGCGTCGAAATGCCAGTCCGGTGACCGCGAACAGGCTGTCACCGGAGAACAGCACCTCGGCTTCGGGCAAGTACAGGCACACCGCGAGCCCGCCCGCCGACATCGCCGGGCGGGCTCGCCCCTGCTCATATGGCGAGGTGAGGCCGACATCGCGACTGAGACGCGGACTCACCGCAGCCGAGCTGGATGTTGTCGTGACGATCATCGGGATTGTTGCTGTGAGTCCTCTGTTACCCAGGCTGCGATCTGTGTGCGCGAGGTGAATCCGAGCTTTGTCAAGATCTTTTCGACGTGGCCCTGGGCGGTTCTTTGCGAGATCACCAACTCGGCGGCTATCTGCTTGTTACTCAGCCCCTGGGAGACGAGCTCGGCGACCTGCCGTTCCCGCCTGGTCAAGCTCACAGACAGACCCGATATCTCGTCGTCCCGCTGCACCCCGAGTGCATAGACGACGGCGGCGTCCATGCTCATTTTCCGCCCTCGGCGGAACGCTGCCCCGAATCGACGGCTGCCGAGAGCATGAAGCGTTTCCCGTTCGCATTCGCGATGGAAGGGTGACGCCGTCGGAAAGACGGTTGTCGCGCTATTCTCCATCGGCCAGAGGCTCTGTCCGGCTCCCATGAGAATGGCAGCGCGCTCGGCGTTACCACCGGAGGCAGTGATCCATGCCATCGCGTGGAAATTGAACGCGGCGACAATCGGACTACGTAGTCGCTGATTGACCCGCACTGATTTCTGGAGCAAGTGCTCGGCGTGGTGCCGGTCACCGCGCTGCCATGCGGCGACGCCCATACCCCATAGGGCGGCGCAGCGGTAGAACAACTCGCCACACGGCTCGGTGATGGTGAGCGGTTCCGCGAAACTCTTGCTCACTCGTTCTGTGTCGCCCCCTACTTCGTAGGCCCAACTACGGGAAGCCAAAGCATCGACATACAAACTGTCCCTGCGATTCGAGCCGAGTAGCTCAACGGCACGTTCGAGCGAGGAGCAGCCGCGGGCAGGTGCGCCGCGAATGAGTTCGAGAATGCCCTTCCTCGGCGTGGGCGATCCGCGCCTTGATCGTTGGCGTCGGCTCCTGTTCGGCGAGCGCGCGCGCCTCCTCCAGAGGAGGGGACCGCAGCACGAAAGTCGCCCTGCCAGGAGGCCAATTGACTGCTTACCTGGAGGGCCTTGACACGGTCGGGTATCGGCGTGGCCTCGCTATGGGCGAGTACCCGGTCGAGTCAGGAGCGGCCTTCCCCGTACAGGCCACGAAAGGTCCAGAACTCGTACAATGCGGCGGCGGTGCGCAATTCGGTTACGGCGGCTTTTTCGGTGTCGTCGTTCAGGCAATTCTCGAGCGCTTCGCGCAGGTTGGACTGTTCGGTTTGAAGGCGGTTATCCAGTCGGGTTGTCGGTGGCTGATCCAGCCGGCCTCTGCGTCGAGCGCCAGCTTCTGGTACCAGTCGCGGTGCCGCCGGCGCAGATCGTGGTGTCAAGGGTCGGAAAACAGAGTGGACGAGACCCGCGCGGGCCCGGGCCCAGCCGGGTTCTGCGACGACCACAGCCAGCCCTGTTAGTCGCCCGTCACCGGTGCGGGTGTCCGTCTTTGTGGCCTGTCAGGTCACCCCGAGGAGCG
The DNA here is from genome assembly GCA_019930625.1 of Nocardia asteroides. Taxonomy (NCBI): domain Bacteria; kingdom Bacillati; phylum Actinomycetota; class Actinomycetes; order Mycobacteriales; family Nocardiaceae; genus Nocardia; species Nocardia asteroides. The sequence goes on from CP082844.1 coordinate 5,779,013, forward strand.
GGTATTCAGCCCTGGCGCGTCGGTCGGATGGTCAGTTCCCCGATTTCGACGGCGTCGGGTTGATCGATCGCGAATTCGATCGCGCGAGCTACCGCCATCGGGTCGATGCCGATATCGGTCATGTTCTTCCTGACGTGCTCATGCAAGGCCGGATCGTCGATGGCTTGGTCGATGAACTCGGTGCGGACCAGGCCGGGGGAGATCGATGTCGTCCGCAGCATCCCGTCGGTGCTCTCCTGCCGCAAGCCCTCCAGGAGCGTGCGCACCGCGTTCTTCGTTCCGGCGTACACCGCTTGGGTGGGAACGATTTTCAGGCCGGAAACCGAGAGGACCGTGACGAGGTGCCCGTTGCCCTGGCGGCGGAACACCGGTAGCGCTGCAGCGATGCCGTGCAGGATTCCCTTGACGTTCACGTCGACCATCGCCGACCATCCCTCGGCGTCCAGGTCGGCGACGGGGCTGAGTCTGCTGATCCCGGCGTTGCCCACCAGGACGTCCAACTGCCCGAAGCGCTCGACGGCGAGAGTGACGAGCGAGTGGAGGTCCGCGGGATCGGTGACGTCGACCCGCGCGGCGGCCGCGGCGCCGCCAGCGGCTTCGATCTCGGCGACCAGCCGGTCGAGCCGGTCGGTGCGTCGGGCGCCGAGGACAACGGCCGCGCCGAGTGAGGCGAGGTGGCGAGCGGTTGCTTCACCGATTCCGCTGCTGGCGCCCGTGATGGCGACGACCTTGCCGTGAATGGTCATGACGATCCCCTTCAGCTAAAGTGGACATATGTCCGGTTACCCCGACGAGCTTAGCGGACACGTGTCCGCTTCTGTCAAGAGCAGCGAACCACGGCGCGCAGACGCACAACGCAACCGCGAACGGATCCTCCGAGCGGCACGAGAACTGATGCACGAGCCGGGAGAGCTGAAGCTCAACGCGGTCGCGAAAGCCTGCGGCATCGGGCAGGGCACGCTGTACCGGCACTTCCCGACGCGGGAGGACCTGCTCGCCGAGGTCTACCGCCATGAAGTGGACGAACTGGTTGCCGCGGCGGCTCGCCTGCTGACAACGCATCAGCCGCCGGATGCGTTGGCGGCGTGGTTCGATCGGGTGGCGGCCTACGCCCGGGTCAAGCGTGATGTGTTCGCCGCAGTCGAGGCGGCGACCTGGCGCGACCTCGCTGCCCACAGTCTCGGCCCGATCGGTGAGGCGGTGGAACTGCTGCTGGCGGCTGGTCGCTCGGACGGCAGCATCCGCGCCGATACCGAAGCCCGCGACGTCATCGTGCTCATCAGCTGGTTGTCGCGGCTCGACGACGCGGAGCTCGACAGTCGCGGACCGCGGTTGCTGTCGATCCTCGTCGACGGACTCCGCACACACCGCCCTCGAGCGACTACGCAGCGGCACGCTCATGATGCCAGCTGCACGGCGCGCCCTGGCCTGTCCCCTGATTGAGTAGCCGGGAGACGGCCACTGTCGCAGCGCTCGATATAGCAGGAGCACCCGGAGCGCCAAGTGGCGTATATGGTTGAAGTCGCCACCTAGCTGTTGCGGGTCGTGACGTTGGTGACGGGGTGGCGGTGGTGGTGTGCTGAGGGGCGGTTCTTTCGGCGGCAGGATGTGAAGCGCCAACTACCACGTCCGCCGCAGGCCGAAAGAACCGCCGTGATTCACCGTAATGCTCCGCTGACCGTCGAGGGCCGCTACCGGCTCGTCCAACGGTGCCAGGTGCGGCCGATCGCTCATGTTGGGGTCGAATATGGTGCGATCGCGCTGTTCCCGACCCCGAAAGCGTTGGCCGACAACACTGGCCGCTGACCAGTTCTTGTGCTACCTGACCGAATACCTGGTCCGCAATGCTGGCGGGTTGACGGTGAACGTCCCCGGCAACGGCACCTCGGTCAACGACGGGATCGGGCCGTCTGTCTGCTATGGCTACACCTCCGAGGTGGACAACCCAGTGGACATGCTGTTGCCAATAATCGAACACGGCGACGGTTTCACAGTTGACCCTCGAAACTGTGCAATCCGCAGTTCAGGATGCTGCGGCGTCGGTTCGCAGGTATGAGTAGACGATTTCGCGGCTGACACCGAACTCCCTGACCAGCTCCGCTTTCGACACTCCGGGCGGCCGCGCGGGCGCGCAGTTGGGCGGCTTGCTCGGCGGTGAGGGCGGGTTTGCGTCGGTGTAGGCGCCGCAAGCCTTCGCCGCGGCGATGCCCTCGCGCTGGCGTTCGAGGATGAGGGCGCGTTCGAACTCGGCGAAGGCACCCATCACGCTCAGCACCAGATTCACCATCGGTGAGTCCTCCCCGGTGAAGGTCAGCGCCTCCTTCACGAACTCCACCCGCACACCCTTGCCGGTCAAAGTGCGCACCAACCGGCGCAAGTCGTCGAGGTTGCAGGCGAGGTGGTCCATGGAGTGCACGATCACGGTGTCGCCGCCGCGCACGAACGCGATCAGCTCCTCCAGCTGTGGGCGTGCGGTGTCCTTCCCGGAGGCCTTGTCGGTGAAGGTGCGCTCGACGGCGATTCCGTCGAGCCCGCCAGGTCACCATGCCGCTGCAAGTCCTATTGCAATGGGACGACGAAGGAAACCGCTCGGTCTGCTGCTCGAAGGCCGGGTCCGATCGGGTCGATGAGGCGCACCGATTGTGCATCTGCACTTGCAAGCGGAGTTCTCAAGGGAAGAAACCACCCGGATGGACCTGTTCTCGGACCAGGACGTGACGCTCTTCTTCGACCGCGTGCAGGAACGAAGCCTGGCCATTCGAAACTCTGCCCATTGCAGACCCCAGGTCTGAAATAGGTGCGGCGTCAGACCGTGGAATAGTGGCGGAGTCGTTAGGACGATCATGTCGACACAACGCGTACTTTCGGCGCAAACTGAGTGGAGCCAGGACAGGGCTGTCAGCAAATCTCTCCTCCGGCAGTAACACTGGACCGGAGCAAGCGAAGGCAAATCGGACGAACCTTCTCGGGTGAAGGGCGTGAGTCGAGCGTGCGCGCACGATCGCGTACCGCCGCTAACCTCGTGCCACTGTCGGCCGCGAAATCTACGAACCTGGTGAGGCTCGAGTTCGGAAACCATCTTCCCCATCGCACCCGCCGATCGGTCGACTGGTCGCTCATTGCGTTGCGGGCATGTTGATACCGATGCTCTGACTACAGCCGGTGCCCGAAAGCGACAGAGGACATTCGCTGGTGTTATCCGGCCGGTTTCCCTCAACAAGGAGGTCATCGATGACCAGTTTGGATATCGGACCCGGAGAGTTGTCCGAGCCCGGCGTGCAGGGCGGGCCGAATTTCATTCTCAGCCGGCCCGAGTGGATCAAGATCCAGGTCTTCGTCCAGGATGCGCTCGTCCTTCCGACAACACAGACCGAGTTCAGGAACTCCTTGGGCCCGGGCGCGCCCAATGACCTGTCCGACTTCACCAAACTGATCAATGTCTATCGACTGATCAATGATGACGGCAAGAATTGGCGTGACTCGATCTATCCCAAGGCGATCAGCGTGGCCAGCAACATCCTTCAGTACGGCAGGGACAAGGTCCCGGTCTACTACCCGCCCATCAAGGACCTGGCGCAACGGCTGATGAACAATCCGAACGATCAGCAGGCGAAGAACGACTTGAAGTCGGTTCTCAAGACGTTGCGGGGCGAGGCCGACAAGCAGGTACAGTGGGCGCGCTTGGTGTCGAGCACGACATTCCAGTTCGCGTATGACATCGAAACCGACAAAACAACGTTGGTGGGGACGGACGGCAATGGCGGCCTGGTCGCGTACTACGACAAGAAATACGGTCAAGCCAGCCAGGCCGTCGCCGACGTCACGAAGCAGATCGCCGACGAGAAGACTGTGCTGAAGGCGGCGAACGACGAGTACAACCACGATGTGGTGGTGGCGTCGACAACGCCGGCCTACGCGTGGCTGGGATTGCCCGGGTTCATCGCCGGAGCGGTCGTGGCCGGTGAATACGGCGCTCGCGCTGTCGAAGCCCTGAAACGAGTGAAAGCCGCCAAGGCGCAGATCAACAAGCTGGAAGCCGAGTTGGCCGCCGACGCGAATCTGATGAACGCCGCTCGGTCCGCTCAGCAGAGTTCCTCGACGATCGCGCAGGACATCACGGCAGTTCTCCCGGTGGTCCAGAAGATCGAGGGAGTATGGGGTGCTTTGTTCGACGACCTCGGGTACATCCTTGACTTGATCGACAACAACATCGCTCAGGTCCCCCCGATCATCATGGACCTGGGCGTCGACGCGGCCATCGCCAAGTGGGCCGCGGTGGCCCAAGAGGCCGAGAAATTCCTCAGGAACGCCCACGTCAGCGAGCAGCCCGACGGTTTCGAGCAGTGGACCGTGGAGGGATGGCGGCTGGCGACCCTCATCACGCCGAACCGCGTCCTCGCAGGCGCGCTCCGGTGACTGTCACTGCAACCACCTGGAAGGAGATTCTGCGATGGCGGAGTTGAATATCGGGCCCCGGGAACTGGCAGACCCGGGCGAGCAGGGCGGGCCGGCGTTTACGCTGAGCCGGGCCGAGTGGGTCAGAATCCAGGCCTACGTTCAGGAGGCCCTTGTTCTCCCGACAACCGAGACCCAGTTCCGGAACAACTTGGGCTCGGGCGCGCCCAGCGATCTATCCGACTTCACCAAGTTGATCGACGCCTACCAGGAGATCAACAAGCACGTCACGACGTGGCGCGAGACGATCTATCCTGCCACGATCAGCCTGGCCAGCGACATCAACGATTACGGTTCGAACAAAGCGCCCATCTATTACCCGCCCATCAAGGACCTGGCGCAAAAACTGACGGACAACCCGAACGACCAGCAGGCGAAAGACAAGCTGAAGGCGATTCTGGACGTGTTGAAGAAGGACGCCGACACGCGGGTGCAGAAAGCGACCGCAGTCACCGCCCAAATCCATCAGTTCGCGAAGGACACCGAGACGGACAAGACGACGATGGTGGGGACGGGCGGTGATGGTGGCCTCGTCGCGTACTACAACGACAAGTACGGCAAAGCCAGCAAGGACGTCGCCGACGTCACGAAGCAGATCGCCGACGCGAAGGCCGTACTGAAGGCAGCGAACGACGAGTACAACCACGATGTCGTGGTGGCCGCGACGACGCCGACCTACGCGTGGCTGGGACTGCCCGGCTTCATCGCGGCATCAGTCGTGGCAGGCGTCTACGGCAGTCGCGCCGTGGAGGCCCTGCACAGGATCAATGCCGCCAAGGACCTCATCAATTCGCTGGAGGCGAAGTACGCCGCCTACGCGAACCTGATGCACGCCGTCGAATCCGCTAAGGACAGCTCCACGACGATCGGGCAGGACCTCACCGCGGTGCTGCCGGTAATCCAGAAGATCGAGGGCGTTTGGGGGGCCATCTCGAGCGACCTCGAGACGATCCGGACGATGATCGACAAGAACATCGAGCAGGTTCCCCCGCTCATCATGGACCTGGGCGTCGACGCGGCCATCCGTAAGTGGGCCGCGGTGGCCGAGGAGGCCGACAGCTTCCGCATGAATGCCTACGTCACTGAGCAGCAGCGCAACCAGTGGACGGTGGAGGCATGGCGGCTGGAGACCCTTATCACGCCGAACCTCGTCCTGGCGGGCGTGTAGGACCGCGCCATGAATGTCGTTGCGGCGCAGTCCTACGATTGGCGCACGCTCTACGGTGACATCGAACAGCAGGGCAATGTGCCCTGCTGTTCGGCCACCGTGATCGACGCCACCTACGCGGTGTTCCGGGCCATGTACCTCGACCTGGGCGAGGTACAGACCGCGTTGCACGACTCGGGTTTCGATCCTGTCCTGGTGACGCTGGTAGCCGACGTCGTGAACGTACCCGCCGGAATCTCGTGGCAGCTGAAGCGCACTGTTCTGTGGATCCAGGCGCGACGGATGCAGAGCGATGAGCCGTTCACCGTGACCCTCGATTACCGAAGCGATCACGGTGCCCGATTCGTGCTCTTCTGCGACGAGCTGGCGGGCAGCGTGCAGGGTCAGGCTGTGGTCGCCTCTCAGCAGACCATCGCTCTACCCGTCATCGATGCTCCACCGCCCTCCGGCGGTGTGCTGATCAAGTATGTCGAGGGCAGTGGTCCGGTCCAAAGCCCTCTGGACCGGGCCCAGGGGGTCGCGGCCCTGTCGGCCCCGGACTACTTCCAACAGGCGATGCGCACCGAGTTCGTGTTCGCCTCGCTGCTCTACGACACCCATCCGGACCTGGCGCTACGCCAGCTGGCATGGCTGAAGAACTGGTCGAGCTACAACGTCGAGCTGCTGGGCGTGCTCCTGCGCAGCTCCTCGCTGCTGGCACTGCTCACCGCGCAGATGAACGCGGAATCCGATGGGACAGTCTTCGTCCCGTATCTGAGTCGGCAGGTCTACACCGACCTCGCGAAGGCCTTCGTCGCCGAAGCCAAACAGTACGAGGCCGACTACCAGGCCCTCAGCACCCAGACCGTCGTCACCGACAACTTCATCCAGCTCGCCAAGGCGCTGCTGGCGAACAAGACCTACGAGACCCAATACGCCACTCAACTGCTGGCTCAGGCGAAAGACAACTTCGACAACGCCAGCGCCGCGGTCGCCGCCGCGCAGCAACGGCTGACGGCGGCTCAGGACACTGCCGAGGAGACCCAGATCGACTTCGAGGAGATCGGCGTACCCGAATGGAAGAATCAACAGATCCTCAAGGCGATCATCGACCTCAGCACCGCGGTCATCACCTTCGGCGTCGGGATCGGCGCCATGTTCGTCGGCGACCCTGCGGCAGGCGCCGCCGCCGCGGGCAGCGCGATCGAGGGAGCGGAGGCGGTGGAAGCCGCCGCCCAGGCCGGCAGTGACATCGCGAACCTGGCCGCGAGCCTCAAAGACTGCATGGGCCAGCTCAAAAAAATCGCGGAGGCACTGAAAAAGGTCTACGACCTGTCGAAGGAGATCGTCGACGCCGTCGAGAACTTCCACGACGCCGAGGAATACGCCGCCAAGCTACGGGACATGAACCTCGACACCGGCGGGGCAGATCTCACCGCGACCTTCCAGTGGCGGATCTACCAGCAAAACACCGACGCCATGCTCGCCGATCCGGTCCAGAAAGGCATCCGCTACGCACGCGAGCTCGAACTAGCCGTCGACGCCGTCGCCATCCACGGGCAGGAATTGGCTGCCGCCCAAGCGGCCGCGGTCGCGGCCGGCCAGCAGTACGCCGCGGTCAGTCTGCAAAAACAGTTGGCCGAACAGGAACAGCAGCAGCTGCAGCAGTACCTGGACTCCTTGGTCCACGGCGAGGCTCCCCTGGCAGCGCTGATGCAGCAGCTGTACCAGCGCTACCTCGACACCAAGAGCTCGCTGTTCACCGCCCTACAGGGCTACCGCGCCTCGTACTTCTACTGGGCACTGGCACCCTCGGTAGTGCGCCCACGCATTCTCGACAACATCGGCGAACTCGATGCCGGACTGACGAACCTGACAAGCATCACCATGGACTCCGCGACGGCGCTGGAACACTTCTCCCCGCCGCCGCAGGTCCTGGCCGACAAGAGATACACCATCGACAGCACAAACGCCCCCGAGGTCCTCGCCCGATTCAAGAAGACAGGGACCGCCCGCTTCGAGGTACCCCTGGACACCGACGAGTTCGCCGGTTTCGGCCGAGTCCGGCTCACCCGCGTCCGGATATGGGTGGACAAAGTCGTGCCGCGAAACGGCAGCTCGATCAACCTGACCCTCGGCAACCAAGGCAACTACCTCGATCGATATCGAGGGAAAACGTATCAATTCACTTCCAAGCCTTTGGCTCTCGACTTCGAGTACCGGGTCACCGCCAAGAAGAACGGACCACCCGACTGGAGCTTCGACGACGGAACTTACGGTTACGTCGAAGTCGACGGCGCCCTCGATCATGAGGTGAGCTACGCCTACTTCGAACCGACCCCCTTCGCCGGATGGAACATCACGGTCGACCCGTCGACAACCGACTTGTCGAACGCGACTTCGATCACCATGCAGTTCTCCGGCTCGATAATCCACGACGCGTGACAGACCGCCGCCGAGGAGGCCAGTGTCGATGCTGGTCTCTGCGCTCGCAGCGATTTCGGGGCGCACGACGGAAGGCTTGGCATTCGGCCGTGAACTCGTTGCGGCCTGCCCGCCAGCGGCCGATCGCGCCTTCACCATCCCAGACCAGAACCTTTGGCACCGAACCCAACCGTTGGATCAGCGTCCACCAGCCCGCGAACAGATCGGCATGCCGGGTCGGGACCAGCAGCGCCATCAGCCACCGCGAATACCCCAGAACCATCGTCAACACCAGGAGCTGTTTCGGCCCTCTGACCTTCTCAAACGGCGAATCTCAGCCCAATCCTCCACAGCGAGCATCCCTTCGGTTCTCCCTAGCTCGGATAGGGCCAGGGTCACCGACCAGGTGGTCCATTTTGAGCTTCGGTGGGCCGCTTCTCAAATTGCTGCGCTTTGTGTTCGACAGGGCTCTGTACTGTCGGCATCGCAGGACGCTCGTAGTTCCTGCTGGCTGAGCGAGTTGCAACTGGCCATCGAAGTGGTTGTTTCGGCTCGTTTGGGCTGGGCTGGCGGAGTCGATCCGAGCTGGAGGGCGATGGCCGCGAAAGTAATGCTGCGGCTCCAATCGCGTAAAAAAGTCGGAGCTTTCCGGTCGAGTGAAGTTCTTTTTCTTCCAGTCGGGCTTGAGGTATCCCGCTCATCTCTTCCAGCTTGCGCAACATGGCGGAAAAGGAGACATACCAGGCGTCGAACCAGTCCCACAACGTATTGTCGAGATCGGAACAAGAAGTGCGACCTTTGGCTTGTCGCTGCGCCTCATCGCCATGACAGCCGAAGGTAGTCGAGAGCTACGACATCGGTAATCCCAGCTTCAGATACGCCAAGCTCACCACAGGGCACCCGATGCCCGGGCAGAAAGGCCCCGCCAGGTGGCGGGGCCTTTCGCATCGATACCGCCGAACAGCGCTGGCGACCACGCGACTTACGAGGCTTCGCGGTACCGAGGTGTCCACTCAGCGATGGTTGGACCCAGCCGGGCCGGGAGGTCCTCGTTCTGCCACTGCTCGCCAGGGGACAGCATCTGCGCCTCGAACAGTGCGATCGCGGTTTCGGTCATCAACACAGCGCTCTTGAGCAGGTCGGCCACCAACCCGAATAGCTCGTCTTGGCTGCCGATGACGTTCAGTGTCCAGCTGTAGCCGTGGGTGAAGCTGGAGCTGATTGAGTACGACGCCTTCGTCATAAGTTCGAAGTGCTTCCCGCTGAGCAGCTCACGGGCGTGTTTCAGAGGGTTGGCGTCGATCCAGGCGGCCCCAGCTGCAGTCATCGCAGTGAACCCGGGTGCCATGATCCCGCCGCTCGCCGCCTTCGCTTTCGCGATCGCTGTCTTCAGTTCTTCCGCAGAAGCTTCGAACGTCGCCACATCCCGCCCTTCGGCCACGCTTGTAGCTCGATCCTGCTTGGCCCACTTGATCATCTCCTCCAGCTCTTTGAAGGCCTCAGCCGCGCATCGCTGTTGCCTTACATCCCGGCTGGGGTCGCCGATGAGCCAGATCGTGCGGGCAGAGGCTTCCATTGCGGATCGACACAGCACCAGCACGGACGACGGCCAAGATCGTGACGTGGCTGGCGGCGGGACTGCCCCGTTGAACCAATCCGATATGAGAACTTCGGCGGCCGCCAGATGCTCGGCCGCCGACGAAACCGGGAATCGAGCGTACTGAGCCACCGGGTAGATCCACCCCAGTTCCGGCAGGAACCCCTCATTGTCGAGCTGCATTGAGCTGCCCTGCGGCGGATCTGTCAGCGTCACCGCCCACTGGCGAAGCTCGGCGCCGCGGGCGGCCCGCTCCACGATCCGCTTCTGCGCAGGTGGCCTGAAGAGGGCGGCGAGCGCCTCTATCTCCGGTTTACTCATTGACCGATAATGCCTTCTCGGCATGACGCGAGTAGCAGGCAAGTCCACCCGCACCGCTCCAAAACGATCTTGAAGTGGGCTGGCCAACACGCCCACTTATCGGCGGTCAGGATCGGACTGGCTGTTGACCTTGATCGGCCAGACTAAGGAGGGCGGCCCTATCGGTCGCTGATAGTCGGATCGGACGCTTGGGAGGCGAGGAGCTTGTCGATCAGCTCGACTGTCGAGAGGAACCACCAGAAGACCCAGTCGAGGTAGGCCGGGTCGTAGTCGGCGCGCTGGTCGGCTCTGCGGTGGCGGATCGCGAATTTGTTGGCGATCAGGAACAGGGCGCCCTCATCGGCGCTGAGCAGTTCTTCTTTGAGTAGGGCGCGTCGCTCCTCGAGCAGGCCGGCCAATGCCACACAGGCACTGCGCTTGTCTTCCACTCCGGCACAGCGGCTGCGGAACAGGGCGATCGCGTGGGCAGTGACCGCTCGGCGTTCCGGGTCGGCTGTGGCCAGAGCGGCGTCGACCAGATCCGCGCGGGCGTTGTCGACCTCATGGACCAAGCGGCCGACATCTTCCCCGCTCTTCGCCAAGCGCAGGCCGATGCCGTTGCGTGCCAAGAGCCGGTTGACCGTCCATCTATAGAGGATCTGTGCAGGTCGTGGAGTGAACGCTGAATAGTGCCAGCCACAACCGCTGTAAGAGTGGAACCGGCGGCGCCGGGGCCGGGAGACCAGGTCGTGGAAGATCTCGACAAGGTCGAAGAAAGTGGCCTCATCCCAGGCCGCAGGACGGGGAGACCACAGGTTCTTCTTCCCGAGCCGATCTTCGATCAGAACATCGAGAACCTCATCTGGAAACGCGCCCGCGAAGTTGTCGTCCACACATGGAGCTGGGGCCACCATCCCCAAATACCCGCGTTGCTGAAGGTCGTCCACCACAGTCCGCCGGTCATGCTGCGCCGAGTCGAGATCTCGCTCTAATACTGCAACGGCACTCGAGTCGGGTAGCGTGCCTGCGTGGTTGTGAATGTCGTTGCAGCGGAGTTGGATTCGTTGCACGAGAGGATCGGTTGCCGGTTCACGCGGTGAATGAAACGGACACAGGCGGGCCCGCGGCGGTAGCGGATTTGCAGCGCCTGGCGGCAGCCCCTCCTGCGGGACTTGTCCGCCGCGACGGCGTCTTCACCTGGGTCACCGGCCCCGAAGTACAGGTGGGCGTGCCCAGTGTCGACGGGAATGTCCTGCTCGGCCAAATCCTGGCCTTTCTCGACGTCCCGAGCTTGGCTCTGCGACAGGCGCACCGAACGTCCGCTTCGTATTCGCGGTCGGTGAAACGGCGAGCAGGCGCCGCGGCGAACCCGCTTCTACCGAGGTCAGGATCGACCTCGAAGGAATCGATCGCGCGGGTGCACCGCTCAGCACGAGCCGCGCTGCCTCATCCACCCGGCGGGGCGGCGTCCCTTGACCGCACTCGGCGTCGCACTCGGGGTCGAACGACTGCTCAGCCTGCGCGGCGAGGTCGTGGCGCCGGGTATTCACACTCCCGAGGGCTTGCTCGACCCCGCCTACGCGATCGAGCGGATAGTCGAGATCGGCGCCAGCTTCCAATCGGTTTGAGCTACGGCAAATCGCCTCACTCCGCGGTGCATCGGGGTTGTCAACAGGTGAGCGACATACGGCCATGCGTCGAGTCAGATGAGGGTGCCGCTGACGCCATCGGAGGCCTGTGCTGATACGTGTCTACTGATGTGCGCAGAATACCTACGCGCCGAGAATCGGGACGTGGTGATCGGCTACGGACGAGTCACCAGCGAAATGTACAGCGTCATGGGGCATAACAGCTGACCGCGACCTGCTACGCGCTGGTACGCGGCAGCGGGCGGTCCCGCTGATGATCCAGCGTCAGCCGCATGACAGGAGCGTCAAGATGTCCACTGAGTACGATCGGCGACGTTTCCTGTTGCGTGCGGGTGTCGGAGTGGCCGCCGCGGCCGCGGTGGTGGGATTCGATCCGGTCGGTCGGCGGTGGATCGGTACCGCGAGCGCCGAGGAAGCGATGTTCGCCGATGTTCCCGCGCTGGACGGGATGTTGGTCTTCGACGACGCCACTCGTACATCGGACTCGCTCGACCAAGGCAACATAGTCAGCCGCCGCCCGACCGCGGTGTTGCGCCCGGGATCCGTCCGTGACATCGCCACCATGATCCGGTACTGCGGGCAGTACGGCATCGAGGTCGCGGCACGGGGAGCGGCGCACACGGTGTTCGGCCAAGGTTTGGTGGCCGGGCTGCTCATCGAGATGCGAAGTCTGCGGCGCATCCACTCCATCGACGCAGACACCGCTGATGTGGACGCCGGTGTGCTGTGGCGCGAACTCACGGTCGCCGCCTTCGAGCAGGCTCGGCTGACACCGCCGGTATTGACCGGATCGGTGGACCTCACCGTCGGCGGCACCTTGTCGGTGGGCGGGGTGGACGGCAATACGGGACATTTTCAGCGCGGCTTGCAGATCGACAACGTCCGCGAACTCGAGGTGGTGACCGGCTGCGGCGATATCGAGCGTTGCTCGACGGAGCGCAATCGCGACCTGTTCGAGGCCATGCTCGGCGGGCTCGGCCAATGCGGCGTCATCACCCGCGCCACGGTGGATCTGGTGCCCGTTCAGCCCATGGTCCGGGTCTACCGCATCCACTACACCGACAGCGGACGATTCTTCGCCGACCTGCGCACACTGCTGCACCGCGGCGAGCTCGACGGAATGTACAACCTGTGGATGCCCCCCGGCACCTCGGTGCTGTACGAACTCAACGCATTCGCCCACTTCGACCCGTCGCAGCCACCCGACGACCGGTACCTGCTGCGTGGTCTGGGTGTCGAGGCAGCGACACCGCTGACCCTCGATCTTCCGTACGTGGCGGCGATACAGTTCGTCGACGATGTCCTCATCGCGCCGCTGAAGGCGACACTGAACTGGGACCGGCTCGTCAAGCCCTGGTTCGATGTCTGGCTGCCCGATGAGACGGTCGAACAGTTCGTCACCGATGTCGTACCGACATTGGGTCTCGACGATATCGGTGTCGGCGGGTTCTTCCTGCTCATCCCGCAGCGGCGATCGGCAATGACCAGACCCTTCTACCGCGTCCCGAACCAGAGTTCCAGTGACTGGATCTACCTGTTCGACTTGCTGTCGGCGTCCATGACACCGGGGCCGGATCCCGCATTCGCAACCGCCAAGCTCGCCCGCAACAGACGCCTCTACGACAAGGCCGTTGCAGCCGGTGGCACACGATATCCGATCAGCGCCATCGAATTCACCATCGACGACTGGAAGAATCATTACGGTGACACCTGGCCCCGTTTTGTGTCACTAAAACACCGATACGACCCACACAATATCCTCGCACCGGGTGTCGGGATCTTCTGAGCTGCGCAGCAGTCGCGGCACATCACGGACCGACCGGGCAGATACACACAACTGGATGAAAGTCAGGGAGCGCCACCGACTTATGGACAACTCTGCGGTTCCGAGCCGCACAGCACTCATGGCCGCCGCCGCCCGCGCGGCTCATCTCCTTGTCGACAAAGAGCCGTTCATATTTCGTGATACGTTCGCCTACACATTGCTGGGATCGCAGGCCGAAGAATTGATCGGCGTTCACCGAGCGATCGACAGTCCCATTCTGGCGACGGCACGGACGATCGCGGCGACCCGCGGTCGTTATACCGAGGATGCGCTGGCACGTTCCGAGCTCCGGCAATACGTCGTCCTGGGGGCGGGGTTGGACTCCTATGCCGTCCGGTGTGGTGAATCGGATCTGCGCATTTATGAAGTCGATCATTCGGCGACCCAGTCATGGAAGCGAAAGACTTTGGAGGCGGCCGGTATTCCGCTTCCCGAAGGACTGACGTTCATCTCCGCCGATCTGGCGTCGGGATCCCTGCTGGACCGGTTGGGTGCGGCCGGTTTCGATTCGTCGTGTCCGGCGTTCGTCAGCTGGCTCGGCGTGACCGTGTACCTACCGTACGCCGCGATCGTAGACACCGTGGCTGCGATCGGGCAATTCGCTGCCGGGAGTGAGGTAGTTGTCGAGCACATGCTCCCCGCCGACATGTGCGATACCCCGGGCCGTGAATTCGCGGAGGTAGGTGCCGCGGTGGCATCGGCAAATCTCGAATCATGGCAGACCTTCCTCAGCGCGACTGAGATGGCCACGCTATTGCAGGAGTATGGCTTCGACATCGTTCGACAGTCATATCAACGGGAGATGATCGAGCCTGGCTTGTGGATCCGTTCCGATTCATTGCGCCCGGTCAGGTCGACCGCGATCAGTCATGCCCGGTTGCCTGTCCACCCATAGGCAGGACTATTTGCCCCTGCACCTTCCAGCTGTCGGTTCATCCGTCGGCCAAGCGGCGGGGAGGCGTCGCGAACGGCGCGGCTGCGAACGGATGCCCCAGGGGGCTGCCACGACACTCGCCGAATCGTTGCGTGCGACAGCCGTTGGTCACTTCGGCTGGTGCGCTGCGAAAACAAGGTCATCGCAGTGGCGAAATCCGGCGCCTCGCGTGCCGTATGTCATGCAGTCCGCTGCGCGGACCGGTATCACGACCCTGACACCGCCCAGGTTATCGACGCCGGGGGCAGAACAGGGCTGGTCGGCTCGATGCCGTGCGGATGGAAGTACACGACGGACTCCCAGCGCTCTGCGCTGGAGCGAGGCTGGTCGACCAGCGGGCGGCGTTCTTTGCACTGGTGACCACGCCCGACGTCCTGGGTGCATCGGTCGGTTGGTCGCGGATCAGGCGTGGCGGGGTGCCTACATGATGACGGAAACGCCGAGCAGGCAGATGAGAGTGCCGGTGAGATCCCAGCGGTCGGGCCGGAAGCCGTCCACGGCCATGCCCCAGCCCAGCAAGCCCGCGACGAACACGCCACCGTAGGCGGCGAGGATGCGGCCGTTCCAGCCGGAACCAGATAATTCGCTCTCCGGCGAGGCGGGTGCCTCTTTGCCAAGTCGAGGACAGGGCCGATGCCGTCGGTGCGCGGGTGGAACGAACTCGGTGAACGCTTCGACGAGTCGGGTTCGTCCGGTGGCTCGAGGATGCAATTCGTTGTGCGCGTTGCGCTTCCGCTCGGCTGGTTCGGCAGTGAACGCGTCACTGCCGAACTCGGTGCCGATCGTGCCCGGCTTATTCGGCTGAGCCGACGTCACCGCTGCTCATCGAGCGGCCGTGCCGCCACCGCCCGACAGGCTGCTGATCGCGCAGACCAGCGCCACGAACGGGTCGGTGATACCACCACAGGTCCTCAGCGCGCTGAGTGTCCGCGCGGGTGGCAGTCATCATGTAGCGGTAGACGCGGTCGTGGTGCTGGCGGTAAAGCGCTTCGAACGGTGCCCGTCCGGTCGGCTTGGCGCGGCGAAACCTCATATCACCCGCATCTGTGTGGCCGGCGGCAATACCCCCGCACCCGTGCACGGGCGCCGACCGGCGGAAACCTCGATGATGCAGGCCGACACCGACATCCCGCTGCGAGCCAGGTACACGACACGGCTGCCGTCTGCGGCTTCCCGCAGAATCATCCGTGTCTCCACGAGGCGTTGATAGCGGCGCACACAGCCGACGATGCTCAGCCAGACCCCGCAAAGCAGCACACACAGCGCACCCCATAGCGGGCCGGCGGTCTACAGCACGTGGACCCCAGGAAAGCGTCATACAAAGCAAACGGCCACCACCGGAAAGGTAAATATCCCCAGCTCAGGGTGTATCGCAGGCTCGCCGCCGCCATATGTCCCCGACCATCGACATACTAGAATCCATCCCCCACGGCATGCCTGCAACCGTCACCATTCGTCTGTCGCGTGTCGGTCATGACCGGCGGGGGAGGACCCCGCCGGGCGGGGCCGAGATCGGGCAGATCCGTATCGACGGAGACACCCCGAAGCCTCACCGGCTCGAGAGGGACACCGCGCAGCCCCTGGGGCGGCCCACCATCCAATATGCGTCGTCACCGGCCTGGAGCGGACCCGTGACGCTAAGAATCGTAGAGTCCCGCCGGTCCAGTACGGGTGACACCGCCGTGCATGCGCGTCGGAAAGTGGCGCGACAGCGTGTTCCTCGAACGCCGCAGCCCAGTGTGCTGACGGGTCGATCGTCCGCGGCTGCAGGGGGATACGGACTGTCTGAGGCCGTAGTCGTCGGCCAGTGGCGGATGGGTGTGTCGCACCACCCGGTCCGCGTCCGCGGCGTGATGATCATGCGGCACCGGCCTGCCTCGGACGAACTGCGTGATCTTTGTGTTCGCCGCGTGATCGGTCGGCGCCGAGATGTGCGCGCCAGCTGACTACCGTGCCGGTCGTGGCTGCGCGGGCGTGGCGTCGAGCATGGTGAATATCGCTTCCAGCTGGGTGCGGGCGGCGTCGATTCCGGCGGAGTCTCCCGCAAAGTGGTGCAGCAGCGCACGGTGGAAGACCCCGTCGAGCAGCACGTACGCGGCGGCTCGATCGAAACTGGGAGAGGTTCCGCGTAGCTGGCAGTAACGCGTGACCACCCGCCAGATCATCTCTTCCCGCCGCACCTCGATGTCGAGGACATCGCTGCGAAACGACTCATCGAACAGAACCTGGTTGCGCAGGTCGTACCAGAGCCGGTGAATCTGCGCGTCGGCCACCAGCGTGCCGAAATAGGTGGCGGCGAAAGCGTTGCGCAGCTCATCGGCGTCCATCGACGCCTCGACGACCTCGTCGTAGCGGGTCACACACACGGCTTCGAACAGCCGGACAGCGTGGGTGATCAGATCGAGCTTGCCGGAGAAGTAGTAGTGCAGGACGCCGTGTGAGTACTCGGAATTCTGCGCGATCTCCCGCAGGCTGGTACGCGCGTATCCCAGTTCGGCCAGCGTGTGCAAGGTGGCCTGCGCGAGCTCGGTGCGCTTGGTCTGGAACTTGTCCCGGGCGCGTTCTTCCACACGTGCACGGGCGTCAACGACTTGTGTCACGTGTCGAGTTCCTCTCCGGTGCATCCTGCGGTTCTTTCCGAGTGTAGACGGCCATCACGACCCAACTTTTGGACGACTGTCAAAAGAATTCTTGACAGTCGTCAAGACGTGACTCTAGTGTGGCGTGCAGCACATCGCGACGCGGCTGTGAGTCGCATCTCGGCGGTGCTTGTTCCAGCTGATCCGCTGCCGGGCGTGGCGGGCAGTCCCCACGAAAGGAATCTCTGCATGGCAACCGACAAGCGCGTCGTCGTCTACGGGGCTTCGGGCTATACCGGTCGACTGATCTGCGAATATCTGCGCGAGTACAACATTCCGTTCGTGGCCGCCGGGCGTGACTACCGTCGGCTGAAGAGCGTGGTCGATGCGGTTCCGGGCATCGATACTGTCGAGCACGACATCGTTGAGGTCGAGCACTCCGAATCCGCGCTTGCGGAAGCGTTCAAGGGTGCGGCCGTGGTGCTGAACACGGTCGGTCCGTTCGCGCGCTGGGGCCATCCGGTGGTTGAGGCGTGTCTGGCCATCGGCGCTCACTACATCGACACCAACGGCGAGCAGAACTGGATGATCGATGCCGAGCAACGCTATGGGGCCGACTTCGCGGCGCAGGGCCTGGTCCTGACCCCGGGGTTGGCGCAGATGTACAGCATCGGTGAGATCGCAGCGAACATCTGCCTGGAGACACCGGGCCTGGACACGCTGGATATCCAGGTGTTCTGGAAGGGCCACCCGACGGTCGCCTCGACCAACACGATCTTGACCAATGCCGCGTTCGCCAAGTCGTACTACCTGGAACAGAACGAGTACGTGGAGTGGCCAGCAGACGAGGGCCTGTACCAGGTCGTGGTGCCCGGTCAGCATGAGCTGGGGCTGGCGTTGCCGTGGGGCGGCACCTCACATCCGGTGTGGTTCAAGAACGACCCGCGGGTGGCGAACGCGCGAGCGTTGGGTGGTGTGATCAACCGCCCGTTGATGCTGGGCGTGCCGCAGTTGGTGGCGGCGGCGCTGGAACAGATGGAGGGCAAGCCGGAGGCGGAGAAGTATCAGATCATCGACACGATCTCCGCGTCGATCCGTAGCGAGACCCCGCCGCGGGAAAATCCCCGGATCAACACCTCCCTGGATTCGGTTTACGCCTCGGGTCCGCTGGGGCGGGTCCACTGCGTGATCCACGGCAACTGCAACTACAAGCAGACCGCGCTGCTCAACGCCTACGGTGCGGCCCACTTGCTGAAGGCGCCGCCGCGGGCGGTCGGGTTCGCCTCGAGCTGCCAGGCCTTCGGGCATCGAGAGCTGCTGGGCGTGCTACGTGCCTTCGGTCTCGTGCTCGACCCGATCGTCACCGCTCATAGCTGAGGCCGATGATGCGACTTTCGGACTATCTGGACAAAGGGGTCTCACTCGGGCGCGATGCGCCCTGCCTGACGGCCGGCGGCGTTACCCGCACCTACGGCGAGGTTGTCGACCAAACTGTCGCGATCGCCAGCGCTCTGCAGCACACCGGAATCGAGGCAGGCGACCGGGTCGCGGTCCTCTCGGCTAACGACCCGATAGCCTTGAACTGCGTGTTCGGCATCTCCCGGGCCGGAGCGGTGTGGTGCCCGGTCAATCCTCGCAACGAGGCCGAGGAGAACCGTCAGCTGTTCGAACTTTTCGGCTGCCGTTTCTTGTTCTTCCAGTACGCGTTCGCCGACCTGGTTATCCGAATCCGCGACCAACTGCCGCGGCTGCAGTGGCTGGTATGCCTCGACGGCGAGGTCGAGGGCGCGGTGAGCTTGCAGGACTGGCTGTCGGACCATCGCGGCGATCTCGTTCCCGACCGCCGACCTGCCGATAGGCTGTGCATGCTCGCAGGCACCGGCGGGACCACGGGTCGCCCCAAGGGTGTGCGGTTGACCGAGGACAACATGATGACCTCGACCGCTCTGGCCTTGATGAGTTATCCCTTCGGTCACCGACCGCGCTATCTGGCATTGGCTCCGCTGACGCATTCGGCAGGGGTTCTGACCTTCCCGATCCTCAGTCTGGGCGGGGAGATCGTCATCATGCCTGCCCCCGACATCGGACAGTTCCTCCGCCTGATCGAGCGCCACCGCATCACGCACGCGTTCTTGCCGCCCACCGTGATCTATGGGGTGCTCGACCACCCAGACCTCGACACCACCGATCTGTCGTCCTTGCGTTGCCTGTGGTACGGGGCCGCGCCGATGTCACCGACCCGGCTCCACGAAGCGTTGACGCGGATCGGGCCGGTTCTCGGGCAGTTGTTCGGTCAGACCGAGGCGCCGAACATGATCGCCACACTGGCTCCGGCCGATCACTTCCGTCCCGACGGGTCGATCGCGACAGAGCGCCTCACGTCGGCCGGCCGCCCGACACCGTTGACGACGGTAGCGATCATGGACGGCAACGGAACCCTGCTCGAGCCGGGGGAACGCGGCGAAATCGTGGTTCGCGGACCGCTGGTGATGGACGGTTACCATGACAACCCCGATGCCTCCGCCGAGGTGAGCGCCCACGGCTGGCACCACACAGGCGACATCGGATACCTCGACGAGGACAATTACCTCTACATCGTCGATCGCGCCAAGGATTTGATCATCACCGGTGGATTCAACGTGTACTCCGCCGAGGTCGAACAAGCGCTACTGGCTCATCCCGCGGTCAAGGAAAGCGCCGTCATCGGCCTCCCCGATGCGAAGTGGGGCGAGCGTGTCACCGCCGTGGTCCAATTGCGGCAGGGCCGAACGGTTTCCACCGAAGAGTTGATCTCGTTCGTCAAGGCCATGATCGGCAGCGTGAAAGCTCCCAAGCAAGTCGAAATCTGGGACGATCTTCCCCGATCCAAGGTGGGCAAGATCTTGAAGAGTGAGGTGCGTAGCGCCATGCGCACAGAAGTACTGAGCGCGACAGACTGACACCATCGCCTCTCACCCGAACGGCTTCGCACGCCGACGGCGTTGCCGCATCGGGAATAGACCACGGCATAGGCGTATTCCGGTCTCGCAATGGGCCGTACGAACCGGCCACCACGACCTCTACGCCGATCGATGAGAATGCGAGACGGTCGGGATCATTCCCGGTAAGCCGCCACCACCGCGGCGATGGTTCATGAATCGCGCGGTGCATACGGGCCCGCGGCGGCGGACGATCGCCGTAACCACCGTGTGCGCGCCGGGATCGCAGAGATACCGGATCTGTCGGCAACAACATCCCAACGGAAAGGAACGACAGAAAAATGGCTGAGTTGAAAGACAAGCGAGTGTTCGTCACCGGATCCGGTGCCGGAATCGGCAAAGCGATCGCCGCTCTGTTCGCCGAGCGCGGCGCTCGTGTGGTGATCAGTGACATCGACGAAGGGTCCGCGGCCCAGGCCGCCGCACAGATCGGAGCCGCCGGGATCGCCAACTGCGACGTCACCGTCGAGAGCCAGGTGCAGACCGCGATCGCTCGGACTGTCGAGATCCTCGGAGGTCTTGATGTCTTGATAAATAACGCCGGAATCGAAATATCCTCGCCACTGCTGCAACAGTCGACCGACAGCTTCGATCGCATCTTCGCCGTCAACGTTCGCGGCCCCTTCCTAGTGATGAAAGCCGCTATCGCGCCGCTCATCGCGTCGAAAGGTAATATCGTCAACATCTCTTCCATCGCCGGCATCGGCGGCAGTCCCCTGCTCGGCTCTTACTGCGCTACCAAGGCCGCGCTCATCCAGCTCACCCGCGTCGCGGCGGTGGAAATGCGGTCATCCGGCGTACGCGTCAACGCCGTCTGCCCAGGCTTCGCCGACACTGAAATGGTCGACCGGCTGATCCCGGATTTCGAAGCCGCGACCCACATGCCCTTCAGCGATCTCGTCGCTGCCAAACAAGGCCGACTCGGCACGCCCGAGGACATCGCCGAACTCACTGCCTTCCTGGCTTCCGACCGAGCATCCTGGATCACCGGCTCCCACTACGTGCTCGACGGAGGCCTCACAGCGTCGTTGGTCTGAGCGTACTCACGCGGGCTGACTGGTGCCGAGCGGGAGGCACTGCAGCGAGAGTTGCGGCCGGTGTAGTCGCAACTCACGGTCAGCACGACGAATCTTCACTGTCATCGGACCGGCGTCGTCCCACATGCATTGCGCGCCGCGTTTCGTCGGATGCATCTTCACCCGAATGGCGTCGAGTTCGACTGCATGCTGATCGCCGAACCGACAACGATCAAGTCATCGAATTACGCGCCGAGACGCTGAAGCCCGCAGCGCCGCCGAGCCGACATGCTGTCCGGCGTGTGGTGCGCGGCTCCCTCGTGGCGTGCTCGGTGTAGGGGTCGGACCGCAGCGCCCTGCCGGTCTCTCAACCGGTGGGTTTCTGCGGCCCGCCCTCCGAACCGGACGTGCGCCTCGTCGACGCATCCGGCTCTCCATGTGTTCATGCCGCTGGTGCGGGCGATCCGGTTGTCGGTGCGCTCGATGATGGTGTGGGAATCTTGGTGCCCCGGTAGCGATATCGTTCGATGACGACCGATTCCGGCCGAAACATATCGATTCCTCCGGCGCTGATCCGCCAACTGGGCAGGTAACGCCGTATCAGGGTGTGCATGTTCAGTCCGTGGTGTCGTTTGCGGAGCCAGCCGATGATCCGCCAAACGGCGTAGTGATCGATGTAGCCGAAGGTCCGCCACGACACTCCGTGACGGAAGTAGTTGCACCAGCCTCGCAGCACCGGGTTCAGCCAGCGCAGCAAGTCTGCGAGCGTTCGATTTCTCTTGCGGCGAGTCACCATTCGCACCTTGCCGATGATGCAGGACAGCGCCTTCTTCGACGGATAGGTGTAGACAGCCCGCTTGCCGGTCCGGCTTCGCCAGGCGCGGCGCTGGATGCGCCAGCCCAGGAAGTCGAACCCCTCGTCGATGTGGCAGACCCTCGTTTTCTCTTGCGACAGGCGCAAACCCATCGGGGCGAGCACCGCGCCGACTTCATCCCACAGCGCTTCGGCGTCATCGCGTTTCCCGGCGATCATGATCACGAAGTCGTCGGCATAGCGGACGAGTTTCATGACCGGTTCCCCGGCGCGACGACGTTTGGCGCGTGTCCATTCAGGTCCGAGCGCGGCCCATCGGACCGCGAAGTCCTCGTCCAACACCGACAGGGCAATGTTGGCCAGCAGCGGTGAGAGGATTCCGCCCTGGGGTGTGCCGGTGATCGTTTCCCTGTTCAGGCCCTGTTCGGTCAGGATCCCGGCCCGCAGGAACGCCTTCACCCAGCCCAGCACGCGTTTGTCCCCGACGCGTCGGCGCACCCCCTCCATCAGTGCGGTGTGGTCGATCTCATCGAAACACGCCGTGATATCGGCCTCGAACACCCACTCGTAATCGCGGGGAGGTGAACTGAGGTAATGGATCTCAGCGATCGCGTCCTGCGCCCGGCGTCTCGGGCGGAAACCGTAGGAACACGGCTGAAAATCCGCCTCGAATATCGGCTCGAGCACCAATTTCAACGCGGCCTGCACGACCCGGTCCGCGGTCGTCGGAATCCCGAGACGCCGAATCTTGCCCGACGCCTTGGGAATTGCCTTCTCCCGCACCCGCTGCGGAACAAACCGGTTCGCCTTCAAATCGTTTCGAAGACTCGCCAGCAGTTCCTCGGCACCGGAATCGACCGATCGCGGCGCGATCCCATCGACTCCGGCGGTTCGTGCTCCCTTGTTGCCCCGCACCCCCGCCCATCCCACCAGCAGGAACGCCGGGTCATAGACGAGGTTGGCGAGATCATCGAAACGGCGACCGGGATCGGCCACCGCCCATCGGTGCAGCTTCTTCTGCATCCTGAGTACCCGGAACTCCGCCTCGGCGAAAACGATTCCCGGATCACCGGTATTCACCAGTGGCCTCCCCATGATGCGTCGACGCTGCGAACACACTGGACCCCTTCGCCATGTGACCGGCTTTCCCGGCCCCGGACTACTACGGGTCCTCCGCCCCACCCCGACAGCATCGGCCGGCGATGAGCCTTCCCACCGGGCGGCTGGCGGCCGCCCAAGTCAGGGACCGCCGAGGTGGTTCCCACGTTCACTCCCGAACCCTTCGACGGGGTCGGCGCCCAGCTATGCCCCTGCAGCCTCGCCACGGTTACGCCGCAGACCTTCACCATGGCCTCCCGACCAGCGACATCGACCGATCCAGGAGTTCTCCGCACGACACCGTCGTTCGGATGCGCGCTGCTATCCAGCCCACATCCGCCAGGTTCGAGCTGGTGGCTCTCTCGAGGGGCGTTCAGCCGCTGGTTCCTCACGTACGCCTTTCCGTCTCGCTTGCCGAGCCCGGACCATCTGGCAATGCTGGCCCGCCTCGTCGTTGTCAGGACCGCTTCCCGTCCGCACCGTCATCCCACGGCGCGAACTGTCCTCAGCTTCAACCGATCGACAGCGACCGATCGGTGGCGGTGTCCTTCCACACCGCAGGGTTCAGGAACGCCTCGTGGCGCTCGATATCGGTGCACCACAGCTCGTTGGGGCCAGCTGCGGTGAAGGTCCGGTTCACCAGGTCCGCGGGAGTGCTCACTGCGAGCATCGGGTGGCCACGTCGTTTGCGTCTGGGCAGGCCGAACAGCCCTCGCTCGGCCATGATCGAGGCAACCAGCTTGTGGATGACGATCATCTCGCACTCGGCCAGCAACGCGGCCTTGATCCGGCGTTTGCCGTAGGTTCCACGGGACTGGGCATGAATCCGGGATATCTCATCGGCGACCACAATCCTGCGAATCGTTCTGGTGGACAACGGCTGCCGCCGTTGCCGCAGAAAAGTGGATCTGTGCACTCCAGCGATTCGACAGGCCGACCGCCCCGAATGTCCGAGCGCGATCAGCCCTTCGACGACCGCGATCCGCCTTTTGGGGACACCACCGCCTGCGCATCGAACAATTCGCAGGCGTCGCGAGTGAGTTTCAATCCGGCTTCCAGTGCGGAAATCCGTTTCTTCGCCGAGGCCAGCTCATCAGCTTCCACGCTCGGAAAGCCCTCGCGGACTCCCGCATCGACGAGAACCTGAGTCTTCCAGCGGAACAACGTGGCAGGCGAGATCCCCGTCTCCGCCGCAACTTCGGCAACCGGCTCGCCGGCTCGCAGTCGAGCGCACACCTGCCGGCGCATCGCCAGCGGGAAGGATTTCGGCATCGTGACCTCCTGCGGGTCAGTCTGCCTCAACTCTCAAAACCGCGGCCTCCTGAGCGGGGGCCAGATCAGGTGGACCTGCAATCGGGGCCCAGTCACAGGTAACGTTCGACGTCGAGTGCCCAATCGAGATTGCCGCGGACCACATGTCGCAGGCCCGGGAGATAGCGGCGGGTGTCGGTGCTCACACCACAGAGGTTCCGGCGGGCAGGTCGTAGCCGCCCAGTCGAGTATCGGTGGTGACTGTTCTGGTGAACAGCCAGCCGGGTGCATAGAGCCGCAGTGCTTCGCCGGCAGAACCTGTGCTGCCCGAGATGCCGATCAGGAGTCGGAGGGGATGGCGGCGAGGAGGGTGCCGCCGGCGAAGCGGCGGTAGCGGGCCGTGCCGCCGCGGAACTCGTTGAACGAGATGAAGGTGGGGTAGTGCGCGGTGCGAAGGTCGGCGAGGACGGCACCATCGGGGAGAGCGGCTGCGGCGGTCGCCAATACCGTGTCGGGGGAATGGCGGGCCGTCGGTGCTGGCATGGCGGCCGCTATCGGTGAGTCGCGGGGCGCGAGGATTTCGCCCTGGCCGGACCACCAGTCCTGGAACACCGATTCGAAGTCGAGGTCGTCCAGTTCGTCGTCGTCCAGACCCGGATCCATACCCTCGACCCGCTCGCCGGCGGCAACCCGCAAGGCCAGGTCGAGCCCGTCGGCGACGGAGGTGAACCAGTCGGCGACCGACGGCGCGACCAGGGTGGTGGAGTTGCCCTCCCAGTGGTAGAAGACCCGACCCCAGACGCCGGTCTCGGGATCGATATCGGCGTAGTAATTCTCCGCGGCGGCGTTGCGGTGCAGCGCCCACCAGGTCCCTGGTGCGCCGGCGCGGCAGAACCTGGGCTCGAAGTTCTCCGGATGTCCGAAGGTGATCGGATCGTAGTCGTCGAACCAGATTTCGCCGATCTCGCGTGCCAGGAGCCGGATGTCGGCGGGCACCGGCACCGCCCAGGTGTCGATGACGTCGTCCGGGATGCCAGGGCCCAGTCGGACCTCGCCTTCCGAGGCCGCCGCCGCGGCTCGCAGCCGGGCGATCGCGTCCTCGGCCCGCGCGAATGCCGCTGTCGGTTCGTTCATGAATCGTGACCTCCTGGGAAAGCTGTGTGGCAACTCTAATGCTGATATTTGCCACGGCGGCCGGATAGCTTCCCACTAATAACTGATGGCTGTCGAGCAGGTGAGCTTCATCGATGGCCACTATGGGCAGCCTGCCCCGCTCCACCGCTTCAGCGGCCAGCGTCTCGGCGGTCTCGGTGCCGGGACCGCGGTGTGATAGGCGGGCCGGTGCCCGAGAGAGGCGACGATGCGGTGGAGCATGCCGCGGACCCCGATCGAGGGATTCGGCAGATAGATCACGATCGGGATGGCGGCCGGCCCGGTCCTGCGACAACTCGCTCTGGGAGGCTTGGGAATCCGGATTGCCACAGTGATTCATGCCTGGCGAACCAGCCTTATCCAGTTTCAGCGGCACTCGTCCGGGACGATGGATTGTTGCTATCAAGTAGGTACTGCGTGGGAAAGTTCAGTGCCGCGGAGAACCGGATGCGCGAGGAGCTGGCCGAGCGCGGCAAGAGCGGGGAGGACCGGCAGGCGCTGCTGGATGACCTGCTGGCTATCCTCATCGACCCGCACATCCCCGATGAGGATGTCGGCGGATTGATCCGGGGTGAGGGTCTCGGGTTGGAGCGGCTGCGGGCCGCGAAAGCGCAGGCCAAGCCGCGGCTACCGCGTGATCACGGGCATCTGGTGGCTCTCGATTCGTCGTATTCGTATCTGCGGAAGTTCACTCCGGCGGTGTTGTCGGCGGTCCGGTCCGCCGGCGGCACGGCGGCGACGGAGCTGCTGATCGCGGTGGACTTGCTGCGCGAGCTGAATGCAACCGGGCGCCGCAAGGTGTTCGACGATGCACCCACGGGGTTCGTGCCGGCCAAGTGGCGCGGCTATCTCGACGAAGCCCGCAAGACCGGCAATACCGTCGCCTACCGGCACTATTGGGAACTGTGCGTGCTGCTCGGGCTGCGCACCGGGGATGTGTTCGTGCCCGGATCGCGCCACTACGCCGATCCGGCCGCCTACCTGCTCACGTCCGAGCAGTGCGAGCCGCAGCGCGGCGAATTCTGCCGCCTGGTCGACAAGCGAGCCGACCCGGCTGCCGCGTTGGTCGCGTTGACCGACGAGTGGGGTGCGGCGGTCGCCGAGCTGGAGCAGATGCTCGCGTCCGGTGACGGGCCGGTGCGGCTGGACGAGGCCGGTGATCTGGTGATCTCACCTTTGACCGCCGAAGACATCCCGACCGAGGCCATCGAGTTGAAGGCCGAGCTCACGGAAATGCTGCCGTACGCGCCGATCGTGTCGCTGCTGATCGAGCTGGACAAACGCACCGGCTACCTGGACTGCTTCACCCACGCGGGCGGTAAGCAGGCCCGCAGCCCGGAGTTGAAGCGCAATCTGATCGCGGTGCTGCTGGCCTATTCCACGAACCTCGGTCTGACCAATATGGCTGCGGCGTCGGGGATCTCCTACGACATCCTGGCGTGGACCGCGGAGTGGTACGTGCGGGAGGAGACGCTGCGTGCGGCGAATCTGGCGATCATCGGCTACCACCAGAGACTTCCGCTGACCACGGTGTTCGGGACCGGCACCCTGTCGTCCTCGGACGGGCAGCGGTTCCCCACGCGCGGCAAGTCCACCACCGCCCGCGCGGTGAATCACTTCTTCGCCGAGGAGGGCCTGTCGACCTACACTCACGTGACCGACCAGCACACCACTTACGGCACCAAGGTGATCGTCACCACCCGCCGCGAAGCCCATTACGTGCTGGACGAAATCCTCTGCAATGCAACGGATCTGCCGATCACCGAGCACGCGAGGGATACCCACGGGGTCACCCTGGTGAACTTCGCGCTGTTCGATTTGCTCGGGATGCAGCTGTCCCCGCGCATCCGGGACCTGGGCAAGATCACCCTGTACCGGCCGGTGCCGCGCGCCGAGGCCGACGCGCGGTTCCCGCACGTCGGACCGCTGTTGACCCGCAAGCTAAATCTGGACCTGATCGCCGAACACTACGACGACCTACCCCGGCTGGCCGGATCACTGAAGTTCGGGCACGCCACCGCGTCGCTGCTGGTCGGCAAGCTGTCGGCGTCGGGCCGCCAGAACGCTCCGGCCGCGGCATTGAAGGAGTACGGAGCTATGCGCCGCACCATCTACGCCTGCCGATATCTGACCGATCCCGACTACCGGCGCAAGATCTCCCGCCAGCTCAACAAGGGCGAATCCATCCACGCCCTCAAACGCGGCCCCATCTACGCCCACGAAGGCGCCTTCCGCGCCCGCCACCTGGAAGCCCAGACGGAGCAGGCCTGGTACCTGACCCTGGCCACCAACGCGGTTATCGCCTGGACCACGGAGTATAACGGGCTCGCGGTCGAGCAGATGCGCCGCCAGGGGCGTCGTATAGACACAGATGTGCTGGCCCATATCTCCCCGGCCCACTCGGAGAACATCCACTTCTTCGGCGCGATCGAGGTCGATATCGACGCAGAACTTGCCCAGCTCGGTCCCACCGGGTACAGGCCGCTACGGGTCCGCGACACCCTCTTCTGACCGGGGCGTCGGGGCGCGCTCCTTCGATGACGGACCAGCCTTCGGTGACGTGATCGGTCCGCGCGAACGGGTCCGGCCAGTGGCATGTTCGCCGTGATACCCAGCACGAATGACAAGACCGTCGGTCTGCTCTGGCGAGTTACCAGAGCCCCGAGGATCTGCCGGACTCTTGAACACGCGCGTACTTCGACTGCCCGGAACCCCCTTCGCGTTGAATATCGGGCACGTCCGGCCCATAGCCACGGTGGGCGTTGCAGAGAACTCGCAAGACCCCTATCGGTTCCCATTGCTGGGAGGTCGTGAATTTGGCCATTCCTTTTAGGCTGCGGCGAAGGCATGCGATGTGCGACGTACACGATTCAGCGAGCGGCGTCTCTCATTGCCCGTGACCGCGTGTCCGAGCCAATTATGGTCGTGTCCGGTAGGCGAAATCGGAGGGTGTGTGGCCGAACCTCATGACCGGCTGGATGAGGACTCGTGGGCGGTTCCGGCGAAATGGTGGCCCAGGGCAGCGCCTTTTCGGGGGCTGGGCCCGGCACGACAGTTGACGTTTCGGCCGCGAACGCCTGTTATGCCCACCGAGCTCGCCCCGTATCGCCAGGTGATCGAGGGTGCTCTGGCGTTCCCGCCCCGCGGTGGTGTGTATTGGCTTTCCGAGGCAGGGGCCGGGTTTCTCGATTCACGCGTATCCGCGAAAGGCGCAGCAGTTGTATGCGCTCTCGTGCACTCGGAGCCGCGCAGTCTAGCTGACACGTGGGTGGCTGAGTACGGGCTCGAATTCGCGGCGGAAGCAGCTGTGTGGATGTCCGGGGTGGGAATGTCGAGTTCGGTCGTATCGGGATCCCGGGGCGGTACGTGGAATCCTATCCATCTGACCGCGCCCGAGCCGAACGAACCAGGACCATTGCGTGCCTACAACGTGCTGCGGCGGGTCCGGGCGCACCTGGCGACTGCATCCGAAGAGCGTTACCGGACCACCGTCCAACGCCTCGGTACGCTGCGCGGCGTTGCCGGCGGTCGAGGGGCTTCCGGTCATATCGGTGACCTGTGGGTCCGGGTCGCCACGTCGTACCTGCTTCCGACCGAACAGGGTTGGATCGATGCAGATCTCGAGGCGATGCCGATCGACAAGTCGCGCAGCGCACCGCCCGAGCGGCACCTGCGCTGGTACAGCAACGATTTCGGGGCTTGGTCGGTTCCGTCTGATTCCTCGGATTCGCTTGCCCTTCTAGCCGCTTGCGCCACCACCTCTGAGCAACTCACTCGCATCACCGAAGTGGTCGAGCCAGCACGCCTTTTTCGTCATGTGTACAACATCGCGACCCAGGTAGGTCCCGCCGCCGCCGACGTCATCGCGGCGATGCTGGATGCCAGGCTTCATGCACCCTACGGTTGGGGTGCTGACCGAGACTCCACGGGCGAGCTCGCCGACATGCTGTCCCGGTTTCCGACCGATGTCGCGATGGGGCTGCTCCAGGCTCGCGCCGACAACGGGTTGGTGTTCAGTGCGCTGTCCCGATCCGCGGTCCGGTTCCCGCGCCGTGCGAGGAGGCTGTTGTCAGCCGATCCCACCCGGAGGGCGTCGGCCCATATTGTTCGGGCGCTCAAACGTCGAGAACAGCAGTTCATCAGCGATGCGTCGGCTCACCAGTGTGGTCAATCCGTACATCTACGCAACGCCGAACCGCACGAACTGCCGGATGTCTTGGCGTCGCCGCCTTGGCGTCGCGCACCTTCGCGGGCACAGCACCTTTCCCTCGAAAAACGCCCCGACCGCCCGCTGCGGCTCGACTGGCGGCCAGGTGAACGGGAGCGGTGGGCTGCGAGGCCGGTAACACGCGGGTGGTGGTATGAACACGACATGCTCGAGGTGGTCAGCAGGGCCCGGAGCATCGAGGATTACCGTCGCTCAGTGCAGGACGTCGACCAGGAGCCCTTCGTCCTCGCACTGATATCCGACGACATCGCGCATCCGATCCTGCGAGAGTTCAAAGTCCCGCGAGCAGTCCACTCGCAGGCGATTTTCCAACGCATTCTGGGAAGGTTCGGTGCCGATGCCCTTGATGCGGTCGTTGCGACGATGGCGCAACATCCGTTGCGGATGGCTCAGGTCATGGAGCCAGTCGACGGCAGTCGTGTCGCCGTGCTGATGATGCGCTGCCTCGGGTTCCGCCGGACCAATCGTACCGCGGTCGCTTGGTGGCAGCGGCATGCCGACACGGCCGTCGAAGACCTGATTCCGATTGCGCTGAGTCGGTACGGCAGCGATCGCATGCTTGCCCAGCACGCGCTACACACTATTGCCCAAATGGGTCACCGCAGCGCAATCGACAGCGCCGCAGCATATTACGGCGAGCAGAGCCGCACAGCCATCTCCGCGATGGTGGGCGACGATGCGATACAGTCTGCGCTACCGCATCGGATTCCTCGACTGCCGACGTGGCTCGTCCCTGCCCTGCTTCCTGCCATCTTGCTACCAAACGGCAGCGCAGCGCTGCCGGAATCCGCAGTGGAAGACTTCTGCACGATGCTGGCGATGTGCCGCCCCGAATGGCAATACGCCGGAGTTCGGGTTGTCGCGGAAACGGTGGATCCGACGGCGCTTGCGGAGTTCGCATGGGGCCTATACGAGGCTTGGATGTTGGCCGGTTGCCCCCACCGCGACAACTGGGTGTTGCATGCGCAGGCCTTGTCGGGAATGCAGACACGGCGCGGCGACTATGTCAGCAGATCCTCGAGGGCGGGTGGCGGATCGGAGAGTCTTCCCGCGCTGCACTCGACGCGATCACAGCTATCGGTGGTGATGAGGCGGTCACGTGTCTGCGTGCCATCGCCTCGAGCTCATCCAGTGGTTTGGCTCGCAAGGCAGGACACCGGATCCGTGAGCTGACGGAACCAGACAGCGTGCGTTGAAAAGCAGCGCGCATCGACGATGCAGGTGAGAATCGTGTCATCTGGTACATGAAGCGTCGCTGTCCGCTTGATCCCACGTTTTGGAGTGCCGGACGGTGAGGAGTCGACCGCAGCCGGAGTGGGCGGAAACGAACGTTTCCGACCCACACGAACCCTTACCCGCAGCGACCAACGAATCCGCAGGTCAGCGAACCTCGCCAGTGGGCCATAACTCGTGTGCGGAATCTACGTGACGAAAACCCGACATGTCAGCCCTTTATGGGACAGTTGCGGGCATGGCACGGTTCGGATACGCGCGGGTCTCCACCCGCGGGCAGAAAGACGACTCCCAGATCGACGCCCTCACCGCCTCCAGGTGCGAACGGATCTGGGTGGACAAGGCCTCCGGCAAACTCGCCCGCCGCCCCGAGTGGGACAAATGCTTCGAACACCTACGACGCGGTGACGAACTGGTCATCACCCGGCTGTCGCGGCCGTTCCGGTCGGTGCGGCACATGACCGAACTCGCCGCCGCACTCGACGAACGCGGCATCGACCTCATCGTGCTCAAACAAGGCATCGACACCACCACCCCCGCCGGACGGTTCCTGTTCCACGTCATCGCCGCCATGGACGAGATGACCGCCGACCTCATCAGCGAAGGAACCCTCGAAGGCCTGCAATCCGCGCGAGCCCGCGGCCGTATCGGCGGCCGACCACCCGCCCTGACCGAACTGCAGGCTCTCAAAGCCCGCGAGATGTACGACGAACTCGACCACCACGGCAAACGCAAATACACCGTCACCCAGATCGCCGACACCTTCAGCGTCTCCCGCAAGACCATCTACCGCCACCTGACCACAACCTGAACCCCGGACCCGCCCACACCAGCGACTACGGCAACCTGCCCGATATTCCGGCCAGTCGGGGACCTCGAACCGGAAACCCGACATCACTGCTGGTCAAGCCATTGTCGTTGTTTTTCGCGCGATTACTACAAGCGCCGCCAATTGCATCGGATGCGAATTCGCGACTATGTGCGCATCGACGGGTCCGATGTGCCGAATGCAGCTGCTACCAGGAGGATTCGGCTGCGGCAACGTGCCCGAGCATAGCTCAACCAATCGGGGCGAAACGGTCAGCTTGAGGCGACTACGGGTCTGTCCAGCCAACGGCTCTGTCCCATTTTCGGTGGTAGCGGAACCTCGCCTATCCCAGCAGGATTCGGTGTCGGAGTAGCCGACAGCCGGCGCGGCCGTACATCTGCCGTTTGATCAGCTTCGTTTTCGTATTGACGCCCTCGCAGGGACCGTTGGTGTAGGGCAGGGTCAAACCGGCGACGGCAGCGTCGTGGTCTTGGTCGAGGCCGGTGAGGAACGGGTTGAATTCGGTCAGGCCGGCTTCGCGGACCTGCTCGACCCAGCTGTCGAGGTCGCTGCCGCGGCGCTCGGTCATGAGTTGGGCGAACTCCCGGACGAGGTCGACCAGGGCGGTCATCTCCGGGCACGCGGCGGCGATCTCGTCGAGATGAGCGCGGCGGGGATCGGGCAGGTCGGCCGGTCGGGTCAGGATCCAGCTGGCCACGCGTTTGGGCGAGATCGCGATTCGGTCGCCGTCGAGGCGTCCCTGGTTGACGTAGCGGTAGAGTAGGTTCAGCCCTCCGGCGTAGCCGAGAACTTTGATCTCGGCGAATAGTTGCAGGACCGGTACTCCGGGGTCGGCGGCGCGGCGGGCGCGCAGGTGGTCGCGGTAGGGGTCGACCAGGCAGGGCCGGTACTGCGGCGGGCGGCGCAGACGCTGCGGCTCGGGCGCACGGGCGTAGCGTTTGACCGTGTTCAGCGACACGCCCAACCGGCGTGAGCAGTCCAGCAGTCCGACCCCTCGATCGGGCAGCTCGTGCACGGCGTGCCAGCGTTGCAGGGTGGTGGCGCCGCCCTTGACCTGTCGATACTTCGGTGCTGCGGCCGACCAGCAGGCGCTGTGGGCGACCACCGTCTTCTCGACCACCTGCGCCAGCCCGTGCCACAGGTGCCAGCGGTCGCTGACCTGCATCGCGGTGGGCAGGGCCCGGCGCACGGCCTCGGCATAGGTGGTGGAGCCGTCACGGACAACGACCTGCACGTGCGGGTGCTCGCTCAGCCACACGGCCAGGGTGTCGGCTTTCCGGTCGGCCAGCACGTCGATGCGGTCGTGGGTGACCGGGTCGATCACCACCGTGCCGTAGCGGTGGCGGCGCCGCAACGCGAAATCGTCCACGCTCACCGCGGCCGGCACCGGCCGCTCGGGCAGCGGGATACCCATCAGCACCCGCACCGCCGTGTGGCGCGACAGCCCGATTGCGAGTCGCGCCAGCAGCCGGGCTCCGGCGCGTCCGGCCAGCTCCCGCACCACCGATCGAATCTGACCGGTCAGGCGCGTGGTGCGCCGCTGGTAGCGCTCCAGCACACCGGGTACCTGCTCACGAAAGGTGTTGCGACAGCCTATGGTCGGGCACACCAACCGCCGCACCTGCACTCGCACGTGCACTGCACGGCCGTCGAGCGGCAGGTCGACGACGGTGCGCTGGTGGTAGCTGTGCACCTTGCCCGAAACAGCACCGCAGCCCGGGCAGGCCGCTGGACCACCGGGGGTCCGAGCGCGTACCCCAATCCAGGAGCCCTCGTCGCTCACCTCCTCCACCAACAACGGCGACAAACCCGAAAACATCACGCCCACAGAGACATTCACATGACCCACCGGCACATCGTGCCGTCACGCCCCTCGGGTCACCACCGAAAATGGGACCGAGCCCAGCCATCGGTGTAACTCGGTTTGATTGGGTTACTTCCGTCCAGCGCTGAGTCGGCCTTCGAAGGTGATGTCGAAAGCGTTCAACGCGGCTTTCCAGCGGGTGACCCACCGTTTCGGCCTGTTCCGGTGGGATCGAGGGCCATGATCGACAGGTAGACACACTTCAGGCGGTAGTCCGGCCGGAATTCGTGTCCCCAGTCCGAGACGCAGTGCGCCTCGTCGATCACCACCAGTCCCGCGTCCGCCGCGAGCTTCGGCAGCACCTGGTCCCGGAAATCCGGATTGTTCAGTCGTTCCGGGCTGACCAGCAACACGTCGACCGCGCCGGCGGCGACCTGCGCGTGGATCTCGTCCCATTCGGTCACATTGCCCGAGTTGATGGTGGCGGCGACCACCCGCGCTGCGCGGCCGCCACCTGGTTGCGCATCAGCGCGAGCAGCGGAAACACGATCACCGTCGGCCCGCGACCGGCCCTGCCCAGCAATTTGGCGGCGATGAAGTACACCGCGGACTTGCCCCAGCCGGTGCGCTGCACCACCAACGCGCTGCTCCGCCGCACGACCAGCGCCTCGATGGCGATCCACTGGTCCTCCCGCAGCCGCGCATCGGGCCCGGCCAGTTCGCGCAGCAGCTGCTCGGCGTGCTCGCGCAGGTTCGGGGCGGTGAGGTCGATCGAAGAGACATCGGTCGCCGCGGTCATGCGCTCCATCGTGCCCGAGGGCACCGACACATGACGCGGCCCGGTCGCTACCGCGTTCGGCTATCGCCCTGGTGTTATCGGCCTGGGGATTCATCGCAGTCGCTGGTTTGCTCGGTGCCGTTGTCGCGGCCGATCCGTTCGGGATCGTGGTCTGTTTCGGGATTCTGATGTTGGTCGTGTGGCGAGTAGCTCGCTGGCATAGGCGGTTTCGGGCCCGGCGCCTACCTGTTCGATGGCTGCCAGACGCCGACGAAGGAGCCGCATGTCACAGGTTGGCCGGAGATCCGAGCGAGTATGCCGTCCGCGATTCCGGCCGGGTCTACCACCGAAGCATCGGCCGGGACAGCAACCGGGATCGGCTTTGCCGAAGCTAGGGCGCGACTGGTGACGGTCTGGAACAAAATCAGGTAGTCGCCCTCCCGCTCGATTTTTTCGGCTGCCGCATCAAGGCGAGCGCGGCTGTCGGCGACGAGTTCTGCCGAAAGTGGCCAATCGATGGGAAAGGGGTTTCGGATGTGCAACGCCGGATAGATGAACGGATTGTCGGGCAGCACTGCGGTGCGGGACGCGGGATACTGGTCCAGGCAGCGCACAATCTGCTCGACGTATGCCGCGGTTGCCGGGTTCGTCCGGATTCCACGCATCGCAGGTATCGACTCACCGAGGTCGGCAGTCAGTTCCCTGGCCGGCAGATCACGGTAGGGGGCCTGCAGTCGAAGTTCACTCATCCAACCGAGCGTGGCAACCAACAGGATGACGGCGGCGATGCCACCGACAATGCGGGCCCGGTCGACCACAGTCGGCAGGTCCCGCACCAGCTGTTCGATGGCCAGCAGCGCGAGGCTGCCGCCGAGCAGCGTGGGTGAGGCGTATCCCCACGACAACGACACCATGTATCCGAGCAGCACCATGCCGACTGATCGCCACGGAACGCTGCGTTGCGTCGCGGCGTGGATGCCGATGGTCAGAGCAGCGGCCCACCATAGAACGATGCCCCAGTTGCCGGCCCGCTCGAGCTGTCCGTCGACAATGACTGCCCCAAGGATCAGGCAGGCGATAGCCGACGCGATACCGCGCATCATCGGCCCTCTTGTCGTCGATGCGAGTACCGCGACGGTATATACGCCGAGAATTGGTATTGCCCCTGAGATCACACCGATACTCAGCAGGCGCTGACCGGCGGTGGCATGTCCGCCGCCGAGTTGGTCGATCATTGCCCCGAAACCGCCACCCGCAGTGACGATCACCAGGTATATAGCAGAAGGGCCGATCAAAGTGGCGAGGTCGAGGATGAGCCGCCGCACCGGATGCCGACGTTGGATCAGCAGGACGACAAGGGTGACGAGGACTGCTGGTATGAACGATTGTTTGGTGACCGCTGCGAATCCGATGGCGAAAAGACCCGACCGCACCAGCCATACCCGATCGCGTTGCCGACCCATATCGAACGCGTACCAGCCCACGGCGACAAGGAATATGCCGTCGACGGTGTGCCACGCGGTCATCGCGAACAGGTGGACGTTGATCACTGCGACCGATGCAACTACCGCGGTGCGGACCAGCCCCCACCGCAGGACACCGATGCCGGTCGTCCATGCCGCCAGCACTACCGTCGCGACGATCAGCTGTAGGCATGCCACAAAGGCCGAGGACAGCAACAGCGGTCCGGGAATCACGAAGTCGATGATGTGTAGGTACGCCGAGCCCAAAGGTCGTGCCGAGATCAGATCGCGATGCGGTATCTCGCCGTGCAGTATGCGCCATGACTGAGCAACCACAAAGCCTTGGTCGGTGGGGTTGAATCCGAACCGCTCGAGGCCGATGGTCAACGCTGTCGCGAGACCGACGATCCAAGCGGTGTGCCCGAGCCGACGTCGCCACTGGCGACCGGACGTGAATGTGGGTCCAGGCGCCAAGGCTCGGGACTCGCCCGCTGCTACCCGCTGATTCTGTTCCGATTTGGTGACCACCGTGGACAGTCTATGCTCGGCACGGCGTAAACATCTGTCCGCAAGCCACTTTCAGCTCGCACTCCACAGAACTCCGAACCCGCAGAGCGGCGGCGATATCGGCGGTCTTGTCACCGGCGGCGAACCGCTCGGCCGCCGCCAAGCAAACCACCTCCCGCCGGACACGCCCCGCGGCCGGCAATCCCCCGCCCTGCCCGTATCTCACCGCACAGGTATCAACCCACAGCCCGAGTGATCACCAGCTCCGTCAACCGCAATCAACCGTCAAAGATCTGTAGGAGTGCATTTCCGCGCTGGTGCCACCGTTCTGCCCGCGCCATCGTCCCAGCGACAGGATCGCACGCTCTACGGAGTCCGCGCGAGCCGAGGCTGTGACCCGTCTTCGCGCGGGGTGCGCGGTCGTCGTGGCCAGTTCGACGAGCCGGGCCCGGACCAAGTCCGGTCGCTCTTCGGCGATGAAGTGGCCGCAGTTCTGGGCCAGTTCGAGGCGGTAGTCGTCGGCGCGCGCCGTCTTCTCGGACGCGAGCGAGGGATGGATCGCGGCGTCGTCCACCCCGAACAGGGCGCGGATCGGTACGGTCGCGCGGCGTTGTTCGCGCCGTACGGCGGACCGGGGGACTTCGCGTAGCAGGAAAGTGCGGTAGGTGTCGGCCGCGGTGCGGACGCAGAGCGGGTCGCGGAAGCGGTCGGCGTACGCGTGGATCACCTCGGGTCCGAACTCGTCGCGGTTGCGCACGGCGCCGACGAAGATGAGCTGTTCCAAGAAGCGGGTGCGCTGGTGGAGATACGTGCCGAACGCGGCGACCGGCGGCTGGTAGATCAGAAACCGCCAGGCGTGCGGCAGGAAACTGCGCGGTGTCTGCCACGGGTGGGCGATGTTCAGCGCCAGCAGCGCGTCGAATCGCTCCGGCTCCCGCAGCACGAGCAGGTGGGCGATGTAGCCGCCCCAGTCCTTGGCCCACCGGTGCGGCGCGGGTCCGGACCAGCCGTACCCGGGCAGGTCCGGCGCGATGATCCGCAGGTCGTCCGGCGGATCGGCGAGCAGGTGGCGGTACGCGTAATGGTGCTGTGGCCCGCCGTGCAGCGCGAGCACCGGACGTTTGTTCGCCGGACCCGCCTCGGTGACGTGGAAGCGGATGCCGCGCGCGGTGACGAATGAGCGCCGCACAACAGCAATCTCGGGTGGGCCCGCCGCCGGGTCCGACTCCGGACGCGGTGCGACGAACGAGGGACGCCAGCGCATACTCGATGGTATGTTCGCGCCCGTGCGCGAACGGCGCCGAAGCAATGGGTACCCATTCCGGACGAATACGACCGGATCGACCGACCAGTGGATGCATCGGGGAATGTCGTGCAGCCACGATGGGAGCAGGACGTGATTAGAAGGGGAGGCTAAGTTGCCTGTTCAGTTGTGGCCACGACGGTCGAGACGTTCGCGATTCGAGTCGATCGTCGATGATCTCGAACTGCCGCCGGATTGGACGGTGGAACCGTTCTTTGCTCGCCTGGAGCAGGTCCGCGGGCGTGAGATCGTGCATCTACCGTTGCCGGAGTATTTCCCGGTCGAGTTGTGCGGATTGTGGCTGGCCCGCTCGGTGGACGATGTCGTGCTGTATCGCCCTGGCAGGTGCCGACGATGGCGCGGCATGTGGTGGCGCATGAAGGCGCCCACATGTTGCTCGGTCACGGCAGAGACAGCACACCGGCCGAGCTGGCGGCGCTGCTGGCTGTTGTGGATTTCGACGGTTGCCCGGATGCCGACGCGTCGACAGCCAGGAAAGCTCGTGGTGCAAGTAGCTACAGTGACCGCGACGAGTACGAGGCTGAACTGTTATCCCTATCTCCCGCTGCAACTTCCCATCGGCGAGAGTGCTCATGACGAGGCGTCAACGAGGGTTCACGCAATTCACCCGCCCAGTCTTCCCCAGCCTGTAACCCCTGGATGGAACCCGAGTCCTCGGGCTTCGCACCCCACGGTTACCCATGATGCACGTCGAGGTGGGGACGATCCACACGCACGGGATCGGGAACTACGTCACCGACATCAGCCGATTCCTCCTTTTACGAGTTCCACTGTCACTCATGCGACCTCGTGTCGCACGACCTGGTTGAGCCAGGACGATCCGGGCGTGGTGAAGTGCACGTGGAACCGGGGATGACGCGCGAGCCATTCGTTGACGATCGGGGTCTTGTGGGTCGCCAGGTTGTCGCAGACCAGATGAACAGCCAAGTCGGCGGGTACTGCCTTGTCGATCGAGACCAGGAACTTCTTGAACTCCGCGGCACGATGGCGGCGGTGCAATTCCCCGACCACGGTGCCATCGGCGATGTTGAACGCCGCGAGCAGGCTCGTGGTGCCGTGGCGAGCGTAGTCGTGGGTGCGACGCTCGGGCATGCCCGGCATCATCGGCAACACCGGTTGCGAACGATCCAGGGCCTGCATCTGTGATTTCTCGTCCACGCACAGCACAACGGCTCGCTCCGGCGGATTGAGGTACAAGCCGACCACATCCACGACTTTCTCCACGAACAGCGTGTCGGTCGACAGTTTGAATCCGTCGACCAGGTGCGGTTCAGATCGAGCCGCCGCCAGATCCGCCCGATCGTCGATTTCGACAACCCGGTCCGCTCGGCCATCGATGCCCGCGACCAATGCGTGGCATCACGCGGAGTCCGCTCCAACGTCAACACCACTACCTGCTCCACCTGATCCAGCAGTATCGACGGCGGCCGACCCGGACGTGGCTCATCAGCCAGACCGGCCAGACCGTGCTCGATGAACTGGCGCCGCCACTTCGCCACAGTCATCGGCGTGACACCTACCGCAGCCGCGACATGCGCGTTCGCCGCACCCGGCTCCGCGCACCTCAGCACGATCCGGCACCGCAACGCATACGCCTGCGTCGACGTCGCCGCCCGCGCACCCCGAACCAACTCCCGACGCTGCGCCTCGGTGACCACCAAATCTGGCCCCGACCTCGGCCGCCCCGTCCTTGCCACCACCGAATCCTACGATTGACAAACGGATTTCAAGCGCGGAACACTAGGCCTCGTCGGGAAGTTCGGGTACCGCCGATCTCGATTGTGACAGTACGGTTTCTACCGCAACGGCGACAAAATCGCCGCCGATGGCGACTATTCGGTTGGTCGATCGGCTCCAGTAAAGGGCCGAGTAACTGGATTTGTCGCCGAACATTTCTGGGGGGAGGACGATGTGGGTACGGTCGTTCGGGAAGTAGAGGGCGCCGACGTTGCCTTCGTCGTTGCTGCCGAATTTGAGGAGGAGGCTGTCGTCCGGTCCCGGGCGGACGTCCATGACGTTGGTCCAGGCTTCGGCGTGCCGGATTGGTTTGCCGCCTCGATGGATCTCGTGCAGGTCGCGGCCGGACTGGTAGAAAAATCCGTCGGTGCCCGCGGGCGCCGAGGTGAAGCCGACGAAGGAGCGTTGTGCGGCCATCTCGAAGGTGCGGACGCAGCCGGTGCCTGCGGGGTCGAGTTCGTAGCCGTTGCCGTCCCAGATCAGGACGGTGTTACCGTCAGCCAGTCGCGCGGCCCCGGTGACCGGGCGGGCGGCGTCGCCGAGTGAACTCTTCACCACCGTGCCCGGTGTGATGCCCGGAATCTGTTCCCAGACACCGGAGTCCGTGAGCCACAGCGGGCCGGGCAGCGGGTCGCCGAGCTGCATACCGCCGAATCTCAGCAGGTGACTCTTCACCTCGTGCAACACCACGGGGCGCGTGCCGAGGAAGTAGCACTCGTGGGAGTAGAGGTCGGCCCCGTCCGGTCCCTTGGCCGGTAGTACCCGCGGTGCATCCGTGTCACCGTCCACCAGGATCGGCGCGAACACGCGCGGGCGTGCCTTGGTGTCGACGGTGGAGTACGCCAGCCATCCGCCCTCGGAGGCCCGTGCAGCCGCGACCCAGAATTCGTTGCGCTGCAACGCCAATCGCGGCGGCCACGACTCGAGGTCCCACAGTTCCACCTGTGGTGACTTGCCGTCGCTGTGCGACATCAGGAAGCCGTCGACAATGTCGTCGAGCACACTCGCGATGGGCGATGCCGGTGCCGTCTCCACCGCTGCGGCAGTCGTGCCGTCGTTGCCGAGGTACTGCGCCCACATCAGTTCCGGATCGCCGGGGAACTCACCCGCCGCGGGCACCGCGAGATCCGTTGCCTCCCAGTATCCGAGCTTGCGATCCACCGCCGCGCGCAGCGTCGCCACGATCCCTCGGTAGTTCCGCTGGGCACCCTTGGGCAACGGCGCGAGCTGCTCCTGCACCCAGGCCAGCACCTCGGCAACATATTCGGCGGGCACATAGAGCCCCGTCGTATAGTTCCCGCCGAACCAGCCCGAGGAGAACCGTCCCCGTACCTGCGGATGCGCCGCGACCACATCGGCGAACAGCGCGTCCGGCGCGTACTCGACTTTCGGCTCGAACACCCCGTCGGGAAACACCCGTCCCGCTTCGAATGCCAGGCTCAGCGCCAGCCCCCGCTCGTAGCGGTACGGCAGCATCGAGGCGCTGAACATGACCGCTGCCACCGACACGGCCTCCGCCGCCGCGTGCCCATCCGTCCCGAGCAACAGCTCGCGTACCTGCCGCCACACGTCCGCCGCTTTCGGATGCACTCGATCCAATGCGGTCGGCTCGGTCGAACTCCCGAGCAAGCGGGGCACGAACTGCTCCCTGATCGCGTCCTCGTCCACCAGGTGCAACGTGCAGTCGTATCCCATACGTCCTCCATCTCGTCCGCCGCGCCCCCAGATGCAACCACGCCGGGACCCGATCCCGGGGCGGCGAAGTCGTCGCCCACCACAACGACCGCGGCGGCCACCCGCGCCGAGGCAGGTTGGTGTGGATCCGCGCGGGCATCGGAACCGCATGGCCGCATCGACATGTCGGAGTCCTCGCGTTCATCCGCCGACCGGGGTCGTCGGCGGGGACTGTAAATATAAAGGCTCTGGCTCACTTCCGGTGGCTGAGCGTGGTCGCCTGACGGCACGATGCGTGGGTGGATGAGGCGGATGTTGCTGTCGGGCTGATGTTCTCGGGTTTGTCGGCGCTGGTGATCGAGGAGGTTGTCGAGGAGGGCTGGAGGCTCGTAGTGCGGGCCCGGACAGCGCCCGGCCCGGCGGTGTGCTCACGCTGTGGTGAGGAGTCGGAGAAAGTCCACAGCTACCACCACCGGACCGTCGCCGACCTGCCCGCCGACGGTCGCGTGGTGATCGTCCGGGTACGGGTTCGACGACTGGTTTGCCCGAGACCGCAGTGCTGCAGGACTTTCCGTGAACAGGTTCCCGGGCTGCTCGAACGCTACCAACGGCGAACGACCCGACTGACCGGCCAGGTGCGGGCGATCGTGAAAGAACTGGCTGGTCGGGCTGCGGTCCGCGTGCTGGCCGCGTTGCCGGTTCGATTGTCCCGACATACCGCGGTGCGGGTACTGCTGGCGATCCCGCTGCCGCACCGGCCGGTCCCGCGGGTGGTCAGCGTGGACGACTTCGCCCTGCGCCGCCGAAACCGTTACGGCACAGCGGTCATCGACGCTGTCACTCACCAACGGATCGACGTCCTGGCCGACCGCAAGTCCGAAACCCTCGAAACATGGCTGCGGAACAATCCTGGCGTCGAGGTCGTCGTCCGCGACGGATCGGCCACCTATGCCGAAGCGATCCGCCGCGCGCGGCCCGCCGCACTGCAGGTCAGCGACCGCTGGCATCTGTGGCACGGTCTGGCCCGATCGGTGAGGGAAGTCGTCGCCGCGCACGGCCGATGCTGGGCCGCGGCCGGCCCGAAACGGCAAACACTCACCCGCGAGACCACCACGTTGGAACGCTGGCATGCGGTGCACGATCTGCTCGATCAAGGTGTCGGACTGCTGGACTGCGCCCGGCGTCTGGGCCTGGCGTTGAACACGGTGAAACGCTACGCCCGCGCATCCGAGCCGGACCAGCTGCGCCGCCCACCGTATTACCGGGCCTGCCTTGTCGACCCCTTCCGCGACCACTTGCGGCAGCGTCGCACCGAACAGCCCGGTGTCCCGGTCCTTCACCTGTTCCACGAGATCAAAGCGCTCGGTTACACCGGCGGCCTGAACCTGCTGCACAAATACCTCAACCAGGGGCGCGCCGAGAGCGACCGCATCTGCCCCTCACCGCGTCGGCTGACTTCGTGGATAATGAGCCGGCCGACCGATCTCCCCTCCGGACGCCGCGCTCATCTGGACGAACTTGTCGGGGCATGTCCCGAGATGACCGACCTGGCACGGCTCGTCGGCGAGTTCGCAGCGATCCTGACCGAACGTCGCGGTGGCGATCTCGACGAGTGGATGATGCAGGTTCGCGAGGCCGGGCTGACCGAACTCGGCCCTCTCCTTCGCGGCCTCGACCAGGACCACGACGCCGCGGTCGCCGGCCTGACCGTGCCCTACAGCAACGGCCCGATCGAAGGCGTCAACACCCAAACCAAACTGATCAAGCGACAAATGTATGGCCGGGCCTGTTTTCAGCTACTTAGACGATGTCTCATGTGGCGTATTTCGTCAGCTTCTTGAAGCAGGTCAGCGCCGCGGCAAGGGTGAGGAACGCGAGGAAGTGTGTGGCTTTGCGGTCGTAGCGGATGTTGAGCCGGTGGTAGCCGGTGAGCCAGGAGATGGTGCGTTCGATGACCCAGCGGTGGCGGCCGAGGCGCTGGGAGGATTCGATGCCTTTGCGCGCGATGCGGACGGCGATACCCCGATCACGCACCCATTGCCGCAGCTCGGCGGTGTCGTACGCCTTGTCGGCATGCAGTTCGGCCGGTTTGCGCCGACGCGGACCGCGCCGCGACCGAACCGCGGGGACCGCCTTGACCAGCGGCCGCAATGCCTCGGCATCGTTGGTGTTGGCCGCCGAAACCGCCACCGACAGTGGTATTCCC
Source organism: Nocardia asteroides (assembly GCA_019930625.1). Taxonomy (NCBI): domain Bacteria; kingdom Bacillati; phylum Actinomycetota; class Actinomycetes; order Mycobacteriales; family Nocardiaceae; genus Nocardia; species Nocardia asteroides. The sequence continues at coordinate 5,822,015 of CP082844.1, forward strand.
GCCCGATCGGACAGTAGGTGGATTTTCGAGCCGGACTTTGCCGCGGTCAACCGGGCTCGGGCCGGTCAGAGATCCCCCCTTTTCGCCCGGACGCTTGCTGCGTCGATCACCGCACGCGACCAGTCGATCAAGCCCTCGCTGCCGAGCTCATCGAGTATCGCGCGATGTAGCCGCCGCCAGAGACCGGCCTCGGTCCACACCGTGAACCGGCGGTGCGCCGTTGGAACGGTGACCCCGAATGACGGCGGCAGCATCCGCCACGCACACCCGCTGGTCAGCACGAATACCACTGCCGTGAACACCGCCCGCTCGTCGGTCGGAGCAGTACCCCCACCCTGCGGTCGTGGCTCGAACTTCGGCAGCAACGGCTCCACCATCGCCCAAAGCTCGTCCGGAACGAGACGCTTCGACAACTTGTCCGACACGGCCGAACATCATGCACCACAACCGATCACAGTCCATCTCGACCCACCGATAACCAGTCACAGCGACATGAGACACGGTCTTAGGCACCGCATCCTGCTCGCATAGCCCGGGCACCACCGGAAGTGAGCCAGAGCCGTTGTATCTACAGTCCCGCGACTACCTGCGAATATCGCCGCGACTCGCATACGATGCGACTTTCTCGCATCTGATGCGACCGACGGAGGTGGCCGGTTTGGCGGGTTTCGGCGGTTTGGTGCCGGGTGGTGCGCGGCTGCACCTGGTCGACGGTGTCGCGCTGTTGCGGCCGGAGGAGCAAGTGTTCGAAGCGATGCTGGCGGGGTTCGCCAATCAGCAGCTCGCCCGGAATCTGGCTCGCACGACGGTGGAGGGCCGGGAGAACACGGTGAAGGCGTTCACCGCCTACGTCAACGCTTTCCCGTGGCAGTGGACCCCGGCGATGGTCGATGAATGGCTGGGTGACCTGCGGTCGTTGCGGGATCTGAAGCGGTCGACGATCCGATCCTATTGCGAGGCGGTCCGGTCGTTCTGCCATTTCGTGACCGATCCGCTCTACGAGTGGCCGGCCACCTGCGAGGAACGGCTCGGCACTCATCCGATTCAGATCGTGCACGAGTGGAACACCGCGGTCCATGCCCAGGACACCGAGTCCGACCCGAAGAAGCGGGCGTTCACCAAGGCCGAGTTGCACGCGTTCTTCGAGCACGCCGACAACCAGGTCGCGCGGATCCGTGCGTTCGGCCGCAAGGGTTGGCTACCCGCGTTCCGGGACGCGGCGCTGTTAAAAACCTCATACTCGTTCGGTTTGCGGCGCAACGAGATCCGGATGCTCGACGCGGCCGACTTCGGGGTCAACCCGCACGCACGGGAGTTCGGCCAGTTCGGTCGCTGCCAGGTGCGCTACGGCAAGGCGAAGAAGGGTTCGCCGCCGAAACGTCGTGGCGTGCTGACGGTCTGGGACTGGACTGCCGAGGTGCTCGATGAGTGGTTCACCGAGATCCGTCCGTTGTTCGGCGTCGACGGCAACCTGGCAGCCTGGCCGTCCGAGGGCGGACTGAGGATCGGCTGCCAGCGCCTGAACTCCCGCTTCGTCGCCTACCGGGACGCACTCGGCCTGGACAAGGTCCTGGACCTGCACAGTCTGCGGCGATCGTATGTGACGCATCTGATCGAGGACGGCTGGGATCCTCGGTTCGTGCAGGAACAGGTCGGCCACGAGCACGCGTCCACGACCTCGATCTACACCTGCGTGTCCTCGGACTTCCGCACCCGCACCCTGCGCCGCCAGCTCGACGCCACCATCGCCGCCGCCCTGGACTCCCGGAAGGGGATGAACGCATGAAACGAACCGTCGGCTACACCTGGCACCTGCGCGAACTGATGGCCACCCGCGGCAGGTTCAACGCCACCGAACTGTTCCCTCTTCTGCACGAGCGCGGCATCAACTTGTCCGCCTCCCAAGTCCAGCGCCTGGTCTCGGGAACACCGGAAAGGCTTTCTCTTCAGGTACTTTCGGCGCTCTGCGACATTCTCGGCTGCACTCCCGCCGATCTGGTCACCACCACCGCCGAGAACGCCGGGGTCAGCCGCACCGCCACCGACGGCCTGCCCGGCCCGGTCCCGGCGAGCGTCGCGAAGCTGCGCCCGCGGGCGGCCCGGAGCCAAACCCGCACCCTCGCCGTCGCCGAACCGCTTGCCCTCGATGGTGATGCGCTCGATCCGATCGGCGGTGGCGGCGCTCTCGTCGGATACGGGCGGGTGTCGACCAGGGGCCAGCTGCTCGACCGTCAGATCGCCGCGCTCACCGCGGCCGGATGCCAGCGGATCTTCACCGGATGCGACTCATGGAGACAGGCGGCGCAATCTCACCTGTCCGGCGCCTCAGGGCGAAATACGCTGGTGGTGTGTACATTCCGTGCGCGGTGTTCCGCCGCACCCCACTCGAACGGGCGGATCAGGATCTTGCCTGGCATCGTGATGACCAATGGTTCTTCGCGGCCGGTGCCTGCCACATCCTGGCCTACGCCTTCCTCGAAACCCGCTCACACCGGTTCACCGCGAAAGGCCTGTGGCCGGCCGATGCCGCTGATCCTGGACACGTCTATGTCAGCAACGGGACCTGGGCCTTCGACCACTGCGGCTGGACCCTGGAGCGTGAACTGCTCGCGGTCTCCCGCGTGGTTGAACCCGCGGCGAACTATCAATCTCGTGCCATCCGGATGGGGCTCGATGAGCTCTGTGCCAGGCACTGGCACCGCACTCGTGCCGAATTCCTCCACGATCCCTGGCCGCTTTCCGAAGCGCCCGCGGGGCTGCGGGGCGAGGTTCGGGAATTCGCGATAGTTGAATATGCGAGCCTGCCAGTCAGCACCATCAAAACCGCCTGGTCAGGCGCGAATTTTTTCCGGCCAACGCCGGATTCCGGCCGGTTGGACCCCACATGCCGGCTCTACCCCAGATGCACACGAGTGCGAGACATCTGAACGCCCATCGGTAACCGTGCCTAGGTGATCGCATGACCGTAGATAGGTATATGCCCGATGTCGGCCCGGTACCGATTCGATGAGGATGGTTGTCGCGCAGCGAGCAGAACACCTCCCCGCCAACGCACCGGAGCCGCTCATGTCCATCCGCACCACCATCCCCACCGTGGCCCAACGGCGTGTCACGGTCTCGACCCGAGACGGCGTCGCTCTCGCGGTTCGGGAGTACGGTCCGCGCGATGCCGACCTCACCGTCGTCCTCCTGCACGGCCATTGCCTGCGCAGTGAGTCCTGGACCTACGTCCGCGACGCGCTGCTGCGCCGATACCCCGACGCCCGGGTGGTCTGCTATGACCATCGCGGACACGGCGACTCCGCCGCAGCGTCCCGCAAGACCTACAACCTCGCCCAGCTCGGCCGCGACCTGCAGGACGTTCTCGACGCGGTCGCCCCCACCGGACCGGTCGTCCTCGTCGGCCACTCGATGGGCGGCATGACCGTGCTGACCTACGCCGCACGGTACCCGCACGAGATCGGCACTCGTATCGTGGGCGTCGCGCTCCTGGCGACCGCCGCGAGCGGGCTCGCCGACGCGGGCCTCGGCCGGCTCCTGCGTAACCCGGTCGTCTCCGCGTTCCAGGCGGCCGTCCGCCGCGCCCCGGGCCTGATGCACCACGCGAAACCTGTAGCCTGCACACTCTTCGCCCCCGTCATCCGTGCCGCCGAGTTCGGCGATCGCAAGGTCAGCCCGCGGGTGCTGGCGCTGGCCCACGCGATGCGCAACGAGACGCCGATCGTCACGATGGCGAGTTTCCTGAGCGAATTCACGGTCTACGACCGGACCGACGCGCTCGCGGTCCTCTCGCGGATCCCCACGCTGGTGCTGTGCGGCTGCAGCGACCTGATGACGCCGCCGTCGCACTCGGTCGCGATGGCCGCGGCCGTCGAGTACGCCGACCTCGTGATGGTCGAGGGCGCCGGGCACTCGGTGATTCTCGAGCAGCCCGACCAGGTCGCCGACGCCATCAACCGCCTCATGACCCGAACAGGCGATCCCGACCGGGCCGCGGCCGCTCACCTCACCCTCGTCGCCTAATGGGAATTGATCGGCGAGCCTACGACTGGGGCGGGACTGGTAAGGACCCGTACTGGCGACTCCTGAAATTATCTGCGGTAGCGCTCGCGGTGCCGCTCGGATTGATAGCCAAACCGCTTAGCGCCACTTTTCGCGAATCTGGTCCCCGCACCCCGGATAGTGCGCGTTCGAACAGCAGTTCCTCCTTGTGCCGGATCGCCGGGCTCCGCAGCGGGGCGGTGTCGATCGGTCCGCGGCGGCCGCGTACCAGCATGCTGGGCCGGGTGGGGTGTGTATGCACGACCCAGAGTCCGGCGAGGTCGAACTCGGCGAGGGTCAGAGTCCTCGGCCGGCGGGCGCCGGTAGCGATCCAGAGACCGGCACCGTAACCGGCCAGGGCGTCGAGAGGGCGACGAGGTTGGTCGGTCCGGTGGTGGCGGCGGCGAAGGCGACTTCGGGGTGGGTGGCGAGGGTGGCTCCGAGGTCGGCGAGTTTGGCGGGGTGGGACGGATAGCCACAGCATGGCTTCGCAGGTGAAGCCGAGTAGGCGGGGGTCGATGTCGACGTCGAAGAAGAGCGTGCCGGGGTGTCGGAGGTGTTCGAGGCGTCGATGGATGGTGGATTCGGATCTGCCGTTCCAGCCGGTCGCGCCGCCGAAGAACATGCGGAGGAGGCAGTGCGCGGTGACGGCGACCACTCGTGGTGTGCGGGGCAGTTTGCCCCACAGCCAGCTGTCGCGGGGCTGGTGGCCGCGGGTTCGTGTAAAGCAGACGATCTCGGTGCCGCCCGAGGTGAGGCTGACCCAGGAGGTGTCTGGGCGGCGAGCGCGGTGGCGATGGGTTCGGCCGCGCCGGGTACGCATCGCAGGCAGACAAGCCATTCGACGTGCCCGAGTCGGCGGGCGTCGGTGAGACCGAGTACGCGCAGCGCCCCGGTGGAGCGCAGTTTGCGGTAACGGCGGGCGACGGTTTGGTCGGACACGCCGAGCGCCGCGCCGATGATCGTGAACGGCGCGCGGCCGTCGAGTCGTGATCTATCTGCCGAATCCCTCGATCGGGGTCGCGGCATGCTCCACCGCATCGTCGCCTCTCTCGGGCACCAGCCCGCCTATCACACTGCGGTCCTGGTACCCCGGACCGCCGAGACGCTGGCCGCTGAAGCGGCGGAGCGGGGCAGGCTGCCCGTAGTGGCCATCGATGAAGCTCACCTTTTCGACAGCCATCAGTTAGAGGCGATCCGCATGCTCACCAACCACGACCCGGACTCTGTTTCACCGATGAGTTTTCGGCGGACCGGGCGTCTACCCGGAGAAGGGGTATTGAGACCTAGGAGGATGCATGCGGACGTTGGCGATCACCCAGAACATCACTGTCGACGGGGCGATCGAGATGCTCGGCGACTGGTTCGACCCGCAGGGACAGGGCGGTGCCGATAATTCCGATCTTCTTGCGGAGCTGCACAAACAGGACAGCGAGGCGGACGGGCTGCTGCTCGGCCGCAATACCTTTACGGACTTTCGCGGCTATTGGCCCAACCAGACCGACGACCCGACGGGCATCGCCGACTACCTCAACCAGGTGCACAAGTACGTCGTCTCGGCAACGATGACCGATCCGGGCTGGGACAACTCGACGATTCTGTCGGGCGACCTCGTCGCTGAGGTTCGCGCGCTGAAGGAGCAGGCCGGCCGCGACATCGTGGTCACCGGCAGTATCACGCTGTGTCACGCCCTGATCGCTGCGGGCGTTGTGGACGAGTATCGACTCTTCACCTACCCGACCGTGCAAGGCCGCGGCAGGCGACTGTTTCCCGACGGCGTCGAACTGCCCGCCCTGACGCTGCTCGACAGCAAGGCGTTTCGCGGGGGCGTCACCTACACCCGCTACGCTGCGGCCTGAATCCCGAAGCGCCGCGCGGTGATCGAAGGTCGGTGCGAGCCTGCCACCGAACCGCGGGCCCCACATGTCACAATCGAACACACGTTCACCACATTGGAGGTTGCCCTATGACGATCACACAAGGTTCAGCGGGTCTCTGCGAATGTGGGCGCACCATGCCTGGCCTGGGCCAGTAGATGCTGCGCTCGTACCGAAGCGGGCCCGACAGGCGAACCCGACTCGACGTCGGAGAGAATCTCGTCGGGCGGTCCTAGGTAGACGAGAGTTCGGAGCTCAATGCCCCAGTGAGCCTGCTCACTGGGGCATTGAGCTCCCCGAAATACCTGCTCGAACAAGGTGGTCGGAGAGACGGTCCGCATGCCCGGTGGTGTGAGTGGGAGGGCTGGAAGACCCTGCGGTGTTGGTGCGGCCGGGGCAAGGTCGGTCAATGCCCGCTCGTCCTCGACGCGACCGAGATCCTCCAGCACCGAGCGCTGCGATCGGGTCAGCCGCTCACGCACACCGGTCTCGATCCCAGCTCGGCCGATAGCGGTCAGCGCCCACCCGACCCCTTCCTCGGCGAAACCGTGGCCGGTCAGCCAGTCGACAATCCGCAGGACGTGCCCGTGCTGTTGACCGCATGCAGTAGCCAACTCGCCCGCAGGCCGCGCGGTCCGGGTGAGCGTACGCAAGACAGCAAGTCGCGGCAGGGTCACCCCCAGCTTCCTCATTTCGGACGACTTTTCATTTCGGACGATCAAGCTCCCTTCCCAACATTTCGAATCAGTGGATGTGGTGCTGCGTTCATCGCGAATCGTCGTTCATCGCGAATCGTCGCTGATCCATCCACGACAGCCCAGTCGGCCACGATTAGAACGACTCAGTTTGTCGGTGATGCGGCCGGATCGCTGGCGCGGGTTCGTCGGGGACGCCGTACCCTTACGGCCACGGCACTCACGAAGCTCGTCAGATACAGATCCAGCAGTAGAGGCGTTGTCCTCGCACAACCGCCCGGCTGGCCAGGCCAGCGGCCTGGCCGAGGAACCACGCGAGGCCGTCCGGATCCGGCGGTGTGGGGAACACGTCCGAGGCGGCCCATTCCCGGGCAACGCCATGCAGCGAAGCGTGATCAGCGGCGGCGAGCGCATCACGCAGGGAATCCGTCAGCGACAGACACACCAGCTCTCCCTCGTCGACGGTCGCGAGCAGGTGGCCATGCCGCGGGTCGGACCGGACAGCCTCGTCCGGCCGGCCTGTAAGGATCACTTCTGCCGGCAGCAGGTCGATAGTCGGGTCTACGCCGTTGACATCGAACCCGTCATAGCCCGTCGCGGCCGGTTCGTCGTCCTCGCGCACCACGGCCCGGATCGCGTCGTCATCGTCTGCAGCAGCGAAGTAGCCATAGATAACTCCCATGCGGTGATCTTGGCACCCACCACTGACAACCACTCTTGATCCCGGCCGGCGTCGCATCGTTCTTCCGTGCGCTGGTGAGGGTCCACGGTGGCCAGCGTGCGGCCGCGCATGCGTCCTCCGAGCAACAGAACAGTAATCCCAGCGCTGTCAGCAAGAACCTCGGCGGCGAGCAACGACGAGGTGACCACGGTCAGCTCGTGGTCGGCGATCTTCTCGGCAATGAGGCGCGGTGTGAATCCCTCATCGAGGCATATGGTTTCGGCTCCGTGCAGCAGGCCCGCCGCGGCGGCGGCAATTCGGTGCTTCTGAGCAAGGTCCACTCGGCTGCGGTAATCGACGCCCGACTCGAACGCCGCGCTCTCGAGCGGGATCGCTCCGCCGTGTACCCGTTTGACCAGCTTGCGATCAGCGAGCACTCGCAGATCCCGGCGGATGGTCTCTGTAGCGACCCCGAATTCGGAAGCCAGCGCGCCCACTTCGACCCTGCCGCTGGTCCGGGCGTATTTCCAGAATTTTCGACTGACGCGTGTCTGAATCCACGTAGGGCATTCTGCTCCATCGCCACTGGACGCACTGCAGGCCGACCGGAACCTTGAACGGGATGACGCTGGTCACGGCAGGAAAGAGAACCCGGCACCCCTCACATACGTACCGGGTTATCTGCCAAGCCTCGGTTGGCCTGGTGTCCTCTCCTGTGACATCCCCATGGCGAGCGGTCGGCGTCAGCCGACAGGTCGGCGACCACCCCGTCCTACGGGCACGTCCGCATCAATCGTGACCGGGATCGAGGACCGCTTTGACCTCATCGGTCGTCCGCGCGGCACGGAGGCGCGCAACCTGGTCCCCATCCACGAAGACCTGTGCGATGCGGTTCAGCAGAGCCAGATGATCGTCCCCGGTCGCCGCGATACCGATGACGAACTCGACCGGCTTGCCGTTCCAGTCGATGGCCTCTGGGTAGCGCAGGAGCGATATCCCCGTATGGCGAACCTCGGTTTTCGCAGCATTTGTGCCGTGCGGAATCGCAAGCCCGTTGCCCATGTAAGTGGAGATCGATCGTTCCCGCTCATGCATGGAGTCGACGTACGACGCGTCGACTGCGCCTACGGCGACCAGCAGTAGGCCGGCCTCGTTGATGGCGTCGGCCCTGGTGCCGGCCTGACCGGACAGCACAATCGAGTCGAGGGCGAGCACGTCGGTGCCTGCGGTCGGGTCTTTCTGGACCGGCTCGTCGTCCACCGGGGCACTGACCCGGTTGGCACGTGCGATCATGGCGACGATCTCGTCGTACTCGGGACTGTTCATGAAGTCATCGATAGTGACGTGAATGGCCGAGGGCGTCCGCTCCCGTGCCCGGTCGGCCAGGTCCGTGTGGGTGACAACCAGGTCATAGCTGTCGGTAAGGTTCGAGATCGCCTGGTTGACGACGCTGACCTCAGCGAATCCTGCGCTCTGGATCTTCCTTCGCAGTACGGAGGCACCCATGGCGGAGGAGCCCATGCCGGCATCACAAGCGAAAACAATGCTGGAAATAGTTGATATGGCGACCGTGTCGTTCGACGAGAGCGCGGCGGAGGCAATGGAACGCATGCCTTTCATCGCCTCCATGGCTGCGGTGGCTTCGGCCAGGTCGGGTTCGTCGGTGACGCGGTCTGTTTTCAGCAGGAGAACAGCGACCAGAAACGTCACGGTCGCCGCGCCGACGACGGACAGCGTGACTCCGAGAAAGCTGCCGCTGGCAGTCTGCGCATACACCGCAATGATCGATCCGGGCGCGGCGGGCGCGCGCAAGCCGGAGCGGGCATGGGGCGCATCGCGTTCCTGCTACTAGCATTGTTCGCGAAGATGGAACGCACCTTCACCGCCGAACGCGCCGCCCACGCCCGTGCCGTCGCCGAAGCCAAAGGCCGCCGCATCGGACGGCCCGCCGCCCATCCCGACGACAGAATCGACTACGCCCGCCTCCTGCGCGAACAAGGACGCAGCCTCGGCGAAATCGCAACCAAGACCGGGATACCGAAAACCTCCCTGCATCGATACCTCACTGCCACGACAAGCGAACGATGAGCCACGTCGTACGCCAGCACCCGAGGCAGCGACGGTCCAAGGACACCGTGGACGTGCTGCTGGAGGCCGCGGCCCAGATGTTCACCCGCGAGGGGTTGACCGCGACGACCAACCGGATCGCCGAACGCGCCGGCGTCTCGATCGGAACGCTATATCAGTACTTCCCGGACAAGCACGCGATGCTTCACACGCTGGCCATGCGGCATCTTTCCCAGGGAGGTGAGCGACTCGGTCAGGTGTCCATCAGCCTCCGGACGACCGAGCCGCCGTTCGAGGAGACCATGCGCGCGATCGTCGATGTCGTTGTCGACCTGCATCGCGACCGGCCCGCTCTGCACGCCCTCCTGCATCGGGTCGCCGCACGGCTGCCTGGGGAGCTAGCGGCCTTGCTCGCATTCGAGGACTATCTCGTTGATGAGATCGGCTATCACCTCGAGCGTTGCGGCCGTGGTGGCGACGATGCGGCGCTGACGGCACGGACGCTGGTCCATGCCGTCGATGCGCAGGTGCATCGGGTTCTCACTCGGCACGAACTCACAACCGATGAGGTGATGGTGCTCGTGCACAGGCTCACTCCCGGAATCGGGGAATGACCCTCACGCCCTCAAGTCCCTGACTCGTGCCAGTACCGACCGCAAGGTCGTGGCGAGCTGAGTCACGCCAGGTTCCTCGATCGGGAAGTGTCCGCAGTTCTCAAGTAATACCAGGTCGGTCCCGTTCGGTATCCGTTCGAGGAACCGGATGCTCAGCTCCGCTGGTGTCCAGCGGTCTGCAGCGGGATGGACCAGCGTGAGCGGTGCGGCGTGGAAGGTGTCAGGCGGTGTGTGCCGGAAGCCGAGAAAGCTGGTGAGGAAGCCGAGTGGGACCTTCACGCCGCCGCCTCGGGGATCGGCCGCGCATGCCCGGGACAGGGCCGAGTCGAGACTCATGTTGTTCATGTCGACTACCCAGCGGATCGGTACTTGGACGCGACCGAGCAACGGGTCCATCGCGCGCAGCAGAACGGGCGCGGCTGTGCCGGTGAACGACCAGCGGGTGGCCGCGCGGCAGGCAGCGGGATCGCCGGGATCGAGTAGGCAGGTCGCGACCACGTGGGCGACGGCACCGGTGCGCGCGGCGACCTCGTAGGCCAGCATTCCGCCCATGCTGGCACCGAACAGAACCAGTGGCCGGTCATCGGATTTCGTTTCGGCACGCACGAATTCGCAGAGCAGATCGATCCAATCCTCGTAGCGCACCGAACCCGGATCCGGTTCGACGGTATCTCCGTACAGCGGGAGATCCACGGCCATCACGTCCACGTCCTCCCGTGCGGCGAGTGCGGCGAGGGGCCACAGCAGACCCGAGTAGCCGCCCGCCCCGTGAATGGCCAGTGCCCGCACCCCCGCGTCACGGTTGGCGGCGCGGGCGACGTGGACGCGTTTGCCGCGCCACGACCACCACGTCGGAGTCGGATGGATCAGCGATTCCTGACGGTACTGGTCGGGGAGGAACCCCGCGTATCCGATGTAGTCCACACTCCGAGCATCGACGCGGAACTCGGCGGACACAACTCGCGTCCGCCAGGGCGTTCGAGGCTCGGGAATCACCTTTCTACCTGCGGCGATTGGTCGATGCTGCGCGCTGTGGTGCTGTCTACTCGCTTTTGACATCACCGCACTCGATACCGCGTCGGATACGGCCTCAGCCCGGGACGTGTTCCCGGGTGAGGTCCAGGCGGGTGTTCATGTCGAGTCGGAATCGGCCGTAGGGGTTGATATTGGACCAGAACAGCGGGCTCAACGCGCGGCGTTCGTTGTCACCGATCAGGTCGTGGAATGCGTGGTCGTCGGCAATCTGTTCAGCAAGCCGCTTGCGCAGATCCCCGACCTGCACGGCCTGCTCAGCCGCTACCTCGGCCTGCCCGAATCCGGTTACGACAAGCCGCTGTTCCTCGGCCAGGGCCTGCGCGGCACCGACGTGATCACGCCGGAGACGCTCCGCTTCGCCGCGGTGCTGCGGGCAAACGGTCAACCGGTGCCGCTGCACACCTACAACGACGACCACAGCGGAACGGTCAACGCGTCACTGCCCGACTCGGTGCCGTTCGTGCGCGGCCTGTTCGGCTGAGCCTGCTGCCTGCGGCCGCTCATCGAGCGGCCGCAGGAGCTGTCAGATCACGGGAAGCCAGGGCCCCGGCCGCCGGACAGGCTGCTGAGGGCGCACACCAGCGCCGCGAACGGTTCGGTGACGCCGCCACAGCTCCCCGCGACCGACTCGGCCGGTGCGATCGTCTGCGGTTCGAGCGGCAACGGCGCCGCGCCTGCCGCTCCGACGCCGGCCACGGTTGCGGCACTGATCAGGGCGGCGACGGCCAATCCACGTACTGCGAGCATTTCGAACTCCTCGTGCGTCGGGTAGATGGCCGAACCTACCCGGCAAGTTTTCATCTCACATGACCCGAATTGTGAGGTTCCCAGCGAGAGATCGATGTCCAGCAGCGCATCCAACCCCGCGCACCGCTCGAGGGTGAACTCGTGCGCCAGCCGATCATAGGTCTCGGACTGAGCCTGCTCGCGTGCATGCGCGACACGGCGAACCAGCGTGTTCGGGCCTGGCCGGATCACCCGCGCCGACACCAGATACTCGCACGCGAGCTGGAACAACAACGTCGGGGAATCATGCTCCATCGACCGCGCCAGCAGGAACTCATCCAGTTCCTTCAGCTCCATCGACCCCGGCGGCCGCCACCCCAGGAACTGCGCAACCAGCCGCAGGTGCTCAGTGCGGGTTTGTGCCCGCTTGCCGTAGGAACGGATCAGCGAAGCATCAACTTTCAGCTGCTCGGCCAACCGAGCCACCGCCACCGGCGGCGCATCAGCCACCCTGTCCGGCACGAACCCCAACCACGGCAGCGTGCACAACGCCACCGCCAAACCCAACCTTTCTCCCGGGCCACGCCCCCGCCCCGGCGTCAAAAACGCGACATCAGACGGAGTGAGCGTGAAGAACCGGAACAACTCCTCCCGGCTGATCTCCGGAAACTCCCGCAGACGCGCCAATTCCTCGTCCGCGAACACCCGCGTCGCCACGAAACCCGACCTCCAGCACACCAACCAACCTCAACGGCAGCCAAGCCAACCGCCACCCCAGCACACCCGCAGCCCAAACAAGACAACACGACATCGGTGCTGGTCCAGCCATTGTCGTTGTTTTTCGCGCGAGTTCTACCGGGACCCCTGGAAGGACCGGGACCCGACCCTGCCCGTCACCGAACTGCAAGCCGCATGGGTACCCGGCGAACCGGTGCTCTACATCGGCAAAGCCGAGCCCGGCGCCACCGGCAGACGCGGCCTACGCCAGCGGCTCGACGAATACCGCCGCTTCGGCGCCGAACTGGGCTCATGCGGGTGGCCACGAGGCAGTGACGTAGCGGGTGATGCTCATTATCAGCGCCAACGCTTCAGGCAGCTCGGCAATCGGCCGACCGAATCGGGCCGCCAGCTCCTGCGAACTGGCGGAATCCGTAGACCATTCGTGTGCAGCGAACCAGACATCGGGGTTCGTGCGGTCGTCGGTGTAGATCAAGTTCATGGGATCGTTGTCTCGGAACAGCGTGTCTTTCAGGTCGTCGCCACGACTGTCGGCAAAACGGTCGAGGGGATCGAAATCGGTAATCATGTCGCACGCCGCCCGGCTACCCGGCGCCGAGAGTCGATGGATGCGTTCGAACAGCAGATCTTGAGCAGTGCCCGGCAGATAGGGCAATAGGCCTTCCGCGATCCATGCCGTGGGAGCTGCAGGGTCGAACCCGCCCGCCAGCAGGGCTGCTGGCCAATCGTCACGCAGATCCGTCGGGATTTCGCGGCGATCTACCCCAGCGACCGCGTCGTTGTCGGTCAGCACCTGCCGCTTGAAGTCCAGCACCTTGGGCTGATCGACTTCGAAGACGACTGTGTCGGGCGGCCATGGCAACCGAAAGGAACGGGCATCCAAGCCAGCAGCCAGGATTACTGCCTGCCGCACACCGGCAACTGTGGCGGACACGCAGAAATTGTCGAAGAATTTGGTACGAAGTCCGATGGCTCCGAGCATCAAAGGTGACTTCGCCGCCGCGGCTGGATTGTCGAGCAGATGCTGCAACCCTTCATGGCCGGAGGCGGACACGAACATTGCAGCGAAATCATCCCGGACCAGTGGGTCGGGCTGCCCGGACTCCAGTGCCCGCGCAGCAGCAACACCCAGGGCAGTGACGCCGACACTGCTCACGATATCCCAAGAGTCTCCCTCGGTACGCATGGGTTCTCCACTTCTCTCAGCCGATACTTCTCGACCCTGTCTCGAAGACGACGCGAACGCGCTTCACTGGGTCGATTGGTTCGACCCTGCCTTCTCAGTAACGCCGCCGCATCAGTACCTCGGTGGTGCTACCTAAGCGAAAGATGGCAACCCGCTGCACGCGGCACCCCCACTCGTGTATCACTTTGCTCTCGGGAGGCGGGTCGAGGAGTTGTCTTCGGGGCTGTCGGGTTACCCCTGATCACATGACCACGATCGAAAATTGCTCAGAACAAGCCCCTTTCGTTCCTGGGGGCTGTCTGCGCATGCAGTTGCTCGTCACGGCCGCGGTGAGTCGTCGACGAACCCTGCCGTCCTCCACACCAACCCCGCTCACGAGCGGTCACCGTATCCGGCGATCGGCAATGTCCATGCTGTCGTCCGAGAAGGTGAGCGCGACCAGCTGTATCGGGTCCTGTGGTGGGACGGCGAAGGCAACGCTCTGATCGCCGACCCCGCCGGCTGGCTGGAAATCGCTGCCAACCGCCCCGGATTCCTGCGCCTGGAAGGACGACCACCGTCAGCAGCCGGATAAGGGCCGCGATCGGCACGTGCAACCGCCTGGGTCCACCAGGAGTTTTCCGCACGCTCGATGGAGCGTGTGTCAAAAGCTTGGCAGGATCGGGTGGCAGATCAGCATCGACTCCACGATCATGCGTGCCCATCAGCACGCGGCCGGAGCCCGCCGTGACAGCGACGCTCAGACCGAGCCACCTGGCGGACCCGGCGAGAACGAGCTTAGAGACCACGCACTCGGCCGCTCCCGTGCTGCGGCCTTGTTCTACGGGTCCGCGACTTGCGCTGTGGAGCAAGCTGGGCTAATACTTAGCCTCATGGCTAAGTATTCTGTGGTGCTGGACGACGTATTCGCCGCGCTGGCGGATCCGTCTCGCCGCGCAGTGGTCCAGCGCCTCGGGTCCGGTCCTGCCAGCGTCGGGGAGTTGGCCGAGTCCGCGCCGATCACGTTGCCGTCGTTCTTGAAACACATTCGCGTCCTCGAGTCCAGCGGGCTGATCCGGACGGTCAAAACCGGTCGGGTGCGCCGATGCGAACTGGACCGCGAACGGTTCCGGCTGGTCGAGGACTGGCTGGCCGAACAGCGCCGCGTCTGGGAAGGCCGCACCGACCGGCTAGAGCAATTCCTCACCGAAACCAAGGAGTCCACCGATGAATCCTGATCTCGACCTCACCGTCCACCGCGTCATCCGTGCGCCGCGTGCGAGCGTATGGAACGCTTGGACTGATGCGAGCAGCCTTGCGCGGTGGTGGGTTCCCGCGCCGACCCTGTGTCGCGTCGAAAGACTCGAGATCAGGCCCGCGGGTGCTTTCGTAACCACGATGAGTGACGACGGTACGGAATTCGTCCCACATCTGGACGCCTGTTTCCTGGTGGTCGAGCAGCGCGAACGCCTCGTGTTCACCAACGCGCTCGACAGCAGCTGGCGTCCGGCCACGGGGGCTCCGGTGCCGATGACAGCCGAGATCACCTTGCGCGATCACCCGGACGGCACCGACTACCGGGTACTCGTCCGGCACGGGGATCCGGCCGCGCGGGCTCGTCACGAAGAACTGGGATTCGCGCACGGGTGGGGGACGGTCACCGAGCAACTCACCGCGCTCGTCGAGAGCGAGGTCAGGGCATGAAGCTCGCGCTCATCCAGTTCGTCACCCTCGACGGAGTCAGCCAGGGACCCGGTTCACCGGCCGAGGACACCAGCGACGACTTCGATCGCGGTGGCTGGCTGGTGCCCTATCTGGACGAGATGTTCATTCAGCGCACCTCCGAATGGCTCGATGCCGCCGACGGACTGCTGCTCGGGCGCCGCACCTACGAGGCGTTCGCGCGGGACTGGCCGGCTATCACCGATCCCCGTGATCCCTTCACCGAGCGAATGAACGCACTGCCGAAGTACGTGGTCTCCAACACCCTGACAGCGGGTAGCTGGAAACCGACAACACTGCTACCCGGCGACCCGGTCGCCACCGTCGTCGACCTGAAACGTCGACCGGGCCGCGAATTGCAGATCCACGGCAGCTCACACCTCGGCGATTGCCTGCTCGCCGCCGGCCTGGTCGACATCGTCCGACTCGCTGTCGCCCCCACCGTGCTGCGAACAGGAAGACGACTACTCAGCGGCGCCGGCCCGACCACCGGCTTTCGACTCACCCGCCACGAGGCCACCAGTCGCGGCCTGCTCCTGCTCGAATACGAAGTCGGTGGACCCGCACCAATTGCGGAATTCGACGGCGTCGCCCAGTTCGTCTGAGCCCTTCCACGGCACTGCGATGTGGTCGAGGGATCGTGGCGCAAACTGCTGCGCGCGCACGCGCAGCAGTTTGCGCCTGGTCTGGTCGTCCGGCAGTACGCGCTCATGTTTCGCGCCATCCTGCCGGCAGGTCCGCTGTTCCGGGCAGAATCAGTACGCGGTTGCCGGGCGCTTCCGGTGATGGCGCCGTGCGTGCGGATCTCGATCAGCCGGTCGAGCGCGCCCGCGATGGCTTTGTCACTCAGTCCCGCAGAGGAATGCGCCGCAGCGGTTCCGTCATCGGGCGCGCCCTTCCGGGCACTGCCGTCGCGACCGAGCGGGCGAGAGGCCTATAGGCCTGTCTCACCCGCTCGACTCGCGTCTCCACGCTGCCTGGCTGCCCAGTCTCGAATCGCAGAGACGAATTCCTCGGGCGCATCGGACTCCACGTAGGTGCCCGCGCCCTCGACGATCACGGTCCTGTGGTCGGTGAACGTCGCTTCCAGGCGCTCACGCTCCTGGGAACGGAAGGCGATGTCGGCGTCACCCCACACGATCAGTGTCGGCATGTGGGCGAGGTTGGTCAGCCCGGCCTCGACCTCGGCGAAGAAGTCCCGGCTGGCGAGGACCCGCCCGGGAAGCACGGCGGAGGCCTGGCGCCGCTCCGGAGTGTCCAACGCCTGGCTGTAGTGGGTCATTTCGGCCGCGGTGGGCTTGCGCCTTCGGTGGCCTGTGGGGATGAAGGCATTGACGAGGAGGTTGAGCCGCCGGACCAAGAAGCGGACGGGGAGTCCGCCGATGATGCGACCGAAGGCCTCGAAGTGGAGAATGCCGTTGACCGGCCAGGCCCAGGTGTTGGCTAGCACCAACCGATCGAAGACGTCGGGCCGTCGCTGCACGACCGCCAGGCCGATCATGCCGCCCCAGTCTTGCCCGACCAGCGTGACGCCATCGAGGCTGAGCGCGTCGACGACCTCGGTGACTACGTCCGCGTGCTGCTCTGGCAGGTAGCGGTAGCCGGGCTTTGCCGTCGACAGACCGAAGCCCGGGTAGTCGAGGGCGATGCACCGGAAATCGTCGCGCAGTGCGCGGATCACGTCGCGCCACAGGAACGACCAGGTCGGGTTGCCATGGAGGAACAGCAGTGTGGGACCCGACCCCTCATCGACATAGTGGACGGTATGCCCGCCGATGTCGACGAATCGACTCTCGAACGGGAACAGTTCGTCATCGACCCAACCGGGCCGCACGCTCTTGGTGGTATCGGCCATGGTGGCCCCCTCAGGGCTCGGCATCAAGGTATGCTTGAGCATCTCACGCACACTTTAGAACATCAAGCGATAGTAGGAAATGATGCGTAGCTATGGCCAGTACTGCGGGCTTGCCCGTTCTCTCGAAGTCGTCGGTGACCGGTGGAACCTGCTCATCGTCCGCCAGCTCCTCGTAGCGCCCGCCCGCTACCGTGACCTGATCGAGGGCCTGCCCGGCATCGCGACCAACCTGCTCGCCGACCGGTTGCGTGACCTCGAAGCCTCGGGCGTGGTCGAGCGGCGACTGACGGGCGAGGGCAGCGTGGTCGAGTACGCCCTGACGCCGTGGGGTGCCCAGTTACGCCAGCCGATCGCGAGCTTGATTCGCTGGTCCACTCCGTTGATGGCCAGTGGGCCCGCCGATGGTGATTCCTTTCGCCCTGAGTGGCTCGCTCTCGCACTCCCGGCCTTGCTCGACCCCCGGGTCGAGGTTCGTCCCTCGGCGACGGTCGGTATCGAGATCGGTGACGCGCCTTTACAACTCCGCGCGACGAGCTCGGGCTTCGAGGTCGGCCCGCAAGACGGTCGCCATCTCGACGCCACCGTCCGCGCCGATCCTGCCTATGTCCTTGGCCTCGCCGCCGGCGCCTTCTCCCTCATCGATGCCCGCTCTCTCGGGCTGGTCGAGGTCGACGGCGACGAGTCCGTCGTCCGCACCATCTTCGCCGCCTGACAGGGTCGTTCCGCCAGCTGACCTGGGAATTATCGGTCAATCTCGACGTCACCCGGCGGCAGCGGCTCCGGCGGATCGAGCTTGGAACCTCGCGTTGGATACTTCTTACGCTCGTTCGGCCAAGCGGCGGTCGTCGCGGCTTAGACTGTGCGCCAACCGACCCCGCACTTCGTCTGCAACGCCCGACCCGACATCCCCACTCGCGCGTCACGTCGGATCGCGGCGTAGAGCTCGACCTTCGTCTGACGAGGCCACGGCGACTCCCTCCAACGCATGTGTATGGGGCGAAGCACACGCATCTTTGCACCGCAACCAAGATCACGACGTCAAAATTCGCCAACCCGAACATCTTCAGATCGAGAGTGACGTCAGGGTCCACCGATCGGTGACGTCACAGATCGCCGATAGAACCAATCTCGTGGACAACTGTTGCGATCTGTTGGGGGATGTGGAATACGTACGGCTCCTCGAGCCAATCACGGTAAAGCGATCCGATCGAAACCACCGCCCCGAAATAGGGCGTGGGCCGCGAACGCGCCGCGCGTGTCCCTGCCGTCGAACCGACGACCGCGAGAGAGGCGCGGCTGGCTGGCACGTCGGGTGACGACACCGCCCGGTGACGCACCTGCGGGACCACGGTAAGAGCTTGTTGCAGCGGTCAGCCTCTCAGGTCGCGGCGGGTGTAGCCGTAGAGTCCGATCGCTGCCATGGCGGCGGCGACGGTGGTGAGCGTGGCGCTTGCGGCCCAGTCGGGTGCGGTGGCGGGTACGGCGGCGAGGTGGGTGAACGGTGAGATTTCGCGGACCCAGGCAGGTGCGCCGATGCTGTGAGCTAGGACGTCGAGCAGGAATCCGCCGACGACGGGCACCGCGCCGATCGCACCGACGGCGTCGGGGTACCAGCCCAGTGCCAGGACCCCGGCGCCGAGCGCGAGCAGCGCTACCGGGGCGACGTTGGCGGCACCGGCGAGAGCCTCACCCAGGCCGAGCGGCGCACCGGTGAGCACCGCACCAGCCCACATCGCGACCGCGGCGGTGAACAGCAGAACTGCGAGACCGACGGCGGTGACAGCGATTTCTGTTCCCGCCGAGCGGTACCGTGACAGCGGCAGAGCGTGCAGGGCGGTCCAGCGGCGGGCCTTCTCATCGGCGGCCACGGCCGCGATCCGGATGACGGCGTAGAGCCCGGACGGGATGGCGAGCAGAGCGAACAGCGCCGCAGCGAACCCCGAAGCCGAGCCGAGACCACCGAAACCGGCCGTCGCCGCAAGCTCAGCGAAGCGGGGGTTCTTGTCGAAGAATTCGAGGATCGAGGAAATCAGCGCCCCGATCAGCAGGAAGTAGGCGGCGATCCCGACCGCCCACCCGGTGGTGGGCGCAACAGTACGCCGAACAGCGAAACCGGCCACCGATCCGAGCAGACGGGTCCGGGCTGCCCGGGTGTCGGACAGGTCGATCACGGCGCCGCCGAGGTCGCGTCCGGCGGCGGCGACGAGAGCGCACGCGGCTGGCACGAGGGCGAGCACTAGCAGGACGAACAACGGTTCGACCCTGTTGTCCGCGTACGGTGCGATGCGGGCGGCGAGGCCGAACGGGGTCAGCCACGCAGTCCAGGCGAGCGCGGCGACACCGTCGGAGAGCATCCGCAGCAGCAGGCACACCCCGAGCACGGCCGAGGCCAGCCCGGTGGCCGCCGCCCGCGACGGCAACAGTTGCGCGGCGAGCAGTCCCACGCCCGCGAAGACCGCGGTCGTGGCGAACACCGATGCCGCGTGCAGGACCGCTCCGGCGGGGTCGGTGCCGGTCACGACCAGCCCGGCCCCTACCCCGAGTGCGATCACGGTGGCGGCCAGCCACAGTGTGCCTGCGCAGCGTGCGAGCAGGTCCACCCGGCGCAGCCTGCCGCCGAGCAACAGCTCCCAATGCCCGGCCTCTTCCTCGCCACGGGTGAGCCGGGTGGCGGTCAACAGCGCCCACACGCCGCACAACACCAGCACGGGGGTGCCGGTGCGCCAGACGGTGAACCCGCCCGGATCGTCGAGGGCGAGCGGAGCGCCGAACAGGACGCGCACGGCGGGGTTCTCGGCCAATGCGTGCAGGGCATCGGAATCCATGGTGTCGGCGAAGGTGGTGCGGTACTGGGCCGCGACGAGAGCCGACAGGCCGGTGGCGGTGAGCGCGACGATCGCTGCCCCGCGCCGTGCCTGGCGTCGGGTGAGCCGGGCCGCAGCCCGCCCCGGCGCGGGGACGTTCATCGGTTGCGAGCCGGCCGTGGTGGCGGTCATTGCCGTGCCTGCCCGTAGTAGTCGAGGAAGATTTCCTCGAGGGTGGGTTCGCGTGAGGACAGTGCCGTCACTTGTGCCGCGGCGAGGGCGCGCAGCGCCGGTGCCGCGGGCCCGGATAGCGTGAACCGCATTCGGCCTTCGTCGAGTGCTTCGACGGCCTCGACACCGTCCACGTCGCTCAACGTCGGCGCCTGGCCGTGGTAGGTGATTTCCACGATGGTGCGGCGCAGCCGGCGCAGCTCGGCCAGGGTCGCGATCTCCACGAGCCGGCCGGAGCGCAGGATCGCGACCCGATCGCACAACGCCTCGACCTCGCCGAGCATGTGCGAACTGAGAAACACTGTCTGTCCGCGATCGCGGGCTTCGGCGACACAGTGCCGGAACTCGCGTTCCATCAACGGGTCCAGCCCGCTGGTCGGCTCGTCGAGGACCAGCAGCGGCGCCCGGGAAGCGAACGCCGCGATCAAGGCGACTTTCTGCCTGTTGCCGGTCGAGTAGGTCTTGGCGGGTTTGTCCACGTCGAGGGCGAAGCGGTCGATCAACTCGGCGCGATACGCCGAATCGGTGCCCGGACCTACCCGAGCGAGCAACTCGAGGGTCTCGGCACCGGTCAACGACGGCCACAGGGCGACGTCGGCGGGCACGTAGGCGAGGTGGTGGTGGGCACGTCGCACATCGGCGGCGTCGGCGCCGAACACCCGCACCGTGCCGGCGGTGGGCCGGATCAGTCCGAGAAGCAGCCGGATGGTGGTCGACTTCCCCGCCCCGTTGGGCCCGAGGAACCCGAACACCTCGCCGGGAGCGACGGCCAAGGTGAGGTCCTCGACCGCGACGGTGCGGCCGAAGCGTTTGGACAGATGCTCGATCGAAACGGCTGCGCGGGTATCGGTGGCGCGCGCGGACAGCGCCGCTGCAGCAGTGGACATGGAAGCCCTTCCAAGGTCGGCGGATATGACATGCCGACCAGACTTCCCGGCGCTCCTGAGAAGAAAGATACGCCACCGTGGCTGTCGCCGCGGACTTTCGACGGAGGGCCCGGTCGTGGCCGCGAGCGATCCCGCGTTGGGGGGGTGCCAACCGGTTCGGCCCTGTCGGAGCAGTGTGGAGGGGATCGGGAACCGACCACATGCCGCACGTTCGATACATTGCGTAGATGTTCTGCTTCAGTTGCCGTATGCAGACCATTCGCGGCAATCATTGAGGCGTGGTGCGATCACAAGCGCCTCGGGCAACTGTGAGCAGAACCGGCGAGGTCTTCGATGCGGCGACGGCCTTCGTCGCAGCGGCGGTCGCCGGGGTCACGCTGTTCTTGCCGGTCGCCGTCCGTGCCCGGCCCGCAGCGACGTCGTACCAGCTCACGGGGCTGCTCAACAACGTGCCCCGCAGCGCGGCACTGGCCGTGATCGTTGCGGTCATCGTGGCGGTCGGGATCACCACGACCGGCTGGCCGGTGCTCGGGTGGGCGGCGGCCGCGGCGGGCTCGGTGGCTCAGCTGATCAACCACCTGGCCGCACCGCAGGTGCCCTCCGCGGATCTACTGACCACGCAGAACTATCTGGACGCCCTGTGCGGCGCGGTGGTGCTCGGCGCGCTCGGGGCGGTGGTACTGCCTCGGCCGTTGCCCGCCGCGGGTTTCGCGCTGGGTGGAATCAGCTTCTTCGCGTTCGGGGGTTTGGCGCAGATGCTGGGTCTCGATCCAGATCTGCAGACGGTGTCGGAGACCCCACCTCGCTGGTTGATCTCGGCAACCGCGGCACTGCTGGTCATTGCCACGCTGCGAAATCGGGCGCCGGCCAGGGAGCCTGGGCCACCATGGATACATGGCGAGTTGCCGTTGGCGCCGATCTTCGCGGCGATCGTGCTGGCAATGGTTGTGCTGTCGGCCACCGAGTGGCTCGGCCGACAGTTCAGCAACGCCCCAGCCGACAGTCACGCGGTGCATATCGGGATAGTCGTGGCTGCGACGATCATCAGTGCGACCGTCGCAGCCGTGCTGCTACCCGGCCGCGACGGCGTCGGGGTGTACCTGGCGGTAAGCCTCACCGCCGCAGCCGACGCAATCGGTTACGCCCCCCGCCCTGGCTGGGCGGTGGCGGTGTTGATCGCTGTGGCCGGAGTCGGCATAGCCGTAGGCGACCGTGCCCGCTCCACGGCAACAGCCATCACACTCATCACAGGTATCACGATCTTCGCTCTCACCGGCGCTGCAGATGCCAACCGCGCAGGCTTCGTGGCGATCAGTATCGTGATCGCACTGACTGCGGGCTACTGCTGTGGCGTGGCAAGCCCACACGAGACCTCGAGCGGCGTGCTGGCGATTGCCGCGCTCTATCTCCCCACGGTGGTCTCGGTGTCGCCGTATGCGGTGCGGAACTGGCACGGCGAACAACCCCCGCCCAGCGCCTCGCCGGCGCTCGCGGCGCTCGCCCTCACCATCGGCAGCGCCCTCGGACTCGCCGCGCTGTACAGATTGCGGCGCAGCGGGACACCGCACCTGGGAAACGAATCCGACAGCGAACCCCCTGCTGATAGGTAAGAGCCACGCGTCAGCGATCACGCGTCACCGCCGAAGCTCAGCGAGCCGATCTACCGACACAGCCATCCCGCCGGTTGTGCGAGGGCCGATGTACCGGGAAGGAAGGGTTGCAGCGGTAAGCCGTTCCCTTCGCACGGTCGGCGACCCTGGAACGATTGACACCGTGATTTCGACGTACGCCCACATTGATCGGTATCAAGGTAGCGCCGAGCCGAACAGCCGATGAGTAGCTACCCTGCCTACCGCGCGTCTCGTCCCGCTTCGAAGGGCCACAATCTGTGACCGTGCGTCGTCCTATCGTTGTCGGTGTCGACGGCTCTCCCGCGTCGCTTGCTGCCATCCGCTGGGGTGCGGCGATGGCGGCGCGCCGTAAGGCGCCACTGCATCTTGTGCATGCCATCGGTGTACCGGTGCACGCCCTACCGGTAATCGGCTCTTTGCTGTTCGATATCAGCGCATTCCGTGAGATCGGTGAGTCCGTCCTGGGCCGCGGACGAAGAATCGTGAGCGAGTTGGATAGTTTCCCCGCCGGTGTCGAGGTTGCGACCTTTCTCGACCTACCGTCACCAGTAGCGGCCTTGGCTGCTCGCTCAGCAGCGGCCCAGTTGCTCGTCATCGGCGCTCGAGGTTTGGATCCGTTGGAGCGCGTGTTATTCGGGTCCGTCGGCGTCGGTCTGATCAAGCACGCCGACTGTCCGGTCGCTGTCATCCCGGCTGCCGCGGCGATAATGCCGCCGTCGTCACACCTTCCGGTACTGGTGGGCGTAGACGGTTCGCGCTGTAGCACTCGCGCGGTCGCGATCGCATTCGACGAAGCGACGAGCAGGAACATAGGGCTGGTGGCGGTAACGACATGGTCCGCTCGAAATGGGGCGACCACGCCGCCCGACACAGCGCAGCAGCGAGCCGAGGCGGTTCTCGACGAAGCCCTGGCGAGCTTCACCGACAAGTATCCGGATGTCTGCGTAGATCGAGTCGTCATCGAAGGCCGCCCGGCGCAGCGGCTGCAGGAAGCGTCCCGGCACGCGCAACTGGTCGTACTCGGTAGCCGCGGACGTGGCGGAATTACCGGCGCCACGCTCGGTTCGGTCAGTCAAGCGGTACTGCAAGCCAGCCGCATCCCGGTCCTCATCGCTCCATGTCGACAATGACCGCCCTCGTACGCACCACAGTCCGACACGCCGGCATGCGCTCGGACGAGAGCGAACATGTCGGGTAGTGAACGCCCGCGAGCATCGTCGCAGCAAGCTGCCCCTTCCGCCGCTATGGGTGGTGCTGGTAGACGTCGGGTATTCCGTCGTTGTCGTCGTCGCGGGTTTCTGTTTCGGCGATGCGCCGGTAGGTTCGGTTGCGTAGCCGCAACACCACCGCGGCCAGGAGTGCGGCGGTGAGGGTGCCGATGAGTACCCCGATGCGGACGTGATCCTCCCGCAGCGGTTCGCCTGCGAAGGCGAGTTCGCCGATGAGCAGCGACACGGTGAATCCGATCCCTCCCAGCAGCGCGACCCCGGCCACGTCGATCCAGCGCAGGTCGGTATCGAGTTCGGCGCGGGTGAGCTTCGCGGTCAGATAAGTGGTGGCGAGGATGCCGAACGCTTTTCCGCATACCAGCCCGACGGCGATACCGAGTGTGACCTGGTCGGCGAGGGATTCGACCAGCCCGCTCAGCCCCCCGATGGTGACCCCTGCGGCCAGGAACGCGAACACCGGCACCGCGACGGCGGCGGAGATCGGCCGCAGGCGGTGCTCGAACTGTTCGGCGAGTCCTCGGCGTGCCGGGTTTCGCGGATCGTCGTCGCGGGGTTTGTGGAGCACGGGAACGGTGAAGCCGAGCAGTACCCCGGCGACGGTGGCGTGGACGCCGGACTGGTGGACCAGCCACCAGGTGAGCAAGGCAAGTGGCACCAGGATCCAGAACGAGCGGATCCTGCGTTGCACCGCCACAGCGAAGGCGGCCAGTGGGATGGCCGCGAGCCCGAGGTAGGGCAGATGTAGTTCGTCGGTGTAGAAGATCGCGATCACGGTCACCGCGAGCAGATCATCGACCACCGCGAGGGTGAGCAGGAAGGTCCGTAATGCCGTCGGCAGATGCGAACTGACGACCGCGAGGACAGCGAGGGCGAACGCGATATCGGTAGCGGTGGGAATCGCCCATCCGTTCACCGCGCCGTCGTTGCCGAGGTTGAACGCGATGAAGATCAGGGCGGGGCCGGCCATTCCTCCGACCGCCGCCACCACGGGCAGCGCAGCGCGGCGCGGATCCCGCAGATCACCGGCCACGAACTCGCGTTTGAGCTCGAGTCCGACCACGAAGAAGAACACCGCGAGCAGCCCGTCGGCCGCCCACGCTTCCAACGGAAGATGCAAATGCAGGCTTTCGGGACCGAGCTGAAAGTCGCGCAGCCTCTCGTACGCGTCCGACCACGGCGTATTGGCCCAGATCAATCCGATGGCCGCGGCCACGATCAGCAGGACGCCACCAGCGGTCTCGGTCCGCAAGATCGCCGCGACCCGCCGCGTCTCAGGCCAGGAACCACGCGCAAACAAAGGTAGCCGGGACTCGGGGGCAGTCACGTCGAAGTTCGCCTGTCCTGAATTCCTGCGGCGGCACGTCCGCGCCACTGGGCAACCGGCCGCAGCCCCATACCGCGGCGGGGATCTACAGCAGCACAGGCAGGACCACAGGTAATGCACACGTGGGCAGCGTTGGCCGGTGGACCGGAATCAGAGACGCCACCCGACGTCCTCGAACCCGAGGTTTTGCGTCGTATGGCTCTCGCTCGCTGCAGCATCATGGTGCGCCCATCACTGGTCGGCCCGAACCCGAACCCGGGCCGGGTCTGCCGACCAGACTTCCCGGCGCTCCGCCTGTAAAGATGCCGTATAGACCCCCGGACACGCAAACCGACCCAGTTCCGTCGATCGCGCGACAACCACTGAGATGCGCCACCCCGGCTGCCCAGCTCGATGTTCGATGCCGTGTCAGCACAGTCGTGTGTCAGCGCGGACTGGTTCCCACGGCTCAGCGTAGGTACTGGACGTGGTCGAGGATCGCGGTTCGGGCGATGGCCCAGGCCGGTGAGGTGGCGTCGGTGAACTCGGCGTGGCCGGTGCCGGGCAGCACCCGCAGTTCGGCGGCATTGCCGGCGCGAGTCGCCGCGCTGATGTAGCGGCGGCTGTGTTCGAGGGCTACCACGCGGTCGGTGTCGCCGTGCACGGCGGTGACGCGCAGGCCGGTCGGCAGGTGAGCGATGGGTGAGGCGAAGTCATAGCGGTCGGGCACCTCGCTGGGTGAGCCGCCGAGCAGTTTCCGCACAAACCCATCACGCCCGTTGGTCACATCGAACTCCAGGTCCAGCACGGCGGCCATGAGGGTGACGCTGCGGATACGTATCTCTGTGGCGGTCTTCACCGACGCTGCGCCGCGCCGGCCGCAGATCCAGGCGGCCAGGTGTCCGCCGGCGGAGTACCCGCCCAGGTGGACCAGCTGCGGGTCCAGCAGGTTACCGACGCGGGACTGCGGTAGCACTGCGCGCGCCCACAGGCCCGGGTGCCGGCTGTGGAGTTTCTCGAGTCATCGTGTCCGGCTCCGTCACCCCGAGGTCTCCTGCGTGATCCTCCAGGAGGGTTCGTTCGGTGGTGTACAAGAGCCGGCCATGACAGGGCAATTCTCTTATCACGGGCAATGAAACCCGCCGACGCTGGTCATCTACTCGGGTACGCGAACGCGCGGTCGGACTGCTGCACGGCCCGCATGGCATTCTCGGGCCCTCCTCGGTGTCGGGCCCCGTCGGTCACTGCCGGACGTCGCCGCCAGCGCCCGCCTCGACCGACGGGATGCCATTTGCTTCGGGCGCAGGTTTACGGCATCTTTACTAGTGTGTCGCGCCTGAAATTAGGCCAGTAAGTTACTGTTTTGTTTTGGGGGCTGGCGGGTTGATTTTGACGAGGTAGTCGGCGAGGGATTTGAGGATCTCGTCGGCGGTCTTGGTCCAGCGGAAGGGGCGAGGGTTGTCGTTCCAGGTCTGGATCCAGTCGGTGATGTCGTCTTCGAGGGCCTTGACGGAGGTGTGGACGCCGCGGCGGATGAGTTTGTCGGTGAGCAGGCCGAACCAGCGTTCGACCTGGTTCATCCAGCTCGATCCGGTGGGGGTGAAGTGGATTTGGAAGCGGGGATGCCGGGCCAGCCAGGTCTTGATTTCGGCGGTGTTGTGGGTGGCGTAGTTGTCGCAGACCAGGTGGACGTCGAGTTCGCGGGGCACGGCCTTGTCGATGGTGGCCAGGAATTTCTTGAACTCGGCGGCGCGGTGGCGGCGGTGGAGTTCGGTGATGACGGTGCCGTCGGCGATGTTGAACGCGGCGAACAGGCTGGTGATGCCGTGGCGCAGGTAGTCATGGGTGCGGCGTTCGGGCGTGCCCATGGTCATCGGCAGCACCGGCTGCGAGCGGTCGAGGGCCTGGATCTGGCTCTTCTCGTCGACGCACAGCACTATCGCCTTCTCGGGCGGATTGTGGTACAGGCCAACGACATCCACCACTTTCTCCACGAATAGCGGGTCGGTGGACAGCTTGAACGAATCCTGCAGGTGCGGTTTGAGATCGAATTTCCGCCAGATTCTGCCGATGGTCGATTTCGACAGCCCGGTCCGTTCGGCCATCGAGGCACGCGACCAGTGAGTGTCCTTGCCGGGCAACGTTTCCAGTGTCGCGACGACCACGTCTTCGACCTGGTCGAGCAGGATCGAGGGCGGCCGACCCGGCCTCGGCTCGTCGCCCAGGCCATCGAGCCGGTCAGCGACGAAGCGTCCCCGCCACCGGATCACACTCGACTCATCCACACCGAGGTCGGCGGCGACCTGCTTGTTCGTCGCACCCTCGGCACAAGCCAGCACGATCTTCGCCCGCATGGCCAGATACTGGGCCGTCTTGGCCCGTCTGGCCCACGAAACAAGTTGCGCGCGTTCGGTATCGCTCAACACCAGTTCGGCCTTCGGCCGCCCCTCACGGCCGCGATCATGCAGCCCAGCGAAACCCTCGGCGGCGAACTTGCGCCGCCACTTCGCGACCGTCCCCACAGCCAGACCCAAATCCCGTGCCGCACCGGCATTCGACATCCCCTCGGCGCAGGCCAGCACGACCCGCGCCCGCTCGGCCTCACGCCGATCCCCAGACACCGACCTGCGCACCAGCTCGGCACGCTCGACATCCGACAGCACAATCTCGACAGCAGAAGGCCCACGATGCGACACAGAAACAGACTACATACTTACTGGCCTAATTTCAGGCGCGACGCACTAGTGGTGCGCCGGGAAGTCTGGTCGGCAACTCGACCCTGATGGTGGGTTGAGTCATACGGCGATCAGGAGCTGATTGTGCACCTGCCGGAGTCCACATCTTGATTGGACCGGGGTTTCTCGCCGACGCCATCGTCGGCTGTCCATGCTCGGGCATCGTCGCGACGGCCGCAGACGCCGCTGTCGTTCCGAGCTTCCATACGCACGCCACCATGATCACTGGCTCACGGCCATTGACCCTTACCGATGCCGCTGCCGCTGGCGCTCGACCCCGGACTCTCACCCCACAGCCGCACCAGTTCCGGCTCCCTGCCGTCTGCCCTTTCATGAGGGACCGTCCGGATATTCACGCCCGTCCCGCCGTACGCGAAGGAAACCAGGTTCATGACATCGAGTGATCACAACAGCGCACGGCTGGAGCACCTGCGCATGGCGCTGGGATGGGATCCGGTCCGGCGCAGCTGGTTCGGCTTGAACGCCAAAGACATCGACTTGAACGCGGCGGCATTGCTGTTCGCCGATAAGCAGATCACCGATGTGGTCTATCACCAGCAACTCAGCTCGCGAGACGGCTCGGTGCGCCACCTCGGTGACAGCACCACCGGGGAAGGCAAGGGCGACAACGAGGTCATCACCGTCGATCTGAGCCGCATCCAACCGCAGGTGACCGCCGTCATTTTCCTCGTCACCTGCTACACCGGGCAGACCTTCGGCCAGATCGAGAACGCGTTCTGCCGGGTGGTCGACACCATCTCCGATGCCGAGATCGCCCGTCACGACCTCAGCGCAGAGGCATCCCACACCGGCCTGGTGATGGGCAAGGTGTCCCGCACCGATGGAATATGGCACTTCGAGCCGATTTACCAGGCCATCCAGGCACAACATCCCGTCGAGGCGATCGCCCACCTGAACCGGTTCTTGACCTGATCAGCCCCTCCCCGCATGGCCGAACGAGTTCGGCCCCGAACAGGCCATGAGGCGGCGAGCGATCGAGCACCGGCGTACGCCGAACCCGACACCCGGAGGTGACAACGGATGTCCCGATTGCGCTCGATTCGGTTGACAGTCATGCAGATCAATCCCTGCAGCCCCAACCCGTTGGTGCGCGGCACCGATCGCCTGGAATCCGCCATCCGGATCCTGGCCATCCTCACATGCCTCGTCGCGATCCCGGTCGCGGCGGCAGCGGGCCACGAAGACTACACAGTGGCCGCCGAACGCATCCGAATCGACGACGCAACCAAGGTCGCAGTCACCGCGACAATCACCCTGGAACCCAGCCGCACCCGCCGGATATCGATAGCGGAAGTCGGTTGGATGCACGACGGGATGCCCGGCAGCGCCACCATCGTCGTGCCCACCACTTCGGTGCGCGGCCACTCGATAGCGATCTGGCTCGGCGCCGATGCCACTCCCACCACGCCCCCAGTCAAACCAGCACGCGCGGTCATGCGGTCCATTGGATTCCGTTGCGCAGCGGTTCTCCGCCGATGTAGTAGTGGAACGGCGAGAGATACTTCAGCCAGTCGGCATTGATGACACCGGCGAGGCTGTTGGCGGCGTAGGCGAGCACTCCGGCGCCCGCGGTTCCAGCGAGGACCGGGCCGCGCCTTCCGGTCGCGGCGCCGACCCCGATCGCCAAGGCGCCGAAGACGATTGCCAGCAGTGTCAGGTTGAGGCTTTGGGCGGCGAACTCACCGATGCTGATCGAATCGAGATCGGCTGACGAGCGAATCGCCATCATTCCGAGCAAGACCGTCACTCCGATCGCCACGGCTAGAACGCGTTTTCATCTGTCTGATGTCCCTTTGTCCCCTTATGGTGATGACACGGTCCTCGCTAATTGATGACATGGGGTCGGGAACCCCCTCCCTACGCCAGCGTGGCCTGGCCTTTTGTCGTTTGGAGTATGAGGATTCGATCCTCCGACCCCCAGTTCGGGGCAGCGTAACCGCAATCGGATTCGCGGGGTACGGCCCTCGGCATTGGAATCGATTCGGATTCGGGAGATCTTTTGTGAGCCGTTGCCTTTGATGCGTGTGCCTTCATCGCTGATGGCGAGTTGCCTCGATTCGAGTTCCTCTCCGCGCGCCTGGTTCGACAATGCGCTGCTGCGAGGGCAGCTGCGCCGCAGCACGATCCCTCGACCACGCGGAAGACCGGTACGGTCTCGCCTGGCGGACTAACGGGGCTCTGCGCCGATCCTCGTCCGGCCCCCTATGCGGGTATCGCACCGATTTCGTTGGTTGACCAGCCGGGGCAGGGCGACATGCCACGCGTCCTGAGCGGATCTCGCCCGCTCGGATTGTCGGTGCGCCTGGCCTGCGGGTTGGTAAAGTCTGTCGCCGGTGTGCCGGGAAGTCTGGTCGGCGATCGCTGAGCCTTGCCTAGTACTCCAGCCGGACTTCGTGATCGGCGTCGGTGGTAGTGCCTGCTCACGTATTGAAGCTTGCAAGGATATCGGCGCCTGTGGCGACGAGATGCGCGGTGTCTTGCAATGGCTCGGGTAGGTGCTGGCCCTGGCCTGCATCGACGAGCAGGGTCGGGCAGCCGACGGGCATGATCACCGCGCCGGCCTTGCGGGCGAATTCGACGACGAGGTCGAGCACGTCTCCGGTGCTGAAGTGGTTCAGCAGCACGCTATCGAGTCTCTGGTCGACGATCGAGGCGTAGATGTCGGCTCGGCCGCCGTCCGGGGCGTGTACCTGCCAGTATCGGTTGTCCGGCTCCGTCGTTTCGACGTGAGGACCGAAGACCTCCAGAAACGCTTCGGCCGGCATCGGCTTGGCGTTGCCGTCCCGGAATGCCTGCACGAATATGTCGAAGCTCATGTCTGGATCGTATGGATTGGAAGAGCCCGTGACCACCGGATCGACATCCAGTGCCCAAGCGTAGCGGCCGGGACGGTGGGGCGGCCACCGCGTGATCATGTCGTATTTGTGTGCGATACAACTGAATTAGCGGTGGCCGCAGGTGACAGCGTAGACCCTGACCGGTGGGAGCGGGAGTTCGATGATCTGAGGACACGTGTCGGTTCGCGGTTCTGCCGGGTCGAGACTCGCAGGACCGCGTCGAAGATGCTGGCTGGGATGATGTCGGAGCTGCCGAACAAGAACTGTTGGACACTGGCCGAGCATGCCGGCGACACGAGTCCGGATGCGATGCAGCATCTGCTGTCGGCAGCGGTGGTCGACGAGGACGGGCTGCGAGATGACTTGCGCGACTATGTGACCGAGCATCTCGGCAGCGCCGGGGCAGTCCTGGTGGTCGACGAAAGTGGCGACCTGAAGAAGGGCACCAAGACCGTCGGGGTGCAACGTCAATACACAGGTACTGCCGGACGCATCGAGAATTCGCAGGTCGCGGTGTATCTCGGTTACGCCACCGCGGCCGGGCACGCGTTCCTCGACACCGAGTTGTACCTGCCGAAGTCCTGGACCACCGACCGTGACCGTTGCGCCGAGGCCGGGGTCCCCGAGGACGTGGGCTTCGCCACCAAACCCGCGTTGGCGAAGAAGATGATCGTGCGCGCTCTCGACGCCGGAGTGGCCGCGGCCTGGGTCACCGGCGACGAGGTATACGGTGCCGACCCCGTGCTGCGGCACGAACTGGAAACCCGCGGTGTCGGATATGTCCTGGCGATCGCCTGCGATCGGCGCGTGAGTACCACGACCGGCCGCATCCGCGCCGACGACCTGGCCGCGCAGGTGCCTCGCCACGGCTGGCAGTCGCATACGACGGGTGACGGCGCGAAGGGCCCACGGGAGTACGACTGGGCCTGGATCGGCATCGACCCCGACACCGACGACGCAGCGCCTGGGCATCGGTGGTTGCTGATCCGCCGCAACCGCCGCAGCGGCGAACTGGCCTACTACCACTGCTATGCGCCCGATCCCGGGCCCCTGAACACGCTCGTCGCCGTCGCCGGGCGTAGGTGGTCGATCGAGGAAAGTTTCCAGACCGGCAAGGGCCTGTGCGGCCTGGACCAGCACCAGGTCCGCCGTTGGCGATCGTGGCGGCGCTGGACGATCTTGGCCATGCTGGCCCACGCCTTCCTCACCGTCCTCGCCGTCACAGAACCGACCCCGACCACCCCCACCGACACCCGACAACCGACCGCGGACAAGCTGATCCCGTTGACTCGCAACGAGATCCGACATCTCTTTGCCGTCCTCGTCATCCACCCCATCCGCGGTATCCGGCATCGCCTGGCCTGGTCCACATGGCGCCGCCGACACCAACACCGCGCCCGCACCAGCCACTACCAGCGACGATCCCACCTCACACCGTGAAAACGAAGTCCGGCTGGAGTACTAGTTCCCGAAAGGCCCGTCGATGAGGTCAGCCGCTAAAACGCACACCGGATTGTCGCAGTTGATGCACAGCCGCCCTGTGCTGCTGTTCGCATTCGCCTTCGCTGTGATGGCCGACCCGGTGTCTTCGGTTGCCTACGCGATCGAGGCCGCGCTGCGCGCCCTGAACGGCGACCTCGCGCTCCTGCTGCCGACGATGGGACTGGTCGTCGCGATCGTGGTGCTGGTTATCGTCAACTACCACCAATTGGTGGCCCGCTATCCCCAGGGTGGTGGCGCGGCGGCGGCCACCGGGGAGGCGTTCGGCGAGGACGTGGCGTTCGTGCCTATCGGCGCGTTGATCGTGGACTTCGTACTCACTATCGCCATCAGCTCCGCGGCCGGGGCGTCGGCGATCATCGCGTTCGTGCCCGCACTGGCTCCGCGGCGGGTGCCGATCGCGCTGCTGTTGGTGGTCGCCGTCGCCAGCGGAACCTGGTTCGGGCATGTGGGCCGTACGGTGTTCGCGGTCATGACGGTGGCGTTTATCGTGCTGGCCGTCGCGGTCCTGGGCTTCGGGCTGTTCGCCCAGCCGCACCCGTCCGGCGTCACCAGCGCCGACCCCGGGCATTCGCCGGTGCTGGCTGTGGCGCTGGCGTTTCCGGTGGCGATGGCGCTGGCCACCGGCATCGAGGCCCCTTCTTCGGCGATCGCCCAGCTCGGGCAGCTCGACGACCCGGGCCGGCGTCGCTTCGGCCAGGTGACGCTGTGGCTGACGCTGGGCGTGGTCGGGACCATCACGCTGGGACTGACCGCCCAATCGGTTTGGCTGGGCATCGGCGTCCTCCACGAGGACACCACCCAGATCACCGAACTCGCCCGCGCGGTCGCGCCGGCCTCGGTGTTCGGCGCCTTTCAGGCCATGACCGCGCTGCTGCTGCTCTCGGCGGCCAGCTCCTCGTTCCAGGCCGGCCCCGGGTTGCTCAAAGCCCTTGCGAGTCAACGTCATGCGAGCGGTGCGAGCACCGGCATCCTGCCCAGTCGGCTGGGCCGCATCAACGTCCACCACACTCCGTACTGGGGTGTGGTGGTGTTCTTGCTGGCCTCCGGCGCGGTCATCACCGCAGCCGGCGGACGCGACCAGGAACTGGTCCTGTTCTACGCCGCATCGGTGTTCGTCAGCTTCCTGTCCGGTCTGATCGCGATGTCCCGCTTCTCGCTACGTGAGCGCCGCACCGGCTTGTTCGTTGTCAACCTCGTCGGAGCGCTGGCGGTCGGGTTCACCCTGGCGGTCACCTCACCCGGGGCGGCCCGATCATCTCCATTGGCGCTTCGCTGCTCATCGCGCTGGTGTTGTACCGCCTGTGGGTTGGGTCGGGGCGTCCGCGGGGAGTCCGGAACGTCGCCGCCGACGCCGAGGCGGTCACGGAGTCGTGACAGCGCCGGTTGTCACTCCGATGACGTAACCGATCCGGTCCGGTCGGACTCTACCGGCCGGCGCCTGGCATCGGACCTGTCGTGACTTCCGTACTCGTCAACATCGCCCGCGCCCATTCGGCCTCCGTCCCGGTGTGAGCTGCCGGGACTGGGTACTCGAGCACCCGACGGGCAAGCAAGGGTGTTCCGGGACTGGCAGGACAACCCTATTTGGATGGTGGAGCTGGGCGCCGCGTCGGCGGGCGGTACCGAAATCACGTTTTCGCCTGTTGATCCGAGGCTGTCGACCCTCGACCTGAGCGGTGATTCTTGCGTCCTCGAATCCCTTGTAGGATAACAGCAATAGCGGAAAGCAGCGAGATTCCGACGGCGAGTATCGCAGACCATGTGAGGCTGTGAGTGGCGTAGGAAACTTGGCGGAACCCAGGTGCCGGATAGTTGTCGTGGCCCCTGGCCCACCGGATCAGCAATCCGACCTGGGTGCCCGGATCCCGGGCTGTCGCATAGGAAACCACTCGCGTCAGTTCATCGCCCTTGCTGTTCAGGTAGAGCGCGGTGGCGGTGGTGAAGATTGCGACGAGCGCCATGGCAACGATCACCAGGTGGGTGAGCGCCGCGGTGCGGGTCACCGTGTTGACCGCCACGCTGCACACCGCGATGATGATCGCGACGCTGGTGAGGATGCCCCACGTTCCACTGGCTTTCGGATTGGGTACCGATGTTTGCGCCCAGAGATCGACCCAGAAGGTGGTCACGTGGATCCGTCCGAAGGCGTTCGCGTGGATCACGCCGTCCGTCCCGCCGGTGCCTGTGGTCAGCCACGGCTGAAACAGAAGGACAAAGGTGATGACGCAGCCGACCGCGGCACACAGGTAGACACAGTTCCCGCGGAGTGCGGCCCCCAGCCACTTTCCTCCAAGAGTAGGCCGTAGACGTGCGCCACCCCGTCGCCGTCGTGATATCCGATCAGTCTGGTGGGGCTGTTCGAGTCGCGCTTTTCTGTTCTGCCAAGGCGTCGGGTGCACGATTTTCCAGCCTATGAGCTGGGCTGTATGGATTCCGTCAAGGACGAAAGCCCTGCGCAATAAGGATTCGTCAAACCCTCAGGGGTACAGCCACAAGTCCCAGGCCAGGCAGGCGACGGCCGCGGTCACTGCGCCGAGGCCGATTGCGCTCACGATCGCCCACACGCCACCCTCGCCGATGCCGACGAGCAACCCTAGTAGCGCGACCGCCACGGTCAGCGCCGGTGCGAGGTAGCGGTACCTGGTCAGGAATGCACGCAACTCTCGGGTCTCTGTCCGTGACGCGGGCGAGTCGTGTCCGTCGGCATGGTCGGCTCTGCGTGCCATCGGTTCCTCGGTTCTCGCCGTCCGGTCTCGGACCGACGGATTCGGCGGGTCAGGACCGGTGCCGGATTCGGCTGGCTGGTTGCCGAATCGGTGCGATGCAGGGTTTCGCCGCAGCCACCAAGACTCGCCGTCCGCAGCATGAGCCTGCACGCGTGCGAACCCGGTCACCAGTGTTGGCGCGACTGTCGACATCGTCCTGTCCGATTCCGGATCGTCGTCCGCCACTGTGCCTGCCGACGCACTGTCCGCGCAGTAATCTTGACGAAATCCTGACGCTCACCCTCGGTTCCTTGACGAGATGCCGAGGCCCGCTCGGCTGGTCGTGGCATGAGAACGGTGGGCAGCCGGGGCAGTTCGAGTCGGTGTGGGTGGGAAGGGCGGCGATTCAGATGTAGAAGCCGTCGATCTGTTGGATCGTGTCCATGAACCGGTCGAGGTCGACTGGTTTGGTGACGTAGGTGTTGGCGCGAACCGATAGCTGGACAGGATGCGTTCTTCCAGGCCGGAGGTAGTGAGAACTACGACCGGGATCGATGACATGTCGTGTCGGTTTTGATCTGTTCGAGGACCGTCGTATTTCGGCAGGTTCAGGTCCAGCAGTCGATCCGGGTTGGCAGGGATTACTCCTGGAATCGGTAGCCCATGCCCGCTTCGGTGAGCAGATGCTGGGGGTGAGAGGGGTCGTCCTCCAGTTTGCGGCGCAGTTGCGCCAGGTAGACGCGCAGGTAGTGGGTCTCGGTGGCGTAGGACGGGCCCCACACCTCTCGCAGCAGCTCCCGCCGCCCGACCAGCTTTCCCCGGTTGCGCACCAGCATCTCGAGCATGCCCCACTCGGTGGGAGTCAGGTGCACGGCCTCGCCGTGCTTGGTGACCTTCTTGGCGGCCAGGTCGACGGTGAACGATTCGGTGGTCACCACAGGAGCCGAGGCGTCGGGATCGGTGGCGCCGCGGCGGACCGCGGCGCGCAGCCGAGCCAGCAGCTCGTCCATGCCGAAGGGTTTGGTGACGTAGTCGTCGGCGCCCGCATCCAGCGCTTCGACCTTGTCGGTGGAATCCGTGCGCGCCGACAACACGATCACCGGAGCCGAGGTCCATCCGCGCAACCCGGCGAGCACCTCGATGCCGTCCATGTCGGGCAATCCCAGGTCGAGGATCACGACGTCCGGGTGCCGGTCGGCGGCCGCGCGCAGGCCCGCGCCACCGGACGCGGCGGTGATCACCTCGTAGCCTCGGACCGAGAGATTGATCCGCAACGCGCGTACGATCTGCGGTTCGTCATCGACGACGAGCACCTTGGTCGCCACCGCCTCGGGCGTCTTCGTCACAACCGCCGCCTCCTGTGTCGTCACCGGCACCTCATTCACCCGCGCTCGACGTCTCGTGCGCGATCTCGCCGCCGGTGCCGTTCGCGTTCTGCGGCTCGGCGCCGCCGGGCAAATCGACCAGCATGGTCAATCCTCCACCCGGCGTCGGCTCGGCGTGCACCGTGCCGCCCATGGCTTCGATGAATCCGCGCACCACCGACAGTCCGAGCCCGACTCCGGCGGTGTTGTCCCGGTCGCCGAGCCGCTGGAACGGTTCGAACAGCTGCTCCTCGGTGCCGTGCGGCACGCCGGGGCCGGTGTCGACGACAGCGATCGAGACCCGGTCGCCGGTGCGTTCCGCAGTGACCCGGATCGTGCCCGCGCGTGGCGCGTGGCGCAGCGCGTTGTCCAGCAAGTTGGCCAGCACCCGTTCCAGCAGGCCGCTGTCGGCGCGCACCGAGACGTCGCCGACCTCGACCCGGACCCGGTCCATCGCCGCGCGCCGCAACCCGCGCGCGCCCATCCCGACGCTCACCAGTGCTCGGTGCACCGCCTCGTCCAGGTAGACCCGCCGCGGCTGCGGCGTGATCACGCCGACCGCCAGCCGGGAGGAGTCGAGCAGATTGCCGACCAGCGCGGTGAGCTGATCCACCGATTCCTCGATCGTCTCCAGCAGTTCGGCGGTGTCCTCCGGAGAGAACTCGACGTCGTCGCTGCGCAGGCTGGACACCGCCGCCTTGGCTCCGGCCAGCGGGGTACGTAGGTCGTGGCTGACCGCGGAGAGCAACGCCCGCCGCAGGCGATCGGCCTCCAGCACGGCAGCGGCGGCGCCCGCCTCCTCGGCCAGACGCGCCTGCCGCACCAAGGCGACGGCCTGGTTGGTCACCGCGTTGAGCACCGGGCGATCGGCCGCGGCCAGTGGACGGCCCGCGAGCAGCAGCCAGTGGCGGGCATCGCCCGCTTCGACAACGGTGTCCGCCTCGGAGGGCTGCCGCGGCGGATCGGCGCCCACCTGGGCCAGCACCTGGTCACCTGCCATCAGGGCGAGCGCACGCTGCGCGAAGACCTCCCGGATCTGCTCGAGCAGCCGAGGCAGATCCGCGCCGTACAGTATCGCGCCGGAGAACATGGTCAGCAGCTCGGCTTGCCGGGAGGCCTTGCGTGCTTGACCGGTTCGCTTCGCGGCCAGATCGACCAGCGCCGCCACTGCGACGGCGACGATCAGCAGTACCACGACGGTGATGAAACTGTTCGGCTCGGCGATGGTCAGGCTGTAGTGGGGCGGCGCGAAGAACCAGTTCAACAGCAGGCCCGACAGCAGCGCCGAGAGCGATGCGGGCACGACGCCGCCCAGCAGCGCCACCGCGACCACACCCACGACGAACACCGCGCTGATGCCGCCGAGATCCAGCACTTCATTGAGGTAGGCGGCGCTGAGCGCGCAGACCAGCGCCGGCACGAGAACCGCCGCGAGCCACGCGGCCACGGGGCGGCGCGGGCGCAGCGCCGAGTACCGCAACCCGCGGTGGGCTTGTTCGTGCGTCACCATGTGCACGTCGATCTTGCCGGATCGCTGCACCACGGTGGAGCCGATGCCCTCGTCGAACATTCGCGCCCAGCGCGAGCGACGCGACGTGCCGAGCACGAGCTGGGTGGCGTTCGCCTCGCGGGCGAACTCGAGCAACGCGGTGGGCACGTCCTCCCCGGTGACGGTATGCAGCGAGGCGCCCAGACTGGCCGCCAGCTCACGCAGCCGGGCCAGCCGCTCGGTGGAAACCCCAGCCAAGCCGTCGCCGCACACCACGTGCACAACGATCAGGTCGGCGCTGGATTTGGTGGCGATCCGGCTGGCCCGGCGCACGATTGTCTCCGATTCCGGGCCGCCGGTCACCGCCACCACGACGCGTTCGCGTGCCTCCCACAGCTCGGTGATCCGGTGGTCGGCCCGGTACTTCGCCAGCGCGGCGTCGACCTGGTCGGCCAGCCACAGCAGCGCCAGTTCGCGCAGCGCGGTGAGGTTTCCCGCGCGGAAGTAGTTGCGCAGCGCCGCGTCGATGCGCTCGGCGGGATACACGTTGCCGTGGGACAGCCTGCGCCGCAACGCTTCCGGGGTGATGTCGACCAGCTCCACCTGATCCGCGCCGCGTACCACCGCGTCCGGCACGGTTTCGCGCTGCTGGATACCGGTGATCTGCTCGACGACATCGTTGAGGCTCTCGAGATGCTGCACGTTGACCGTGGAGATCACGTCGATGCCCGCGTCGAGCAATTCCGCCACGTCCTGCCAGCGTTTCTGGTGCTTGCTGCCGGGCGCGTTGGTGTGCGCCAGCTCGTCGACCAGCACCACCGCCGGAGCGCGCCGCAGCACCGCGTCGACGTCGAGTTCCGGGAAGGTGCTGCCGCGATACTCGATCGGTTTCGGTGGAATGTGCTCGATGCCTGCGAGCAATTGCTCGGTCTTGCGCCTGCCGTGTGTTTCGACCACCGCCGCCACCACGTCGCGGCCGCGCTCCAGCCGTCGGTGCGCCTCGCCGAGCATGGCGTAGGTCTTACCGACTCCCGGCGCGGCGCCGAGGTAGATACGCAGCTGACCGCGTTTCACCTGTTCATCATCGCGCGCTTAGCTTCCTCGGCCGTACCGACCGAGGTCGCTGCGGCGCGCTGTGCCGGGTGTCCGGACCGCGCCACTCGCACGTCACCGCCGCGCACGGTAAGCATCGATCACCACGATCTGGCGGGCGCGTGCCTGTTCTCGAGTTCCGAGCGCGCGGATGATCAGCGCGCAGCAGATGAACAAGACGACTACGGCTACTGCCGACATGACGATTTTCTCCTCCCACCCGCCGGGTGATTCCCGGTCGCACCGGCGTAGTCCCCGGGCCGGGTCCTCCACTTCTACCTTCGTCGCACATGCGGACCCCGATTTTTACGGGCTTTTGACGGTCTACCTCCATTCCTTGACGCGTTGCTTGCGGGCGTCGCTCCGACTGTCAACGAACCGCAAATGCCATGAACCGGGGCGTCAAGAAACCGTCAGGGAGTGACCAGCAGAGCCGAACGGGCGCTTCACTCGCTCTGTCGCGCCGAAGCATGGCGCGCGGATGGAGGTTGTCGAGTCATGTCGGTCGTCGTGTTCACCGTGCTCACCGTGGTGGCGTTCGCGCTGCTGGGGCTGGTCCAGCGCGGGGTGGAGAATTTGTGACCGCGAACCTGATCGGTCTGGTTCTCGCCGTCGGCGTGGCGCTCTACCTGGTCGCGGCGCTGCTGTTCCCCGAAAGGTTCTGAGTGAGCACGACAACCGCCGGGGTCGTCTTCGTGGCCTCACTGATCCTGGCGCTCGCGCTGGTGCACGTGCCGCTGGGCGACTACATGTACCGGGTGTACGAGGGACGTCGGCACTTTCGCGCCGAACGCCTCGTCTACCGCGTGATAGGGGCGCAACCCGACGTCGAGCAGCCGTGGCCGGTGTACGCACGCAGCGTCCTGGCCTTCTCCGCGGTCGGCATTCTCTTCCTGTTCTTCTTCCAACTCCTGCAAGACAGATTGCCGCTGCACCTGAACGATCCGGGCACCGAGATGACGCCCGCGCTGGCCTGGAACACCGCGGTCAGCTTCGTGACCAACACCAACTGGCAGAACTACTCCGGTGAGTCCACCCAGGGCCATCTGGTGCAGATGGCTGGGCTGGCGGTGCAGAACTTCGTCTCGGCGGCCGTCGGCATGGCGGTGGCGGTGGCGCTGGTGCGCGGGTTCGCCCGCAGGCACACCGGCGACCTCGGCAACTTCTGGGTGGACCTGGTGCGCGGCACCCTGCGTATCCTGCTGCCGATCGCATTCGTGTTCGCGCTCGTGCTGGTGGCGGGTGGTGCGATACAGAACTTCCACCTGCACGACCAAGTGGGGCAAACCCTCAACGGCACCCAGCAGGCCATCACCGGCGGCCCGGTCGCCAGCCAAGAGGTGATCAAAGAACTCGGCACCAACGGCGGTGGTTTCTACAACACCAACTCCGCCCACCCGTTCGAGAACCCGACCACCTGGACCAACTGGGTGGAGATCTTCCTGCTGCTGGTGATCAGCTTCTCGCTGCCGCGCACCTTCGGCCGGATGGTGGGCAGCCGTAGGCAGGGCTACGCGATCGTCGCGG
Organism: Nocardia asteroides; assembly: GCA_019930625.1. NCBI lineage: Bacteria > Bacillati > Actinomycetota > Actinomycetes > Mycobacteriales > Nocardiaceae > Nocardia > Nocardia asteroides. The sequence continues at coordinate 5,862,569 of CP082844.1, forward strand.
TGATGGGCACGATCGCGCTGCTCAGCGTGACGTTGACCAATGTGTTCCAGCTGCGGCACCACGGCACCGTGCCGACCGCGATCGGCGCCTCGACCGAAGGCGTGGAACAGCGTTTCGGCGTATCGAATTCGGCCACCTTCGCCGCGGCGACCACGCTTACCTCCACCGGCGCGGTCGATTCGTCCCATGACTCCTCCACCAGCCTCGGCGGTCTGATGCTGTTGTTCAACATGCAGCTGGGCGAGGTCGCGCCCGGCGGTACCGGCTCGGGCCTGTACGGCATGCTGATCCTGGCGGTGATCACCGTGTTCGTTGCCGGACTGATGGTGGGGCGCACACCGGAGTACCTGGGGAAGAAGATCACGCCGCGCGAAATCAAGCTCGCCGCGTCGTATTTCCTGATCAGCCCGCTGATCGTGCTGGTCGGCACGGCGGTGGCCGTGGCGCTGCCCGGCCAGCGCGCGAGCATGCTGAACTCCGGGCCGCATGGTCTGTCGGAGGTGCTCTACGCCTTCACCTCGGCGGCCAACAACAACGGCTCGGCGTTCGCGGGCCTGACCGGCAACACCGAGTGGTACAACACCGCCCTGGGCCTGGCGATGCTTGTCGGTCGCTTCCTGCCGATCATCTTCGTGCTCGCCCTTGCCGGTTCACTGGCGCGGCAAGGCACCACTCCCGCGTCGATCGGCACGCTGCCGACGCACCGGCCACAGTTCGTCGGCATGGTCGTCGGCGTGACGGTCATCCTGGTCGCGCTCACCTTCCTGCCCGTGCTCGCACTCGGGCCGCTCGCCGAAGGAATCCACTGACATGTCCGGTCCCGTCATCGATGAGAACGTCGCCGCGCAGACCGTGCGCGCGCGTCCGCGGCGGGGCACGAGCGTCCCGAGTGGAGTGCTCGACCCGAAGCTGCTGCTGACCTCGTTGCCGGACGCGGTCCGCAAGCTCGATCCCCGCACCCTTTGGCGCAACCCGGTGATGCTGATCGTCGAGCTGGGCGCGATGTGGTCGACCATTCTCGCGCTGGTCGACCCGACCTTCTTCGCCTGGGCGATCGTCGTATGGCTCTGGCTCACCGTGATCTTCGCCAACCTGGCCGAGGCCATCGCCGAAGGCCGGGGAAAAGCCCAGGCAGACACGTTGCGCAAAGCCAAGACCGACACCATCGCGCGGCGGCTGGTCGATTGGTCGCCGGGCGCGCGGATGGTCGAAGAATCCGTCGCCGCGCCCGAGTTGCGCCGCGGCGATCACGTCGTGGTCGAGGCCGGGGAGGTGATCCCCGGCGACGGTGACGTGGTAGAGGGCATCGCCTCGGTAGACGAGTCCGCGATCACCGGCGAATCCGCGCCGGTGATCAGGGAATCCGGCGGTGACCGTTCGGCGGTGACCGGGGGCACCACCGTGCTGTCGGACCGGATCATCGTGCGGATCACCCAGGAACCGGGCCGCAGTTTCATCGACAAGATGATCGCGCTGGTGGAAGGCGCGAGCAGGCAGAAGACGCCGAACGAGATCGCGCTGAACATCCTGCTGGCGGCGCTGACGATCATCTTCGTCTTCTCGGTCGTCACGTTGCAGCCGATGGCGATCTTCAGCAAGGCGAACAACCCAGGGGTGCCGGACACCGCCGCGCTGGACGTGCACGGCGTCACCGGCATCGTGCTGGTTTCGTTGCTGGTGTGCCTGATCCCCACCACCATCGGCGCACTGCTGTCGGCCATCGGCATCGCGGGAATGGACCGCCTGGTGCAGCGCAACGTGCTGGCCATGTCCGGCCGCGCCGTCGAGGCCGCCGGAGACGTGAACACGCTGCTGCTGGACAAGACTGGCACCATCACCCTCGGCAACCGCCAAGCCACGGACTTCGTCCCAGTGCCCGGCGTGAGCAAGGACCAATTGGCCGACGCCGCCCAACTGTCCAGCCTCGCCGACGAGACGCCGGAGGGCCGCTCCATCGTCGTCTACGCCAAACAGGCCCACGGTCTGCGTGAGCGGACGCCGGGCGAGCTGACCCACGCGCACTGGGTCGAGTTCACCGCCCAGACCCGGATGTCGGGCGTCGACCTGGACGGCCGACAGTTGCGCAAAGGCGCGGCGAGCGCAGTGACCGAATGGGTGCGTTCCCGAGGCGGTGTGGTGCCCGACCAGCTCGGCGCGACCGTCGACGGCATCTCTGCGGCAGGCGGCACGCCGTTGGTGGTCGGTCAGGTCACCGATGGAGCGGCTGCGGTGCTCGGCGTGGTCCACCTCAAGGACGTGGTGAAGCAGGGCATGCGGGAGCGTTTCGACGAGATGCGCCGGATGGGCATCCGCACGGTGATGATCACCGGCGACAACCCGTTGACCGCCAGAGCGATCGCCGACGAAGCAGGCGTCGACGACTTCCTCGCCGAGGCCACGCCGGAGGACAAGCTGGCGCTGATCAAGAAGGAACAGCAGGGCGGGCGGCTGGTCGCGATGACCGGCGACGGAACCAACGACGCGCCCGCCCTCGCGCAGGCCGACGTGGGCGTCGCGATGAACACCGGTACCTCGGCAGCCAAAGAGGCGGGCAACATGGTCGATCTGGACTCCGATCCGACCAAACTGATCGAGATCGTGGAGATCGGCAAACAGTTGCTCATCACCCGCGGCGCGCTAACGACGTTCTCCATCGCCAACGACATCGCCAAGTACTTCGCGATCATCCCCGCGTTGTTCGTGCCGTTGTTTCCCGGTCTCGACCTGCTCAACATCATGCGGCTGGCCAGTCCGCAGTCGGCGATCCTGTCCGCGGTGATCTTCAACGCCGTCGTCATCGTGGCATTGATCCCGTTGGCGCTGCGCGGCGTACGTTACCGGCCGTCGAACGCGTCGAAGTTGCTCAGCCGCAACCTGACCGTTTACGGGCTCGGCGGCATCATCGCGCCGTTCCTCGGCGTCAAACTCATCGACCTCGTGGTCCGATTCCTCCCCGGGATGTCCTGATATGCGCTATTCGACCTGGATCCGGCAACATCTCGCCGCGCTTCGCGCGCTGCTGGCGCTCACGGTGGTCACCGGAATCGTGTACCCCCTGGCGGTCTTCGCGGTCGCGCAGCTGCCCGGACTGCGCGAGAAAGCGGACGGTTCGCTGGTCGAGGTGAACGGAACGACCGTGGGCTCCGTCCTGATCGGGCAGTCGTTCACCGATGCCGACGGCGCCGCTCTGGTGCAGTACTTCCAGAGCCGTCCGTCGGCTGCCGGCGACGGGTACGATCCGATGTCGACCGCCGCGAGCAATCTCGGACCGGAGGACGTCGTCGACGCCCCGGCACGCGCGAGCCTGCTCACCACGGTGTGTGCCCGAAGCAAGGAGGTCGGCGACCGTGAGGGGGTCGACGGCAGCCGTCCGTTCTGCACGAAAGACGGTGTGGGCGCAGTGCTCTCGATCATCGGCCCGCGCGACTCCGACGGAGATGTATCGCAGCCGGTGCAAGTCGTCAGCGTGAACCAGGCATGCCCGGCGACGCCGTTCCTGCACACCTATCGGGGCGTGCGGGTCGACTGCGCAGAACCGGGCCGGAGTTACTCGGCCGGCCGCATCGTGCCGATCCATGGCGATGCTCCCATCGACCCAGCGGTACCCGCCGACGCCGTCACCGCCAGCGGCAGCGGGTTGGACCCGCACATCTCTCCGGAGTACGCGGCCATCCAGGTTACTCGCGTCGCCAAGGCGCGCGGCGTTTCCGAACAGCAGGTGCGCATGCTGGTAGACGAACACACCAGCAGGCGGACTCTGCGGTTCCTCGGCGAGCATCGCGTGAACGTGCTTCAGCTGAACATCGAGTTGGACCACCGCTATCCGTACCGCGCATGAGAGGACGTGTCAGCTCATGCGCTGCAGGGACAGCGGCGAGATCCGGCGCGCCACTGCATGGGCAATCGCGTCCAGCGCGGGGGTTGGCGGCGATAAGGTGTACGGCGGTGTGCCGGGAAGTCTGGTCGGCGCGTTGTTGGTGCGTGTGCGGCCGGGAGGTTCGGTGATCGGAAGTGCGGCAGCGGCCCAGTGTCGGGGATGGTCACGTCAAGACATCTACTGCAGGCCGGTACGGACCTTGGTCAGGCTGCGGTGAGGCCGGTGCCGCAGGGGCGGCGTTCCTCGGGTATAGGCGTGTTGGCGTCGCGTCCCGGGTTCGGTCTGGTCGGTGTGGTGCGGGTACCGCATCAGGTCAGCAGCCCGTTGGCGGCTATCGCCCGCCGGATTGGGTACGCGGTGGCGGCGCTGACGGCCACCGTGCTGGTGGTGTACTCAGGGCGCGAGGGATACACCGATTCCCATGATGGACAGCTGTCGCTGCTGGACTGTGTCTATTACGCGACGGTGTCACTGTCGACGACCGGGTACGGCGACATCGCTCCGGCGACACCGACCGCACGATTGGTCAACATCTTCGTCGTGACCCCGTTGCGAGTGTCCTTTCTGATCGTGCTGGTCGGCACGACATTGGCTGTGCTGACCGAGGACTCGCGCCAAAGCTTGCGAATCCGGTGCTGGCGGCGCCGTGTGCGTGGACACACAGTGGTGGTCGGTTACGGCACCAAAGGCCGTGCGGCCGTGGAAGCGATGCTCGAGGAGGGCGCTCGGCGATCATCGATCGTCGTCATCGACACCGCGCCGGAGGCAGTCGAGGCTGCGGCCGGGCGCGGCGTGGTCACGGTGCGGGGGTCGGGCACCGCGTCGGAAACGCTGCAGCTGGCGGTGGTGAGCCGGAGTGCGGCAGTGGTAGTCGCTGTGGGACGCGACGACACCGCGGTGCTGTCCACCCTTACCGCCCGCCACCTCGCACCGGCGGTGCGGATCGCGGTGGCGGTACGCCAGAGCGAGAACTCTGAGCTGGTGCGTCGCTGCGGTGCCGAGGTGGTGGTGGTGTCATCGCAGACCACGGGCCGGTTGATGGGTGTGGCTACCGGCGCTCCGCGGGTGGTCGAGTTGATAGAGGATCTGCTCAGCCCGGAGGACGGCTTTGCTGTCGCTCAGCGACCCGCCGAACCGCACGAAATCGGCCTGACCCCGAGGGAGTTGCCCGACATCGTGCTCGGCATCGTCCGCGAGGGACAGCGCCTGCGCACGGCCACCCGCCAACCACCCGCCGTGGCCGTCGGCGACGAACTGCTGTATATCCACCGGGTCACCACCCAGCAATGACCCGTCCCGTGGGCCAGCGGCTACGGCGAACTCTGCGGTCCGCCGTAACCTGAGAAGTTCTCGGCGACCAAGTCTGCCACCACGTGAAAGTGTTCAGGCGGGGCGGACCACAGGCCAGGGATGCCGTCGCAACAGTCCGGAGACCGACTTCTCCGGCAATTGGTATTTCGCGGCAATCGCTACGGGACCGACCACTTGCTGCCTACAGCATCCGGCGCGGCGTGCTCATCGCTTTGGCACGCCGCAGCGACACCCGTGACCACACCGCCTGCTGCACTGCCACAGTCACCCAACCTGCCAGTGCCATTCCCGACAGGTTGACCACGAGTTGCAGGGCGCTGCCCCAGACGGCCGACCCGACACCGAAAGCAGCGCCGAGTGCGATATTGCCCGCGGCCGGCACGGTGGTGACAGAGATGAATACCCCGGCCAGCCCTCCCGCCTTGGCGGAGGTCAGCGCCAGCACTCCGGCGGCGGCAGCGACGACGGCGACGATGAACGACCATTTGTCGGGTGTGTAGATGAAGGCTGTCCCAGGCCGCGGGCCGGTGACGTCTTCTACGGTGATCCAGCCCAGCCCGCGCCCGAGCAGCGCGAGGGTGAAGGTGATCGCGATCGCGGTGGCGAAGCCGAGCAGCAGCGTGCGGACAGCGAGCCCGAACAAGGCGAATCGGCGACGTACCAGCGCGACTCCGAGTGCGGCGATGGCGCCGAACTCCGGCCCGAGGACCATCGCCCCGATTACCAGAATCTGACTGTCCAACACGATCGCGATCGCGGCGATCACGGTGGCGAAGGTCATGAAACTGAGATAGGTCCAGTTCAGCTCGGTTTCCTCATACGAGCGCTGGGCCACATCAGCCCATACCACCGCGTCTGCGCTGCTACCGGGGGTGCGTACCTCGCAATCGAACCCGCTGCGAGACAGCCAGGTACGCACCGGCTCGATCTCGATAGTGCCCACCCGGTGCAATCCGATCGCGCGCAACCGCTGGATCAAGTCGTTGGCCGCCTCACGCGCCACGTCGGCCACCAGCATGTCACCCTTGGGCCGCAGCGCAGCGCCGCGCATCACCGCCAGGCCGCTGACGGCATCGTCCTGTTCCAGAATTCGGATCACGTCATCGGTCATCTCGCTCGGAGCCAGCATTCGCAGTCGCAACACCCAGATAGTGTGCCGCGTCTTTCCGCTGGCATCGGCACCATCCGCCCCAACGATCGACTCAACCTAGTTTCCGAACGCGGCCGACAATCGTCGCCGGTGCCACGCTGCCGATACTGCCGACCCAGATCCTGTGGATCAACATGACCACTGCCGTATTGCTGGGCTTGATGCTCGCCTTCGAACCCGAAGAAGACGGGATCATGACCCGCCCGCCCCGCGATCCGGCACAGCCGCTGCTCACCCGCGCCCTGATCGTGCGGATCCTGCTGGTCTCCACCCTGCTGGTTGCCGGCTCGTGGTCGATGTTCGAGTGGGAACTCACCCGCGGAGCCGACTTGGCCGAAGCCCGCACCGCGGCGGTGAACCTGTTCGTCGTGGTCGAAGCCTTCTACCTGTTCAGCTGCCGTTCCCTGACGCGATCGGCATGGAGAATCGGCCTGTTCTCCAATCCGTGGGTCATCGCCGGACTCACCGCACAAGCGATCGGCCAGCTCGCTTTCACCTACCTGCCCGCCATGAACACCGTGTTCGACACCGCGCCCCTCGACACCGCCACCTGGCTGCGCATCCTCGCCATCGCCGCGGCCGCGAGCGTCGTGGTCGCGGTAGATAAACGTCTCCGGCGCTGAGGGCACACCGGCGCTGGAACACGTGGGTTGTGTGGCGGCCCGCTGCCTCGACCATATAGGCCCGCTGTTCGAGACGCTGGTAACTCCGTGCAGCAACTCTCGGTCGGAATGGATGCCAGGTGCCGGGGGAATCTGCCACCATGACATGAACATGCCTGGCGTCCTTGGCAGTTCGCCCCGACGCGCGAGTGCGGAGCGTGACTCGTTTGTCCCTGCATGGGGCGTCCGGAAGCAGCCGGATTGCTGTCGCCGGCTCACGTGTGATCGGAGACGACACCCGCGCTCGTCTGTGTGTTCTCCGCGGCGCCGAGGCGGCGGCGCAGGTTGGCGAACTGCCGCGCCTGCATGATCAGGTGAGCGGGCTGACCGACGAGGAAGTCGGTGACCGCCATCAAAGGGCGGGGCGCATCCCGTCCGATGGTGCGCACCACCAGGCGAGTGCGTCCGCCGGGTAGCTCGATGAGATGAAAGCCCCACACACCTTGCGTGAACATCCGGGGGAGCGGGCCCCGAGGATCGAAAGGACGGCCGCTGGGCAACGTGAGATCACTGCGCAGCACCAACGTCGTCGGACGATCGATGATCGCCACCGTGAAATACATGCGTCCGTCGACTGTCGCATTCACACGGTCGCCCACGCGCAAGTCCTGCCATTTCGGCACAATCCGTGTCGCGCTGGGCCGCCCGCGATTGTCCAACCGGTCCCAGCTGTACCAACCAGCACGGTCGGCGCCCATCTGAACCAGCCAACACCAGACGGTTTCCCGGGGCGCCTCGAGGGTTGTGGCCATGGTCGAGCAGCCAGTCGGGGCCGGAACCAGTGTGTCACCGGGATACTCGGCTGCCACCTCGGCAGGGGTGGCACCCCAGCGCAACATCCGGTGCCGCAACGCCAACGCCGCCACCGCGGCCAGCGGAAGAACGGGCCATCGCATATTCGTGCCTCCCGTCGGGGGTCTGTTCGTATGTTCAGCTCAGCAGTCCGGGTCCCAGCAGGGCCGATAGTCATGACGACGCGGGCGATAACCTTTCGGCCAGCAGCTGATCACACGGCAGGCGTGCGATGCTCGTGGCATGATTACCGGCCGAGCCGAGCGATTCGTGCACCGACAAGCAGCGCCGTAACGGTGACGGCGCCGACCACGGTGATGAGTCGATTGACGTCGATAGCCGGTCGCCAGCTCAGTCGGCCGTTGCGCAGGACATAGACGCCGACGGGCTTGGCGCCCAGGCCGAATCCGACGCCGGACCCTTCCTGTCCGGCCTTGTCGGCGCCCGTGCCGCCGCCCGCACCGCCGGATACGGTGGCGACAGCGATCAGGGTGGTGCCGTCCCGCTCGACGGGCTCGGCGTACACCCGTTGGACCGTCATGGCATCCTTCGCTGAGCCGAGAACGTCTTCGACCTTCATTGCGTCTCCTCTCGTGCGCTCGTACGGGTTGTTCCCGTCGGCCAGTTCAGGGTCCAACGGCAGCCACACGCGGACGAGAGTCGATCGGCCCTCAATCGTGGGAGGAACGGCAACAGATCGGTGCCGGACGGCGATCGAAGCCTTTATCCGCTGGTTTGTGTGTCCGGCTCGGACAGGACCTTTTCGATGCGTCCGTCCGATCACCACCGCCGCGACAGGCTCCGTTGCTGGCACTTCGAGGATCGCGACCGCTGGCGAGTCGGCGCGCTCAACGGTTCGCACTGTGGCTTCGAGACCAGCCTCCTTGGCCGGCCTTGCCCCTTCTTCGGCGACGGCGATGGCGTCGTGTCGAGCTGCCGAGCGTACTTCCTCGACGAGTTCCTGCCGGAGTGTTTCGTCGGACACCGTGTGCACATGATGGGGTAGCAATCCCGGGGAGACATAGAGGACAATAGCCGGGCTGCGTACGAACAGCGTGCCGCGGCCTTTATAGCTCGTGCAGCGCCGGCGAAGCCGTCATAGCAGATCAATATCTGCGGGGGCGGTGTGTTCGCCCTTTCTGCACCCGAAACGTCCGGACGATTACAGATATCGAGACTTGACGCAGAGGTGATCGCCGTTTCGGTAGATGCCACAGCATCGGATCTTTACGGCTTTCTAGTCGATAGATAGGTGGCCGCGACGACCATTGCCGCGATGATCGCGGTGATGACAACGGCGGCAGTAGGCCAGTCCATGATGGTTCCTTTCACGGGTCTCGATATCCACTGTCGCGCGATGAGCGTCGAGGTCGTAGGGAAATTGGTTACCGTCTCCGGGTCTTTGGGCCTCTTTCCATTCCTTTACGCAGACGTGTTCCTGACGCTGCTGCTGCCGTGGGCGAGCAAAACCAGCCCAACCGGCTCCCTGCGGCATGAGCAGTCAGCTCGCCGACCTGGCGATGATCACCGGCACCTCGGCCGCGTGCAGGACGGCCTGACCGACCGACCCGAGCGTCATGCCGGGAAAGCCGCCGCGTCCATGGCCGCCGACGACGATGAGCTGGGCTTTTTCGCCTATCTGGAGTAGCTGCTCGGCGGGGCGGTCCTCGACAACGATGCGCCGCACCCGAACCTCCGGATACTTCTCGCCGTATCCGGCCAGGCTTCGGGAGAGGAGTTCCTCGCCTTCCTCCTGCATATCGGCGCGTGAACTGAAGCGCAGGAAGTCCGACCACGTGTGCACCGCGATGAGTTCGACGCCGCGGAACGCGGACTCGTCGAAGGCGACCTCGACGGCGTGCACGCTGCTCGGTGAGCCGTCCACGCCGACCGCCACCGGGCCGTCGGATGGAGTGGAGGTTTCCGGGATGACGGCGACCGGACATGCGGCGTGCCGAGCCAGTGCGGTGCTGACCGATCCCAGTAGCCTGCGGTTGATGGCGCCGAGCCCCTGCGTGCCGACGACGAGCAGTCGCGCGGTCTTGGAACGATCACGTAGGACCGGGATCGGGGGCTCGTCCACCAGTTCGGCGCTGATATCGAGTTGGGCGATCGACGCGGATACGGAGACGGCGGCCGCGCGGGCGGTTTCCAAGGTGTGACGTACACCTTGCAAGTAATCATCGAAATCGAACTGTCCGAGTTCGATACCCGATCCGAAGCCACCCAGGACTCCGATCGCGTAGACGAGGTGTAGCGGCACTTGATGGTGAGCGGCGTCGGCGGCGGCCCAGCGCAAGGCCGCGAGCGCGTCGGAGGAGCCGTCGACGCCGACGACGATAGGGGGATTGCTGATAGTGGGCATCTGTTGCACTCCTTCCTGCTTCTCGCAGGTACCCCTTGCTGATCGATGAGCGGCGCACGGCACCGGATAGTGCGGGCAGCCGAGCCGGGCGACCACGACGGTTACGTGGCCTGCTTCCATGCCGCTGCCGGTACATCCACGGCTATCGACACGCCTACTGCGGTGCGGACGCGGTGGTGAGATGCTCGGCGATGAGAATGCGGTGGGCTTGCTGAGCCGCGTCGGCCCGGCGTTGGTCATCAATGTCATCGCTCGGCAATTGTTCGAACCCACGGGCGAGAACCGCCACGGCGTCACCTAGCAGCAGCACCCGGTGTTCCATTTCGTCCAGTCGTTCGGTAATTGCGTCAGCCGCGACCCTGTCACTGCCGGTTCCGCCGCGCAACATTGTGCGCAGAGGTGTCGGCAGCACCCAGGTGCCGATCTTCTCGGCGACGGTGTTGAACCGTTCGCGCGCGGTGTGTAGTGACGCTGCCGGTGAATCGCTCTTCGGGACCATGGCTTTCAGCATTCTCCCGGCCGCCGCGATTCGCCTAGGGTCCGATGGCCCTGAGTGGCGGGTGCTGTCGGCCCCGCTACGGGAAGCCTCCACCCGATGGTGCAGATGCCCCGCGAGAAACTGGGGTGTCAGCCTCACCCTGCGGATAACCGATAGCCGTACGCTGCACCGAGAAGGACCTGTGCCTGCGACCAATGACCCTACCGGCGGTACTCGCCCCGTTGCGACGATGAGTGCGGACGGGAACCGAGGAGGTTGGGCGGTATGCATGCGAACGTGGGGGACTGGCTGATAGTCGAAGGTCGCAGTGTCGGCGGCGCGGTTCGGCACGGTTTCATCGAGGAAGTGCACGGAAAGGACGGAATGCCGCCTTACCTGGTGCATTGGACCGATACCGGGCATCGGGCACTGACATTCCCCGGGCCGGACGCACATATAGCGACCCGCGACGAACTGCGTGTGCAAGAAGAAGTCACAGAGGCACACTTTTCCTCGAGGCACTATCGGACGAGCCGGTCGGCCGCGAAGCCCGCGCCCCGAGTAACCGGCACCGATGGCCCATCGGTGGTCCCTCCCCCGAGCCAGTTTCTCCGCGGCGGCGCGGAAGGCGATTGATCCGGGGCGGTCGCAGGGATGCGAAGCGACAGCCGGATGTGCAGACCAATTGGCGAGGATAGGTAGGGCAGCTGCGGCTTCCAGGTGAATATCATGACAGACAACACGACGCCACCACAGGGGCAGGTCGATCGGCCGACCATCGTCGCCGTCGACGGCTCGACCGTCTCCTATTACGCCGCGGCGTGGGCGGCGGCGGATGCGGCGTTGTATCGGCGCAGACTGTGCATCGTCACCTCGGTTCGGACCGGCTTCGGCGCGAGTGCACTCTCGGCCGACACCGGCGCAGCGCGGAGCCTGGACGTCGAGCGAGTGCTCGGCGAGGCTCTCGAGGTGGCTCGGAAGGCTGCGCCCGACGAGACGCTACCTGTGGAAACCGCACTGATCGCCGCTCCGATCCTTCCGTATTTGATCGATCGTTCGCGATCGTCGGGAATGGTGGTCGTCGGCAGCCGTCGTCTCCGGGCGTTCGGCCGTGGATTGCTCGGATCGGTGAGCACAGCGGTTACCAGGCGCGCACGTTGCCCGGTCGCGATCATTCGCTCGGCTCCGGCCACGGATGCGGCGTCCGCGGGCAAGCCGGTCCTCGTCGGAGTGGACGGAACGCCCAATTGCATACCGGCGGTCCGCCTGGCGTTCGAAGAGGCCTCCCGGCGCGAGGTCGAGTTGATCGCGCTGCACGCGTGGAGCGATACACGCGGGACCAATCTGATTCCGACCTGGGACGCCGTGCGCGAGCTGGAGACCGCGCTGCTCGCACAGAGCCTGGCCGGGTTCGGCGAGCGATACCCAGAGGTGCCGGTGCGACGAGTGTTGCTGCGCGACAGTCCTGTTCGCTGCCTGGCCGATGAAGCGCGGGACGCGCAGCTGCTGGTGGTGGGCAGCCGTGGTCGCAAAGGCGCGACGGGCATGCTGCCCCGCTCCACCACTTCCGCACTCGTGAATACAGCACAGTGCCCCATCATCGTCGTGCGTCATCTCTGAGGTTGTGTGGTAGACGGGTCCAGGTGTGGCTGAAGTGGGGCCGGTCGCGTTCACTCGCTGTACATCGCGCTTATCTCCGTGGCGAAGTCGCGGAGCACGATGTTGCGTTTGAGCTTCAACGACGGGGTGATGTAACCATTGGCCTCAGTGAGCTCGGTGTGCAGCAGCCGGAATTTGCGGATGGCCTCGGCCTGGGAGACGGCTTGGTTACCATCATCGATGGCGGCCTGGATGGCGGCGAGCAAGTCGGAATCGGAGGCGAGGTCGGCGATGGTGGCATCGGCGGGCTTGCCATTGAGCTGCTTCCAGGTGGGGAAGTGCTCGGCATCGACGGTCACCAGGCAGCTGATGAACGGCTTGCCGTCGCCGAGGACGATCACCTCTCCGATGATGGCGTGGGCGCGGATGCGGTCTTCGATCATCGCAGGGGCAACGTTCTTGCCGGCTGCGGTCACGATGATCTCCTTCTTGCGTCCGATGATGGTGAGGTATCCGTCGTCGTCGAGCGTGCCGAGATCGCCGGTGGCGAACCAGCCACCGCGGAACGTGTCGGCGGTGGCGTGTGGGTTGTTCCAGTATCCGGTGAATACATTCGGTCCTCGCAGCAGTATTTCGCCGTCGTCGTCGATGCGGACGGAGGAACCGGGGAGCGGCTGGCCGACCGTACCGATCTTCGGCCGGTCATCCGGATTGAACGTGGCGGCCGCGCACGTCTCGGTCAACCCATAACCTTCGAGCACGGTGAATCCGACGCCGCGGTAGAAGTGGCCCAGCCGTTCGCCGAGCGGCGCGCCGCCGGATATGGCGTGCGTAGCGCGCCCGCCCAGCGCGGTACGCAGCCGTCGGTAGACCAGGCGGTCGAACAGTGCATGGCGGACCCGGAGCGGAAGCCCGATTCGCCGCCCGGTGTCCAGGGCGCGGCTGTAGGCGATGGCAGCCGCGGCCGCCGAGTCGAAGATCCGTTCCCGGCCGGCGAGTTGGGCTCGGACGCGAGCGGTGTTGTACACCTTCTCGAAGACGCGCGGCACGCCCAGGATCAGTGTCGGCCGGAACGCCCCGAGTTCCGCGGTGACATCTTTGACGTCGCTGACATGGGCGAGGTCGACCGGGACGTACGCGGCCGCCACCTCGGCGATCCGGCCGAGCACGTGGGCCAGTGGCAGGAACAACAGCACCGAGGACTCTCCGGTACGGAACAGCGTCGGCATCCGAGCGGTGATATTGCCCAATTCGGCCAGGAAGTTGCCGTGGGTCAGCTGACAGCCCTTCGGGCGGCCGGTGGTTCCGGAGGTGTACACAATCGTCGCCAGGGCGTCGGCCGACAGAGTGGCTCGCCGCTCGGCCACGGCTGTGTCGCTGATACGGGTGCCCTCCGTGGTCAGAGTGGCAGCGGCGCCGGCGTCGATTTGCCAAGTATGGGTCAACTTCGGCAGTTGGTCGCGCACGGTTGCGACCACGGCCGTGTGGTTGTCGGTCTCGGTGACGACGGCGACCGCGCCGGAGTCGGAGACGATCCACTGCACTTGTTCGGAGGAGGAGGTCTCGTAGACCGGCACCGTGACCGCACCCGCACACCAGATCGCGAAGTCCAGCAGCGTCCACTCATACCGGGTTCGGGACATGACAGCCACCCGATCCCCGGCCTGGATGCCGTTGGCGATCAATCCTTTCGCCGTCGCCCACACTTCGTTGCGGAACTGGGCGGCTGTCACATCACGCCAACGACCGCCCACTTTGCGAGAAATCACGGTCAGGTCCGGATGCCGTGCGGCGTTGCGTTCGATCAAGTCGGTGAGGTTCGCGTCGGCAGGGACATGGTACAAAGCCGGTAATCCGAATTCGTGCATGATCGCTCCTCGGCGCCGCTGCCGGAAGGGCACACGGTGCGCTCGACCTAAGTCAGCTGCGCACAGTTGAGTATGGCTCCGATCGCATCGATGCTGCGATGGCTGTTGGCAGTCCTGCCTGAGGACCAAAGTCCTGTGTCGCCAGGGACCCTGCAGCACTGCGCCGCGCGCCATCACCCGCGCCGGGCCTAAGTGGTGCGGTGGGCGGTCACCCCTCGCCGCTGTCCTGGATTACGCAGGACCAACGGCTCTCCGCCCGGCGACGATCGGACCTGCCGTCACGAGGTGAGGACGGCAACGCTGGACCAGAGAGGAGGTCGGCGATGCTTTTCGATGATCGCCGTGACGCCGGGCGTCGCCTGGCGAAACGGCTGGAGTACCTGCGGGATGAGGATGTTGTCGTGGTGGGCCTGCCGCGTGGCGGTGTTCCCGTGGCCTACGAGGTCGCGAGGGTGCTGGGCGTACCACTGGACGTGCTCGTGGTACGTGAACTCGGTGTCCCATACCAGCCGGAACTCGCTTTCGGCGCGATCGGCGAAGATGGCGTCCAAGTGATCAACGACGTGGTCCTCGGTTACACAAGACTCACCCGCGAGGAGATCGCTGAGATAGAGCGTCGTGAACGCGCCGAATTGAGACGGCGGACCGAGCGGCTGCGGCGTGCTCACCCGCGTATCCCGCTGTTGGGTCGAACCGTGGTCGTCATCGATGACGGCATCGCCACCGGCGCGACGGCTCGCGCCGCCTGCCAGGTGGCGTGGGAACAAGGCGCACAGCGCGTTGTGCTGGCCGTCCCGGTGGCTCCCCGGGACACGCTGGCGATACTGCAGGACGTGGCCGATGAGGTGGTCTGTCTGGAGATGGCCACGTGGTTCGGCGCTGTCGGCGGCTGGTACCACAATTTCGGCCAAGTCGCTGACGCCGAGGTCGACCTGCTTCTTCGTTCTGCGGAAGACCGCAGCGAGTTCCCCCAAATGCCGGTGGACGATCCGCCGTTGTGTGATGAGGACATCCAGTTCCCGCTCGGTTAGGGCGAACTGTCCGGGTATCTCACCATTCCGGAGAACCCGCTCGGGCTGGTGATGTTCGCACACGGCAGCGGCAGCAGCCGTCGTAGCCCGCGCAACCGATTCGTTGCCGAGGTGCTGAACCGAGCCGGGCTGGCCAACTTCGTTTTCGACAAGCTCACTGCCGAGGAGGAGATCGACCGGTCACGAGTCTACGATATCGAGCTGCTGTCGCGGCGACTGCTCGATGTCATGCGATGGCTGACCGGTCGACCCGACATCGCCGGCCTGCGGATCGGGTACTCCGGGGCCGGTACGGGCGCCGCCGCTGCGCTACGGGCCGGGGCCGATCCCAGCGTCTCTATCGCCGCGGTGGTGTCGCGTGGCGGCCGGCCGTATCTCGCCGGGGCGGCAACTCGCGGTGGTCCGCGCACCGACGTTGCTGGTCGTGGGTGGGGCACGACCATTTAGTGCTGGGGCTCCATCGCACGGCGGTGCAAGAGATGTCGTGCGAAACCGCACCGACTGTGTTGCCCGACGCCACACACTTGTTGGCCGAGCCGGGCGCATTGGAGAAGGTCGCCGAACTCGCCCGCGACTGGCTGGTCGCTCAGCTGGCGCCCGCGTCGGCGGCGGGTGGCCGGACGGAGACTCGATCATGATCTCGATTTGCGTTCCTGCCGGGCAGCGCCAACAGTCGGCCGCCGCTGTGGACCTGCTCGATGTTGGCTCGACGACTCGGCGCGGCGAGCCAGCGGCCCCCACGCCGATCGAAGAGCGCTCGATCGCTCAGCTGCTAGCGGATGCCATCGCTCACCTGAACGCTTTGCGGCCGCTGTACGAGCTGCTCAGCCGGGGCCCGACGGCGGTGTCGACGGAAGCCGCACAGCACCGTCCGGCTAACGCGGCGGCGAAGTCCCGCCGTCCTGCTATCGGTTCAGCGCAGCGGCACTTTCCAGCACAGCCGAGTGCCGGGTTTGCCTTCTGGGCCGTTACCTGGTGTGACGGAGAAGGTCCCGGCCGCTTGTTCGGCACGCTGGGCCAGATTCGTCAGACCGCTGGGGGTGACCTCGCGGGGCATGCCGCACCCGTCGTCCTCGATGACGATGGTCAGGTCGTCGGCCACGGTGATCTCGACCGAGACCGACTCCGCGCCGGAATGCCGGACGGTGTTGCTGACCGCCTCGCGCACAACGGCTTCGGCATGATCAGCCAACTCCGGATCGATCACCGAGAGCGGACCGGCGATGTGTACGGAGGTTCGGATGTCGCTGGCGGCGGTCTGCTGGCGGATCGCCTCCTCGATGCGTTGCCGTACCCGCCCGCTGTGCCCCTCGCCGCCGTGCAGGTCGAAGATCGAGGTCCGAATCTCCTGCACCACGTCTTGCAGATCGGTGATCGCTTCGGTGATCCGTTCGCGTACTTCGGGAACGCGGGTGCGTGGGACGGTTCCCTGCAGGCTCAAGCCGACGGCGAACAGTCGCTGGATCACGTGGTCGTGCAGGTCGCGGGCGATGCGGTCGCGGTCGGAGAGGATGTCCAGCTCCCGCACGCGCTGCTGGGCGTCGGCCAGTTGCATCGCCAGCGCCGCCTGGTCGGTGAAGGCGGAGGTCAGTTTCAAGGTCTCGTCGTCATAGGGCGCCGACTCCACGCTGCGTAACGCGATGAGGACACCGACGGTGGAGTCGGGTGTCTGCATGGGCAGTACCAGTGCAGGCCCGGCCTCGGGGAAGATCTTGCCGAGATCGGCGCGGCGTGAGTCGTCGAGCCGTTGGGGGGCGTGCGCCCGGATCGCGGTCGCGATGGTGCTGTCCCCGGAGGGCAGTTCGACGAGCCATTGACCGTTGCGGGCGCCTGCGCCGTGGGTGATCACCAGTTCGGTGATCTCCTCGTGGCAGCTCTCTGGGTCCGGTACGACCGCGAGGAAGGTCCGCTCGGAGCAGGTGAGCCGACAGGTGTGGTCCACCAGGTGAGCCAGAACTTGATCGGAGTCGGTTGCGGCGAGGAATTCGGTGGTGATGTCGCGGGTGGCTTCGATCCAGGCCTGCCGGGTGCGGGCGGATTCGTAGAGGTGGGCGTTGTCGATGGCGATACCGGCCGCGGCGGCTAGGGCCCGCACGATGACCTCGTCGTCTTCGGTGAACGGCTGGCCGCCTGCCTTCTCGGTGAGGTAGAGGTTGCCGAAGACCTCGTCGCGGATGCGGACGGGCACGCCGAGGAAGGTGCGCATCGGCGGGTGGTGGGCGGGAAATCCGACCGAGGAGGGATGCTCGGCGAGGTTGTCCAGCCGGATCGGTGTGGGCTGGCTGAACAGCAATCCGAGCACCCCGTGACCCTGCGGGAGATCCCCGATCAGTTCGCGGGTCGGCTCGTCGATGCCCTGGTAGATGAACTGGGTGAGTTGCTGGTCGTGGCCGCGGACGCCGAGCGCGCCGTAGCGGGCCTCGACCAGGGAGATGGCGGTGTGCACGATCGTGCGCAGGGTGCGATCCAGGTCCAGCCCGGAGGTGACGGTCAGCATCGCCTCGATCAAGCCGTCCATCCGGTCGCGGGCGTCGATGATCTGCTCGATGCGATCTTTGACCTCGCCCAGCAGCTCACGCAGCCGCAGTTGCGAAAGCGTATCGCGGACCGAGTACATGCCTGCTGACGTGTCATCGGTCATATCGACTGCTCCCGAGTCCCAAGCTGTCCAGGGCAGGCGGCCATGCTGCAAGCCTATGCTAGATAAATGTCCGGCACGTCCGGATCAGCATTCGATGACGGCCGGTACTTCGCGTTGAAGCGATCTATTCGGCAAGCTCGGTTGTCGAGAGGTGCGCTATCAAAGACCGGTAAGTCTGACGATGATCAGAAGCCGGCGCTGGACCCGGACGGCCGGGATCGGAGTTTGGAGGCGTAGACGGCTGCCTGGGTGCGCCGTTCGAGGCCGAGCTTGGCCAGCAGTCGGGAGACGTAGTTCTTCACCGTCTTCTCGGCCAGGAACATGCGCTGGGCGATCTGCCGGTTGGTCAGTCCTTCGCCGAGCAGGTCGAGCAGTCTGCGTTCCTGCTCGGTGAGCGCGGCCAGCGAGCCGTCCTCGGTGTTCGCGCGCAGCCGCTGCATGAGGGCGGCCGCGGCGCGGTTGTCGAGCAGGGAGCGCCCGGCGCCCACCTCCTTGATCGCTTTCGCCAACTCCATGCCCTTGATGTCCTTGACCACGTAGCCGCTGGCTCCGGCGAGAATGGCGTCCAGCATGGCCTGCTCGTCGGTGAACGAGGTGAGGATCAGGCAGCGCAGATCGTCGAGTTTCGAGAGCAGATCGCGGCACAGTTCGATGCCGTTGCCGTCGGGCAGGCGGACGTCCAGTACGGCGACGTCCGGCCGCAGCGCCGGAATCCGGGCGAAGGCTTGGGCGACATCGCCGGCCTCGCCGACGACGGACAGCTCCGGGTCGTCGGAGAGCAGGTCCACGAGACCGCGACGGACGATTTCGTGGTCGTCGACCAGAAACACCGTGATCATGGTGGTGTCCAATCCAGGGGAGCAGTTGCGCGGTCGACACTACGCATCCGGCAGGCCGCTGGGTACCGACCAAAGTCCCTTGGAGGCGACCCTTCGTCCACACTCGCCGTGGTCCTTGCGAAGCCTCGATCCGGTCTTTGTCCATGCCTCGGGTCGATGCCCGGCTCGTCGGATCGGCGTGCGGCGGACCGGCGGTCGACGCGGGGCCGATCGTGGCCAGAGTGCCCGGTAATCGGTGACCTTCGGCCGTCACGGATGCCTGTTGGTTCGCGCGATGCTGAGTTCGAAAACAAGTGGGCACAGCCAGCTGAAAGGATCTTGATCGCCATGGCCGGACTCGAAGGCAGAAGCGCGGTCGTCACCGGCGGTGCACGCGGCATCGGCGCCGCCGTCGTATCCGCCCTGGCGAAGGAGAACATTTCCGTCGTCATCGGCGATCTGCTCGAACACGAGGGCAGCGCGTTGGCGGAGTCGCTCGGTTCGGGTGTGATCTTCCGTCGGCTGGATGTGACCGACGAGGGCGCGTGGCGCGCGGTCTTGGACGACGCGGAGGCGGAGTTCGGTCCCCTGGCGGTGTTGGTCAACAATGCGGGCATTATCGATTTCGGGGGCGTCGAGACTGAATCTCCGGTGATGTTCCGGCACGTCGTGGACGTGAACCTCTACGGCGCCTGGCTTGGTATGCATCTGGCGGCGCCGCGGTTGCGGGCCGCGGGCGGCGGGGTGATCGTCAATATCTCTTCGACTGCTGGGTTGATCGGGTACGCGGGTATCGGCGCGTATGTCGCGAGCAAGTGGGGTTTGCGGGGTCTGACCAAGGCCGCCGCTCTGGAATTGGGGCGCGCGAACGTTCGTGTGTGTTCGATACATCCCGGTCCCATCCACACGCCGATGACCGGGGCCATGGACGAGTCTGTGGCCGCGAATCAGCCGCTGGCTCGCTTCGGTGAGCCGGACGAGGTCGCGGCGATGGTGCGATTCCTGGTCACCGAGGCCACGTATTCGACTGGCTCGGAGTTCGTGCTCGACGGTGGTGCCACCGCCGGTCAGGTCCTGGGCCTGCCGGACGAAACCCGATGAGAGGCTAGCGATGCCGAAAACACATCCCGATCTCGAGACGCTGCGATCCGTGTTGGCGCTCGCGGCGCGAGCGCCGTCGGTGCACAACACCCAGCCATGGCTTTGGCGGCTCGGGCACGAGACCGTGCATCTGTATGCCGACGAGAGTCGGAGGCTGCCGCACACCGACCCGGAGGGTTGCGACCTGCTGTTGAGTTGTGGTGCGGTGTTGCATCATCTGCGGGTCGCGGCCCGCGCGGAGGGTTGGGAGACGACGATCCATCGGCTGCCGGATCCGGCCGCGCCTGACCATCTCGCGTCCGTCGAGTTCCATCCCGCCGCATTCACGGCCGAGGATGTCGAGTTGGCGCGCGCGATCAGCAGCCGCAGCACCGATCGCCGTCGCTACAGCTCCTGGGAGGTGCCGGCCGCGCACATCGAGGCCATCATCGCCGCAGGGGAGGCGACCGGGGTGCTCGTGCGCGACATCAATGAAGAACCGGCGCGGACCCAATTGCTGCGGGCATTCGAACAGGCAGCGTGGGAACATGCCCGTGACCTCGCCTACGGCGCCGAACTCGCGCAGTGGAGTGGCAGGCACGCGGCGCCGCAGGGGGTCCCGGCGCGCAACGCGGTGCTGGACGGCGCCGATCCGACGGTGCGTCCGTTCTCGAATCCGGGATTGCCGCAGGCGGTGGTGCGCGATGTCGACGCCGCTGACCGGATGCTGCTGCTGAGCACCAGCAGTGACGACCGATTGTCCCGGTTGCGCGCTGGTGAAGCCGCGAGTGCGGTGCTGTTGACCGCCACGACACTCGGTTTGGCGACGTGTCCGCTGAGCGAGCCGATGGAGTTGGCCGGCACCAGGAAACGCATCCGCGCGAACGTGCTGGACGATACCGGATATCCGCAGATCGTCGTTCGGATCGGTTACGCGATCCCGAGTGCCGATCCGATTCCCGCCACTCCGCGTCGCCCGCTCGACGAGGTGGTTCAGCCCCTGGACCCGTCGGGTTCGTGATGGTGCGCACGGAGAGGTGATCTCGAGGGCACAGTGTCCGTAGCCCGCGGTTCGCCTGTGGCGATCGCGGCCGCGGAGCAGTAATCCGCTGATCCGGGCGCAGAACCCCCTCGACAATCGCCAGAGCGGCGACGACGGTGGACGAATCGGCGCAGGTCGCGGCGGCAAACCGGTCGACGAAGCGATTCACAGCGCTCGCTGGATGGCCGAATGGCGCCGGACGAGCCGACCCATCGGCAAGGACACAGAAGAAACGATTCGGGACCGAGGAGAACGCGATGACCGAGAACTCGACTGCACGCACTGGGCAGACCGATCTGATCGTGGTCGCCGTCGACGGATCCGCGACCTCATACCACGCTGCGGCGTGGGCAGCCGCGGACGCCGCGTTGCATCGGTGCCGGCTGCATATAGTGACCTCCGTCGCCATTCAGCCCGGCTACGGTGCCGGTGCCATGCTGACCGAAGCCGATGTGCAGTGGCTGCGCAAGGACGGGGAACGGGTGCTGACCGAGGCCGCTCGGGTGGCCAGGGCGGCCGCGGCGGGCGAGGCGTTGGCCATCAGCACCGAGTTGACTCTCGAACCGATCATCCCGGACCTGCTGGACAGGTCCAGGCACGCCAGAATGCTGGTTGTCGGCAGCCGCGGGCTCGGAGCGGTCCGCCGTGAGCTGCTCGGCTCGGTGAGCATGGCGGTCACCCGCCACGCGCATTGCCCGGTCGCGGTCCTGCGCCCGGGTTCGGCACCCGATGTCGTCTCCTTCGATAAACCGGTTCTCGTCGGGGTGGACGGCACCACCACCAGCGTGCCCGCGATCGAAGTCGCCTTGGAGGAAGCCTCGCGACGCAAGGTCGGACTGGTCGCGTTGCACGCATGGAGCGATGCGAGCGGCATCGACCTCGTGCCAGGATGGGATGCCGTGCGAGAGCGAGAGGACGCGTTGCTCGCGGAGAATCTGGCCGGATTCGGTGAACGCTACCCGGATGTCTCGGTGCGGCGCGTACTGGTGCGAGACCGGCCGGTTCGCTCGCTGCTCGATCAGTCCGAAGACGTACAGCTCCTGGTGGTGGGCAGCCACGGCCGCGGTGGCTTCGCCGGCATGCTGCTCGGTTCCACCAGTGCCGCGTTGCTGCATTCGGTGGAGTGCCCCATCATCGTCGTGCGTGAGCGGTGAGCGCGTTCAAACCGGCCTACCACACAGTTCTCGTTCGGCGCAGGTCGTGAATTGCGACAGTGGATGTCGCGGCTGAGCACGAACGCCTGCGTCTCGCGCCTTTCGACCCGCCATTGGGGCTCGGTAAGGACAGCGTTTCCGGGGTCAGCCGCTGCCTTGCGCCGTCCAGGTGGTGTTCGAGTGGCATGACGGCATGCCGAGGTCCTGTCGCAACTCGCGTCCAACCGCCCGTGCAGGTCGTCCGAAGACCGGCGTCTCCGGAGGGCTTTTTAGTTTCAGCGAGCACCGTCATCCGAGGAGAGCGCCTGCTCGAGTAGCACTCGCCGTTCGGCGGCGGCGATCGCGCGACGGGCCGCCGGCACGGCGTCCGGCGTCACCGAGATCGATGTGATGCCCATCCGGACAAGGTATTCGGCGAATTCGGGCCGCGTCGAGGGCGCCTGTCCGCACAGCGAAGACGTGATCCGTAGCCGTCGCGCCGTCGCCACGATTTTCCCGATCGCGTCGAGCACTGCCGGATCGGACTCGTCGAACAGTTCAGCGCACGTAGTGGAGTCGCGGTCGACGCCGAGCATCAGCTGGGTGAGATCGTTGCTGCCGATGGAGACGCCGTCGATGCCGAGTCCCACGTATTCGGGCAGCCAGTGCACCACCGAGGGGACCTCCGCCATCACCCAGCGATGCAGTCCACGCTGGCTGCCGAGCGGGCTCATCTCGACCAGGTCCAGGCAGGCTTCCAGCTCCCACCGGGTGCGAACGAACGGAATCATCAAGTGCAGGTTCTGGGTTCGCTCTCGGACCAGAGCCAAAGCTTCGAGCTCCAGGGCGAATACCTCGGGTTCGCGGATGTAGCGGTAGCAGCCGCGGTAACCGATCATCGGATTGCGTTCATCCGGTTCGTACCGTGTACCGCCGGTGAGGTCACGAAATTCGTTGCTGCGCAGATCGGTCGCCCGGTAGATGACCGGCCGCGGGGCAAACGCCGTCGCGATTCGCTGCAGAGACTGGGACAGTCGCTCGATGAAGACGTCCTGCTCGCCGCGGGCGATCAGGTCCCTGGGATGGCGTCCCTCGAGCGCCTGCGTGATCAGCGTCTCCGCTCGCAGCAATCCGACTCCGTCGACCTCGGTAGCCGCGACACGTTCGGCGGCCTCCGGGAGCGCAAGGTTGACATAGATGCGCGTCGCGGTCGATTCCACAGCGGCGATCGGCGCCGTCGGACGAGGTTCGGCCCGCGCCGGTCCCGATCGCCCGGCCTGGATCTGGCCGGCGGATCCGTCGACCGTAACGACCGCGCCCTCGGTGAGGGTCGTGGTCGCCGTGCGAGTGCCGACCACGCACGGCACACCGAGCTCGCGCGCGACGATCGCGGCATGACAAGTCATCCCGCCACTGTCGGTGACCAGGGCCGAAGCTCGCGAGATGGTAGGCAACCAGTCGGGGTTGGTCATGGCCGCGACGAGCACTTCGCCGGCGCGCAGTGCCGAGCCCTCCGCCGGTGAACGCAAGATGCGCACGGTGCCGCTGGCCCGGCCCGGGGCGGCCGCGAGACCTCGCAGCAGTACCTGGGCCTGGGCAGGCTCGCGTATCGGAGGTTTTGCAGTGGTCTGCCCGGCGAGCGTGGTGATGGGCCGGGCCTGCACCAGCCATAACTGGTGGTCGTCGAATGCCCATTCGACGTCTTGCGGTCGGCCGCCGTGCAGCTGCTGGACCTGCAAAGCCGTCCGGGCCACCGACACCGCCTCGTCCTCGCTGAGTACCTGAGCGGCCGCCTCGTCGTCGCTCAACTCGATTCGCTGGTCGCCGTCGGGCCCGGACACGATGGCGAAGCTTTGATGGCCCGCACGCGCGGCGATCAGCGTGGGCCCCTTGGCGTCGAGCATGTAGGTATCGGGTTCGGTGGCTCCGGAAACAACGACCTCGCCTTGGCCACGAGCCGCCTCGACGACCACACGATCCCTGCGGCCGGTAGCCGGATCGGCGGTGAATGCCACGCCCGCCCTGCGGGCCGCCACCATGCGCTGCACCACTACCGCGATGTCGGGGCGTTCGTACATTTCGCGGCGGGCGCGATAGGTGAGTACCCGGGGCGTGAACAGCGATGCCCAGCAGTCGACGATGGCATCCATCAATCGGTCATCGCCGCGGATGTTGGTCCGCGACAGATTCATTCCCGCGAAGGATGCGGTCGCGCTGTCCTCGCCGATCGCCGACGAGCGCACCGCGACCGGAACCGAATCGCCCAGCCGGTGGTAGGCGGCCAGCACGGCGTCGTGCACTCCTGCCGCCATCGGTGTCTGGTGCACGAGCTTTCGCATACGGATGCACAGCTCGTCCAGTCGCGGTTCGTCCGAGTTAGCGCCCGCGGACGCGGCCTGAAGCGCCTCGGCATGCAGTGTGTCGAGTTCGGCGCCGTGCGGGCCGTGGATGATCACTTCCTCGTAACATGATTTGAGAATCGCGTACCCGGGTGGCACAGGCAGGTGCGCCGCCACCAGCTCACCGAGATTCGCCCCCTTGCCTCCGGCACGGTCGGCATCGGCCAGCCGCAGGTCACCGAGGTCGGCCACGTAATCGCCCATAACGGCTCCGATCGGTCGTACTTCGAACGTCGCGTCTGTTGTCAGCCTCGCTCAGTACCGCCGGCATTCACCACGGCCGAAGGTCCCCTGGTTCGTCCCGTTGGGCCCTGCCCGCGAACCCGGTCAGCGGTTCCCGCCTGGGAGCGGAAGGCCCCGCTGCTCGGTGGCACGTCCATCGGCGATGGCGCGCAGCCAATCGCATGCGGTGGGGGCTGCCGGCGCGACGGGGTCGCGGTGATGGCTCATTGTGTGCGCCTCTCACGGCTGGACCGTGGTGGAGCGGGCTGGTGGCAGCCGCAGACTTCGGGCGATGGTGTCCGCCCACGAACGGACCGCTGCCCAGTCACGCAGGTCCCCGTAGCGTCCTTTGCCCAATAGCCGGTAAAGGAGTCGAGTCCGCAGTGAAATGCCGTCACTGTCGTACCGTCCGGCGAACGCCCGGTAGTCGTGCGCCTGGATCGAATCGCGCAGAGCGGCGATTTTCCTCGGGACGATCCGGCCGAGGCGGCGGCCGATCGGGCCGCGCAGTGCCGGGGCGAGCCCCACGCTGAAGAGCCATACGTCCCGTTGCGCCAATTCGTCGTGGTGGGCGTGCACGTAGTCGGCGGCGGAAGGCAGGAACTTCATGTTGTGTACTGCGCTGCCCAGCACGAGGGTGTCGAATCGGGACAGATCGGGCGCGTGGTCGATATCGGCCAGTTCGACGATCGTGTCGCGACCCGACAGCTCGGTGCTGATGAATTCGGCGATGTCACGGGTCGATCCCTGTTCGGTCGCGTAGACGACCGCGATGCGGTGTTTGTCCTGGTCCATGTCGAAAAGCCTCCTCGTGTAGTTCCGGCTCGGTGAGAGGCCTCGTGCCCGGGCCGTGGGGACCATGGTCACAGCGATTGGCGGCAGTCCCGTGCCGAGCCGGGCCGGAAGAATGCGGACCCCTCGTGCAGGCGAATGCTCACGCGTGATTCGGCGCGGCCGCGCGGCGGCGCAGCAGCCAGCGCCGCAGTTCGTCGGCGCCCCACACGATGAACGGGTACGGCAATGTGAACGCGAGCATGGCGGGCGTCAGCGCGGCTGTCCCGAGCAGGCTCTGCATCACCGGGACGTAGATGATGATCGCGGCGAGGGCGAGTTCGAAGGCGATACCCCACAACAGCAAGGGATTGGACAGGACGCCGATCGAGCGGAGTGAGGCACGGTCGGTTCGTGCGGCGAACGCGGTGCCGATCTGGCCGGCGACCATACCGAAGAAGGTCATTGTGGTCGCCTGCTGGTAGGTATGGTGCAGCGGCGTGCCGGGACCGGTGGGGTCGCCCAGGTGCCAGCCACCCTGCAGCAGCACGAAGAAGAACCCTGCCATGGCCAGGACCGCGGCGATTACTCCGAGGAACAGCCAGGCGCGTAGCAGCATGGGCGTGCGGATCACCGACTCGCTGCGTTTGCGGGGCGGCCGTTGCATCAGACCGGGCTCGGCCGCTTCCCGTCCGAGCGCCAACGCAGGCAGCGTCTCGGTGCCGACGTCGAACGCCAGTAGCTGCATCACGGTCAGCGGCAGTGGGACCGCTCCGCCGGAGAGTGCGAACACCAGTAGCGGCGTCACCTCAGGGGTGGTGTGAGCGAAGATGTAGCAGATGAACTTCCGGATGTTGTCGTAGACCCGCCTACCGGCCTGGATGGCCGAGGTGATGGTGGCGAAGTTGTCGTCGGTGAGCACCATGGTGGCGGCCTCACGGGCCACGTCGGTGCCCGAGCGGCCCATCGCGACACCGATGTCGGCGCGCCGCAGGGCTGGTGCGTCGTTGACGCCGTCACCTGTCATGGCCACGACGTGTCCAGCGGCGCGTAGTGCGTCGGCGATGCGCAGTTTGGCCTCAGGGGACGAGCGAGCGAAGATGAGTTCGGCCTGCCCCGCCAGCAGTTCGTCGAGTTCGTCCTCGCTCATCCGTTCCAATTCCGTACCGGTGATCACGGTTGGCGTACCGCGCGTTATACCGATCTGGCCGGCGACGGCCGCTGCGGTCAGCCCGTGATCGCCGGTGATGACGATGATGCGGATACCCGCGCCGTGGCACAGCTGCACCGCCTCGGCAATCTCGGGCCGCGGCGGGTCCTCCATCGCTACCAAGCCGAGCAGGACCAGATCCTTTTCCGCTTGCTGCCGGTTCAGTGGCGCTGCGGAACCGGCGAGGTCGCGCGCGGCGACAGCCAGCATCCGCAGACCTCGGCGGGCGCGGGCGTCGACGAGTTCGGTGAGCTGCTCGCGGCGGTGCGGATGCAGAGGGCGGATGCCTCCCTCGATGCCGAGTTCGGCGGTGCACAGTGGCAGCAGCGATTCCGGCGCTCCTTTGGTGTGCACGTGCAGCCGACCGGTCTCGTCGGAATCGAGAGTCGACATCCGTTTGTGTACCGGGTCGAAGTGGAACAGACGCTGTCGGAATCGCTCCCGCTCCTCGGGCCGGACCTGCTCCCCGAGAACTGAGGCCGCCTCGAGCAGTGCCAGCTCGGTGGGGTCGCCGACGGCGGGCCCGGTGTCGTCGGCGAGACGCGCATTGTTGCAAGCGACGATCGCTTTGGCGAGGTCGGCCAGGGTGGGATCGCGCTTTCCGGGTGCGGCATAAGGGTCGTGAGTTCCAGTGGTGGTATCGATCGTGACAACCCGCATGCGGTTCTCGGTGAGGGTGCCGGTCTTGTCGGTGCAGATCACATCGGTGGAACCGAGGGTCTCCACGGCGCTGAGACGTTTGACCACGGCGCCGCGGCGCGCCAGCTCCCGCACCCCGATCGCCAGCGCCAGTGTGATCACCGGCAGCAGCCCTTCCGGGACGTTGCTCACCAGCAGAGCGATCGCGAAGATCACGGAGTTGATCGGGGACAGCCCAGCCCCGAGCATCGCCAGCGGGATGAACGCCGCCGCGAGCAGAACGGAGATCAACGCGATCAGCCAGGCGACGCGGCGCACTTGGTGTTCGAGGGGACTCTCGTCTCGCTCGACTCGTTCCGACAGCGCGGCGATGCGGCCGAGTTCGGTGTGCATTCCGGTGGCGAAGACGATGCCGCGTGCCTCGCCCTCGGTGCAGGAGGTGCCGCTGAAGACCAGTTCGCGGGCCTGCGCCAGCGGCACCCCGGCATCGACAGCGTCGGCGCTTCGGTAGACCGGCATCGACTCCCCGGTCAGTTCCGACAGATCCACCTCGACACCGCCGGTGAGCAGGCGCGCGTCCGCGCAGATTCGGTCGCCTTCGGCGATGACAAGGACATCTCCTGGCACGACACCGGTCGCCTCGACCTCGGTGACCTGGCTGTCACGCACGACTTGCGCTCGTATCGGCAGATAGGCGGCCAGTGCCTCCACCGCCTGCTCGGCGTGCCGTTCCTGGGCGAACGCAAACGCCGCGTTGATCACGATGACGACGACGATCGCGATCGCGACCGGGACGATGCCGACCACCCCGGCGAGACCGGCCGCGGCCCACAGCAACAGCGCCAGCGGGTGGGTGAGCTGGCGAGCCAGATCCCGTTGCCAGCTCCGCCGGCCTCGCCGCCGCAGCATGTTCGGTCCATAATGGACAAGACGCCGTTCGGCCTCGCGAGCGGTGAGTCCGGAGCGGCTGCCGCGCAGATCGCGTAGCAGCAGATCGATCCGCTCCGTGGGATCGATCCTCAGATCCGATTCCGGCTCGACCAGGTCGGTCACGTGGATGCCGGCGCCGCGTCTCGGAGGCTGTCCAAGGCGCCCAGGAGCCGCCGCCGTACGTCACCGGCGACCGGGGGTAGCTCCCATCCCGCGGTGACGGGAGCCAGCACATCGGGATCGATGGCCTCGACCACGGTGCCGTCGTCGAGCGAGCGCACCACCACACGGCACGAGGTCACCAGGCCGGACTGCCGGTCGGCGGTCAGCGCGCGGAAGGTCAGCCGAGGATCGCAAACGTCCAGAACCAGGTAGTTCTCGATGCGCTCGCCGATCGTCTCGCGCAGTGTTGCCTGCATGTCCACTTCGGCGGTCACGATGAGCCCGTGGCGCTGCAGCGCCTCCCTGGTGCGTTCGACGGCGATGTCGAACGGCGCGTCGAGGTTGGCCTCGATGGTCGTGGCAGGAGCGACCGGCAATCGGATCTCGGTCAGCAGTCGCCGAGCATCCGAGACCTCGTCCGGGCCGATCAGATACGCCTCGGTTGGTGGACCGATCGGCTGATAATTCGCGTCGCGCAACCACTGTCGTAGCGCCTGATAGGCCGCGCCGAGGTCGCGGTAGCTGCCACGATGGCAGGTGCGGGCGACCAGGGTGCCGGGCAGGAGGATCACCTGGGCGCCGGAGCTTGGCCCGAGGGTGGGCGCAGGTTCCACCGGGACGCCGAATTCCACCGCGATCGCCTCGTCGATAGGCAGATCCTGGGAGAACGTGATCGTCGGCGCGCCGCTGGCAGTCAATCCCGCACTCTGCACGATCCGGGTCACCTCCCGCATTCCCTCGGCGATGTCCGCGCCGAGCAGATTCGGGTTCGGACGGATCTCGCGGGGCACCCGCAGCACTACCTCCGGTGCCGACTCGATCAGGGCCACCTGGTATTCCATCGCAGCCTCCTCGGTTCGCGTCATGCGATGAGCGTCCCTCCGCCAGGCTTCCGCCGCACAGGGGCGAAAGTCCCGCTCTGGGGGTCCTACCGCCATCGGACGCCGGAAACGACGGAGGTCACCACCAGGGAAGGTCTTTACGCCCTGCCGGAGAAGTGCACACCCATCGTTGACTGGATCACGGAGGCCGAAATGAAGACTGTGAGCCACGACGCATCCAAGTACGAGCCGACGCATTGGAAGCCGATCGAGAAGTCTCCGATCGAACGGGTCGAC
Organism: Nocardia asteroides; assembly: GCA_019930625.1. Classification (NCBI taxonomy): domain Bacteria; kingdom Bacillati; phylum Actinomycetota; class Actinomycetes; order Mycobacteriales; family Nocardiaceae; genus Nocardia; species Nocardia asteroides. Next base: position 5,891,867 of record CP082844.1, read on the forward strand.
GCGAATCTGAACGATTATCGGATGTCCTACCGAGTATTCGACTGGGCGGCGGCGCAATCAGATTTGGCGGGACTACCAGGTGGGGGAGTGAACATTGCCTACGAGGCGGTAGACCGTCACCTGGGCACGTCCCTGGCCAACGCCACCGCCTTGCGCTCGCTGCGCGTGACCGGTGAACGCTCCACCTTGACCTATGCCGACCTGGCGGATTTGAGCAATCGATTCGCTGCCGTGCTGCACGGTCTGGGTGTGGGCCCGGGCGAACGGGTGTGCATCTTGCTGGGCCGCACCCCCGAACTGTACGTCGCGGCCCTGGGTGCGTGGAAGGCCGGTTGCGTCGTGTCGCCCCTGTTCTCCGCTTTCGGACCGGAGCCGATACGGCAACGCCTCGATATCTCCCAGGCTACGACCCTGGTCACGACGACCGGCCTCTACCGGCGCAAAGTCGCGCCTATCCGGGACGGGCTGCCGGCTCTACGGCACGTACTGATCACCGACGCGCAACCGGATGGCGAGCCGGAAGGTGACGTCATCGACTTGGCGCTGGCCATGGTGGCCGTCGACGCCGAATTCCCGATCGTGCGAACTCGCCCCGATGACGCCGCGCTACTGCATTTCACCAGCGGGACCACCGGAAAACCGAAAGGCGCGGTACATGTACACGGTGCGGTCCTCGCGCACCGGATCACGGCACGCTACGCGCTGGATCTGCGGCCCCGAGACGTATTCTGGTGTACAGCGGATCCGGGGTGGGTGACCGGCATGTCCTACGGGGTGATCGCGCCGTTGAGCCTGGGCGCCACCGTGATCACCGACGAAGCAGACTTCGACGCCCTGCACTGGTACGCCGTCCTCTCCAGGGAAGAAGTTTCGGTTTGGTACACCGCGCCCACCGCACTGCGCATGCTCATGCGCCGCGGAGACGCGCTGCCGCCCGGCACCGATCTTTCCCGCCTGCGGTTTGTCGCCAGTGTCGGTGAGCCGCTGAACCCGGAGGTCGTCGTGTGGGGCCAACAGGTCCTCGGCAAGCCGGTGCACGACAACTGGTGGCAGACCGAGACCGGCGCCATCATGATTGCCAACTTCGCGTCCGAACAAGTGCGACCAGGCTCTATGGGACAGCCGCTGCCCGGAATCGAGGCCACGATTCTACGCCGCGGACCGGACGACCGGGCGGTGATCACAGACGGGGACGTTCAGTATGCCGAAACCGGCGAGATCGGTGAACTCGCGCTACGGGCGGGATGGCCGTCGATGTTCCGCGACTACTGGGGTCAACCCGAAAGGTACGCAAGGGCATTCGCCGACGGCTGGTATCTGTCCGGCGACCTCGCCCGCCGTGACGCCGACGGCTACTACTGGTTCGTCGGCCGAGCAGACGACGTGATCAAGTCGGCAGGGCATCTGGTCGGACCGTTCGAGGTCGAGAGTGCGCTGATGACACACCCCGCGGTCGCCGAGGTGGGCGTGATCGGCACTCCCGATCCCGTGGCCGGAGAGCTGGTGAAGGCATTCGTGCTGTTGCGGCCGCACTACGTCGCTTCCGAAGCGCTGCGGGCCGAGCTGCTCGCGTTCGGCCGTCGGGCACTGGGCGCGGTGGCACCCAAGGAGATCTCCTTTGCCGAGAGCCTGCCACACACCCGCAGCGGAAAGGTGATGCGCCGACTGCTGAAGGCCCGCGAACAAGGATTGCCCGAGGGCGACGTGTCGACTTTGGAGGGCACGCCGTGACCACCATCGAGCTGCCGGATCATCTCGGCGACCGCCTGCCTTTGGCTGCCGCGGAACGGATCGAATTGCTGCGGCAGATGATCCGCATCCGGCGATTCGAGGAGCGCTGCGTGCAGCTCTACAGCGCCGAGAAGATCCGAGGTTTCCTGCACTTGTACGTGGGCGAGGAAGCTGTCGCGGCCGGTCTGCTGCGGCAGATCGGCGCCGAGGACGCGGTGGTGTCCACTTATCGGGAACACGGGCACGCACTCGCTCGCGGCATTCCGATGGCGGCATTGATGTCCGAGATGTTCGGACGGGTGTCCGGGTGCAGCGGCGGTCGCGGCGGCTCCATGCATCTGTTCGATGCCGGACGGCGCTTCTTCGGCGGCAACGCGATCGTCGCTGGTGGGCTGCCGCTAGCGGTCGGGCTGGCCCTGGCCGATGCCATGCGAAACCGTCCAGGGGTGACAGTGTGCCTGTTCGGTGACGGCGCCGCGGCCGAGGGCGAGTTCCACGAATGCTTGAACCTGGCCGCACTGTGGCGGCTTCCAGTCCTGTTCGCATGTGAGAACAACCGTTACGCGATGGGGACTGCGCTGCACCGTGAGCACGCGGTCACCGATCTGGCGCTGCGCGCCTCCAGCTACGGTTTGGCTGCCTGGCCCGTCGACGGCATGGACCCCGAGGCAGTCGCGGCGGCCACCCGACGGGCGGTGGAATCCATTCGCGGGGGCAGCGGACCCTGCTTCCTGGAATTGCGAACCTATCGGTTCCGCGCCCACTCGCTCTACGACGCCGATCGCTACCGGGACAAAGCTGAGATCGAGCTGTGGAAGAAACGCGATCCGATCCCGCGTCTGTCCGCCGAATTGCAGGCGTCGGGAGCGCTCGACGAGCAGGCCCTCTCCGCCCTTCAGGCCGAGGTCGACGCCGAGTTGGACGACGCGATCGCCGAGGCCGAGGAGGGGCCGCTGGAGGAGGTTGCCGACCTGACCCGGCACGTGTACGCGGAGCGACCATGATCACCTATCGCGAGGCGGTGCGCGAAGCGCTGCGAGAAGCGCTGGATCGCGATGATCGCACCTTCCTGATGGGGGAGGACGTCGGCGCCTACGGCGGCTGCTTCGGGGTCAGTCGCGGCTTGCTCGAGGAGTATGGACCGAACCGGATCCGCGACACTCCCTTGAGCGAATCCGCGTTCGTCGGCGCGGGCATCGGCGCGGCGTTGGGTGGTATGCGGCCGATCGTCGAGATCATGACCGGCAATTTCAGCTTGCTCGCGCTGGACCAGATCCTCAACAACGCCGCGACGTTGCGGCACATGTCGGGTGGTCAGCTCGGCGTGCCCTTGGTGATCCGGATGGCGACGGGCGCTGGCCGTCAATTGGCTGCCCAGCATTCGCACAGCCTGGAAGCCTTTTACGCGCACATCCCGGGACTTCGCGTGGTTTCACCGGCCACCGTGCCGGACGCTCGCGGGATGCTGTGGACCGCGCTGCAGGATCCGGACCCGGTCGTGATCTTCGAACCGATCGCGTTGTACAACAGCGAGGGCGAGTTGCCTCTGGACGCGGAGCCGGTGGACATCGACCATGCGGCGCTGCGGCGGGCGGGGACCGATGTCACTGTCGTCGCGTTCGGCGGGACTCTGTCGATCGCCGAGTCAGCCGCCGAACTGCTCGCCGGCGAAGGAGTTTCCGCGGAAGTGATTGATCTGCGCAGTTTGCGGCCACTGGATCAAACCACGGTGCTCGACTCGGTGGCGCGCACACATCGCCTGGTGATCGTCGACGAGTGCTGGCGCAGTGTCGGTATTGCGGCGGAAATAGCCGCCCGCGCAGCCGAATACGCTTATTTCGACCTCGACGCCCCGATCGCGCGGGTCTGTACCGCAGAGGTGCCGATTCCGTATGCGCGGCAGCTGGAGGAGGCGGCGCTGCCGCGGGTGGAGGCTGTCGTCGACGCGGCGCGGACGGCGGTGAGCTGAGTGACCGAGTTCCAGATGCCCTCGCTGGGCGCCGACATGGTCGAGGGCACACTGCTGCACTGGCTCGTACATCCAGGAGATGTGGTGCACAAGGGAGACGTGGTTGCGGAGGTGGACACCACCAAGGCCGCGATCGAGATCGAATGCTTCGATGACGGCGTCGTCGGGACGATCCTGGTACCGGAAGGAAAGACGGTGCCGGTGGGCACCCCGCTGGCCACGATAGAACCCGCAATGCGCCAGCCCGGCGAGGCCGGCGGGGCCCGAACCGCTGTACCGGCCGCGAACACACAGCCGGGGACCGAACCGGTGCAACCGGCCCACGGTGAGCAGGCACCCGGTCCGGATGGCGCACAGGAAGACGGTTCTCGTGCCACACCGCTGATCCGGCGACTGGCACAGGAGGCGGGCATCGATCTGGCGACACTGCACGGGTCGGGGCCCGGTGGGCGGATCGTGCGCGCGGATGTGGAGGCTGTCATCTCCGCCGGTGAGCGCGCGACGCCGCAACATGTTGCCGCCGGTCTCGACGAGCAGATGCCGCTCCAGGAGCGAACGAAGCCTCAGGAGGGATTCGACGCACCCGAAGGTCCGTCGCTACGAACCGAGGTGGCGCGAGCGTCCGGCTACGCGCGTCGGCTGGTCTCCGGATCAGGAGTCGATCTGGCGAACGTCTCGGGCACCGGCCCGGCCGGTGCAGTGCGCGCTCGCGATGTACGAACCGCCGGAGTCGGCCCCGGAACTGCCTCTCCCGCAGCGGAATCCGCGCCCGCACCGCCCGCTGGACAGACACGTGAGCGCACTGCCGAAGCAGCGCAACATGATCCCGTCGCGATACGCAAGGTGATCGCGGCGGCCATGACCAGGTCGAAGCGGACGGTACCGCACTACTACCTGTCCAGCACCATCGATATGGACGCCGCACTGCGCTGGCTGGAGGACACGAACCGGCGCGCACCCGTCACCGCGCGCATGCTGTCCTCCGCTCTGCTGCTGTGTGCTACGGCGCGGGCGGCGCGCGCGGTGCCGGATCTCAACGGACACTGGCTCGATGACGAGTTCCGTCCGGCATCCGACGTGCATCTCGGCGTTGTGGTGTCGCTGCGGGGCGGCGGAATCATGGTGCCCACCATCCCGGACGCCGGCGCACTCGCTCCACCGGCCATGATGGACGCACTGCGTGGCGTGGTCGCCCGTGCTCGCACCGCCCGGCTGCGTTCCGCGGACGCCGTTCCCGCGACTATTACGGTGACGAACCTCGGTGAGTTAGGGGTGGATTCGGTCTTCGGCGTAATCGCCGCGCCGCAGGTCGCGATAGTCGGCTTCGGCGCTGTCGCCCAACGTCCCTGCGCGGTGAACGGGCTGCTGGGCGTGCGTCCCCAGTTGACCGCCACGCTCTCGGCGGATCATCGGGCCAGCGACGGCGCGGTCGGAGCCCGCTTTCTCAACACTGTCGCCGACCTGCTCCAACAGCCAGAGGAGTTGTGAAGCATGATGCCCGGAACCATGTCCCGCGAGAAGGCCGAAGGCATAGTGCGCGACGCACTGCGCGGATTCGCCGGCGAGGCCGACATCTCCGCCCTCGGCCAGGACGAACCTTTGCGCAGCGCATTGGAACTCGACTCGATCGACTTCCTCAGCTTCGTGGAACGGCTCTCCACCGCAGGCGGCCGGATCGAGGAGAGCGACTACCCACGGCTTTCGACGATCCGCTCTTGCGTCGACTTCCTCACCAGTCCCCGCTGAACCCCACCCCGATGGCTCTGCGTACGGAGGGGCGTTGAGCTCAGCGGTCTGGGACGATTCTGGCGTCGTCGACCACCTCCACGTGGCGCACACCGTCAACAGTGCGGACCAGAGCGGCGATGACCCGTTGTTCGCTGGGATCGGCGAACATGCCGCGAACGGTGACCACTCCGTCGGATATCTCGATCGACCACTGCCGACGGCTGCCTGCGTAGTCGTCCAGCAATGCTCGGATTCTCGCGTCGATGGTTGCGTCATCGCTGATCAAGGCGCGCAGCAGGTCGCGACGAGATACGATTCCGACAAGTAGTCCGGCCTCCACGACGGGCATTGATCGAAGGTGCCCGGTGAGCATGCGGGAGGCGATCGTCGCGGTGTCGGTACCGGGTGTGACGACCTCGACCGGTGCCGACATCACCTGTTCGACCGTGGCGGCTCCTATGCCGGGATCCGCTGCCAGTGCGTCTGATTCGGCCAGCATTCCGACCACTCGCCCCTGCTCGTCGACGACCGGCAGCGCGGCGAAGCCGTGCGCGGTCAGCAGTGCGGTCGCCTGACTCAACGGTGTTTCCGGCCGCGCCGTCACGACAGGTCGGCTGAGGACATCCCGTGCGTACATCGGTATCACCTCCGGAACGTGGCCGTGGACGTTGTTGTCGTGCCGGGTCGAGAACAGGCCGCGACGCGGCTCGCGGGCGCCCCGCTCGACGTTCGATGAGCGACAGGCGACTGGTCCGACGACATACGTTCAGCTTGATCGTCCTCCAGCGCTTACGTGAGAGGCGTCCTGCCCTCTCACTCCGGGACCAACGTCCTCGGGGCGTGGCGATGCCCAGGGTCCTGTGCATGTTCCGAACGGCCACCGGATGGTGACTTTCGTTTCTGTGGCAGCACGAAAGCGCAGCAGAAGATCGAGGTATAGGACGAGGCGATTCGACAGGCCGGGAGAGGCAGTTGTGACAATCACCAGATATGCGAGGTCAGGGCTCGGCGCTTCGCCGGTGTTGCCGGCATTGCGGCTGCCCGTCGGGGTGTCGCGGACGATGGGGGAGAGGTTGAGGCGGTTTCTCAAAATGCGTATCCGCGGCAACACACCGACACGCTCGACCCTTATCCGGTGATCGACGTGGGAGCAGGCAAGGTCGTGCCGTCACGCCGCGACCTCGGGCGTCGCTGGTTTGTCGCGGTTACCAGCGGCGAGGCCCTCGGCTTCGTATTGCTCGCCTGTGTCGGTGCGCTCATCGCCGACTCGTCGCCCGGCGTGATCGCTGCCGCGCTATTGATCGCGGGTGCGGTCGAAGGCAGTGTGCTGGGCTGGTTCCAAGCCCGCGTCCTGCGCAGCCGACTGCGGGGCTTTGCGGCCCGCGACTGGGTCGCGGCCACGGTCGTCGGCGCTGTCGTCGCATGGACCGTCGGACTGTTACCCCTCCTCTACGGTGACCGAATCGGTGACTGGCCGATCGGTATACAAATGCCGACGGTTTCGGCAGGTGCGATCGTGATGGTGTTCGCTCTCGGTGTCGCACAGTGGTATGTCTTGCGGCAATGGTCAGACCGAGCGGTTCTGTGGATCTGGGCCAACGCCGTGGGCTGGATCACCGGGCTGAGCGCTTTCCTGGTGGTCACCGGCCCGCTGTGGCGGCCTGGGCAACCGGCGGTGGTCACTGCGGTGATCGGGGCTCTCGCCGGTCTGGTGATGGCCGCGGTGATGGCAGCGACCACGGGAGCGTTCCTGGTGCGCATCCTGGAGCCGGGACATCTGAGGGCTTCCTCTCGAACAGGTGAGAACACTCGTCGCGGTTGGAAGTCGCGCGGTCGGCTGGATTCGCCGACGACATCACCCCGCACCAAATCGTGAACCGATGCAACGGCAGCGACGCGATCGGCCCCGTCGGCCGCCGCCCTGGTGTGCACGACGGCTCCGGGCGGCGCGCGGTGTACGGCTTGCCTCACGGAATCGTTACACCGGCGTTGACCGAGACGCTTCTTCCGTAGATTCGGCCCCGGATCCCGGTTCGAGCCCCAGCACGGTCGCGAAGCCCGCAGTGAGGCACTCGGTCAGCGTTTCCAGGTCCGGGATCGCGGCGGTGTCCGCATTGATTCCGATGTAACAGGTCCCGGCGTGCGAGGTCAGCGTCACGTTGACGGCCGTACCGATGGTTGGGGCGAAGGCGTACATCCGCTCGATCCGCGCACCGGCGATGTAAAGAGGCACGGGGGAGCCCGGGACGTTGGAGGCGACGAAGTCGACGTGTTTGAGCATTTCGGTCAGCAGCCCGGCAGGCAGCCGATTCAGCGCGGCCGCGATGGCACCCGACAGCGGTATCGCCGGTTCGCGACGCCAACCCGCGACCGCGGCGCCGACAGCTCGCATCAGGTCCGCGGTCTCGGCGCCGCTGACCGGCAACGCGAAGCGAGCGAGGGTGATGCGGTTGCCGCCGAGCGGGTCGTCAGCGGTGCGGAGACTGATCGGCATCGTCACCCGCAGGTGGTCGATCGTCGCTCCGTGCCGGTCGTGATATGTGCGCAGCCCGATCACCACAGCGGTCAGGAAGGCGTCGTTCACGGTGCAACCCGTGGCCCACGCGGCGCCGCGTAGCCGCTCGAGGGAAATGTCGAGCACCGCCAACCGGCGACCGAGACTTCGTCCGGTCATAACGGGTGACATCGTCGTAGTGATGGGCCTCGCCAAGTGGACGAGCGAGTTCGCCAGCGCGGCGCTGTCGCGGACCGCCTGCGCGGGATTGGTCAGTGCCCGCCATAAGGTCGGCGGCGTAGAACGGATACCGCCGCGAAGAAGATCTGAGCCGACCGACCAGTTCCACACCATGATGTCGCGAAGTGAGCTCGTGCGGTCGTCCAGCGGCTCGGGCGGAGGACCATGGTCGGTGCCCGCGCGGTCGAAATCGAGCAGCGACGTAGCGATCTGGATGCCGCCGATGCCATCGGTGAGACTGTGGTGCACAGTCAGCACCAGCGCGCATCCGCCCCCCTTCAAACCGCCGAGCAAGGTCGAACGCCACAGCGGGCGGACCGGATCGAATCCGGTCATCGCCTCGGTTCGCGCGAAGTCGAGCACTGCGGACATGGTCGCCGGTTCCGGTAGCGCGGATCGACGCACATGCCAAGAGAGGTCGAAATCCGGATCGAGTGCCCACCTCGGAGGGGCGAGGCCGAGCAACGAGTCGGCGAGCCGATGTCGCAATCTGGGCACGAGACGAGTACCGCGATCCATCGTTCGCGTCAAGCGATCCCAGTCCGGTTCGGTGTCGAGGACGAGGACCGACACGATTGTCGAGCGAAGGACCGGATCGCGCTCCATGTTCCACGAGAACAGGTCCGACTGCGACATGTGGGATTCGCGGGAGTCCATTACCTGCTGCCTTCCTCTACCAGGTGCCCCGTCGAACCGCTGCGTGTTCTCAGCCGTGCGTCCGGCCTTGTTCCACGGGGCGCGCGGTGTGAATGAGGGCCTGCGAACTGACGATAGTTGCGTGCAGGGCCGGGCAATCGGCACGCCTCGGATCGCGGACCTCGGCACCGGCGGTGAGGAAGATCGAATCTCGAGGTGGGCAGCAGGTAAGGCATCTCACCGGCGAACGGTCCGCGCCCGATCGCGCGGGGCCCCAGGCACACGACGGTTTCCATACCGTTCAGTCTGTTCAGTTGTGGTCGACGGCAAACGATGACGAAGACCCTTATCCGAAGGCCTTTTGTCCTATACCCGGAAGCGTATCCGGGAGCAGAGGCCATCGTCTGCCCATCCGATCGGCCGGGTGTTGCTCATCCACGCCTGACGGCGGCAGAAGCCGGGACCACCGCACCGCGCCAGGCGTCCAACGCTGTGCCGATCGAGCCCTCGATCGGCTGTGCGGTGTCGAGCACGAGCGCCTCAGGCCATGGCGTTGCCGCGGCCGCCAACGCGGCCGCGATCGCGGGTGTGGCGTCCGAGTCGCCCTGGGGTCTGGCGCCGATCCGCTCGGCGGCGAGGGGCCGGGGACAGACGCACCGCAGCGGTACCAGATCACTGCGAGTCTCGTCGGCCAAGGCGGCGGCTCGGGCGCGCTGGTCGGAGTCTGTCCAGCTGGCGTCGAGAATTACCGAGATTCCGCGCTCGAGCCGCTGCCGAGCCTGGTCCAACATCTGGGTATATACGAGTGCTTTCACGGCAGGCCGATAGACGCCGGCCCCGAAGATGCCCGCCGCGCCAGTGATGGATCCCGTGGTGCGCAGCTCAGCGCGGACACTATCGCTGGAAATCATGACTGCGCCGGTGGCCGCCGCCAACCGGGCTGCCACCGTGGACTTTCCGGTGCCGGGCAGGCCACCCACGAGCACCAGACGGACGGCGCCCTGCTCCAGGTGTTCGACGGCGAGGTCGAGATGCCGCTCGGCACGCCCGGCCGCTTGCACATCCCCCTGGTCGGCGCGGATATGGTCGGTCTTCGCCCGGACCATCGCCCGGTATGCGATGTAGTGGTGCCGAAGTGACGGCGGGGGCGAGTCGCCTGCCGCGTGCAAGTAATCTTCGAGAAACGAGTCGGATTCCCCTGGGTGCCCCAAGAATTCGAGGTCCATCGCCAGAAAGGCGGCGTCATCGACGCCGTCGACATAGCGGAGTTCATCGTCGAAGTCGAGGCAGTCCAGAATTCGGAAGCCGTCCGGCAGGACGAAGATATCCTCGGCTAGTAGATCGCCGTGACCGTCGACGATGCGGCCGTCGGCAATGCGCTCCGTCAGCAGGGCGTTGCGGCCGTCGATGTAGCGCATGGCCAGATGTTCGGCGCGAACGAAGAGGTCGGGATCGCTCATCTCGTGCGTATATTGCCGCAGGGGCCGTAGTAGACTGTTCCATCGCCGACGCAACTGCGCAGGTGTACCGGCGCGATCGATGTCGGCGCCGCGGCGAGCGCCCGCGTGGAAGCGCGCCAGGGTCTGCGCGAGCGCGGACAGTTCGACGGCTTCGCGAGCCGGGCCGGTGAGCGTGGTGGACAGTCGTGACGCGTCCGGCATCCGGCGCATCACGATGATCGGTTCGTCGGCGCCGCCTTCCGGGTCTGTCAGATGGGCCAGACCGAGATAGACGTCGGGTGCGAGGCGCTGATTCAGCTCGAGTTCGCGAGCGCACGCCCGCTCCCGGTTCTCGGGCGTGCCGAAATCGAGGAAGTCGGTGATGACCGGTTTCTTCGCCTTGTACGCGCGGTCCCCACACAGCACCACCAGCCCGGTATGCGTCTCACGTAATTGCGCGAACGGTTCCTGTGCGTGGGAGGTGCCGGGCACGGTGCGCAAGGTCGAGACATCGAACATGACGGCGCTCCCTCTCGAAGACGAGTCGATCTGCCGGACGATTGGTTCCATCGCGCCAGGCAGGACCTCCCGGCACGACCAGTCTCACAGGAAGCACCCGAGATAATCTGGAGGACGAATTCCCCTCTGTCGCGGTACGAATGTCATCGGCGCGCGAGGACTACAGCGTCGCCTGGGGGCCATCTCCCTGCCGAGCGCTGATGTCGCGGTCCTGCCCGGCCACGCTCGACACCGCCGCGACGAGTTCGAGCTGAGCAAGCATCGAACCGATGTCCGGATCGACCCTGCCGGAAAGCGCAACCGACCGGTCCCGCCAGTGACTAGCGACAAACAGTCGCCAGACAGAGACCGGGTGTCGAGGGCAGGGACCTTAGTCCCAGCGCCTGAGGGGCCGCCGACTCTGCTACGGCCGTGCGCCAGTGGGCAGAGTAATCGGTGCCGGACAGCGATGCGGTGTGACGGAGACCGAGGCGTCCGGTCGTTTCACGGACTTCGTGTGGCGGGACAGCGATCATCTCCACAAGACGACGGGCCAGGGTCCGGAGAACTCGACGCTCGACTAGATCGGCCTGTCGCGACATAGGCCCGTCGATGCGCGCGCCCGTCTCCGGCGAGGTCGCTGCGAAAGGACGGAGCGAGGAGGTTCCGGTGGGCCGGATCGTGACATTGACGATGAATCCCGCGATCGATCTCGCGACTCGGGTCGAGCGAGTCGTACCGACCGACAAGATGCGCTGCGCGAGACCACGCTTCGACCCAGGCGGTGGCGGGATCAATGTCGCGCGCACGGTGGCCGAGCTGGGCGTCGAGGTGACCGCGGTCTTTCCCACCGGCGGCCCGAGCGGTCGCCTGCTCGAGCAGTTGGTGCGCGATACCGGAGTGCCGCCGCGGCCGGTGCGGGTAGCCGAATCGACCCGGGAAAGTCTCTCGGTCACCGAAACCATCAGCGGCGAGCAGTACCGATTCGTCTTTCCAGGCCCGCGGCTCACCGACCCGGAACAGCATCGCTGCCTGGCCGAGGTGGAGCGTGCGGTGCGCCGCGGGAGCTACCTCGTGGCCAGCGGAACTCTGCCACCGGGTGTGTCCTCGGACTTTTATCAGACCCTCACCGATCTCGCCGGCGAACTCGGTGTGCGTGTGGTGCTGGATACTTCGGGCATCGCGTTGCGCAGTATCCGCCGCGGCGTCTATCTGATCAAGCCCAGCGTGCGGGAACTCGGCGACTACGTCGGGCATCCGCTGATCGATCGCACGGAACAGTTGTCGCAGGCTCGGCGGCTCGTCTCCGACGGAATGACCGAGATCGTCCTGCTTTCCCTCGGCGCCGCCGGAGCGCTCATGGTGACTCGTGACCGGCACGAGTGGTTCGCGGCGATCCCGGCGCGGGTGCGCAGCGGTATCGGTGCAGGCGATGCGATGGTGGGCGGCACCACGGTGGGGCTGACACGGGGATACGAACTCGCCGACGCGGTGCGTCTGGGTATCGCCGCCGCGACGGCAGCGCTGGCCACGGCGGGTACCGGCCCCGGGCGCTGCGGGCACATCGCGGAGCTGTACCGAGAATCTCTGCTCGACGACGGCTCTGGTGGGGAGGCCGATGACCTCGCGCGGCCGACGGCCCCGCCGCTGCGGTAGCCGCCCGACGCGCTCCGAGCCACAGTACGTGGACAGGACAGAGGTGGACAGATGTCAGCGCGGCCGCCATCCGACGGGTCTGCGGGAAAGTGTGGGACGTTCGACCTCCGCCTTCGAGTCGATGTCCTCCTCCAACGCCCTCCGCGAAGCCGCACGCTGAGAGTGCAACGACGGCAGCGAGCGAATGGGGAAACCGTGCTGGTAAACGAGGACTTGCGACTAGCGGACCGGATCGTACGCGTATTCGGTCGGCGTGCCGTGGTGGGCGCCGCGGTCGCCGTGGTGCGTGAGGGTCGAATGGAGTTCGCTGGGCACGGGATGGCCGACCTCGCGGCGAACCGTCCGGTCACCCAGGACACGATCTTCCGGATCGCGTCCATCACCAAAACATTCACCGCGATCGCGGTGATGCAGCTGTGGGAGCGCGGACTGATCGATCTCGATGCCCCGGCGAGCACGTATCTACGCGCTTATCGTCTGGTCCCCGCCGATTCGCGGTTCGGGCCGGTAACGGCGCGCCACCTGCTGACCCACACCTCGGGCATCGGTGAGACAGCCCATCCCAGGCGGGTACTGGACCCCGATTTCGGAGAGAGCGTTGCGCCGGGCGAACCCGTACCGCCGCTGAGCCGGTACTACCGGCGCGGCCTGCGTGTCCACGCCGAACCGGGCAGCCGATGGACCTACACCAACCATGGTTTCGCCACCCTCGGCCAGATCGTCGCCGACGTCACCGGCGTCCCATTCGCCGATTATCTGCGCGAGCGGCTCTTCTTGCCGCTGGGCATGCTCGACACGAGTCTCACTCCGCCCGCAGCCGCGGCGCGGCGGGCGGTCGGATACCGACTGCGCGCGCACGGGCCGCAAGAGATCACCCATCGCGAGATGATCACCGCCGCGGCGTCCTCGGCCTACTCCACTCCGCGCGATATCGGCCGCTATATCGCCGCACTGCTCGGCGGCGGTGGCAACGAATACGGATCCGTGATCGAATCCGCGACGCTGGCGATGATGTTCGCACCGCAGTACCAGCCCGATCCCCGGGTGCCGGGAATGGGCCTCGGATTCTTCCGCGGTCAAGCCGGAAACCATCGGGTGATCGAGCATCAGGGCATCCTGCCCGGTTTCAACTCCCAGATCTGGCTCGCCCCCGACGACGGACAGGCCGTCCTGGCCTTCGTCACCGGCGGTCATCGCGCCATGCTCTGGCTTCCGGCCGAATCCTCCGCCCTACTGCACGAGATCCTGGGTGTCGCGCAACCGGCGATCCGCGACGACGTCGCGCACCGACCGGAAATCTGGTCCGAGATCTGCGGCTTCTATCCACTGCCCGGAGCGCTCACCGATGTCCGCGCCCGATCGATGGTAGGAGCAGGCGCCGAAGTACGGATCAGCGGTGGCCGACCGGTGCTGCGGGTGCTGACCCCGATTCCCGCCCTGGTGCGCGGACTGCCTCTGCACCCCGACGATCCCGACGATCCCTTGGCCTTCCGCATCGATATGGGTCGGTGGGGCCTAGGCACCGGCAGAATTCTGTTCAGTCGAGAGTCCGGCACGGGGGCGATGAGGATGCACTTCGACCTGCATCCCATGACGCTGCGAAAGTCGAGAACCTTGCCGGCCCGGCGGGCGGAAAGGATGCCCAGATGACCGAGCCCGCGATTACGATCGCCGGCCTGACGAAATCGTTCGGTCCCGCGAAAGCGCTCGATGGACTGGATCTGACCGTAGGCACCGGTGAGATCCATGGGTTCCTGGGTCCGAACGGCTCGGGTAAGACGACGACGATTCGGATTCTGCTGGGACTGCTGCGTGCGGATTCCGGGACGGTGCGCATGCTCGGCGGTGATCCGTGGTCGGACGCAGTCGCACTGCACGCGCGATTGGCCTATGTGCCCGGTGAGGTCCTCCTCTGGCCCGGAATCACCGGCGGCGAGGTCATCGACTTGATGGGCCGTCTGCGCGGCGGGATCGACCGGCGCCGCCGCGCCGAATTGCTGGAGCGATTCGATCTCGATCCACACCAGAAGGCCCGTGCTTACTCGAAGGGCAACCGGCAGAAGGTCGCGCTCGTCGCGGCGTTGGCCTCGGACGCGGAGCTGCTGTTGCTCGACGAGCCGACCGTTGGCCTCGACCCCCTGAAAGAAGCCGAATTCCAGCGCTGCGTCGCGGAATGGAAGCACGAGGGCAGGACCGTCCTGCTGTCGAGTCACATTCTGGCCGAGGTGGAGGCACTGTGCGATCGGGTGAGCATCATCCGGTGCGGGCGCACCGTGGAAAGCGGCACCTTAGCCGAGCTGCGGCATCTGACCCGCACCACGATCACCGTCGAAACCATCCGGCCGCTGGCGGGGCTGGACGCGGTGGCGGGAGTGCACGACCTCGTCCGCGACGGCACTCGGGCCAGGTTCGATGTCGACACCGCCCACCTCGACGCCGTGACGCGCGTACTCGCTGATCTCGGCGTGCGCAGCCTCACCAGCACGCCACCCACACTCGAAGACATCTTCCTTCGGCACTACGGCGCCGCATCGGCCCCTTCAGGGGAGCAGAACCGGTGAGCACCGCCTTGATTTCGCGGCCGACGCTGCGGCAAGATTTCTCCGGGGCGGGCACGCTGCTGCGCTTCGCGCTGCGACGCGAGCGGTTCTCGCTGCCGTGCTGGCTGTTCGGCGCCGCCGCGCTGCTGGCGTTCCAGTCGGTCGGTAGTCAACGCTTCTACGACACGCCGCAGAAGCTCGCGCAGCTGCGCGAGACGATGAGTGCCAGTGCGGCCGCCGTCGCCATGGGAGGGCCGACGCAATTGCTGACGACCATCGGCGGCGAGATCGTTTTCGAGATACTCGCGTACCTGGCGGTCGTGGTCGCGTTGATGAATATGTTTCTGGTCGGCAGGCACACTCGCTCGGACGAGGAGACCGGGCGCGCGGAACTGCTCCGCTCGGCGCGGGTAGGGCGCCGGGCACCCACCGTCGCCGCGCTGACACTGGCGGGGCTGGCCGATACCGCCGTCGTGCTGGTGCTTTTCGTCGCCGCGGTCGGTACCGGGCTGCCGACGGGTGGCTCCCTGCTGCTGGGAGCAGTCACCGGGGGCGTGGGTGTCACGTTCGCCGCCGTCACCGCGGTCGCCGCGCAGATCTTCGAGAATCCGCGCAGCGTCTACGGGGCGGTCGGGCTTGCTCTGGCGGCCGCCTATGTAGCGCGCGCGATCGGCGATGTGGGCAACGGAGCCGCCTCCTGGGCATCGCCCATCGGATGGGCCCAGCGCAGCTACCCGTACGCCGGCGACCACTGGTGGACGGTGCTGCTGTTCGCCGCCGCCACCTTCGCTCTGACCGCTTCGGCCTTCGCTCTGCTGGATCGACGCGACTTCGGCGCCGGACTGCTCCCCTACGGCACGGGGCGCGCGACCGCGTCCTGGGCGCTGGGCTCGCCGCTCGGCCTTGCCTGGCGGTTGCAGCGCGGTTCGCTGGCCGGGTGGGCCGTGGCCGTTTTCGCGTTAGGCGCCGCGTACGGCTCGTTCGCCGACAGTATCGCGGATTATCTCGACGACAATCCCGAGATCGCCGCCTACCTTCCCGGCGGCGCGGCCGACGCGGTGAACTCGTATCTGTCCCTGACGGTGTCGATCGTCGCGCTGCTCACCGCCGCGTTCGGCGTCGCCAGTGTGCTGCGCGCGCGTGGGGAGGAAACCGCGGGACGCGCCGAGCCGCTGCTGGCGGCTCCGGTCAGCCGGTATCGCTGGCTGGCGAGCCATCTCGCCATCGCTGTGGGGGGCGGCGCGTTCGTGCTGACTGTCGGTGGTTTCGGCATCGGTCTGGCGTACGGGTTGACGATCTCCGATTCAGGACAGGCACTGCGTATGACCGGTGTGGCGCTGGTGTATCTACCGGCGGTCTGGTCGGTGATCGCGGTTGCGGTGCTCGGCCTCGGCTGGGCTCCGAGAGCGGCTGTAGCGGTGGCGTGGGCCGCCTTCGCCTACTGCGCCGTGGCGCTGCTCTTCGCGGCCGCATTCGATCTGCCCGACTGGTTCGACGACGCCTCGCCGTTCACCCACATTCCGAAGGTGCCGCTGCATACCGTCACCGCCACGCCCATACTCGTGATCATCCTGACCGCACTGGCCGGGCTGATACTCGCTGCCGCCGGTTTTCGCCGCCGCGACGTCGGGTATTGACCAGGACTCCGTCCACTGGCGAACACGTTGTCGCTCGTCGCGCGAGTACTCGGCGAGGCCCGAAGCGGAATGAGGACTGCCGATGATTCGGGCGTCTGCCTGGTTGGTCGGTGGGCGATCAGCCGTAGCACCACGCCATGCCGGAGGCGCGCGGTGCAGGCGGGGCGACGAGAATCAATTACCGATTCGCCCGGCTAGTCGTGCTCGGCCAGGGCCGGCTAGTTCGTCGGTGATGCCGCGGCGACCGGCCATTGTCATCAACAGCGCTTCACCGGTACCGGAGACCAGTGTTCCTTTCCCGGTGGACCAGTCGAGGTCGGTGGCCTCCAGTCGTAGCCCGCGGATGCGCCACGGAACGCCGAGGCGGGGGTTGGTGCGTATCGCTGTCAGTACCCGGTGCAGGCGCTGCGGTGGGATTTGGCGGGGATGCCGAGTCCGCGGCGGATGTCCTGGTGGTGGATGGTGCCGTCGACGAGTCCGATCATGCCTCCGAAACCGGCGGTCAGCCCTCGTGGCCGCAGGCGTGTGGTGAACAGTTCGAGCAGCTGATCGGGCGTGTGGGAGGCGAATTCGTCGACGCCGACCTGGTTGGCCCACAGCAGTCGGCCCTTGACGAACCGCCTGACCAGCCCGGCGGTGCTGAGGTCGTCGTAGCTGATCATGTGGGCGACCACGTCCTTGACCTGCCACCGCTCACACAGCGTCGGCATCTGCCACTGCTGCGGGGTCAACCCGGTCAGCAGCGCCGCGAGATCCCTGCGTTCGGCCTCGGCCATATCCATATCGTTCATCTCGGCCTGCCTGCCCTCGGGTCGGTCGTACCGGGTGCGGCCGGTCATGCTCGCGCACCGGCGATGTCGGCGAACCGCGCGAGCACCGTGCTCCAACCACCGCCGCGTTCGACGATGGTGTCGCGCATGGCCTTACCTTCGATGAGCCGGTCCAGGTGGCGGTGTTCGAGGGTGAGCGCGGTCTGCTCCGGTGATTCGGCGGTGAAGCGGAACTCGATCTCGCTGGCGCGAGCGGGGTCCGGGTCGTATTGCCAATGGCCGTTGATCTGCCAGGTCACCACGATCCGGTGCGGCGGTTCCCATACCAGCACGCGCCCCCAATCGCATTCCGAACCGTCCACCCCGCGTTCGAACCAACGCCCGCCCACCCGGGGTTCGAGGATCGCCTCGGCCATGTCGGCTTCCCCGATGTGATAGGCCGTCGGCCACCAGTCGCCGAACGACTCGGTGAAGAAGGCGAACGCCTTCTCCAGCGGCAAGCGCACGTTCGCCGTGCCGTGCAGCGCGGCGAAGGGCATGGGTGTGGTCATCGAGGAGGCTCCTGTTCGGTGGTGTCTGTGGCCGCTGCGTCGGCGGCTTTTTGGAAAGCGGCCAGTGACTCGTCCCAGATCCGCTGGAAATACGCCTGGATTCCGGCCAGGCCGTCGGGGTTGATCCGGTAGATCCGCCGGGTCCCCTCCGCCCTGGCCACGACCAGGCCGCCGTCGCGCAGCACCCGCAGATGCTGCGAGACCGCCTGGCGGGTGATCGGCAACGACTCGGCCAGCTCACCCACCGACGCCGGGTGCCGTGCTACCCGCTCGAAGATCTCTCGCCGCATCGGGTCACCCAGAATCCCCAGGTCCACATCTCTGAAAGAGTTCACTTTCGTAAGTGTGCACTTTCATATACTGGTGCGCAAGCCTTCGCGGCGGCGATGACGCCCATCAGCGATCCGACCTCGTGCGGATGCGGTCGATCCGACGGTATCGACGTGGCAGTGTCGGTGGTGGGTCGGCCGGTGATCACATGTGGCGTTTCGGCGCTGCCCACGCTGGTTGCCGTTCTATGACGGGGCCGGTGTCGCTATGACGGCTGCGACGAGCGCGGTGACCGCCTTCTCGATGTCGTCAGGGGTGGTCCACCGGCCAAGCGACAGCCGTAGCGCGCTCAACTCCCGCGCGGTGTCGAGTCCCATTGCCTCGAGTACCGGGGATGGGGCGTGGGTGCCGCTGTGGCAGGCCGAGCCGGTGGAGGCGGCGATGTCTGGTGCGGCAGTGAGGATCTCGTGGCCGCGCGTGCCGTCGACGCTGACGTTGAGGGTGTTGGGCAGCCGGTGGTCGGGATGACCGTTGAGATGCACCCGCCCCGGTAGTGCCGTGCCGAGCTGCTGGTGTAGCTGGTCACGCAGCCGCGCGATGCGGGCCGGGACGTTGCGGGCGAGGTCGTCGGCGGCGAGGTCGTCGGCCGCACCGAATGCGGCTGTCAATGCGACGCTCTCGGTGCCGGCGCGCAGGCCGTGTTCCTGGCCCCCGCAGTAGACGACGGGTTCGAGTTCGACGCCGGTGCGTACGTAGAGGGCACCGATGCCCTTGGGCGCGTACATCTTGTGCCCGACCACCGTGAGCAGGTCCGCGCCGAGGGCGGCGACGTCGACGGCGATTTTGCCCGCGGCCTGGGCGGCATCGCAATGGAACAGCGCGCCGTGGTGGTGGGCAAGGGCAGCCAGTTCCCGGATCGGTTGCAGCACACCGGTTTCGTTGTTGGCAGCCATGACCGAAACCAGCGTCGCCCCGCTGTCGCGCAGGGCGGCGGCCAGCGTGGCGGGGTCCAGGCGGCCATCAGCACCGACCGGCAGCACCGTGACCCGCACGCCGTGCAGCCGGGCCAGGGCCTGGCAGGTCTGCAGCACCGCGGGATGTTCGGTGGCCTGGGTGATGATGTGGGCACCGGGCGTGCGCACCATGGCTCCGCGCAAGGCGAGCAGATTCGCTTCCGATCCCGAGCCGGTGAACACGATCTCCGGGGGCAGGGCACCGATCAGGACGGCGAGCTGCGCTCGGGCCGTGACGAGCGCGGCGGCCGGGTCGGCACCGTAGGCATGGCTGCTGGAGGGGTTGCCGAAGCAGGTGGTGAGGTAGGGCAGCATCGCGGCGACGACGCGCGGATCGACCGGCGTGGTGGCGTTGTAGTCCAGATACACCGGCCCATCGGCGGGACCGGGCCGGTCGGGGACGGGTGTGGTCATGCCGGAGAGGCGGCTTCGATGGGCAGTCGGGCCAAGCGCCATTCGAGCATGCCGTCGTGCAGGCGGATCGCCCGACGGCCGCGGTCGGTGAGTAGCCGCACCGCGTCGTAGGCCAGCACACAGTACTCGCCGCGGCAGTACACCACGATCTCGGTGCCGCCGGGCAGCTCCCCGATGCGCTCGGCCAGCTGCTCGACCGGGATGCTCACCGCCCCGGGGATGTGGCCGGCCTCGTATTCGGGCACCGGCCGCACATCCAGCACGATCACCTCACCGGCCGCAGCGCGGGTGAGCAACTGCTCGCGGTTCATCTCCATACCGCCGTCGGGGCGCAGGTAGTTGTCGCGGGCGGGGGCCACGGCGGCCTGGTGGGTTTCGGCGACCTTGCGCAGCAGCGCGAACAGCTGCGCTACGTCGTCCCCGGCCAGCCGATAGTGGATCCGCACCCCCTCGCGGCGAGTGGCGACGAATCCGGCCTGCTTGAGCGTCTGCAGATGCGCAGACGCGGTCGTCAGGTTCAGCCCTGCCGCGGTGGCGAGTGCTTCCACGGTGCGCTCGCCTTGGGCCAGCAGGTCCAGCAGTTCCAGGCGCTTGCCGCTGCCCAGGGCCTTGCCGCTGGCTGCGAACGCCTCGTATAGAGCTGCCTTGGCGGCGGGCTTGTCACTCATTCACATACTCCAATCATCCGTGGAATAGCGTATCCCTCCCTCCGTGGCGTGCCATGCGGCGCTCCGCGCCGCCCAGCCTGGGAAGAGCCTCGACAGTCCGCCTCCTGCGGGCTTGCTCTTCCAAGGAAACATGGAATAGTCTACTCGCAATATTCCATGGTTTATTGGAATAGTGGTCTTGCCTGCGGGCCAGCGACAGGAGTTCTGCGATGCCGACCGATTTCACGCTTGTTCCCATCATCGATGAGGGGCTGGGCAACTCGACCTACCTGCTGGATCTGGGTGATGGCCGGGCGCTGGTGCTCGACCCGGAACGCGACCTGCGCCAAGTGCGCTCCGAAGCGCAGCAGCGCGGTCTGCGGATCGCGTTCGCTGTCGAAACCCACCTGCACGCCGACTTCATCTCCGGGGCGCGCGAACTCGCCGATATCGACGGCGCGACCGTCCTGGCACCCGAGGTGGGGCCACGCGGATTCGAGGTGACCGCTCTCGGCGACGGCGACACCATCGCCATCGGCGCGTTCACCCTGCACGCGTGGTTCACCCCGGGCCATTCCCCCGAGCACCTGTCCTACCTGCTGCATGAGGAGGACAAGCTGCTGGGAGTGTTCACCGGCGGATCGTTGATGGTCGGCACCGCCGGGCGCACCGACCTGGTCAGCCCCGAGCAGACGATCCCGCTGGCGCGGGACCAATATCGTTCGTTGCAGCGGCTGATGACCCTGCCCGAGGACACCCCGGTGTGGCCGACGCACGGTGCGGGGTCGTTCTGCTCGTCCTCACTTGGGGGTGAGCGGGTCAGCACCATCGGCAAAGAGCGCGCGACCAACCCGCTGCTGCGGGCCGACGGTGAGGACGCCTTCGTCGAGGCCCTGCTGGGCTCGATGGGCAGCTTCCCCGACTATTTCCTGCGGCTGGGCGAGATCAACCACAAGGGCCCGGCCGTGCTCGGCTCCACCCCGGAACTGGAGCCGCTGACCGCCGACGAGGTCACCGATTTGATCGCCGAGGGTGCCCAGGTCGTCGACGTGCGTCACCAGGCCGACTTCGCCGCCGAGCACATCCCCGGCGCACTGGCCATCACCCTGCGCCCGGTGTTCGCCACCTGGCTGGGCTGGCTGGCCGATACGAACCGGCCGATCGTCATCGTCCGCGACACCACACAGAATCCCGACGACATCGTCTGGGAAGCAGCCAAAGTCGGCTTCGACACCCTCGCCGGAGAATTGCACGGTGGCATGAACGCCTGGACCGGGCCGGTCGAAAGCACCGCGGCGCAGCTGCTCGCCGCCGATCAGTTGACCGCGCACCCGTCGGCGGCGGTGCTGGATATCCGCCAGCACGGCGAGTACGCCGCCGGGCACGTCCCTGGTGCCCGCAACATTGAACTCGCTTCGCTCGCTGAGCATCTGGTCGATGTCCCGGCCGGGCCGGTGGTGGTGATGTGCGGCCACGGTGAGCGCGCCATGACCGCCGCCAGTCTCCTCGAACGCCACGGCCGCACCGATATCCGGGTGCTCGACGGCGGCCCCGGCGACTATGCCCGCGCCCTCGGCCAGGATCTGCAGGCCGGATCATGAGCCTGCGCGCCGGTGTGCGCCCCCCGGTATTGGGGTTGCGGGAGAACGCAGCCCAGTTCACGCTTCTGGTCGCGGTCAACGCGCTGGTCGGTGGAATGGTCGGCCAGCAGCAGACCGTGCTGCCGTTGTTGGCCGAATCCGAATTCGGGCTCACCGGCTACACCTTCATCTTCACCTACGTCGCCGCGTTCGGGATCACCAAAGCCATCGCCAACTATTTCGCCGGCACCTTCTCCGACCGCTACGGCCGCAAACCGGTCCTGCTGGTGGGCTGGCTGTTCGCAGCCCCGGTGCCGCTGATGCTCATCACCGCCCCGAACTGGTGGTGGGTCGTGGCGGCCAACGTGCTACTGGGCATCAACCAGGGCCTGACCTGGTCGACCACCGTCGTCATGAAAATCGACCTCGTCGGGCCCACCCGCCGCGGACTGGCCATGGGGCTGAACGAAGCCGCCGGCTACGGCGCCGTCGCGATCAGCTCCCTGCTCGCGGGCTACCTCGCCGAACACTACGGACTACGTCCGGCACCATTCCTGCTCGGGCTGGCCTACACCGCCCTGGCGTTGCTGCTGTCCGGGGTCTTCATCCGAGAAACCCGAGGCCACGCCCACCTGGAAGCAGGCCAGCACGCCCCCCGCGCCGACGGCCTGCACGACCACCTGCACGCCGAGCTCACCGACCGGCAAATCGCCGTCCAGACCAGCCTCAGAGAACCCGCCTTGTCCTCGGCCAGCCTCGCCGGACTGGTCAACAACCTCAACTTCGGCCTGTCCTGGGGACTGTTCCCGCTGCTGTTCGCCGCCTCCGAGCTGTCCGTCGGCCAGATCGGGCTGCTGTTCGCCCTCTACCCAGGGGTCTGGGGCGCCGGACAACTGGTCACCGGGGCACTGTCGGACCGCATCGGCCGCAAACACCTCATCACCACCGGTATGGCGACCCAAGCCGCCGCCCTCGCACTGATCGCCGCCTCCCACGGATTCGCAGGCTGGGCGGTCGGCACCATCCTGCTCGGAGCGGGCACCGCCATGGTCTATCCCACCCTGCTCGCGGTGATCGGCGATGTCGCCCACCCCGTCTGGCGCGGCCGCGCCGTCGGCGTCTACCGCGTCTGGCGCGACCTCGGCTACGCCGTCGGCGCCATCCTCGGCGGCATCGTCGCCGACCTGATGGGCCTGCACGCCGCGGTCTGGGCCGCCGCCGCAGTCAGCGCAGCCACCGCCGTGGCCGTTGGCATACGCATGTACGAAACCCACCGACCACCCGCCGAATCGGCACCGCCCGAGCGCCGGTCAGAACAGGATGTCGCGAACGAAGAAGGAGCGATAACCGCTGCGCCCGAACCAGCTGAGGGGTGACGGCGATCGGTGTCACCGTCATCATCTATGCACCGCCGCCGTCCTGACTGATCAACCCACAGTGGCACTGGCGTGAGTTGGCGGGACTGTCTGATCTATCTCCGATCGGCCCCTCCCCGAGGGAACCACCGGCGACCGGGACGTGGTCCGGAAACGCGGTTCGGAGCGTGGTCGTCGTCGTGTCCAGGGCGCCACTGGTCCGGCGGGATGGCGACGCGAACGGCATCGATGTGCGCGCCGCAGCCGGTCCAGGTGGTCTTGCCACAGACACGGCACATGATGGAGGAGCACATCAGCGCTGTTCCTCGGCGTCTGCGAGGGTGGGCGGGCCCTGGTATGGGCGCTGTAGCGCGGCAAATCCGGGAGTGGTGGCCGCGATGATAACGGCAGCCAGCAGCTCGGCGGCGTGTCCGGGCTGGGGTGGCTCGGTCAAGACCGGACCGCTGAAGACGTGACCGTCGACGCTGATGATGGGGCTGCCGCTCCGCCCACCGAGCGCTGTTTGGCTGGCGTGATGGGTGTGGGCGACAGCGGCGTCGTAACGGGTGTCGTCGAGGGCTTCGATCAGCTGGCGATCAAAACCGGTCGCGGTTAGCGCGGCAGCCATCGCGGCGTCGGCGTGGCTGCCGCCCGCATGCCACCGCTGACCCAACTCGAGGTAGAGCGGTGTGAACGCGGTCCGGCCGTATCGCTGCACGGCGGCGGCGAACACTCGGCCGAGCCGACGTGATCGGACGATCATCGGGGCGTGGTCGGCATCGACGTCGTGATCGCCGTTGAGCACGGCCAGGCTCATCTGCCGCAAGGTCACCGCATGCTCGTCGGGGGCACTGTCGAGCAGCCACTGCGCCGCCACCCAAGCGAATGGGCATACAGGATCCACATACAGATCGATATCGGCCACTGAAATCCTCCTGTCACCGCCAGATACCCGGGCGGGTATATTGCTCATATCGTCAATATACCCCCGGGGGTATCGTATGTCGAAGCGTCACAGGATCGGCCGGATATACCCCCACCGGTATCATGACGGAGGTACCGAAGAAAGAAGGAGCAACCATGGTCGGCGACGAAACAGCTATCACCGAAACACTCAACAGGCTGCGGCGCGCGCATGGTCAGCTCGCCGGCGTCATCGCCATGATCGAGCAGGGTCGCGACTGCAAAGACGTTGTCACCCAACTCGCCGCGGTTTCCCGGGCACTCGACCGCGCCGGATTCAAGATTGTCGCGACCGGACTGCGCGAATGCCTCACCGGCCGAGCCTCCGACGGCCAGAAGCCGATGACCGTCGAGGAGCTGGAGAAGCTGTTCCTAGCTCTGGCCTGACTCGCAATCGTCCCCTCACGAAAGGACCGAACCATGAATCTGGGACTGTCCACCACTCTGCACACCAGCTTCGACGACGCCGTCGACCGGACCAGGGCCGCGCTGAACGAGCAAGGATTCGGCGTCCTCACCGAGATCGACGTCCGGGCCACCCTGAAAGCCAAGCTCGACGAGAACATGGAGGACTACCTCATCCTCGGCGCCTGCAATCCACCCTTGGCCCACGAAGCGGTCGAGATCGACCGGCAGATCGGACTCCTGCTGCCCTGCAACGTCGTCGTGCGCCAGAACCCCGGCTCCGATTCCGAGGTCATCGTCGAAGCAATGAATCCGCAACTCATGGTTCAGGTGACGAACGAACCGGCACTGCAACCCGTAGCCACCCGAGCAGCCGCCAAGCTGCAGGCCGCCATCGACTCCCTGAGCACCGCGAATTCCGTGTGACATACCCAGCGGGCGTAGTCCATCGGGTGCGAGTCAGCGGGAACCTGTGACGGTGAAAATGTCCGTCACCGGCCGCCGAGGAGTAGGCGGAATCGTGTCCGCGTCGTCGGGCGCGATGCCGACGCGAATCAGCACCTGTGGGGCGGCCGGGCGAGGGACGAGTCCGTTGAGCACCCCGCGGGTGGTCGGCAATTCGGTGATGTGGGTCAGCGCGCAGGTCGCCAGTCCCGCGGCGGTGCATTCGAGCAGGACGGCCGATAATGCCTCTCCGGTACGCAGCCACTGGGTCACCGAGTCCCCTTCGCTGCTGAGCACCACCAGCCGCGCGTGATCATCGAGTCGGGCGCGTCGCTTCGAATGTGGGGCTGGAGGGAACGCGCGTCCGACTCCGACCCGAGCGTTTTCGGCGTCGGAGACCAGCGCGGAGGCAGGTACGCCCTCGGGGGTATCCGAATGTCCTGCCCACCATTCCAATTCGGTTTGGTATAGCAAGTCGTGGCGGCGCAGAGCCCCGGCCTGCTCGGAGGCGGTGGCCAGCCGAGGGCGTGCGTTGTCATCCAGGACGGTGAGTTCCACCTCGTGCGGTGAGGTGAGCATCCGCAGTCGGGGGAGGATATCGGCGAAGCCCTCCGGTTCGGTCATCGGTAGCCGGTCGGTGCGCCGCCGGTCGATGGCGAGCGCTCGGGTGTGGATACCCTCGGGTGGGTCCGGCCACGGCCGGAATTCGACTACCGCGAGGTGGTCGGGTCGCTGCCGGTCGGGTACCCGCATCGTGTCGGTGTGCCAGCCCTGGTCGGCGAAAGCGGTCCGCGCGTGGTGCAGCATGGCCCCGCAGCTGATCACCAGTTGGCGCCCGTGCGGGTCGGTCGAAGGCAGTACCCGGTCGGCGTCGGTGTAGAGGTGTAGGCGTGTGCCGTCGAACACCCACCGCCACGGCTGGGTATTGTGCACCGAAGGGGCGCGGGTGGCCAGCCCCAACGCGGCCAGGATCGTCCGATGATCGGGCACCGAAATGGCGGGTGCATCGTCGTTCGCGGTCATTCCTCGAGTGTTCTCGGTACGCGAAACTGCGGATACGGGCCATGCGTCCGCAGCGTGGGGCCTTTTGTCATCTTGGATGGCCGGTGATCCCGTCCATGCCTCTCCACGCGCTGTGTGATACCCCGCAGCATCTTCCGCTCCATCACCGGACTGCCAGGTTCCATCACGAGGACGGTGAAGACGCGCGTGCTGGGACCAGCGAGGGCACTGGTCCCTGCGGGATCGGATGGAGCGTGGGGTATGGACGAATTCAGTCGGGCTTGCGGGCGGATTCAGGCATTTCGAGGACCTCGCTGAGCGGGCGGCGTGAAGTCGCCGGGGCGTTCGGCGCCGATTCGGGCGCGATACCAACGCGGATCAAGACCTGGGGGAGCCCGGAGTGTCCGGTCAACTCGCGGACCACGGCACGGCTGCTCGGCACCTCGGTCAGGTGGGTCAACGGACAGGTCGCTAACCCGGCGAGTGTGCACTCCAGCAACACCGTGGACAGCACCTCACCGCAGTGCACCAGGTCCTCGGGTGTGTCGCGGTCAGTGGACAGGACGAGGATCACCGAATGGTCCTCGGTGATCTCGCCGCGCCGGTCGCCGGTGGTGGTCGGAAACTTGCGGCCCACGCTCACTCGCTGCCGTTCCTCCTGGGAGATCAGCGCGTCGCTGGGCACTCCCGCGTCGGCGATCGTGTGCCCGGTCCACCATTGCAGTTCGGCGTGGTAGCCGGCGTCGTAGCGGCGCAGTGCCGCGCTCATCTCCGAGGCGCGGGCGAGGCTGGGGCGGCTCTCGTCACCCAGCACGTCGAGTGTTGCGTCGAAGGGATCGAAGGTCGATCGTAGGACCTCTTCGAAGTCGGGCCATCCGGTGGGCGCTTGGAACGGCAGCCGGTCGGTGTGCCGCCGGAGGATGGCGTCGGCGCGAGCACGCTCGGCTTCGGTGACGATCCGAGCTGGTTCGAAGGTGATGTTGGCCAAGTGCTCGCGGCGGTTGGGATCGGGGAAGCGGGCGACATGGACTCGCCAGCCCGCCGCGGCCATCGCGGCGCGCAGATGGTCCAGAGCGATACCGCAGCTGATCAGCATCTGTCTGCCGGATGTGTCCGTCGCCGGAAGCATGCGTTCGGGCGCCGCGAACAGGCGCAGGGTGTGGCCGTCGAAGCTCCAGTGCCAGGGTTGGCTGTTGTGCAGCGACGGCGCCCGGCCGGCGAGCAAAACGGCCTTCTCGATGGTTTCTCCGGACGGTAGCTGGTTCATACCGTCACGGTAGGGATCCAGAGGCGATGTCCGGAGGAGTCGTAGGTCCCGAATCCCACCGCAGGTGGTCCCCTGTCGGCCGAGTCTCCCGGGACGTCGGCCCCTAGACGGGAGGCATCGGTCCGTTCAGGCTGTATGTGTGGGAAAAGGTGCCACGGCGGTACCGCCGATCGACGCGCGCCGACACGACGCGGTGATCTTCGATATGGACGGGGTGGTCACCGATAGCGCGTCGATACATGCCGCGGCGTGGACGGAATTGTTCGATTCCTTCCTGAACCAACGCCCCGCGGGTGCCGGGCAGGACCGCTCACCGTTCACCGAGGACGACTATCTACGATACGTGGACGGCAAACCGCGTTATCGGGGCGTTGCGGATTTTCTGGCCGCACGAGGGGTCGCACTGCCTTGGGGGAGACCGTCCGATTCGGACAGTGCTGAGACGGTATGCGGGCTGGGCAACCGAAAGGATCACCTTTTCCTGGAGCGAGTCGCGCGCGAGGGGGTAAAGGTATTCGAATCGACCGTCACGCTGGTGCGGCGGCTCGGCGAGGCGGGCATCCGTACGGGGGTGTTCTCAGCCAGCCGTCACTGTGCGGAGGTGCTCACGGCTGCCGGTGTCGCCGACTTGTTCACCGTGCGGGTGGACGGTATCGATGCCGAGAGGCTGGGCTTGCCGGGTAAGCCCGATCCGTCGATGCTGCTCGAGGCAGCCCGGCGGCTGGGTGCCGAACCGGATCGAACGGTGGTCGTGGAGGACGCCGAGGCGGGGGTGGCGGCCGGACGTAGCGGTGGGTTCGCACTGATCATCGGAGTCGACCGGCACGCGGGCACCGATCGTCTGCTGGCGCAGGGGGCGGACATCGTTGTAGGCGACCTGGAGCAGGTGCGGTTGTGTGGCGGCTTCCGGCGAATCTCGGAGCTACCCGACGCCATGGAGTGCTGGTCGCGCATCGTGGATCTGCTCGGCACCGAAAAGCGGGCTGTCCTACTGGATTTCGATGGCACGGTGGCCGAGATCGTCGCCGATCCCGCCGACGCCGAACCTATCGACGGCGTGGCGACAGTGCTGACAACGCTTGCTATCCGATGCCCGGTCGCGGTCATCAGCGGACGCGATCTGACCGATCTGCGCGACCGCGTCGGTGTCGATGGCATCTGGTATGCGGGTAGCCACGGCTTCGAACTGATGGCCCCGGACGGTACCCGGCACGTCCACGACGCCGTGCCGGGAGCCGAGCGTGCACTCGCCGAGGCCGCGCGCGAACTAGGGCAGAGGTTGGACGACATCGCGGGAGTGCTGGTCGAGCACAAGCGCTTCGCGGTCGCGGTTCATCATCGCAATGTCGCGGTAGAGGATGTCGGACGGGTGGTTGCCGCGGTACACCAGGCCGGACATGCGGCTGGCTTACGTGTCACGCACGGCCGTCGCGTCACCGAATTGCGACCGGATGTCGACTGGGACAAGGGCACCGCGCTGCGGTGGATTCTCGACCATCTAACCGCCCCGGTACTGCCGATCTATCTCGGGGACGATCTGACCGACGAAGACGCCTTCGATGCCGTCGAAGCCGACGGCGTCGCCATCGTGGTGCGTGCCGAAGAGTCCGGCGACAGGCACACCGCTGCCCGCTTCTCGGTCGCCGGGCCACGGCAGGTTCACGCTTTCCTCGAGCGGCTGGCGGAATTGTCGCGCACCGAATCGGGTGCCATCGTGCCGGAGTCGTGGATGCTCATCTTCGATGGGTACGACCCCGCCCAGGAGAAGCTTCGCGAGGCGTTGTGCACTGTCGGAAACGGCTACTTCGCCACCCGCGGTGCGGCGCCGGAAAGCGTGGCGGGGGCGGTCCATTATCCGGGTACTTATGTCGCCGGGGTGTACAACCGGCTCTCCGACGAGATCGCCGGGCACGTCATCGACAACGAGAGCCTGGTGAATCTGCCGAACTGGCTTCCGGTGACCTTCCAGATCGGCGGCGGAGAGTGGTTCGACGTCGATGCCGCCGAACTGGTTTCCTACCAGCAGCAATTGGATCTGCGCTGCGGCGAACTCGTGCGGCTGTTCCGTTTCCGCGACGTCTCGGGGCGGATCACTACGATGTCGCAACGCCGTTTCATCGCCATGCACCGCCCGCACCTGGGCGCGTTGGAAGCGACGATCACCGCCGAGAATTGGTCGGGTACTCTGCGACTCCGGTCGGCGATCGACGGAAGGGTGCGCAATCACCTGGTGGAGCGCTACAGCGCCCTGTCGGGCACGCACCTCACCGCCGAGCACGCGACAGCCCTGTCCGACGATTCGGTGCTGCTCGCGGTGCGGACCAACACCTCCGGCAGATCAGTGGCTATCGCGACGCGCAGCACCCTGCGGCGCGGCCGGGAACCGGTCGACCCGCCGCGGGAGTTGATCGATCGAGATGGTCTGATCGGCCACGAGTGCGCCGTCGACATCACAGCCGGAGGGTCGGTGACCCTGGAGAAGATTGTCGCCGTGTTCACCGGACGTGACAACGCGGCAGCGGGTCCAGAGGAAGAGGCCGCCCGCACGATCGCAGTCGCCGGCGGGTACGCGGATCTGTTCGAAGGTCATGCCGTGGCGTGGGAGCATCTGTGGGCGCGGCTGCGCATCGACCTGGATGGAGCGCAGGACGCGACGCGGCTCGTGCGCCTGCACCTATTGCATCTGACGCAGACACTGTCGCCGAATACCACGGATCTCGATGTGGGTGTACCCGCGCGCGGCTTGCACGGTGAGGCCTATCGCGGGCACGTGTTCTGGGACGAGCTGTTCGTCTTCCCGGTGCTGAATCCGCGTTTCCCCACCTTGACCCGAGCACTGCTGCGGTACCGCTATCGACGGTTGCCCGAGGCGCGCCGGGCGGCCGCGGCAGTGGGACTGGCCGGGGCGATGTTTCCGTGGCAGTCCGGCAGCGACGGCCGTGAAGAGAGCCAGAAAATGCACCTGAATCCGCTGTCGGGACGGTGGAAGCCCGATCCCAGCCGCCGTGCGCACCACATCGGGGTCGCCATCGCCTACAACGTCTGGCAGTACTACCAGGCTACCGGCGACCTCGAGTTCCTCGTCGAAGGCGGCGCGGAACTGCTGGTGGATATCGCCCGTTTCTGGTCGAGCCTGGCCGGCTACGACGCCGAGCGCGACCGCTACACCATCCGTGGCGTCATCGGTCCCGACGAGTTCCATTCCGGTTACCCGGACGCGCCTGACGCCGGGATCGACAACAACGCGTACACCAATGTGATGGCGGCCTGGGTGATTCGGCGTGCGATCGACACGCTGGATCTGCTGGCCCCGCGCGAACGAACGGAATTGCTGGAGACGCTGTCGGTGCGGCCGTCGGACACGGAGCACTGGCGAGATGTGGCCCGGCGAATGTATGTCCCGTTCCACGACGGAGTCATCAGCCAGTTCGAGGGCTACGAGCGACTGGCCGAACTCGATTGGGACCGCTACCGCAGCCGTTACGGCAACATTCAGCGGCTGGACCGGATACTCGAGGCCGAAGGCGACGACGTCAACCGTTATCGGGCCGCCAAACAGGCCGATGTGCTGATGCTGTTCTATCTGCTGTCGGCCGACGAACTCCGGGAATTGCTCGGTCACCTCGGCTACGAGCTGCCCGGCGAGATGATCCCGCGGACCATCGACTACTACCTGTCACGCACCTCGCACGGCTCCACGCTCAGCGCGCTGGTGCATTCGTGGGTGCTGGCGCGGGCCAACCGTGATCGTGCCGTGGAGTTCTTCGACCTCGTGCTCGGCTCCGACGTAGCCGACATCCAGGGTGGCACCACCGCGGAGGGAATTCACATCGCCGCGATGGCCGGCAGCGTCGATCTGCTGCAACGCTGCTTCACCGGCATGGAACTGCGCCACGACCGCCTTGTGTTCTGCCCTTACTGGCCGGAAACTCTGGGCGCGCTGTCGTTTCCGATGATCTATCGCGGCCACCGGCTGACCGTACGGGTCAGCGGGCAGGGCATCGAGATCAGCTCGGATCCTGGCGCGTCGGCGCCGATCGAGATCACCTGCCGGGAGCAAACCGCCCGCCCGAAGCCGGGGGAGACGATCCGGCTGGCGAACTCGATACCCTAGATCCGCGGGCTGGACCGTTGGTGCGCAGCGGTGCGAGTCAGTTTGCCGACCTTGCGATGATCACCGGCGCTTTCGCACCGTGTAGCACCGCTTGACTGACCGAACCGAGGGTCATGCCGGCGAAGCCGCCGCGCCCGTGACTGCCGACGACGATCAGCTGCGCGTTCTCGCCCTCGCCGAGCAGTCGCTTGGCGGAGCGATCTTCGACCACGATCCGCCGCACCCGTACCTCTGGATACTTCTCGCCGTAGCCAGCCAAGCTCTGCGACACCAGTTCCTCGGCTTCGTTCTGCATTTCCGCGCGCGAGATGTATCGGAAGAACTCCGACCAGGTGTGTACCGCGACCAGCTCGGCGCCGCGGTGGGCGGCCTCGTCGAAGGCGACCTCGACGGCACGGGCACTGCACGACGAGCCGTCGACGCCGACCACCACCGGGCCTTCCGCGTGCTCGAAGTCGGCGGGGATCACCGCGACCGGGCATGCGGCGTGCCGGGCCAGCGCCGTGCTCACCGAGCCGAGGATGCTGCGGCTGAAGGCGCCAAGCCCGTGGGTGCCGACGACGAGCAGCCGCGCGGACTTGGATCGGTCGCGCAGCACCGGGATCGGCGGCGCCTCGACGAGATCGGCGGTGATGTCGAGCTCGCCGATCGAGGAGGCCGCCGCCACGGCGTTCTTGCGCGCGATCTCCAGAGCCGTCCGTCCCTCCTGCCGGTAGCTGTCATAGTCGATTTGGGGAATGGCGATGCCGGGACCGTAGTCGATCGGCGTGCTGATCGCGTAGACGATGTTCAGCGGTGCGCGTCGGCGGGCCGCGTCGGCGGCAGCCCAGCGGACCGCGGCCAGTGAGGTCGCAGAGCCGTCGGAACCGACGAGAATCGGCGGATTGATGCTGCTGGACATGTGATTTTCGCTTTCTTCTAAGCCCCGTGGGCGACCATGACCGGGCAATGGGCATGTTGGACAGGGAAAATGCTGGTAGACCCGAGCAACAGGCCGCGGAACCCGCCGCGGCCCCGGCTACCGACCACGAGCAATTGCGCGGACTTCGACCACGCGGTGAGCAGAGTGCGTGGCCGGGCGATGGAGCCCTTGTGAGTGACCCGGACCTCGGGATATTTCTCCTGCCAACCGGCGAGTTGCTCGGGTGAGCGTGCGTTGTGCGGCGGTCTCCAGCTCCCGGACCGGAAGGAGTTCGATGGTGCCGGCTTCCGAATGCAGCGTGAAGCCGCGGCATGTACCGCGACGAGCGAACTGCCACGAATGTCGGCCTCGATGAACGCCGCGCCCGCCGCGGCTTCGGCGGCGGGGCTACCGTCGAAGCCGACGACGACGGGTCCGTCGGCGCGGGTGCGTTGCTCGCTTCCGGTGTCGTGGACGACCACGATGTCGCCGTGGCCGTGGGCGGTCACCGCCAACACCGTCGAGCCCAGGTGGGCGCGCCTGCCGCCGTGTCCGACGCCGAGCGTCACCAGGTGCGCGGAGGCCGATCGTTCGATGAGCACGGTGGCCGGATGAGCGGGCGACAGTTCGGGGTCGACGCGCAGTTCGGGGTCGACGCGGCGGGCCGGCCGCGCTGCGCGAACCAATCGGGCGGCGCCTTCTTCCCGCAGTTTCTGGGCGACCGCGGGCAACACCAGGTCGTACAGGCCGAAAACAGCCTGGGTAGCAGCCAGGTCGAGGCCGTGCACGATCAGAAGCCTGCGTCCGCGCTGGGCGGCCGTCTCGGCGGCCAACCGCACGGCCAGATCGGAGGCTTCGGAACCGTCGATCCGACGACTACGGCAGCGGATGCCAGGTGGTGCGGGCTGTCGAGGAGACTGGCGGACATACGTGGTGCCCCTTCGAAAGTCGATGCTTGCGTACTCGAAGAGTAGGGACCGGTGAGCGTGCACACGGCTGGCGTTGGTCCCGAATGCTGAGGTCCTTCGGCAGCATGCCGGTTGGCCCCCTCGGACGGCATGGCTGGACGCGGCGACATCTCCGGGATCCCCGGGCGGTTCGTCGCCGACGATCTCGGCTGCGACCGGAACAGGCCGCTATGAGCATCCGGCGGACGGACATGGGGCCACTGGCGCACCGAGCGCAATGCGGCCGGTCATGCGACGGCGGCAGCTTCTTCCAAGTCCGCGACGACCACTTTCCGATGGGCATCCATACTTTTCCGAGCACGTATCCGCGTCGGTGCGCCGTCAGGTGTGGTGCACGATTCGGTCGAGTTCGGTGTGAGCAATCCGGCCCGCCCACACCCGGGCGCGGTCCAGCTCGCCCGGTATGAGCGGGCCGGTCGTATCGTCGACAAGAAAATCCACGGGCTGATCGGCGAGGGAGTAGCCCAATCGGCACAGTCGTTTCCCGATACCGCGTGCGGCCGAGCCCGGCAGCCAGGGTGGTTTGGCCACTTTGGTGCCGAAGGCCAACGCGCGGTGGCCCGGCGATACGGGCAGTGCGTCCGCGAGCCATTCCCGTACGCCGATGTCGGTCGCGATCGGTTCATCGGTGAGCTTGGCGGCGTCGCGGCGCGTCTGGGAGCGGCTGAGCCCGAAGGCGTGGGTGGGGCCGCCGACCACGAGCAGGTTCAGCGTCGGCCCACACACTTCTGCCGCCGCCACCACATTCACGACTTCGACCTCGGCATGCTCACGCAATCCCTGTGCGATGGCCTCGGCGATCGCCGCGGTATTGCCGAACATCGATTCGTAGATAATTCGCGCGCGCATGACGAATCTCTCCTCTGCGCCGTGCCGGGTAAGGATTCCGACGGTAGGGCGGCAGAGAGCGGCCGGAACAGAGTCGAACCGACCCTTGCCATGGGACCTTCGCCCTGTGCTGGGGGTGCCTCTCGTTTGCGAGTCCCATTCCGGCCGACTTTCTGGCATTGGGTAGACGATGCTGGAACTCCCGGGATTGGGGCAGTTCAAGGGCTACCAGCGGCCGTGGCTGCGGGCGGATCTGCTCGCGGGTGTCACCGTGACCGCCTACCTCGTCCCGCAAGTCATGGCCTATGCGACCACCGCGGGGCTGCCGCCTGTGGCCGGCCTGTGGGCGGCCGCCACGGCGACCGCGTGGAGGCGAACACCGAACTGGCTGCCCTCGGCGCGACCAACCTCACGGCCGGGCTGCTGCACGGATTCCCGGTGAGCTGTTCGGGCAGCAGGACCACCATCGCCGACGCCATGGGCGCTCGCACCCAGCTGTATTCACTCGTCACACTCGCCGGTGTGCTGGCCGTGCTTCCGGGGGCACGCGGCATCCTCGCGGCTTTTCCGTCCGCGGCGTTGGGTGCGCTGGTCGTCTACGCGGCGCTGCGGCGAGGATCGCCCGCACCCACGACGCGATCCTGGGCTTCGTCTCCGGGGTGGTGGGAATGCACGACATCGATGACTATCCCACCGCGAAACCCGTTTCAGGGCTGGTGATCTACCGATACGACGTGCCATTGTGTTTCGCCAATGCGGAGGATTTCCGCCGCCGAGCGCTGGCGGCGGTGGGTTCGAGCGCCGAACGCGGGGAAACGCTGGTGCGCTGGTTTCGTGCTCAACGCCGAGGACAACGTGGAGGTCGACTTGACCGCATTGGACGCCGTGGAACAACTCAGGGCCGAACTATCGGGCAAGGGGATCGTCTTCGCCATGGCGCGGGTCGAACATGACCTGCGCGAAGCCCTGGACGCTTCCGGCCTGACATCGAGAATCGGCGAGCGGCACCTGTATCCGACACTATCGACCGCGGTGGCAGCCTTCTGCGAGGACCGGAACACGGGGTCCGACGGCCCCTCGGGTGGATGACCTTTGTCTCTGCCGATGCCTCGTTCGACGCGCGATCCTCGAAGCTGACGGCACCCGTCGTCGGAAGAGGTGAAACGGCGATGTCCGAAAGCGTGATCATTCCGCTGGACGGATGGTGGACTCGACTGCTCCGTTTGTGGTCGCTACAACCGTGTAGTTCGAACGAGCTGATGCGCACGTCCGACCGCATCGAATCAGCGATCCGCGTGATCGCCACGATCGCGGTGCTGATCGCGGTGCCTGTCGCGGGCGCCCTCGCTACGGACGCGTATGCCGACACCTCCGCCGAAATCCGCAGCGAAGGCACGACGAAATCCCTGGTTCACGCCGTGATCACCGACCAGCCCGTCCGAACCGCGGCGCATCGTTACGAAGCCCGAGCGCGATGGGACGAGTCCGGCCATACGGGCGATGCCGTCGTGCCGGTCCGGGAGAAGACCCAGCTGGGCGATCGTGTCGAGCTGTGGCTCGACGCCGGGGGCACTCCCACCGCGCGACCACGCCACCCGGACACCGCCGTCGTGGCCGGGATCGGCGTGGGTGTTTCCGTCCTGGTGGGCGTCTGGCTGTGCGGATGGTGCCTGGCGAACGGTGTCGCCCTGGTGTTGGCGCGGCAGCGTAGCGCGCGATGGGACCGCGAGTGGCGACAGATGTGTCGTCCGGCAAGAGAGGAAAGGCAATGATGTACTGGTACGGGAGCGGGCCACAGTGGTGGATGTTCGTTATCATGATCTTGTTCGTCGTCCCGCTGTGGATCGCGGTGGCGATCGCGCTCGTAGCCGTGCGCAGACCTGAGCGCGCGCAGGCACCCCGATTCAGCGGCCCGGCGCGCTTGTCACCGGAAGCGCTGCTCGCCGAACGGTTCGCCAGCGGCGATCTCGACGAATCCGGATACCTGCGACGCCTCGCGGTGCTGCATCCCGCTCCCGCGACCCCGGCCGAAGACACCGACCCGCGTACGCGGCAGTGAATGCAGTCTGGAAGGAAGTTGGCATGTCCACCGAAAAGGCTTCGCGCCTCGCACCACCGAACTCGTCGATCCTGGCCGCGGTGGACGGATCGGCCTGTTCGTATCAAGCGGTAGCGTGGGCGGCCGCCGAAGCAGCCCTGCATCGTTGCGCGCTGCACATCATCACCTCCATGGCTATACCCACCGGTTTCGGGCCGGGCATCTCGATGGGGGAGGCCGACCTGGAGTGGATGCGCAGGGACGGCGAACGCATCCTCACCGAGGCTGCGCGGGTGGCGCGCACAGCTTCGCCGGGCGACGAGCCCGCGATCACCACCGAGGTGAGCTTCGAACTGGTCATCCCGCTACTCATCGAGCGTTCCGCGCAGGCGCGGATGCTTGTGGTCGGTAGCCGCGGGCTCGGCGCGTTCCAGCGGGGCCTGCTCGGTTCGGTGAGTACCGCGACCACCCACCACGCGCACTGCCCGGTCGCGGTGATCCACGGAATCTCGGCGATCGACGCCGTGTCAGCCCGTCAGCCGGTGCTCGTCGGCGTCGACGGCACCGCCAACAGCGTGCCCGCCGTCGAGCTCGCGTTCGAGGAGGCGTCGCGGCGGAAAGTGGACCTGGTGGCGCTGCACGCATGGAGCGACACGAGCGGTCTGGACGTGCCGGCCCGAGGATGGGACGGCGCCCGCGAATCGGCGGAGGCGGTGCTGGCCGAGAATCTCGCGGGCTGGAGCGAACGCTATCCGGATGTCGCCGTGCGGCGCGTCGTCACCGCGGATCGACCGGCACGGTCCCTGCTGGAAGAGTCGGCGAATACGCAACTGGTGGTAGTGGGCACGCACGGTCGAGGCGGATTCGTGAGCACGGTGCTGGGGTCGACCAGCAATGCGCTGCTGCACTCGATAGACGTGCCGATGATCGTCGTCCGTTCGAGGTGACGGCGGGACCGACCATCGCCGACCCATGTCACATCCGGCGCCGCGAGAAGCACTGACCTGATTACCTCCGGAGCCGATTCGTCGGCTCGGCCCTGCGCAATTCCGTGATGACGGTTTCGACCGCGTGTGGAACGGCGGCGGCGACCGGCTCCGACAAGCCGACACCCAGATCGAGGCATGCCGCGTCCACGGCGATGACGACGATCCGGCCGGGGACACGGCCGAGTGCGCGGCCCAGGGGTAGCGCGTCCTGGATTCCCAGTGTGTGGGAGGACGACGCGGTGCCGGCCTGCTGGAGCAGATCGAAGTCGCTGCGGCGGACCCGGCCGGGAATCGATGGCTCGCAGCGCACCGCGTCGATCACCACGGCAAGGTCCATACCGGCCCAGATATCGACAACGGTGGTGGGTTCACCGTCTGACAGGGAGACCAGAACTCCCGGAATGCCGAGTTGTTCGATCTGGAGGGCGACGGCCGAACCGACTCCGTCGTCACTGCGGTAGTCGTTTCCGACGCCGATGACCACGGCCCAGGGCTCGGTCACCGGCGCACCACGTCGACGTCGAGGAAGTGCGCCGAGCAGGAGATACACGGATCGTAGTTTCGGATCGCGCGCTCGCACAGCGCGGCGAGCGCGGCATCGTCGAGCTCGAGATTCTCCGAGACCACGCGCCGCAGGTCGTCCTCCATAACGGCTTGGTTCTGGGAAGTCGGCGGAATGATCGTGGCCGAGCGGACTATGCCGTTATCATCGACCTCGTAGCGGTGGTAGAGCAGTCCGCGGGGCGCTTCGCTCACACCGTGGCCGGTCCCCGCGCGGGGCGTTAGGGGTATCGCGGCACGGGAGGGCCGTTCGTAGCCGGCGATGAGACTCAGCGCCTCCTCGATGGCATAGAGAACTTCGACCACGCGGACCAGGATGCTGCGGAACGGGTTACGACATTCGGTGCCGAGCCCGATCTCGGCCGCGACTTGTCGGGCACTCGGTGACAGCTGGTGATAGTTCAGCGTGTATCGGGCCAGCGGCCCGGTCAAGTAGCGTTCGCCGTCGAGCATCGCGTGCAAGGCCGTGGAGTGCGGTACCTGGTATTCGCGCACGTGATCGGGAAATTCGGCTGCAGAGAACCGCAGCCCGGTGCTGGTGTGCACAGCACCTGTGTCGACGGCGTATCGGTACGGTTCGGTCGCGGCGAGAAGTTCGTACTCGAGTTCCAGCTCGGGAAAGTCGAATCCAGCCGCAAAGCGTGCGGTGTTCACCGCGCAATCCCGTGCGCGGCTGAGCGATTCGATCACAGGGGCGAAATCGGTGGGTTCGGGAACGGAGTAGAAGCCGCCGAGACGGATATTGACCGGATGGATGGCTCGGCCGCCGAGGAGTTCGAGTAGCGCGTTGCCCGCCTTCTTCATCGCCAACCCTTGTTCGACAAGTTCGCGGTGGTCGGCGGCGAGCGCGATAGCGTTCGGGTAGCCGAGGAAGTCCGGAAGGTGCAGCATGTGGATATGCAGGGAGTGACTGGAAATCCATTCCCCGCAATACAACAGCCTGCGCAGTTCGGCCAGTGGCCGTTCCAACTCCACACCGCAGAGTTGTTCGAGGGCGTTGCATGCGCTGGTTTGGTAGGCCACCGGGCAGATCCCGCAGATTCGAGAGGTGATATCGGGCGGTTCGGTGTAGGCGCGGCCACGCAGGAATGCCTCGAAGAATCGCGGCGGCTCGTAAATATTCAGTTCCGCGGTTTCGACGTGCCCATCCGCGACGACGATACGCAGCGCGCCCTCGCCTTCGACGCGAGCCAGCGAGCCGACTTTCAACTGCCTACGGTGACTCATCGCGGCTCCTGTTCGCGAAGTCCGGCGCGGCGGCGGCATAGGTGGCGAAAACGCGGTCGATGTCATCGGTGTCCATGCCGTTGACACGCAGGATGGGAAGCAGCGCATGGATGTTGGGATTCGCCATAGGACCGAAACAACCGAAGCACCCACGGTGATATGCCGGGCAGAGGGCCCCGCATCCTGCCTGTGTGACGGGTCCCAGGCAGGGGATTCCCTCGGCGACCATCACACAAGTGGTGCCGCGGCGTTTGCACTCGGTGCAGACGCTGGTGTTGGGGATGTCGGGTGCGCGGCCGGCGAGGAACGCGCACAGGGTGTCGAGCAGTTGCCGCCGGTCGATCGGGCAGCCACGCAGCTCGAAGTCCACCGGTACGTGCGCCGAAATCGGGGTGGAGGTGCTCAGGGTGGCGATGTATTCCGGGCTGGCGTACACCACCGAGGTGAACTCGGCGACGTCGGCGAAATTGCGCAGCGCCTGGATACCACCGTGGGTGGCGCATGCCCCGATCGCCACCAGAATCTTGGATTGCTCGCGGATCCGGATGATCCGGCGCAGCTCTTCTTCGGTGGTGATCGAGCCCTCGACCAGGGAGACATCGTAGGGGCCGGGCTCCATAGCGCTGGAAGCTTCCGCGAAGTGGGTGATGCGGACCCGGCCCGCGAGTGCGAGCAGCTCGTCCTCGCAGTCGAGCAAGGTGAGCTGGCAACCGTCGCAAGACGTGAACTTCCATACCGCGAGTGTCGGTGTCTTCGTCATAGTTCTCGTACCGCCAGTAGTGGTTCGGCCGCCGCGTAGTCGACGACGGGTCCGTCTCGGCACAGCAGCAGCGGGCCGAGCTGGCAGTGACCACAGCGCGCGACGCCGCACTGCATGTTGCGCTCCAACGACACTTGGATATCGGTGGCCGGAATTCCCTTGCGCAGCAGGCCCTGTGCGCAGAAACGCATCATCGGTTCCGGCCCGCAGAGGAAGGCGGTGGTGTTGCCGGGCTCCACGGTCAGGTGGGCCAGTGGCTCGGTGACGAAGCCGATTCGGCCGTCCCAGCCCGGTGCGGGGTGGTCGACGGTCTGATGCAGTTCGATCGAACCCGCGGTTGTCCACCGCTCTTGGTCGTGGCGGAACAGTATGTCCGCAGGGGTGCGGGCTCCGCTGATCAGCACGATCCGCTGGTAGTCGTCGCGGGCCGCGAGGGCGGCGAGCACCGCTGAGCGCAGCGGCGCCAGTCCGACCCCTCCGCCCACGATGACGAGATCTCCTCCGACTGCCGACGCCAGATCCCATTCGGTGCCGAACGGCCCACGGACACCGATCAGGCCGCCGATATCGGTGTCGTGCAGCGCCGCGCTGACCGCGCCGACCGCGCGGATGGTGTGCTCGAGAATGCTGTCACCGGCGGCGGGATCACCGCTGATCGAGATCGCTACCTCGCCCACGCCGAAGCTGTAGAGCATCATGAACTGCCCGGCCCGAAACCGTTGCGCCGCATCCCGTACCGGTTGCAAGCGTAGTGTCACGGTGTCGGAGGTCTGCGGCGTACGGCCGACGACCCGGTAGGGCAGCATCGTGTCACCGGACGGAGCCGTGCGCGGCTGCGTGTCTACGCTCATCGGTCACCTTGCCCGGCCGTGATGCGGGGCAGACCCGCGGTGCACGATTCAGCGGGGTTGCGGTAGAGGTCGAGCAGCCGGGCCCGGGTGGCCTGCAGTCGTTCCAATAGCGCTTCGAACAGCATCAAAGTCAGGGCGTGGCCGAATCGCGGGTCCTGGTCGGCGAGTTCGGCCAGGGTTCGGGCGCCGAACTCGATGGCCTCGACCGGTTCGGCTGTCACCGCGCCGAAATGCCACCGGTAGGGCGGTACCAGCCATGACCATCCGAGTAGATCGCCGCCACTGAGGGTCTGAAGGACGACGGCACCGCGACCTGGCACCTGCGCGTCCAGCAGTATCCGGCCGCGGCGGATCAGCCAGCATCGGTCGGCCGGCCGGCCTTCCGCGATCACCTGGACCCCGGCGGGGAAGGCCACGTCACGCCCGGCGCCGGCCAGCGTGTGCAACTCTTCTCGGCTCAGTGCCGCCAGCCGCCCGAACGCGGACAATTCGTCACCCGTTGGCACGGTCGGTCTCCTCGGCCAGTTCGGCCAGTTCGGCCAGCCGGGCGACCTCGGCGGTCAGGTCGATCTCGGCGGGGCACCAGGCGATGCACCGCCCGCAGCCAACGCATCCCGAGCTGCCGAATTGGTCGTACCAGGTGCTGAGTTTGTGGCTGATCCACTGCCGGTAGCGGCTCTCACCGGATTGCCGCACGCTGCCGCCGTGCAGGTAGGAGAAGTCCAGTTCGAAGCACGACGACCAGTGCTCCCAGCGCTCGGCATGGTCGCCGGTGAGGTCGGTGACCTCCTCGGTGCTGGTGCAGAAACAAGTGGGGCACACCATGGTGCAATTTCCGCAGGTGAAGCAGCGGCTGGCAACGTCCTGCCAGTGCGAGGACTCCCGGGAGTCGTGCAGCAGTGCGCGGATGTCGACCTCGGGCATCTCACGGCCCATCCGATCGGCTGCCGCCGACACCGCTGCCCTGGCGTTCGTGACCTCCTCCGCGTCCGCCGGACGCGCGGTGAGTTCGGCCAGGATCTCCTCGCCGTCTTCGCTGCCCACGTCGACCAGGAATCGGTGTCCCTGAGCATCGATGCGCTCGGTGAGCGCGAGGTCGTATCCGGCCGAGACGCCGGGGCCGGTACCCATCGACGCGCAGAAACACACGCCGCCCGGTTCCGTGCAGTTCGCGGCGACGACGAAGAGATCTTTCCGCCGGGCGGTGAACGAAGCGTCAGGGTGGGCGCCACCGCCGAGCACTTGCCCTAGGATCGCGATCGAGGTGAGGTCGCAACCGCGGACGCCGAGAAACGCGGAGCGGACCGGCGTGTCCTCGACGGGTTCCATCTCGAGATCCGGTCCGAGCTGGGCTATCTTGCGACGTGGGGGATGCAGGAACTGCTTCCAGGATCCTGGACCGGCTGAATGCGCGAATACCGCCTCGTCGTCGCGGCGATGCAGCCGATACCGGCCCGGCGCGGTCTCCACGCCCCATCCGGCAGGCAGCCGCCTACCACCGTCCAGTTCGTCCAGAACGATCGCGCCATCGCGCACCTGCGGACCGATGACGCGGTATCCGCGCTCACGCAGCACATCCACTAGACGATCCAGCCCAGCGCGGTCGATTACCACGGTGTCGTCAGGCATTGTCGAGGCCTCTGTTCGGTCGGGTCCAGCCGTCCGCTTCCGAGTCTGGTGAACGACGAGACCGGCCGCGAGGGACCAAGGTCCCGAATCGCGGTGGCCGACGGCATCGTGCCTGACAGGGACGTCGCTCTCCAGGCGCGGCCGATGCTCGGCCGATGCGGACTTTCGGCCCTGCCCTCGGGGACGATCAGCCGCATTCAAGCCGCGGCACGGCTCATACCGTTGAGTCGGCGCTCGGCTGAGCGCCAAGCGATCACAGGCTCGGGAGGCTCATGACAGAGCAGCGATTCGGCGACCCTCATCACCTCTCGACGGCGAAGGTGATCGTCGGCGTGGACGGTTCGGACGGGTCGTGGACCGCCCTACGGTGGGCAGCGCTGTTCGCGGCCGAACGCGGACGTGA
Organism: Nocardia asteroides; assembly: GCA_019930625.1. Taxonomy (NCBI): domain Bacteria; kingdom Bacillati; phylum Actinomycetota; class Actinomycetes; order Mycobacteriales; family Nocardiaceae; genus Nocardia; species Nocardia asteroides. The sequence goes on from CP082844.1 coordinate 5,934,385, forward strand.
ACTCGAGATCCTGCACGGCATGGATCTGGTGGGGGCCGGCTGGGCGCTGGGCGACTACGAGGTCGTGGTTCCATCGGTCGTCGATGCCATCCGCGAACAAGGGCGAGACGTAGTCACCCGGGCCGAACGTGTGGCCCGTTCAGTCGCGCCCGAGTTGTCTATCTCGGTTCGCGTGACCACCGACACCGGCAAGCGACTGTTGATCGAGCACAGCGCCGAGGCGTACGCGGTCGTGATCGGAGCGACCCCCGCCGCCGGGACATTCGCGCACCTCGGCTCGACGCTGCTGGCCGTGACCGCCCACGCGCAGGGCACGGTGGTCATCGTGCGCAGCGATCCCGACGCCGGCGGCGCGATTCGCACGTCGGGCCCGGTGGTGGTCGGCGTGGACGGCAGCCCGGGCGGTGACGCGGCGATCGCGGCTGCCTTCACCGAAGCGGCCGAACGCGGTGTCGAGCTCGTCGCCGTTCATGTCTGGAGCGATTGGGATTCCGGCCGGTTCGCCGGTCACATCAACCTGTTCGAGGCCGAACTCGACAATGTCGAGCGGGCGATCCTCGCCGAGCGCATCGCGGGCTGGCAGGAGAAATTCCCGGGTGTTCGCGTCACCCGCAAGGTCGAGGTGTCCGCGCCGGGTCCCCACCTGCTGGACTGGTCGAAGATCGCGCAGTTGTTGGTCGTAGGCAGTCGTGGGCGCGGCGGATTCGCGGGCATGCTGCTCGGCTCCACCGCCAACACACTGGTGCAGCACGCTTCCTGCCCGGTCATGGTGGTCCACACCGCACGATGACCCAGACCGAGCCAGCGGACAGCGTCACCGATACGTGCGCGGTGGCGGGTGGTCGCCCCCGTCCGCGTCGACGCAATCGAACACCGCGGTGGCAACGCCGGCTCGGGGCGAGTTTCGGTAGCGACCGTTCGATGGCGTGACCGAGGGCGACCCATCCTCGGTCACGCCGCCGTTCGCTGGCGCCCGCGCCGAGGTTACCGATCCGGCTTCGATCGGCGGGCGGGGATCCGCACCATCGGCCGCGTCCCGTCGTTTCTGTGACACCGCTCAGCAGTGCTCCGAGCTTCCATCGCCGGATGCCGATCTGTGGCGCATCGAGGTGACAGATCCTCACGCATTCTCGGTGGTGGGCAGGTTGGCGGCGCAGACCGCTTCTACGAATTCACCGACGGTGTTCTCGGTCAAATGGCGGGCCAGATCGGCTTCGGTGATGATGCCGACCAGCACGCTGTTGTCGGTGATCGGAAGCCGCCGGATCCGCTGCTGCCGCATGAGCGTCAGCGCGTCGTCCACCTCGGTGTCGATCTCGACGGTGTGCAGCCGTTCGGCGCCCTGTGCCAATTCTCCGGCGGTAGTGGTCTTCGGATTTGCACCGACACCGACGACCTTCACGACGATATCGCGATCGGTGACAATGCCGACGGGATGACCTTCGCCGTCGCAGATCGGCAGCGCGCCGATATCGAGCTGGCGCATCCGCTGGGCGGCTGTTGCGATGGTCTCTCGAACACTGATGTGTTGTACGTCGGGCCGCATGATGGTCTGCACGGTAGTCATGGGGATCTCCTTTTGCTCCGGGCGGCGTGCTCGTTACCTCGATGATCATTGGACGGCGGCGGAAGTATCGACAGGGCAGAAGGTCATCCTGACGTCGGTGCCACCGCGGCGGCGGTCACCGGTGTGCTGAGGACACTGAGGAGATGACGTGTGCACAGCCGCTGGTACGCGTCGTCGGGTCGCAGATGCAGAGCCGAAATATGCGCCGGTCGACGCCATCGAGTGCACCCGCGTGGTCCACTCGCGTCGTGGGTCGGTCGTCGCCGCGACCGCCTCCGACAGAGGACACCCTCACTTCGGATGTACGACCATGACGGGGCACTCGGCGTGCTGTATGAGCCAATGACTGGTGGAACCGAGTAGAAGGCCCCGGAATCCGCCCCGGCCGCGGCTGCCGACGACGACGAGTTGCGCGTTCTGCGACCAATCGCCCAGATGTTCACGAGGCTCGGACAGATAGACTTTGCGGATCACGGTGACGTCGGGGTACTTCTCCTGCCAGCCCGCGAGTCGCTCGGCCAGCAGCGCTCGCTCACCGATCTCCAGGTTCTCCAGCGGGATCTCGAGGTACTGCGCTCCCGCGAATTCACCGGCGGAGAGGTCGCTCCAAGCGTGGATGGTGACCAGATCGACACCGCGTGCTGCCGCTTCGGCGAAAGCGGCGGCTATGGCCGCTTCCCCCACTTCGCTGCCGTCGGCGCCTACCACAACCGGTGCGCGGTCGCCGGTCAGCTGCCGGTCGCCTCGCACCACCACGACAGCGCCGTCCGCGTGGGCGGTCACCGCGAGCAAGGTCGATCCGAGATGAGCGATCGCGCCCACGCCCGGTGTGGCGCCGAGGACCACGAGATGCGCGTGCGCCGACAGTGCGGTGAGCAGCGCTGCGGCGTTCTCTTCGCCGAGCTTCGTGGCCACAGCGAGATCGGGGGCGACACCATGCGCCAGCGCGCGGGCTTCGGTGAGGATGTTCGAACCGCGTGCGCGCATCGTCTCGCTGACCGGGGGCACCATCACGTCGTAAACGCCGAGCGTGGCGCGAGCCGCGGGAAGGTTCATTCCGTGCACGATCAGCAGGCGGCGCCCGCGATCCGCTGCCGTCCGGGCCGCCCAGCGGACAGCCGCCGAGGCGTGCTCGGTGCCGTCGGTGCCGACCACTACCGCAGCGGACGCGAGTTCGTGCGGATTGTCCTCGTGCTGATCAACCATGTCGGTGCCCTTCGGTGTGCGGATCCGTGATCTGTACGGTAGGGATCGGCACCTGCGGCGACTGCTGGCGTTGGTCCTCGACTGGAGGGCCGATAGGCAGTTGGGGGTGCCGCGCCGATTCGTCTGTTCGGTGTTGTGCGCATCCGTGGCTGCGTCAGGTGCTCGCACGTCACCGTGAGCGAGTTCGTTTCGCCGCGAAGGCGGCGAGCTTACAGCGACCGCATCGCACGCTACTCCGGCGCAGACGAGACAGCGAACCTGACTCGGTACCGCTCGATCGACCGAAAGTTACTGCGGCGCAGAGGTCGCTCGACGGCGGAGCGCTGAAACGTCGTGGTGCTGCGGCGTTCGCGTACCGGTTTCGACAGTGCGAGAACGTATCCGTTCCGGGTACTTGTCGCGCCGTGATGGACGTTGTCCAGCCGTCGAACTCGATTACGGCAGCGGAGCTGTCCAGCGCAGCGCGGTGCCGCCTTCGGGCCGGTTGGTGACGCTGAAACTGCCACCGGCGTTCTCGGCCCGCGCGGCCAGGTTCGCCAGTCCGCTGCGGCATGAGATGTTCGCCGCGCCCGCGCCATCGTCGGTCACCTCGATGGTGACGTCGTCCTTGACCTGCAACTCGACCGCCACGGTGCTCGCGGCCGCATGTCGCACCACGTTGCTCACCGCCTCCCGCAGAACTGCCTCGACGTCGTCGGACAGAGGTGGCGCCAGTACCGTGACCGGTCCGGCCAGCCGGACGGTGGTCCGCAGGCCGGTGTCGGCGGTCATCTCGACAACGATGCCGTGCAACTGTTTTCGATACTTGAACGAATCCGCCGTCGTGTTGCTCTGCAGGTCGAAAATCGAGTGGCGGATGTCCTGAACGATGCCTTGCACGTCATCGATGGTGTCCATCAGGCGGGATTTGATCTCCGGTACTCGTGCCCGCTGCACTGTGCCCTGCAGGGAGAGACCCACCGCGAACAGCCGCTGGATAACGTGGTCGTGCAGACCGCGGGCGATGCGGTCGCGGTCGGAGAGGACGTCGAGTTCACGCATCCGGCGCTGGTTGTCGGCCAATTGCAGGGCAAGGGCCGCCTGGTCGGCGAACGCCGCCATCATGGCCTGCGTGGCGGTGTCCAGCGGTGTCGCTCCGGCCGCCCGGAGGGAGGCGAGCACGCCGATCACCGAGCCCCGTGCCCGCAGCGGGAGAATCAAAGCGGGGCCCGTCTCGGGCGCTGTCTCGGCGAACGTATCGGCGAGCGGTTCGTCGACAGTGGCGGATGATCGTCCTGTCTGGAATGCCTCGCCCACATGCGTACCGGCAACGGGCACATGCAGACCGTTCATCGCCTCCGAATTCGGTCCGGCGGCGGCGACGACCAGAAGTTCGGTCACTTCGTCGTGGGGGATGTCGGGGTCCTCGGGCAGAGCGAGAAATGTGATCGCGGAGTCGGTCAGTGTGAGTGCGCGTTCGGCGACGAATTGCAGGACTGCCTCGGGTTCACCACCGGCCAGTAGTTCGGTTGCTACGTCGCGAATGGCTTCGAGCCATTGTTGCCGGACTCTGGACTGCTCGTAGAGCCGGGCGTTTTCGATGGCGATACCCGCTGCGGCGGCCAATGCCTGGACCACGACCTCGTCGTCTTCGGTGAACTCTTGTCCGCCTGCTTTTTCGGTCAGGTAAAGGTTGCCGAATACTTCGTCACGCACTTTGACGGGGACACCGAGGAAGGTGTGCATGGGCGGGTGATGGGCGGGGAAACCGACCGAGGCGGGGTGGTCGGCGATTCTGGTCAGTCGCAGCGGCTTGGGTTCTTCGATGAGTAGTCCGAGTACGCCGTGCCCGCGTGGTAGGTGGCCGATCATGACGCGGGTGCGGTCATCGATGCCTTCATAGACGAATTCTGCGAGTTGAGTGCTGGTTGCGTCGGTTTCGCGGACACCGAGTGCGCCGTATCCGGCGTCGACGAGTTCGATGGCGGTGTGCACGATGGTCCGCAGTGTGTTGTCGAGGTCGAGTCCGGCGGTGATCACGAGCATGGCTTCGATGAGCCGGTCCATACGGTCGCGGACATCGACGATCTGGGCGATCCGGTCCTGGACCTCGATGAGCAGCTCACGTAGCCGCAGCTGCGACAAAGTCTCCGTCACCGAGGTCCGGCCGTTCGAACCGGGCATGTACGGCTGGCCCTCCATGGACCGCATTCTCCCACGATCGAGCCGCTGGCTCCCATTGCGGACGATCGCCGAGACCGGGCGGTCACATCAGGACTGCTTCTCCGGCTGTTTCAGCTTGGTGGCGATTATTGCGGCCTGGGTGCGACGTTCGACGCCCAGCTTGGTCAGCAGGCGCGACACGTAGTTTTTGACGGTCTTCTCCGCGAGGAACATCCGACCGGCGATCTGCCGGTTGGTCAAGCCTTCGCCGAGTAGGGCGAGCAGGGCGCGTTCCTGGTCGGTGAGACTGGCGAGTGGGCCGGTTTTGGCCTCTGCTTCCGATCGGAGTTTGGCCATGAGCGCGGCGGCTGCTCGGTTGTCCAGCAGCGAGTTACCAGCGCCGACGGTGCGGATGGCGTCGACGAGGGCGAGACTCTTGACATCTTTGACCACGTAACCGCTGGCCCCGGCGAGGATGGCGTCGAGCATGGCCTGCTCGTCGGTGAAGGAGGTCAGGATCAGGCAGCGCAGGTTCGGATCGGCCGAGAGGAGTTCGCGGCACAGCTCGATGCCGTTGCCGTCGGGTAGTCTCATGTCCAGCACGGCAACATCTGGGCGGAGCGCTGGAATGCGGGCCAGTGCTTGGGAGTAGCTGCCCGCTTCGCCGACGACGACCAGGTCCGGCTCCAGTTCGACGAGGTCGGCGACGCCGCGGCGGACGATCTCGTGGTCGTCGACCAGGAACACCTTGACCATGGATAACCCCTTTCATGCTGTTATCTCAGACTACGGAGTGCCAGATCGGCTCGGATCGGAGTTCGACCTCGGATCGGTGACCGAGGTCCCTTGACAGGTCGTGTCCGTACCGGCGTTCGGCTGCCGACATACGGTGCCGCAGCATGAGCAAGCGGTCAGCAGGGTGGGCGGACCGGTTGGCGTCGGGTTCACGCCGAATGTGCGACCAGGACCGGGCAATGCGCGTGCTGGACGAGAAAATTGCTGGTCGAGCCGAGCAGCAGGCCGGTGAAGCCGCCGCGGCCGCGGCTGCCCACCACGATCAACTGCGCGGTCTTCGACCAATATTCGAGGCGTTGAGTCGCCCCGGTCAAGTACACCTTGCGGGTCACGCGGACATCCGGGTATTTCTCCTGCCACCCGGCTAGACGTTCGGCAAGAATGGCGTCCTCCGCCGTCTCCAAACCGGAGCCCATGAAACCGGTGTCCGCCTCGCCCGCGAACTCCTCGAAGCGCAAGTCGCTCCACGAATGTACAGCCACCAGCTCGGCGCCGCGCTCTGAAGCTTCGGCGAAGGCGGCGGCAATGGCTACCTCGCTGACCGGGCTGCCGTCGACGCCGACCACCACCGGGCCTTGCCTTTTGATGTGCGGTTCCCCGCCGGTGTCGCGTACCACGACGATGGAGCCGCGGCCGTGGCTGGTGACCGCGAGCAGCGTGGAGCCGAGATGGGCGAAGACGCCGACATTGCCGGTGGCGCCGAGCGCGATGAGGTGCGCGGATTTCGAGAGGTGGATCAGCAGCCTGGACGGGCTCGCCTCGGATATTTCGGTGCTGATCTCCAGGTTCGGCGCGACCTCGCCGGCCAGCTTGTGTGCGCCGGCGGCGATTCCCATGCCACGCGTTCGTAAGGCTTCGATGATCGATGGGGGAGTGGCCAGGTGGCTGCCCGTAATGGAGCGCAGCCCGGCAATGTCGAGCCCATGCGCGATGAGCAAAGTGCGGCCACGCCGCGCCGCTGTCTCGGCGGCCCAGCGGACGGCCAGCTCGCTGCCCTCGGAACCGTCTGCGCCGACCACCACCGGCGCGGACGCCAGAAGATGCGGGTTCTCGCGGTACTGCCGGTCCATGTATATCGCCCTCCGGACCTCGGAAATCAGCTGTCCTTCGTAGCGTAAGAACTCGCAGGTCGATCGGCTGCTGCCCTTGGTCCTGGTCCCGCAGGCCGAAGGGCCGCAATGTCGCCGCGCCGGATCGCCCGGACGACACCGGGTATCTGCCATCCGGACCTTCGCACCTGTCCGCCAGTAAAACCGGGAGGAGTGACGTGGGACGGCCGAATCCTGGGTAGGTGAGAGGTAGAGACCGTGAATCTACAGCTTATCGTCCTCTTCGCAAACCGATCCGGCCAAGAGCATGCGGGTCGATGCATCGCCGCGACGACGGTCGCAAAGTGTTGTCGTTGCCGCGGTCATCGAATGAACGGGTATTCGGTCCCGCCTCCCCGGGGCCTTCGACCCTGTGCGCCAACCGAGGGCGGTGGTGGTGTGTATGCCGACCGATTCGAAGCATTGCGAAAAAGAGAGGCAGGCAACAGCATTGGCGCGTGACCTGACGCAGCGAGAGATCCTGGCCGAACTGGAGCCGATCGCCGAGGACTGCGTGCACCGGCACCTGTCGATGGCCAAGGACTGGCACCCCCACGACTACGTGCCCTGGGAGGAGGGGCGAAACTTCGCCATGCTCGGTGGTGCGGACTGGTCTCCCGAGCAGTCCACGCTCACCGAGGTGGCGAAAGCCGCGATGGTCACCAATCTGCTCACCGAGGACAATCTGCCTTCCTACCATCGCGAGATCTCCGAGAACTTCTCCCGTGACGGTGCATGGGGTACCTGGGTCGGCCGCTGGACAGCCGAGGAGATGCGGCACAGCACCGTGATCCGCGACTATCTAGTGGTCACCCGCGGCGTGGACCCGGTTGCTCTCGAAGCGGCCCGGATGGCCCACATGACCAACGGATTCTCCTCCGGTGCAAATGAAACCGATGTCGCGAGTGGCGCCGGATTCCTGCACTCGGTCGCCTACGTCAGCTTCCAGGAACTGGCCACGCGGGTCACCCACCGCAACACCGGCCGAGTGTGCGACGACCCGATCGCCGACCGAATGTTGCAGCGCATCGCCGCCGACGAGAACTTGCACATGATCTTCTACCGCACCATCTGCGGCGCCGCCCTGGATTTGGTGCCCGATCAGACGATGGAGGCAATAGATACCATCGTGGAGAACTTCCGGATGCCGGGCGCGGGCATGCCCGACTTCCGCCGCAACGGCGTGCTGATGGCCAAGCACGGGGTCTACGACCTGCGTCAGCACTTGGAGGAAGTGCTGCTTCCGGTAGTCAGGCAGTGGAACATCATGGACCGCAACGACTTCGGAGCGCGCGGCGAGCAAGCGCGCGAGCGACTCGCCGCATTCCTCGATGACCTGCAACAGGTGCGGATCCCACGCTTCGAACAACAGCGCGCCCGCGCCTTGGAACGCGAACGCGCCCGCGCATCGCAGTAGCGCCCGAGGAGAGATCATCACCAGCATGCGGTCGAAGCGGTGCTCGTCGGCGACGAAGTGGCTTATGACCGGAACTGAGCGGCCGGTGCTGCGGCGGTGGTGTCCCACGCCGCACCCGCTGCCGATCCGGTGCTCCGGATCGGTTGCCGCCGGTCTCTGCACCTGAGTGGTACCACGATCGACGAAACCATTTCGTCCACGACACGATGCCGCTCAACCAGAGGGAAACCGTCAGCTGACCACCGCTGCCGCGCGCAACGAAACGCCTGTGTAGCCGATGCCCCCTCATGATCTGTCCGTCGCGTATGCCGCGAGGGGCCCCGACACGGATACGCTCGCATCCACCGCTCGGACCGCATCGGCACATTGCTCGTCCGGCGAATGATGACTGTCGCGTCGAAATGGGCCTATCGTCACGGGAATGGGTGATTTCGACCCTGGCGATGGGCGCCCGGCGACGGCGATCCTGATCTCATGACCGAGAACTCCAAGCTTTCGGGGCCCGAACAGCGGCGCATCGCCGAACAGGCCCTGGATGCGCTGGCGCAACCCGCCGAGCGGGTGCTCCTCCAGGTGCGGTGTGGGCGTGGTCATCATGTGGCGACCGTCTTCGATACGTCCGCCGGTGCGGTGTACCGGTCGGTGGTCGGTCGGCATGCCCACGGTGATCGCGACTTCGTCGACACCGGTCACGGCGCTCACCACCGTGGCACGCGATACGTCGACCTCCTGGCGGCCGACGCGATCGTTGACGACGGCCTACCCGCCTCCTGCGAATGCGGTTCGCACACATTGTCGCGAGCCGGGCTGATACGGGCCGTCACTAGCAACGAGCACACGCTGCAGTTGCGCTGAGCGCAGTACCGGGCGCGGCCCGGAACACCGGTATCTGCTGTCGGAGCCGACTGCGGTTCCAGCCGGCCGACCGACGACGGAGGCATGATGTTGGGCGGTTACTTCGATAAAGCGCTGCGTCTCCCGATGGTCGCAGCGAATGCGTTGCGGGTCCCGACGGCCTACGCGCGGCGTGCTCCGACTGTGGCGGCCTACGCGCTGCGTGCTCCGACTCTCGCGGCGGACGCGCTGCGCACCGTGTTATCGGACGCAGCGGGACACACCCGCCCCGTATGGTCCGGCGGCGACCGCCTGCACGTCGCGGTGCGCGGACCGGCGTCGGACCGGCTCGAGGCGTTCACCATGGACTTGACCGCGCGGGTCGGCCAGTTGCCCGAGGTGGCTTGGGCTGGCCTCGACGCCGGGTGCGGGCGTCTCGTGGTCTCCCGGAAATCTTCGGAGGAGTTCGACATGGCCGCCATCTTCGCCGCAGTGGCGGAGGCGGAGACCGCCGCGGATGTCGAGGCTTCCTGCGCCGCGGCTGTCGCCACGCATCCCACCGACCGGACCGCTATGGCCCGGTATGCCGTGGCAGCGGTCGCCGACGTGGCCGCGATCGGCGTCGCCGCTGTCGGCGCTCTGCTGCGTGTTCCCGGGCGCTTGACGCCGATCGAACTAGCACCCGTCATCGCGTTCGTGCAGAACCAAGAGCGGCTGCGCGGCCCGCTGGAGCGGCGATTCGGGGTGACCGAGGTGGACTTGGCCCTTGGCATCGCTGCTGCCACGGCCGGTGCCCTGGAACGACAGGCGCTCAGCCCGGTCGTCGATCTGATACACCGGGTGTCGCTGCTGCGGCAGGAACAGTCACGCGCGCAAACCTTCGCGCGAGTGGAGCCCGTGCTGTACGCGACCGCGCCGCCGGCACGGCCGCTGCCGGAGCCCCCGCCGCGGCCCATCCCGTTGCCGCCGGGTCCGATCGAACGCTACGACGAGCAAGACCTGATGGCGACGATAGCCGCTGCACTGACCACCATCCCGCTTTCTCACCGGGCGCAGGAGGCGATCGACGTGGTGAGCGCGGGGGTTGCTAAGGCCGCCCGGCTCGGGCGCGAGGCATTCGCCACCGGAGTAACGGAGTACCTGGGCCGCTGTGACGTACTGGTGGCGCGTCCGGGACCGTTGCGCATACTCGACCGCGTCGATCGCCTCGTGATCGACGTGGATCTGCTCGGTGACGCGCAACCGCCGGAGCCGGTGACCGGCCAGGACATGGAGATTGTCCGGTACGACCCCAAGACCGAGCCCGAGCAAGGTGGGGAGGACCTCACCGAGCTCGTCGCCCGGCTGCAGCGCGAAGGCCACGTCGTCGCGGTCGTCGCCGGCGGCGACGAGGCCGCGCTCGCCGCCGCGGACTGCGGCGTAGCCGTCGCACCCCACCCGGAGCATCCGGTGCCGTGGCATGCCGACCTCATCGCCGTCGACGGGCCGGTCGCCGTCGCGGCCGTGATCGACGCCTGCTGGCTCGCCCGGGACATCAGCCGGCACAGTGTGCTGCTGGCGCTGGCCGGGTCGGCGGCGAGCGCGCTCGTGCTGCTCGGCGTCCCGATGCCGTGGCGGCGTCGTCAGGTGCTGCCGGTCTCGCTCAGCGTCGACGCGGCGGCTCTGATCGCACTGGCACACGGGCGCCTGAGTGCGTTACGGCTCGTCCCGCCGTCCCCGAAGGCACAGACGCATGAAGACTGGCATCGCGTCCCTGCCGCCGAGGTGCTCACCCGATTGGGCAGTAGCCCGGAAGGGCTCACCGCCGCCGAGGCCGGCGCCCGCCAGCCGCCGCCAGCCGCCATGCCGAGCGCACATCGGCAGTTCCTGGCCCATGTTCTCAACGAGCTGCGCAATCCCCTCACACCAGTGCTCGCGGCGGGTGCCGCGCTGTCGATGGCCGTCGGATCCATGCTGGACGCGGCCATGGTGGCCGCCGTCGTGCTCGCCGACGCCGGGATCGGTGCGCTGCAACAGTTCGAGGCCGACCGTGCCGTCGCCGCGCTCGACCGGGTGGCCGCCCAGCGGGTGCGAGTGCGCCGCGACGGGACCGAGCGTGGTGTCCTCGCCGGCGAGTTGGTCGTCGGCGACGTCATCCGCCTCGGTCCTGGCGAAGGGGTGCCCGCCGACTGCCGCCTGCTTGAGGCCGAGGGCCTGGAGATCGACGAGTCCGCGTTGACCGGCGAGTCACTGCCGGTGCCCAAGGGCCCCGCGCCGATCGACGCCGCGGCGCTGGCCGACCAGACATGCATGTTGTTCGCGGGCACCGCCGTCGCGACGGGACGAGCCAGCGGGGTCGTGGTAGCGGTCGGGGCGGACACCGCCGCCGGACGGGCCGCCCATGGCGTCACTTCTCCGCGCACCGGGGTGGAGACCCGCCTCGAGGCGTTGGCGGCGCGCGCCACCCCGGTCGCACTCGGGGCGGGAGTCGTCACCGTGGCCGCCAACCTCGCCCGGGGCGCCCCGCTGGCCGAGACGCTGGCCACCGGCGTGAGCCTCACCGTCGCGGCCGTCCCCGAGAGCCTGCCGATCCTCGCCACCGCTGCCCAGCTCGCCGGGGCCAGACGCCTGGCCGAGCGGGGTGTCCTGGTCCGCCACAAGCGAGCCGTGGAGGCGCTCGGACGGGTCGATGTGCTGTGCGTGGACAAGACCGGCACCCTCACCCATGGAATCCTGCGCGTCACCGCCGTGCACGACGGATTTCAGGGTGCCGATCCCGGTCAGCTCCCCGGCAGGCACCGGCGGATCCTCGCCACCGCCCATGCAGTGGCAGCGGCCACCCTGCCTGGGCGTCGTCGCACGGGCAGCACCGACGACGCGATCGTCACCGCCGCGACAGCGGCCCGGCTCGCGGAGCCTCCGGCCGCATCGACCGAGATGACCTACGAGTCGGGCCGGGCCTACCACGCGGTCATCGTCCCTGCGGAGGTCGGTGTCCAGCTGAACGTCATCGGCGCTCCGGAAACGATCTCGAGCCGCTGCACTCACTACGAACATCCCGCCTCGGGTCACATCGAGTTGGATCGACATCGCCGCGTCGAGCTCGATGAACTGGTCGAGGAGTTGGCGGGAGACGGCGGCCGGGTGCTCGCCGTCGCCACCCACCGGCTCGCCGCGGCACCAGACGGCGAGTTGACCGAAGAAGACGTGATGGGCCTCACCCTGGCCGGGTTCCTGGTCCTCTCCGACCCGCCACGCGGCCACGCCGCGGAGGCTTTGAATCGAATCGCCCGAGCCGGTGTACGGCCCGTGCTGATCAGCGGCGACCATCCTGCGACGGCCCGCTGGTTGGCCGCCGAGGTAGGAATGCTGCATACGTCCGACGGCAGCACCGGTATCCTCACCGGCCCAGAGCTCGACCGTCTCGAGGACGACGCCCTCGACGCGAGGCTGCCCGGGGTGTCCGTCTGTGCCCGGGTCACGCCTGCCCACAAAGTCCGGCTGGTGGCCGCCTACCGCAGAGCCGGGCACTGCGTCGCCATGACCGGCGATGGTGTGAACGACGCGGCCGCGATCCGGCTCGCCGACGTCGGTATCGCCCTCGGCAGCGGCCGCAGCACCGAGGCGGCCCGCCACGCCGCCGACGTCGTGCTCGTCGAGGACCACATCGGCAGTATCGTCGACGCACTCATCGAAGGACGTGCCCTGTGGGTGGCGGTCCGCGATGCGGTCGCCAACCTGATCGGCCACAACTACGGCGAGATCGCGGTGATCACCGGCTCTAGTCTGCTGACCGGCACGACCCCGCTCACCGCCCGCCAGCTGCTGCTCTGCAATCTGTTCACCGACACGATCCCGGCACTGGCAATCGCCATGCGCCCAGTGCCCGACCTCGATCCGGAGCATCTGCTCGCAGAGGGACCGGACCGCTCCGTCGGCCCGTTGCTGACCGAACGCATCACCGTGAACGGCGTCGCCACCGGTCTGGCTGGCGCGGGCGGCTACCTGGCCGCCCGCCTCACCGGTAGCGTCCAGCGGGCTCGCACCGTCACCCTGCTGAGCATCGTCGGCGCGCAGCTGGACGAAACCGCGGTGCTGCGACCGACCGACCCTGTCGTCGTCGGCGCGGCAGTGGTATCCGCGGCGGCGCTGCTGGGCATCGTCGAGACTCCAGGACTGAGTCAGTTGTTCGGATGCCGACCGATAGGTCCAGGCGGCCTGCTCATTGCCGGAACCGCCGCCACGGCAGGGGCCGTCGGCACACTGCTGTTCGGTCCGCAGACCTCGCTCCGCCGTGACGAGGAACGGCTGTCTGCCAGCCACACCATACGGCACCTTCCGTGGTCGCGGACCTCGGCTGTGACGCATGGGCACATGATCTTGTAGGGAATAGGGCTGTTCAGCCTGAAGCTCGAGACCTCTGCCGGTGCGGTGTCGGTCATGAGGCCGAATGGGGAGACCTCCGGCCGCGCCGCTCATCGCCTTGGGTCCCCTCGGAAGGGGAGCCGTCGTGTGCGATGCGGCGCGGCACGAGTAGTAGCGCTGCCACCGCGACGGCGAGCGGCAGGATGCTGACGGTCAGCATCGTGAGCCGAAGACCGTCCGCGAAGTCCACATCGAGCCGCAGTCCGGCGGCTTGCCGCAGCAGGCTGGGGTCGTACCCCGCGCTGCCCGGGCTGTGCGCAAGCGCGCCGCGTGCGGCGTCGACGGCCTGCTCCGCGCTGGTGGCCGACAGCGCCCGTGAGTGCGCGTCCGCCAGCCATTCCCGCCGGAAGAAGACATTCAACAGCAGGAGGTAGACAGTGGGCCCGAGGGCATAGCCGGTCATGCCTGCGGCCAGTTGGACGGAAGCGACGGTACCGGATTGCCCGGGCGGCGCTTCGGACAGCACCATTTCGGATACCGAGGTGGCGGTGACCAGGGCGCCCAGGTTGCACAGCCAGATGGCCAGCACCAGCAACCACAACGCCATGGTGGGAGCGAGGGTTCCCGCCATCAGGAGTCCACTGGCCGCGAGCAGCCCCAGGCCTGCGATCAGTACCGGTCGTGGGCTGAAAATGCCCACCAGGCGCCCGGCCAGCGTGACGGCGCCCGCGATGAGCAGCGTGCCCGGCAAGTACAGCATGCCGATGGCCTCCGGCGACAACGACAGCACCTCGCCCCCGAACTGGCCGAGCGCGATCCCGAGTCCGGCGGACAGGAAGTTGAGGGTGAGCGCCGCCGCCAAGGCGACACCGAAACTCGCGCTGCGGAACAGCGTCAAATCCAAGGCAGGTGCCGGCGTATGCCGCTCATGAAGCACGAACAAAGCTGCCGCTGCCGCGCTGAGCACGAGCGGCAGCCAGGTTTGCGGCCGGAAGACGCCTTGTTGTGCGGCGGCGATGCCGATGACGAGGCCGAGCAACGCCAGTCCGACCAGCGCCACGCCGATCACGTCCAGCCGCGGGCGCTGCCGAACGGGCGACTCCGGCACGTAGACGGCGGTCAGCCACAGCGCGAGCAACGACAGAGCTGGGGCGACCGAGAACAGCGACCGCCAGCCCACCGCGGTCACCATCCAGCCCGTGAGCGCCGGGGTCGCGCCGCACAGGAGCATCTCTACCGCCATGAACACGCCGATGGCCGCGGGCCGCTTCTTCTCCGGCACCGAGGTCTTCAGCAAGGCCAGCGGCACGCCGAGCAGCGCTGTCATCCCCAGGCCGGCCAGTACGCGCATCGCGAACAGATAACCGCTGCCAGGTGAGAGCAGCGAAAGCAGGTCAGCGACGGTCACGATGCCCAGGCCCAGCATCAACAGCCGTTTGAGCCCGAAGGTATCACCCAGATTGCCCGCGGCGAGGACGGCGGCGGCCATCACCAAGGTCGCCGTGCCGCCCAGCAAACCGACCAGCTGCGGCGGCACACCCAGGTTCCGGCTCACTTGCGGCAGGTTCAGGCTGAGCAGGAGCGGGTCCAGCACTGTGACCGTGAACGCGATGGACAGTCCCAAAATGGCCGGTAGAGCCATCGCGTCAGTCCGTGACCGAACCGCTGGCACTTCGCACCTCCCGTTTTCGAACGTTGATCGGTGATGCCAATCGCCGCGTCCGGTCGGCACTTAGGGGGGCATTCGAGGGAGGCGGTGTCAGGTGACGGGTCGCTGGTCGCTGTCGCGGACCTACTTCGCGTGCCGTGATCGGGTGGCGGCGCTGATAGCGCGGCCGAGGACCGGTTGCGGTCGTGGCGACACCGGTCTGCCGCGGGCGTGGCCGAGCAGCACCGCGATCTCGGTCGTGATGCTCCCGGAGATCGTGTCGATATCCGGTGTGGTGTCGTAATCACCGGTGATGCCGAAGGTCAGGCGGTCGAGGTAGCTGAGGATCGCGATCGTTGTGCGGACCCGCATGGCGATCGGGATGCAGGGCCACAACTCGATCACGTTGCGTCCGGCGAGGGTGAGGCGATGCCGGGGTCCGGGAATATTGGTCGCGAACGCGACCACGCCGCGCTGGGGAAACGACACTGCCAGCCGGAACACTTCCGAAACGATCCCGAACGGCAGCCGCCGAGACAGCGAGAGCAGCGACTTCTCGGCAGCGGGTTCCCCTCGGGACCGGTGCCTCTGGATCTGCTCGTGGACGGCGAGCAGACGCTCCACGGGATGGTCGACCTCGATCGGCAGATGAGCGATCACCGCGGAGACGCGGTTGTCGAGTACCTGTCTGGCCTCGGTCGTTCGTGTCGAGACCGGAACAACGACCCGGAGCTCGGTAGGAGTGGGATGTTCGCCGCGGCTGAGCAGCAATCGACGGTAGGCAGCGGCGATGGCGGCTACGGCGACATCGTTGACGGTTACGTCGAACGCCGTAGCTATCTCGCGCACTTGCGACAGTTCGGTTCGAGCAACGGTGTAGCGGCGCTGTCTACCGATGGGGCCGTTGAGCGAGGACTCACTTGCCGGCGCGATCGCCGCGTACAATACGGGCGCCAACGTGCGCACGGTTCCCACTGCGGAACGCGGGATGGTCAAGGGTGCCCGAATCGCCTTCTTCAACAGTTCCGGCAAGCCGGTGCTCGCACGTCTTTCGTCCGACCTCCGATGCTCGCCGATGTCGCTCGCATCAGGATCGCAGAAGCTTTCGAGCAGCGTGATCTCGGAGATCCCGTCGGCCAAGGTGTGGTGGGCTTTGAGGATCAGCACCCAGCGGTCCTCGGCCAGCCGGTCGACCACGACCACCTCCCACAGCGGATGGTCTCGATCCAGTCGCTCGGTCAGCTCGGTCGCGATCAGCTCCCGCAGTTCCTTCTCGCCGCCCGGAGCCGGTAACGCGGTCCACCGGATGTGATGGTTCAGATCGAAATGCGGGTCGTTCTCCCATACCGGCGCTTTCAGGTCCAAGGGGGTGCGCCGGACCCGCTGCCGCAGCCGTGCGTGCCGCTCCAGGCCGCGATCCAGCCAACCCCGTAGTTCCTCCTTGGCCGGGGGTGGCCCTTCGACGATCGCCACGGTTCCGATGCCGAGGCTGACCCTGCGGTCGGTGTCTTCCATCTCCATGAAGCCTGTGTCCAACGGGCCCAATTCCGTCATCGTGAACCTGTCCCGGCAGCGGTCGCAGGCTGCTGCCTTTGGCTAGAACTGCCACTGCTACGAAAAGAATCGTCGCGCGAACCGGACGTCAGTAGTGAGATGCCAAGGTCACCGGCACAGGTGACGTTGGGCCCAGGCGGTCGACACGAGCCGGGAGCAGCCTCAGAGTCCAGTGGGATACGTTTCCGGAGTGGCGTCGGTGACGCGGTGCTCACCCGGGTCCAAAGGCTCGACGGCGGTGGTGTTGTCGATATGGACGACCGCGTCGTATCTCTCACCGAGGCGGGTGTGGAAGTAGTGGCTTCTGCGTTCGGTGCCGGGCTGATAGATGACGCCGATGGCGCGTTCGAGGCGCGGATGCCGAAGCAACTCCGCGGCGCCGGGCGAGTCGGTGCGAAGCATGAAGGACGGGATGCCGGTGTCGTGCATGAGCTCCTCGGCGCTGCTGGGCAGGGACATGCGTACGAGTTTGTGCTCGGCGGGGCCGTCCCATTCGCTAGCCGCGGTGACCGTGCCGCGGCAGGTGGTGAATCCGATGATGCGGCATGCGTTCGGATGCCTTTCGCGGACCAACTGCCCGAGGGAGAGCTGGCCCTCGGCGGCCAGTTCGGTCGCACGGGCGTCTCCGACGTGCGAATTGTGCGCCCATACCACGATTCGTGCCGGAGCGCCCGGACGGTCGAGGTGGTCGGACAGAGCGTCGAGCGTGTCGGCCATGTGCTCGTCCCGCAGATTCCACGATGAGACGCGGTCGCCGAACATGGCGCGGTAGTACGCCTCCGCGTCCCGCACCG
Organism: Nocardia asteroides; assembly: GCA_019930625.1. Classification (NCBI taxonomy): domain Bacteria; kingdom Bacillati; phylum Actinomycetota; class Actinomycetes; order Mycobacteriales; family Nocardiaceae; genus Nocardia; species Nocardia asteroides. The sequence goes on from CP082844.1 coordinate 5,951,774, forward strand.
TACAAGCATTGCGCAGAGCGTCGAAGAGTGCCTCACCATCGTGTGCCTCGAGATGTCCGGCGGCGCTGCGCTGGAGGTCGACGAGTTGGCGTAAGACTTCGGCTTGACAGGACTCGCCCGCGCCGAACGCGGCGGCGAAACCGTAGGCTTGGCCGTCGTTTTCCGAGGTGCGGTCGAAACAACTGTAGCGCCGTCGCGCGCGTTCGGCCGCAGCGGGATCCACCGCCTCGAGGTAGGAGATGACCTGCCGCACGGAGCGATGCATGCTGTACAGGTCGAGGCCGTAGAAGCCGGTGAGCGCTGCACCCCCATGACGTTGTTCGTCGTTGTGCCGGCGCAGCCAGGAAACGAATTCCTGGACCACTGTGTTTCGCCACATCCATACGGGGAACCGTTCGAAGCCGCTCAGCGCGTGGGCCGCCGATTCGTCCGTCCCGAGCCCGTGGACGTATCGGTCGACCCGGTGAGCATCGGGCCAGTCCGCTTCGGCCGCGACGCCGGTGAAACCTTTCGCGGTGATGAGCCAGCGGGTGATCGCTGCTCGGGCGGAGTAGAACTCGTGGGTGCCGTGCGAACTCTCGCCGATGAGCACGAATTGTGCGTCGCCGACGAGATCCTCCAAGGCTTCTTCGGATGGCACGCCTGCGGGAGCCGCGATCGCTGCCCTGCGTGCCGTCTCGACAGGGTCGGTCATGGTGGTCGAGGCCTCTGCCGGGGAAGTCGCGAGTAGTTCCCGGACCTGTCCGTCGGTTACCTGGGCGAAGTTCCAGAATGAGTCGCCGACCGCGAGGAAGGGAGAGGGCATGCTCGCGCATACCATTTCGTCGACCAACGCCTCGAACTCCCGGCAGGTCGATTCCGGCGCCGCCGGAACGGCTACCACGATGCGCTTCGGCTCGCCCGCGGCGATCGACTGTACCGCGGCGAACATACTCGCGCCGGTGGCCAAGCCGTCGTCGACGAGGATCACGGTGCGGCCCGCCACGTCCATCGGTCGGCGGCCGCCGCGGTAGGCGGCCTCCCGCCGCATCAACTCCCGTGCCTCGTCACGGGCGATGTCACGCACCTGTTCGGCGGTCAGGCGCATACCTCGGATAAGGTCGTCGTTCACCACGATCCGGCCGCCGCTGGCCAGCGCGCCGATCGCGTATTCGGGATTCCCCGGTGCGCCGAGCTTGCGCACGATCAGCGTGTCGAGCGGGGCGCCGAGTGCGGCGGCGACCTCCCAGGCGACCGGGACACCGCCGCGAGCGAGACCGAGTACGACGACGTCAGGATTACCCCGGTAATGCTGGAGCAGTCCGGCGAGGACGCGACCGGCCTCGCGGCGGTCGCGGAAGATCGGTTGGGGTTCGTCACGGGTGATCGGCGCCGATGCCATGACGTGCTCCTCTCAGCGGATGGCGTCCGGGGCGCTCCGGGATCGCGCAGATCGCCAGGACACGTCCCGGGCGCGCATACCCACAAGCTTGCGCGTGAGCAGGCCACTGAGTGAGAGGCATCCTGCCCGCGCCGAATGGACCATGGTCACCGGTGCGGCGGACGCTCATGCCACAAGCCGGAATCGCAAGACCAACGGCGCTCCACTCGGCGACGATCAGATCTGCCCAGTGCGAGATGGCGAAGAACACTGGGGTGTGGAAGGAGGTCTTCGATGATCGCGGCACGCCGGGCGTCCTGGGGAGACGGCTGGAGTCTCTCGGGACGAGGATGCCGCGAGGCACGGAAACACTTCACGATCCGTTTCGCTGTCCCCACATCCTCTTCCCGACAACTAGCGCGTCCTTGGTTCCTCCGGGTGTGGGAACACCAACGGCGCCGGTGTGCTGGAGCGGATCGGGGAACTCACGTGGTTTGTCCGGCAGGGTTCGGCGCACATCTGCGGGCGTGGGCGATGGCCTCGGGGGTGTGCTCGAAGATTTGCGCGTCGCCGCCGGTGGGCAAGGCGCCGATCGTGGCGAGGCGGCGACGATGATCCGCGCGCAGACCGGACATCAGGACGGTGATGTCGCGGTGTTCGAGTTTGCCGATCGCGTCTTTCAGCACCAGCGCGCCGGTGGTGTCCAAGGCGGTGATTCCGGACATGCGAAGGATGACCACGTGCACGTCGGACACTTCGGCCAGTTCCAGCAGGAACCGGTGAGCGGCGGCGAAGAACAAAGGCCCCTCGATGCGGTAGGCCACGATATGGTCGTGCAGCAGGTCGTGTTCCTCGGCCAGATGGTCGGTGGCGTCGGCTGGCATCCCGAGTGGGACCTGCTGTAGCCGGGCTTCTTTCGCGACCGACCGAAGAGCGAGCACGATGGCGATGCCGACGCCGACGGCGACCGCGGTCACCAGGTCGAGGGCGACGGTGACGCCGAAGGTGATCGCCATGATGATCGCGTCGCCGCGCGAGGCACGGGCGATCGCGGTCAGCGACGCGGTCTCCACCATCCGGACGGTCGTCGCCAGCAGGACTCCCGCCAGGGCTGCCAGTGGGATTTCCGCCACCATGGGTGCGGCCAGGTAGATGATCGCGGCCAGCACGGCGGCGTGGGTCAGCGCCGCGAGCCGGGTGCGCGCGCCGGAGCGGACGTTGACCGCGGTGCGGGCGATCGCGCCGGTGGCGGGCACACCACCGAACATCGGGGCGGCGATGTTGGCCACCCCTTGGCCGAGCAGTTCACGATCGGGGTCGTGACGGGTGCCCACGGCCATCGCGTCGGCGGCGGTCGCCGACAGCAGTGATTCCAGTGCGGCGAGCGCCGCCACTGCCAGTGCAGGCGCGATCAATGACCCGAGCTGGTCGAGGTGCACGAATCCTATGGAGGGAGCCGGCAATCCGGTTGGGATCTGCCCGATCGGGGTCAAGTCGAGATCGAACACCCGCACTGCGACGGTGGCTGCGGCCACAGCGATCAGCGCGAACGGCAGCTTCGGCAGATACCGGCCACCGGCCAGGACTACCGCGGCTACCACCAGTGCGGTCGCCAGTGTCAGGTGGTGCGGGTGCGAAATGTATTGACACACCGCGTCGAATGCCGACTGCCACACCTTCTCGCCCTCGGCGTGCTCGATCCGCAGCGCTGACGGGACCTGCTGCAGCGCGATGACCACCGCGATGCCGGCGGTGAAGCCCTCGATCACCGGGGCCGGCATGTAGCGTACGGCCCGCCCGACCCCGGCAATTGCGAGCACTACGAGTACGAGACCGGCGAGCAGCCCTACGGCGAACACCCCGCCGGCGCCGTGCTGGCCGACGATCGGCACCAAGACCACCGTCATCGCGCCCGTGGGTCCGGACACTTGGAAGCGGGAGCCGCCGAACACCGCAGCGGTCGCGCCCGCGACGACGGCGGTCGCCAGTCCAGCGGCCGCGCCCAACCCGGAGGAGATTCCGAAGCCGAGCGCGAGCGGCAGCGCCACCAGCGCCACGATCAGACCCGACAGTAGGTCCGCGCCGGGCGCGCGCAGCGCGGCTTGCCAGTCCGACCAGCGCGGCAGTAATGCGAGCGCGTTCACAGCGCCCTGGCCAGACGCATCTTCAGCGCGGCCAACTGCGCACGCAGCCGGTCGGGCAGCCGATTGCCGCCGATGGTGGCGTACCACTCGTCGATCGACGTGGTCTCGGCCACCCACTCGTCGATGTCGACGGCCAGCGCCGCGGTAGCCAGTCTCCGGGCTCGCTCCGACAGGCCGGTCAGGTCCAGGGCGTCCGCAGTGGGCACGAACCCGATCGGTGTCTCCACGGCGTCGGCGGCACCGTCCAGGCGCTGGAGGGCCCACTCGAGTACACGCATGTTGTCGCCGAAGCCGGGCCACAGGAAGCTGCCGTCGGCGCCACGTCGGAACCAGTTGACCTGGAATATCTTCGGCAGCTTCGCGGGATCGGCGTCGGCGCCGATTTTCAGCCAGTGCGCAAAGTAGTCGCCGACGTGGTAGCCGAGGAACGGCAGCATCGCCATCGGATCCCGCCGCACCACACCCACCGCTCCAGCCGCCGCCGCGGTGGTCTCCGACGACAGCACCGACGCGGTGAACACCCCGTGTTCCCAGTCGAAGGTCTCAGTCACCAGCGGGACTGTCGTCTTGCGGCGGCCGCCGAAGAAGATGGCCGAGATCGGCACCCCAGCCGGGTCGTTCCACTCCGCCGCCACCGACGGGCACTGCTCGATCGGGGTGCAGTAGCGGGAGTTCGGATGCGCGGCAGGGGTTCCCGACTCAGGGGTCCAGTCCTGGCCGTGCCAGTCGATGAGGTGCCCGGGCGGAGCGTCGGTCAAGCCCTCCCACCACACGTCACCGGCGTCCGTGCGCGCGGTGTTGGTGAAGATCGAATTACCGGCATCGATCGTAGCGATCGCGTTCGGGTTGGTCTGCTCGCCGGTTCCCGGGGCGACGCCGAAGAACCCCGCCTCCGGGTTCACCGCGTACAACCGGCCGTCGGCGCCGAAGCGCATCCAGGCGATGTCGTCGCCGATCGTCTCCGCAGTCCAGCCGGGCAGGGCGGGTTCGAGCATGGCGAGGTTGGTCTTACCGCACGAGGACGGGAAGGCGGCCGCGATGTAGTGGATCTTTCCCTGCGGTGTGGTGAGTTTGAGGATCAGCATGTGCTCGGCCAGCCACCCCTCGTCACGGCCGAGCACCGAGGCGATCCGCAGCGCGAAACACTTCTTGCCCAAAAGCGCGTTACCGCCGTAGCCGGAGCCGTAACTCCAGATCTCCCGGCGTTCCGGGAAATGTGAGATGTACTTGGTCGAATCGCACGGCCACGGCACATCCACCTGGCCTTCTCCCAGTGGAGCGCCCACCGAGTGCAGGCACTTCACGAAGCCCGTCCCGTCGCTGAGTTTGTCCCACACGGGTGTGCCGGAGCGGGTCATGATTTGCATCGCCACCGCCACATACTCCGAATCGGTGGCCTGCACACCGTATTTCGGATCTTCGGCATCCAACGGTCCCATGCAGAACGCGATCACATACATCGTCCGTCCCGCCATGGCCCCGCGGTAGTGCTCGGTCATCACCGTGCGCATGTCCAGCGGATCGACCCAGTTGTTGGTCGGGCCGGCGTCCTCGCGATCTTCCGAGCAGATGAAGGTGCGGTCTTCCACCCGCGCCACATCGTCGGGATCGGACACGCACCAGAAGGAGTTCGGCTTTGCCGCAAGCGGCACGAAGGTGCCCTTCTCGACCAGCAGCCCCGTGAGTCGGTCCCACTCTCCTCTAGAGCCGTCGCAGAAAACGATGCGATCGGGTGCGGTCAACTCCGCGACTTCGGCGACCCACGTCAGGATGCCCTCATGCTCGGTCGGTGCCTGCGCGCTCTCGGCAACGTCCAGGTGGCTGGTCACGACGAATCGCTCCTTCGAAAACTGCTAGGTTTTTAGTTTAGAAAAATTGCAATCAGCTACCGAGCGGAAGCGGCATTCTTATAAATGGCGAGGTCAGGCGGGTTCTTCCAGGGCTTCGACCTGACCGGCGACTACGCCGGTGAGAATGGCCCGTGCGACCGCTAGAAGCTCGGCGACCTCGGGAGTGGTCAATTCGTAGGTCACCGAGAGGCCTTCACGGCGAGCGGTCACCAGTCCGGCGCGCCGGAGGATCGACAACTGCTGGGACAAGTTGGCCGCCTCTATCCCGATCTCGGTCAACATCTCCGAAACTGCGTGCTCACGCTGACTGAGTAGCTCGAGCACGCGCACCCGCACCGGATGCCCGAGTGTTCTGAAGAAGTCGGCCTTCATCTGATAGAGCGGCCGCTGCAGTCCTGGCATCGCCACCACTCCCTCCGGTTCCCGGCGAAGCGGTATCGGTATCCACCGCCTTATTTGCAGAGTTTAGCAAACAATGCTTTTGGCAATTCGGGGGACCGTCCTCGGACCAGGACCTCCTCGCTGCACGCGGTCTCGTCGCGGTCAGCACCACGATCGAGCGGCCGCACCTCAGTCGAGAGAATGCGCCCACCCATGTGATCCGGTGACGACGAACAGTGCGTCGTGGCTTCCGTGATGATGCAGTCGTCGCGGGCCCTGGCCATGCTGGCCGAGTCACGGCTGCTGGGATTCGCTGCGGTGCGCCTCCCCGGGGCGAACGGCCTCCGCATTCGGGAATTGCGGCCCTGTTCAGGAGGTGCCCGGGTCGGTTTTCCTGAGACGAATCCGCTCGTCGGAAGGAGCTGTTCGGGAAGGAGCGGGCGTGTCCGGAACGAATTCGATGATCGAGCAGTGGTCCGGACGGGCCGCTGTGTGGGTGGGGCCGGTGCTGGTGTCGGCGACGGTGGCCGCCCTGATGTCCGGACTGGTGTTCTGGCTACTCGGGCTGCGGGAAGTCGCTGAGGGTTGCTGGATCGCGGCCACGGTGGTGGCGGTCGTGCCTGCGGTGTGGTGGATGGTCACCACGCTGCTGCGGGGTCGGGTCGGGGTGGATTTGATCGCGGTGTTGTCGCTGGTGGGCACCTTGCTGGTGCACGAGTATCTCGCTGGTGCGCTGATCGCTGTGATGTTGGCGACCGGTCGCGCACTGGACGCGGCGGCCGAGCGACGCGCGTCGCACGATCTGAGGTCTCTGCTCGAGCATGCACCGCGTTCGGCACGCCGCCGTGTCGGCGCCGAGGTGAACGTGATCGCGTTGGACGAGGTCGCCGTCGATGACGTGCTTTTGGTGGCGCCCGGCGAGGTGGTGCCGGTCGACGGGCGGGTGCTCGACACAGTGGCCGTACTGGACGAATCGGTGCTCACCGGCGAGCCGTTGCAGGTCGAGCGGGGGATCAGCGAACCGGTGCGCAGCGGTGTCGTGAATGCCGGCGCCTCCTTCGAAATCCGTGCGACCGCGACCGCGGCGGACAGCACCTACGCCGGAATCGTGCGGCTGGCTCGAGAAGCCGGCGCCGAGAACGCCCCCGTGATCCGGTTGGCCGACAGGTACGCGGCCTGGTTTCTGCCCTTGACGCTGCTCGTGGCCGGGGCGGCGTGGCTGTTGAGCGGGTCGGCGGTGCGCGCGGTCGCGGTCCTCGTCGTGGCCACCCCGTGTCCGCTGTTGTTGGCCGCGCCGGTGGCTATCGTGTCGGGGCTGTCGCGGGCCTCCCGCCAGGGGGTCGTGATCCGCAGCGGCGGTGCGCTGGAGAACCTCGGCCACGCGACCACACTTGTCATGGACAAGACCGGAACGCTCACCGCGGGCCGGCCCGCGGTAGTCGAGGTGATCGCCGCCCCTGGCCAGGACGCGGCCGAGGCATTGCGGCTGGCCGCGTCGGTTGACCAACTGTCGCCTCATGTGCTGGCCGAGGCGATCGTTACCGAGGCGCTGGCTCGCGACGCGGCGCTGTCGCTGCCCACCGCTGTCAAAGAACAGCCTGGCCGCGGCATCTCCGGCATCGTCGAGGGCCACCGCGTCGAGGTGGGCAAACTGCCTGATTCGGCGACGGGATCCGAGTGGGCGCGTGCGGTGGACAGCCGAGCGCGCTTGGACTCCGCGGCGATCGCGTGGATCGTCGTCGACGAGGAGCTTCTCGGGGCGGTTCTGCTGCGCGATCCGTTGCGGCGGCACGCGCCGCGAACGATCCGCAGACTGCGCGAGGCGGGGTTGAACCGGCTGGTGATGCTCACCGGCGATCGCCTCGAACCGGCCCGCGAGGTCGCCGCCGTGCTCGGCCTCGACGAGGTGTACGCGGGGCAGAGTCCCGCCGACAAGGTCGCCGCGGTGCGCGGCGAACGCGAGCGCGCGGTGACGGTCATGGTCGGTGACGGTGTCAACGATGCTCCCGCCTTGGCGGCCGCGACTGTCGGTGTGGCGATGGGCGCACGCGGGTCCACCGCTTCTTCGGAGGCCGCCGACATCGTGCTCACCACCGACCGGCTCGACCGGCTCGCCGACGCCATGGACACCGCCCGCTGGTCGCGCCGTATCGCCGTGCAAAGCGCCGTGGTCGGGATGAGCCTGTCACTGCTGGCGATGATCGTGGCCGCCGCCGGGCTGCTCCCGCCCGCCACTGGTGCACTGCTGCAAGAGGTCATCGATGTGGCGGTGATCCTCAACGCGCTGCGAGCGCTACGGGGCAGTCCAGCCGCTCGCACCGAAGTGGCCGCGGCGACAGAGGAATTGCTGCACCGCTTCGCGGGTGAACACGAGACTCTGCGTGAGATGCTCACGCTGTTGCGTACCGCCGCTGACCGGCTCGCCACCGCCAACGATCCCGCGGCCCTGGCCGCTGTCGAGGACGCCAACCGCTTCCTGGTGACCGATCTGCTGCCCCACGAACGCGCCGAGGAAACCCTGCTCTACCCGGCGCTGGCCGGCCCGCTCGGCAGCACCGAGGCCACCGCGACGATGAGCCGCGCCCACGCCGAGATCCAGCGGCTCACCACCCGCGTCGGCGCCCACCTCGAACGCGCCCACGCCGCGGGCGCCATCACCGGCGACCAGATCGACGACCTACTCGCCTGCCTCTACGGCCTGCACACCTTGCTGCAGCTGCACTTCCTGCAGGAGGAGGAGAACTATTTCACCCTCACCGACGACGACCAACCCGAGAACATTCCGGCCTCTCAGCAGCCTCACCCCCACGAACCCCTGCGGCGATGACGCCGTCACCTGGAGCGGGCGCAGGTACCTGATCCCGCGCGCGGCTGCGGTAGGCGCTCGATCAGCCGGCGAGGTCGATCGTCCCCCCGAGAAATTCCGTTGGCCGCGACGGAGAGCAGTGTCCGTTCCCGCAGTCGCGCCTCGTTCAGTTCTTCCTCGGGCACACCGTGCAGAACGGCTTTCGCAGGGACGTGGGCTTCATCGATGCCGGTGAGGATCACCGGGGAGAACTCCTTTTGGAACGGTGCATGGTCAAGCTCTGGACGTGTCCGGGTTTCGCCTGGTTCTCGTCCAGTGCGCGGGCGTTGATTTCGCGCTCGGCAAGGGCGCGGACCAGCTGGCTGCGGTCGACGGTGTGTGCCGACCGGTATTCGAGTGCGGATTCCTGGCCTTCCTCCAGGTCGTGTCAGGCCGGTGAGCGCGCCGAATGCCTGTTCGGATATGGCGTTTCGGGCCAGATCGACGGCTTTTCGAGACTGGTCGCGTAGAGGATCGTGGCGAGCTCGAGGTTCGTGGCGTGATCCGCTTTCTCCTCGGTCCGGGCGCGGTCACGAGAGGTCACGTTCGGAGTGTCGGGCAGTAGTCGGCCGGCCCGGCGGGAACACCGAGCCGCCGCAGCAGCAATGTCACCGGACACCATCCGACGGCGCTGTAGAGAAGCAGGTTCGCGCCGACCAACCCGGTGAAGATCAGCCACCATGGCGAGAACATCGCGGCCAGTAGCGCACTGATCAGCACGAACGTACCTGCCAGCAGCGGCACGACGCGTGCGATGGACCAGCCGTGATGTCGAGATACTTGCCGCATGTGCATGTCCTTCAATCCGTCGGGGTGCTGTTCAGGCGAGAGTGAGGAACAGCTTCTCCAGTTCGGCTTCGGTCATCGGCTCGGAACCATCCGGGGTGTCTCCGGTGAGGCATTCGCGCAGTCCGGTGGCGACGATCTTGAATCCGGCCCGGTCGAGGGCACGGGAGACGGCCGCGAGTTGGGTGACGACGTCTTTGCAGTCGCGGCCTTGCTCGATCATGGAGATCACTCCGGCGAGTTGGCCGTGTGCACGGCGCAGCCGGTTGAGTACCAGGGCGATCGTTTCCTCGTTGCCGACCATGGCGTGTTCCCTTTCATCGAGTTCCTCAGCCAATATACCCATGGGGGTATCCCCGGGCTCGATCGGTCGGAGCCCGGGGACACCGGTCAGCGATGGGCGAAACTGATCGCGGGCAATAGCTTGCGAAGCCAGCGGGGTGACCACCAGGCGTTGTGCCCGGTCAGGCGCAGCAGGACCGGCAACAGCACCAGCCGCACAGCGGCCGCGTCGAGCAGGACGGCGACGCCGAGGATGATTCCCATCTCTTTCGGGGGCAGCGGTTCGGCGAGGGCGAAAGTGAAGAACACAGCCACCATGACCGCGGCGGCGGCGAAGATCACCCGTCCGGAGTGGGCGAGTCCGTCGATCTGGGCGGTTTCCGGGTCGCCGGAGCGTTCATAGTGTTCTTTGGCGGTGGCCAGGAGGAACACCGTGTAGTCCATCGCGATCGCGAAGATCATCGCGAAGAAGAACACTGGTCCCCACCCGTCCAGGAAGCCTTGTGGGGTGAAGTCGAGCAGACCGGCGCCGTGTCCGTCCTGGAAGATCAGTTTCGCGACGCCGAAGGCGGCGGCGGTCGACAGCAGGCTGACTAGAGTGCCGAGCGCGGCGATCAGCGGCGCTTGCAGTGCGATCAGCAGCAGTGCGAATCCGAGGACCAGGACGATCGCCACGATAATTGGGAAGTAGTCGTCGAGGGCTTGCTGCAGGTCGAGGTTTTCCGCGGGTGCCCCGCCGACCACGGCGTCTGCGGGCAAGTCGTCGCGCAGATCATCGAGGATCTCACCCATGCGCGGGTCCGATGGGTCGACATCGGGCAGCGCCTGCATCATCACCAGACCGCTGTCGTCGAGGGCGGGCTGGGGAGGGGTGACCATCATGATGCCGCCGACGGTGGCGGCGGCCTGCGCGGCCTGCGCGGATTGGGTGGCCAGGGTGATGATCTGCAGCATGCCCGGCGCGCCCTCGCCCATCTGGGCCTGAACCAGTTCGTAGCCTTGGCGCACCGGGGCGTCGGAGGGGACGACCTGGATCGAGGGCATAGCCACCTTCAGTCCGGACACCGGGATCGATAAGGCGATCAGTACGATGACCGCGCCGATCGCGTATGGCCACGGATGCGTGTGCAGCAGCAGCCCCCATGCTGCGAACCGCGGTGAACGGTGCTGCTGGCGCTTGGCATGCGGCAGCGAACCGGCGTTGATCCTGCGACCGAGAGCTCCGAGTGCCGCGGGCAGCAGCGTCATGGTTGCCGCCAGCACGAACGCCACGGCGAACATGATCCCAACCGCCATCGTCCGCACCGCGGGCGCCGGCACGATGAGCACCGCCGACAAGCTGACCAAGACTGTCAGCCCGGACAGCGCAACCGCTTTGCCCGCGGTGTCCATCGTCTCGGCGACCGCGGCCTTGGCGTTCGGGGCGGTGGTGAGCGCGTCGCGGAATCGGGCGACGATGAACAGTGCGTAGTCGATGCCGAGCGCTAGGGCGAACATCATGGCGAAGTTCATCGCCCACACCGAGATCGGCGTGATGTGGTTGAGCAGCACCAGCCCACCGGCGGAGGCCACCAGTCCCGCCAGGGTGAGCAGGAGTGGTAGTCCGGCCGCAACCAGCGACCCGAACGCGAGCACCATGATTGCGAGCGTCACCGGCCAGGAGAACAGTTCAGCCTTGATCATGGCGTCGTGGTTGGCCTTGTTGAAATCACTCCACAACGCCGACGCGCCGGTGGGGTAGACCTCGATCCCATCGCTGGACAACGCGGTCAGCGCATCCTTGTGCTCATCGACCGCCTTGACCATGTCATCGGTGGAGGCGTTCGCGCCCGCGATGAGAACTCCGGTATGCCCGTCCGGACTGATCGACATCCCCGGCTGGGGCCCTACCACCGCGCCGAAGCGCGCATCACCTGCGAAGACCTCGGCGATCTCGCTGAGGACCCGCTGGACTCGTGGACTATCGATCGTCGCGGCGTCGGAATGGACCACCACCTGCACAGCTGCCGAAGAAGCGCCACCGAAATGCTGCTGTGCCAACTCGCGCACCCGCACCGATTCCGATCCGTTGGCCTGCCATCCGGCCCCGGCCAGCGATGTGAACACGCTCGGCGCGGCCGCGCCGAGCGCGATCAGCAACAGCAACCACACACCGAACACAATCCGGGCACGCCCAGCCATCGCGGCACCGAGCCTGCCCAGCACGCCAGAGTTCTCCGGCGGTGAGGTGTCCCGAGCAGGTGAAACAACCAACGAGTCGGTCATGAGTTCCTCCTTGTATACCCCCTGGGGTATGCAGATTCAAGTACTAAGATACCCCAGGGGGTATTAGAAGAAAAGGTGGCTCCCCACAGGCGGGCGCATCTGGGGGCCACGAGAGCGGTGCCGGTGGAACTTCGATCGCGCCGCGGATCGGCTGATTTCGGAAACGGTCGCTGTTGACCACGCCCGATGGTCAGGAGTGCCATCCCCAGATCCGCCGACCGTCAGATGGCCGTTGAGCCCTCATCCGGCCGGGCTGGCATACCGGTCGGGCCAGGCTGAAGCGGCCATGCCGCATGAGGCGATGGTCGCCTACTCGATACTCGCCATGCTGATTGATGGTTGCGGACGGGCCCGCCATTCCCGTCCAACGTCACCGGCTCGTCCTCGAGCAGCCGGGTGATGAATAGCGGAACGTCTTCTCCGAAGCTCCACCGGACCGAAGTTTGTTGCAGTCAGGAACCGGCAGGCGACCGCGTCGGAGCTGACGGACGTGGCCGAAGGTGAACGGCCGCAGGAACGATCCAACGTGGATGGCGCGGAGGCCCGGGCGAAGACCCGCCCCATCACGCCGTGCCGCGGCAGCGTCATGTCATCGATCGAGTCGGCACCGCAGACCATCCACCGCCAGCGATGCGACCTTAACCCCAGCGTTCGCGCCCTTGTCGACACGCTCAGTTGTTGCCGCGACGGCTCATCCACTACGAAATAGGCCGCGCGCAATGTATCCCTTGAGCGTGCGTTGGTAGAGCAAACAAACTCGAGCAGATTGAGTTCCGGGTATGCCAACCCGAGCCGAGCGGTTAGCGACAGGCACTTCGGCACCGCGAATCTCTCGTGGGCAAGCACCAGTGACGCTGCGACGAGCGATCGACATGATCCATCAGAGGTGATTCTCCCGCAGCCTGCGAACAAGCTCGGTTACCGATTCGGCGAGCCCTGAGGCCGTCTGCTCCTGGCAAGTGGATGGGGTTCGCCGGTGATCGTCATGAGCGCTTCGACGACATCACCGCGCAGGTGGGTCAGGACGGCAGTGTCTTCGTGGTGCTGCCCGATATAGATCCGCTCGATCGTCTCGCCGAACAGCTGGCGGACGTGAGCACGCCGCCCTGCCCTCGTTGCTGGGGTGGGTGCGTGACTACGGTGGCATCCTCGTCGCCCTCGCCTACCTGCAGTACATGTCCCTGGCCGCAGCGCTGACTCTATGGGGCGCACGCATGAACCGGCCCCGCTCCCGCGCATTGCACCGCTCCTCCATCCACACCCCAGCGTTTGCATCACGGTCCACGCGGCGCGCGGACCGGGGGTGAGCGAAGGTGAACCTCGTGCGAGGTTTAGTGTTCGACTTCGTGGATGACGGCTTCGGCGCGCACGTGCAGGACTTCCTGCAGAACCATCCTCGACATCGACATGTTCGACAGGTGCCCAGGCAAGGTGATCACCGTGTGCGCCGCGGCGCGGCGGCATTCCTGCATCATTTCGGCGAACGCCGGGGGTAGCAATCCGCCCTGTGGTGGTGGTTCGTGGAACACGGTGGCCAGCTCGTAGCCCAGCGACCGGGCAGCAGCCCGTAACGTGTCCTCACCCGCGGCGCGGGCGCGGTCACCGATCAGGTCATCGCGCAGATACCCGTAAGCAAGAGGCAGCAGTGCAGTAGTCATCATGGAAACCAGTTCCGCATCGACGGCCACCCAGAAAGACATTCGTCTCCGGCCGGCCGGATTGATATGTTCGCCGCAGCCTCGCCCGCAACGCCGGGGCCCGGCACACGTGGACACCACGTATCCGATCCACGACCGCGTCCCCTACTGGGCGTCGTTGCCCGATCGGCTCCACCACGTTGTGCACCACAAGGGGTCGCTATCGTCGCGACGAGCATCAACCACCCGGACGGAACCCCGCCCACCAGCAGCCCTACCCGCCGACACCACCAACCCTGCCCGCATAGGTAGACATTCCTCATCCGAAACCCGCCCACCCATTACCTACCGCGTGCGTAGCCTGCCGTCTCACATCCCCAGCCGGTTGGTGCGCGCCGGCGACACTGCGGTCGAGGTCGTCGTCGTACTCGCCGTAATCGGGCGGAGTGCCGGGTTTGGCTGGTGCGTTCTCGCTATCGGTCGATGGGTGAGCGGTCACTGATCGATGGGGCCAATAGCAGGGTGGTACTGCCATCTCCTTCTGTGATCTCGTAGCCCTCGATCACGTCAGTCGGCTTGATCTCGGCATGCCCGACCAGACGTCCGTCCCGACGACACCCGGAATCGGCTACCCGGACCACACCCCATTCCACGACCGTCCCGAAGTACATATCTGTCACTTCCGACGCACACGCCGGCTTGGTGGCCGCAATCGGCGCCACCCTGTCCGGTGCGAGCTGGCAGCATTGTCGCACCCACTACACGGTCAATCTGATGTCGGTGTGTCCGAAATCGTCGTGCCCGTGGGTGCGGACCTTGCTGCACTCTGTATTCGATCAAGCCGACCCGGATCGGTTGCTGCCCAATACGATCGGATGCTCGATGCGGTGGCCGAGAAACTGCCGAAGGTCGCCGACCACCTCGACACCGCCCGCGCTGATCTGCTCGGGTTAACGAGCTTCCCCAAGCAGATCTGGTCCCACCACCCCGTGCGCCGTGAGGTGAGGTTCCCCCGCTGAGCCGGAGAGCTGATTATCTGGTTCCGGCTGGAACCCGTTGATGGTAGCTGTCCTCGTACTCGTCCGGTGACCGCCAATCCAGCTTCTTCTGGATGCGCTGGGTGTTGTACCAGCCGTCGATGTAGGAGAACAACGCGTTCTCCGCGTCTCCCCTTGTGCGCCAAGAGTTCCGGTACACCAGCTCGGTCTTCAGCGTGGAGAAGAATCCGCGCGATCGTCGTTCGGAAGACCGGTGGACGGACATTGCCGAACAGGTCGATCGGTCAGCGCCGGTCGCGCCCAACCGGCGAGTTCGCGCGCACTCGTTTTCCCGCGCTCGAGGCGGTTCGCTGACCGGGTGGTGACGCATCGCGACTGGGCTGTGTCACGAGGCTATCAACTCACTCTCCCAGTGTGGGAGACCTACCAGCTCTTTCTCCCAGTGGGGGAGTAACGACCGGACGGGAACCCGATGTTCCGCATCTTGCCTCCTCATGCTTTGCCCACTACCCGTGCTGATCTGCGGTTCTGTCCGGCCGTCGGGGAGGCCTTCGCCGCACTGGCCGTGATCACTCCGGCGTGGTCGGACTATGAGGCGCTGGAGCAGGTCCGGTCCGTTACCCTGCCGGAGGAGACCGCACCACTGCACCCGGCACCGCGCACGTTGGCCGGGGCACTGGACCACGCGTTCGAGATCCAGCGCGTGAGCGGGACGACAGCGCTCGTGCACAGCGTTCTCACGGCCTACCGCATCCTCCTGGAGGAGGCGATCAATGGCGGCGTGTCCCTGACCCCACGCCAGTGGGGGACATTGCGCCTGGCGTTCTCGGCTCTGTGCCGATTCGCGGTGGACGGCACCCCGCCGCCGGTGGCCGCGGCGCTGACCTGCCGGGTCATCGCCCCCCACGGTCACCGCGACTCATTGGGCAGGTGGATTCGCGGACACCATGTGTTCATCGTGCTGCTGCAATGGATTTCAATCGCGCTGCACGTCATGGTGAGCCATGTGGCGTCGGGCGAGATTCGCCGCGCGCGTGATGCTTTGGCCACCGCATGTTTGCTCATGCGTGGCTCAGCCATGGCTCTTCGGTTCACCGGAGATTTTCCGTCCGGCGACTACGAACAGCACATCCGTCCCACGCTGCTGCCACCGGCAGCTCCGCCGAAAATGACCGGACTACATTGGGCTGATCACCGGTATCTGGCACGCAGCCTGACGACGGCAAGTCCGGTGCTGGCCGATCCGCCGCATCAGATGCTCGCGTGGCGGAATGCGTTTCACCGGGCATTGCAGGACACCTACGAGTCCCACAAATTCGTATGCGCCGAATTCCTCGGACCCAGCGGAAGCACGCCCGTGTCGTCGGCATCCGGCTCGACGCCGATCGGCATGCTCAACCGCCTGAAAATTCACCGAACACAATTGGCAGTGAACCCTACGCGGGCTCCACGAGACACGGCTCTGCCCGAGTAATCACCATGAAGAACTTCGCAACGTCGAACGAAACACTGCACGCGACTGTCGTACGTGGCCTGACTTCGTCGGACAAGTACATACCGACCACATGGGTGTTCGATACCCGCGGTGGGGATCTTTACGAACACGCCATCACCGTGCCCGAATACTACTTGTCCGTGGCCGAGACGCGTCTGTTGACGGTCAGTGTCGCTGGCATAGCGGATGCGACCCGTGCCCGGACTCTGATCGACCTGGGGTGCGGCGCCGCGTCGAAATGCCGGCCCTTGCTCGAGCAGCTCCATTCGCGGGGCTTGTTGACCTGCTACGTGGCGTGGGATATCAACGAGGACGCTGTCGCGCAATCCGTCGAATTCGTGTCCGCCGCGTTTCCCGCGGTGGCCATCGAATCGATCGTGGAGGATTTCCACGAGTCTGCTCGACCGCTGTCGTTCGGTAACCCACAGTTGGCGATCTCCTTGGGGTGCACCTTCGGCAATCTCTCGCCCGGTGAACGCCACGCTCTCTTCAGCTCACTGTGCCGCAGGCTCGGCGCATCCGGCAGTCTGCTGATCGGCGCCGATTTGCTGAAGAATACCGACAAGCTGCTGGGGGCGTACGACGGTACCGCGCCGAGCGATTTGTGGAAGAACGCGTTGGTTCGGGCCAACGCCGAATTGGATGCTGATTTCGATCTGGACAACTTCGTCTACCATAAGCAGTGGAACGCCGCGGCCCGGCAAGTCGACCACTATCTGCGCGCAACCACGTCGCACAAGGTCAGCCTCCGGCGGATGGGAGCGACCATCGGCTTCGCGCGGAACGAACTGATCAAGGTGGCGCACTCGGCGAAAATGTCGGCCCTTGAATGGACGCAGGAGCTGGAGACGGCGTCGTACACGGTGCAACGCTGGTGGATCGACGATCGCGATACCTACGGGCTCTGTCTGGCTCAGGCTCAGCCATTCCGCGGATAGTTGGCAGTCATGTTCGATGTTATCGTCGTGGGTCTGGGCGGAGTGGGCAGCGCTGCAGCCTGCCATCTTGCCCAGCGCGGCTTGTCGGTCCTAGGACTGGAAAAGTATTCGCCCGTCCATCACTATGGCGCCAGCCACGGCGGCACCCGCATCATGCGTCACCTGCAGTACGAGGACCCGGCGTACGTACCGCTGGCGAGACGAGCTTCCGAACTGTGGGAACGTGTGGAGCACGACGCAGGCACGAGAATTTTCTCGGCAATCGGGGGACTGATGGTAGGTCCCGAGAACGGGCCACTGATCGCGGGCGCCGCGAAATCCGCCGCAGAATGGGACCTGCCCTGTGAGTTGCTGGACGCGGCCGACACCCGTCGCCGTTTTCCGACTCTCAATCCCGGGCCCGGCATGGTTGCCGTGTACGACGCCGGAGCCGGGGTTGTGCACCCCGAAGCCGCGGTGGCGGCACATCACATGTTGGCCGAGCGAGCCGGCGCGCATTTGCGTTTCCGGGAACCAGTGCTCGACTGGGCGGCTCGCGGCGACGGTGTCCGGGTGCGGACTGCCAGTGCGGTCTACACCGCCAGCCGGCTGGTGCTGTGTCCAGGCGCGTGGGCCAAACATCTGATCCATGTCGGCATGGAACTGAACGTGGAAACCATTGTTCAATGTTGGTTTCGCCCACGGGACGGGGCCGCGGACTTCGACTATGCGAAACACCCCTCCGTGATCTGGGAATGCGACAACGGCGTCATGTTCCTGTGTTGTCCCGATATGCGGGACGGTCAGGGTGTGAAGATCGGGTTCTCGTTGGGCACACAGGCAGAGGTGCCGGACAACCGAATCGCCCGTGCGGCGGATATTCAGCAGATACGCCGGTACCTGCGCAACCGCATGCCGTCGGTGGCCGGTGTGGTGCGACGGCATGCGACGTGTGTCGACGGCACGACGGCGGATCAGCATTTCGTGGTGGCGCCGCACCCGGATCATCCGAACGTGATCGTGGGATGCGGGTTCTCCGGCCACGGATTCAAGTTCGTCCCGGTTCTCGGGGAGATCTTGGCCGATCTGGCGAGTGCCGGGACAACAACGCACCCGATCGACCTGTTCGACCCGCGACGGCCGCGAACACTGAGGATCGGACACGAACTGCCGAAGGGATGACCTCCGATGGCCGACATCGCGGACCGAGCGAGTGTGCAGTTGCTGGCCACCGACCTGGCCGAGGCGGTGATACCGTATTTCAGCCCGGGTGGCGCCCGGGTACGGCTCGGCGTGAACACCACCGGTTACGACGACACCGCGGCCGAATTGGAGGCGTTCGCCAGGCCGCTGTGGGGACTGGCTCCGCTGGCCGCGGGCGGCGGGGACTTCACGCACTGGGAGACCTATCGCCGCGGCCTCGCGTCCGGCACAGACCCGGCCCATCCGGAGTACTGGGGTCGGCCCGGTGACCGCGATCAGCGGATCGTCGAGGCGGCGGCATTGGGTTTCGCGCTGGCCCTTGTGCCGGAACAACTCTGGGATCCGCTGACCGGGCCGCAGCGTGATCGGGCCGCTGCGTGGCTGTCCTCAGTGCTCGACTGCGCGACCGTCGAGAACAATTGGCGATTCTTCCCGGTGCTGGTCGGGCTGGGCCTGGACCGGGTCGGCGTGCGATACGAACGCGCGGCCAACGTGGCGCGCCTGGACTGGCTGGAGAGCTGCGCGCTCGGTGACGGCTGGTACGCCGACGGGCTCACCGAACGACGCCGCGACTACTACGTGTCCTTCGCGATGCACTTCTACGGGTTGGTGTACGCGGCACTGGCCGGGGAACGCGACTCCGCACGCGCCGAACGGATGCGTGCGCGGGCGAGCGCGTTCGCCGCGGATTTCCGGCACTGGTTCGCCACCGACGGCGCGGCTGTTCCCTTCGGCCGCAGCCTCACCTATCGGTTCGCCCATGTCTCGTTCTGGGGTGCGCTGGCCTTTGCCGATGTAGAGGCGCTGCCCTGGGGTGAGGTCAAGGGATACCTGCTGCGCAACCTGCGGTGGTGGCGCGACCGTACGATCACGACGGCCGACGGGCTCCTGTCGGTGGGATACGGCTACCCGCAGCCCTTGCTGGCCGAGCAGTACAACGCCCCCGGATCGCCGTACTGGGCGATGAAGGCGTTTCTTCCGCTGGCCCTGCCCGCCGACCACGCCCTGTGGACGGCTCCGGAGCAGCCCGCCCCCCAGCTGCCGGAAACCAGTACCCAACCGCACGCGGGTGTCGTGCTGATGCGTTGCGAGCAGGGGCGGCAGGCGATCGCGCTCGGTTCCCTGCAGTACCACCAGTGGGCGCGGCACAGCGAGGCGAAGTACGCGAAGTTCGCGTACTCCTCGTGGTTCGGCTTCAGCGTGATGTCCGGCGCGCACGGCCTCGCGCAGGGGGCGTTCGACAGCACGCTGGCGCTCAGCGACGACGGTGGCGAACATTACCGGACCCGCGAGGTGCCGCTGGATCCGGTGGTGCACGACGGCTTGGTGTACTGCCGCTGGCGGCCGTGGCCGGACGTCGACGTGGAGACCTGGGTGCAGGCCGATCCGCCGTGGCACGTGCGCGTGCATCATATCCGCAGTCCGCGCGCGCTGGTCACTGCGGAGGGCGCGTTCGCGGTGGACCGCGACACTGTCGCAGGTCCGCCGACCACCTCGGCCGGCCCGGGGCACGCCCGAATCTCCGGTCCCACGGGACTGTGCGTGATCGATGACCTCGACGGCGATCGAACCGGCCAGCTCGTGGCGGCCTTTCCCGGCACGAACGTCATGGCCCGCCGCACTGTGATCCCCACCCTGCTCGGAACCCACCCACCCGGCGAGTTCTGGCTTGCCTGTGCGGTTCTCGGCCTCGCCGATGCCGTCGGCGGTGGCGACGGTGACGGCTGGCCCCAGCCGCCGAGGCGCCCCGAGCGGTCCATGTTGCTGGCCGCGCGGTCGACGCCGGACGCCTGACGATCGGCGTCCTTTACACCGCTGATCCAGTGTTGTTGCTACCCAGGGCTTCCCACAGTTCGCTGCGCGAGATCGGCATGCGGTCGATCCGCAACCCCACGGCGTCGTCGATCGCCGACGCCACCACGGCAAGCACCGGCAGGGTGCCGGCCTGACCGACCCCGGTGACCCCGATCGGGTTCGCCGGGCAGACGTGGTCCGGTACACGTGCCAGCCGCACCGGGGGGATCTCCGCCACGCTGGGCAGCAGATACTCCGTCAGGGTCGGAGTGACCAGGCGCCCGTCCGCGTCCAGCGGGAGACGCTCGTAGAGCGCCTCGCCGAGACCGTGGGCGATGCCGCCGAGCACCTGTCCGTCCACGATCCCCGGATCGATGACCGTCCCGCAGCCGGTCACGGCGACGTAGTCGACGATCTCGATCCCGGCGGTCGCCACATCGATCTCGACCACGGCGGCGTGCACCCCGTAGCCAACGGCGGAATCCGCTGCCGTGTAGTAGGCGGTGGCGGCCAGGCCGGGGTGCTCGCCGTCCGCCAGCGGCAACGGATCGTCGAGATCGCCGGTGTCATGGGCGAATTGGACGAGCACGGGGTGGCACAGCCGGGCTATCGCGGCCAGGTTCAGCCGGTCGTGTGGGCGGGACCGCGAGACCACCACGCCGTCGCGCAGATCCAGGTCGACGATGTCGCAGGCCAGCTGGTGCGCGGCGGCTCGCAGTGCTTTGTTTCGCACCTTGTGGCACGCGATCGCCACGGCCGAGCCAGCCATGACCGCACTCCGGGAGGCCACCGTGCCAGGGGTGAACGGGAATCGCTCGATGTCGCCGCAGGTCACATGGACCCAATGTGGCGACACGCCGAGTTCGTGGGCGGCGATCCTGGCAAGGGTCGTGTGCTGGCCCTGGCCCTGGCCGGTCAGCCCGACGAACACGTGGACGGCGCCATCCGGGTCGACCCGGACGTGGGCGCCCTCGTAGGGGCACGGCCCCCGCCCGGTCCGTTCGACGTAGCAGGCCAACCCGACCCCGAGGTGCCGGCCGCGGGCGCGTGCGGCCTCGCGTCGCGCCTCGATCGTTGCCCAGCCCACGAGGTCCGTGGCCTGCCGCAGCGCGGAGGGATAGTCGCCGCCGTGGTGGGGGATCGGGCCGGGATAGGGCAGGTCCACCGGGCGGATGAGGTTGATGCCGCGGACCGCGGCGCGGTCGCGTCCCAGATGCGCGGCGATCGCATCCATGGTCCGTTCGATCACGAACATCGCCTGCGGTTTGCCGGCGCCGCGCACCGGGGTGACCGGCGGCATGGTCGTATACAGGACCTCGCACTCGATCCGGACAGCGTCGATGCGGTACAGGCCGCACAGGTGATTTGCGGTGTTGACCGGCACCCGGATCCCCACGGGTGTGTAGGCCCCGGCGTCGTGCCAGAACCGCACGTCCAGGGCGAGTACCCGCCCGACATCGTCGAATGCCACCCGCACCTTGTGGAGCTGCCCGCGCTCATGTGTCGAGGCGAAATGCTCTTTGCGGTCCTCCACCCACTTCAGCGGTCGGTCCAGTCGTCGCGCGGCCCACGCCACCAGGACCTCCTCGGGCCACGGGTGCACGCTTTTCACGCCGAATCCGCCGCCCACGTCGGGGGCGACCACCTCGAGCCTTGACTCCGGGAGGTCCAGGTGGTCGGCCAGCAGTCGCCGCAGACTCGCCGGGGTCTGGGTGGCGGAGTAGACACGCAGGCCTTCGTCGGTTGGGTGCGCGTAGACGCCCCGCATCTCCATCGGAGTGGACGCGGTGCGCTCCACGTCCAGCTGCACGGTGAGGGTGTGCGGTGCGGTCGCGAGCACCGCCGCAGCGTCGCCGTGGACCTGGATGAAGCGCCCGGCGATGTTTCCGGGAACATCGGCATGCACCAGCCGGTTGGCTGCGCGGGCGGCCTCGATGCCCACTACGGGCGGCGTCGGGTCGTAGGTCACCTGGACCCGGTCGCGGGCGTCCTCGGCGACGTACCGATCCTCAGCCACGATCATGACCACCGGCTGACCGGCATGGTGCACCTCGCCGCCGGCCAGCGGGCGCGATGTCCGCGGCTGTGTCAGCGCCGCGTGGGGTTCGAGCTGCGGCAGTGGTGCGGCTATCGATTCCGGCAGGTCCTCGAACGTAATGATCGCGATAACGCCGTCGACGGCCCGCGCGCCGGTGCTGTCCACGTCTACGATCCGGGCGTGCGGATGGGGAGACCGGACGAACACCACAGCTGGTGCACCGTGCCCGAGGTCATCGAGATACCGGCCGCGTCCCGTGAGCAGCCGCTCGTCCTCACTGCGGGTCATCGTGGCGCTCCCCGCGCAAGATGGCGGCGGCGCGCAGCGCCGCGGTCACGATCGGCCGGTAGCCCGTACAGCGGCAAAGGTTTCCGGCGAGCACATCCTCGAGGTCCTGCGTGGACGGGCGGGGATTGTCGCGCAGATACGCCACGAGGGTCGTGAGGACGCCCGGGGTGCAAAATCCGCACTGCAACCCGTGCTCGACCTGCATGGCCTGCTGCAGTGCCCGCAGGGCAGGCCCGGCCAGCCCTTCGACCGTGGTGATCGCGTACCGCTGTGCGGCGACGGCCAGTAGCAGGCACGAGCGCGCCGGTGCGCCATCCACCAGCACCGTGCAGGCACCGCACACGCCCTCCTCGCAGCCGACGTGGGTAGCGGTCAGCCCGAGGTCGTGGCGCAGACAGTCCGACAGCAAGCGTCGGTCGCAGACGCGCACCAGGTGCGCCGCGCCGTTGACCCGCAGCGTGATCACGTGGGCGTCATCGGGCATCGTTGGGCTCCGCAAGCGCATGTGCCGTGGCCGCACGCAGTGCGCGGGTGGTCAGCACGTCGACCAGGTGACGGCGGTAGGCGGCGGTCGCGTACCGGTCGCCGACGGGGTGGATCTGCTCCCGTGCTCGCCGGCCTGCTGCGATCCACTCCACCCGGGTCGCGTCGCTGTCGATCGCGGTCTCGGTGAGATCCAGGGTGGGGGGCGTCACCGCGATGCCCATATATGCCACCCGCGCCCGGTCGATGCGCCGCTGTGCGGTGAGCGTGACGGCCGCGGCGACCCCGACGATCGCCCGCCCGACCCGACGCCGCCGGCTCACCTCCACCACCGCCGTTCCCGTCCCGGGTGGCGGGCGCCGAATCAGCGCCGACACCACCAGATCTCGCGCGCCGACGCCGTCGGCGAGGAACACCTCGGCGGGCACGGTCCTGGTCCCCTCGACGCCCGCCACCTGCACGCTGCCCCCGGCCAACGCCAGCGCCGCCCGCAACTCCGCCGAGGGCAGTCCACCGACGAGGCTGCCCACAATGGTCCCGCGACTGCGCACCGCCGGCACCGCTACCAGGCATAGCGCCTGACGCAGCAACGGCAGCACGCCGATCACCTGCCTGTCGTGTTCCACATCGGCTTGGCGAGCCACCGCGCCGAGGCGTACTCCCGCCGGCTCCAGTCGCACATAGTCCAGACTCGCGATCCCGTTGATGTCGACCACGTGTCCCGGAGTCAACTGCCGCGTGATCAGCAGCGGCATCAGCGACTGTCCGCCGGCGAGGATCGCCGCGTCGTCGCCCAGCGCCGCGAGGACGTCCACCGCCTCGGTCACAGTGGTCGGCGCGTGATACCGCAGTGCTGGTGGTGCCATGCGGCAACCGTCGTGCAGTCCGCTGACAGCGGCGTGACGCCGGCCCATCGCGGACCGTCAGGGGAACGTCAGCCGCGACGCCTGTGCCGTCACCAACAATCACACCTGCCACGTTCCGCCGAGACAGGAGCCACACGTGCGAGTGCTGTGCACCGTGACGGGGTCACCGTCACACGGACGGGCCATGCTCCCGATGGCTCGTGCCCTCGTCCGAGCCGGGCACGAGGTGGCCGTGGTCACCTCGGAGTATGTGGCCGAGACGTTCGCCGGCGAGCCGATGCGCGTGCATCCCGTCTTCCCTACCATGGCGCAGGTGCTGCGCGGCATGCGCGCCGGACTGTCCGAAGTACTCACGCAAGACCTCACCCCCTACCTGGAGACGGTCCACTTCGTCGGCGGTCCGCACGTAACGGCCGCGTTCCACGCGATCATGCCGGTGGCGCGGGCCTGTGCCCCGGACCTCGTGCTGCGCGACGGCGCCGACCTGGCCGGGTGCCTGATCGCGGAAGCACTTGGCGTGCCGCACCTTTCGGCACCGTCGGGCGCCACCAACATCCTGGACCCAGAAGGGGTCCTGCCACTGGTGAGCGCCCGCCGTGCCGAGGTGGGGTTGCCTGCGCAGGACGCGATGGCCATCTTCCGGTATGGCCGCCTGGATGCCATGCCGCCCCAATACTCGTGCGCCCGGTACGAAATACCACTGCCGTACGCCTACCGCCAGCCACTGTGGGAGTACGACGGCAGCATGCCGGAGATACCCACTGATAAACCGCTGGTGCTCGCCACCTTGGGTACCGCGCTGCCGATGTTCGCCGAGATCCGTCGGCAGGGACTGCCCGATGACGAGCACACTCCGCGTATGCGAGAACCGTTGCGCGCCATCATCGAGGGACTGTCCCGGGTGGACTGTCATGCTGTGGTGGCCACCGGCGGCACCCCGGTCGATGACGTCCCGGTCGGCGCGAATGTGCACCTGGTCGACTGGATTCCGCAACGGCGTGCCCTGCAGCGGTCACACCTGCTGGTGACCCACTGTGGATACAACTCGGTCCGTGAGGCGTTCAGTGCCGGGGTGCCGATGGTCGCGGTACCGCAGTTCGCCGACCAGGCGCATCATGCGGCGTTGATCGAAGGGTTCGGCCTGGGGCGGCGTGCCGAGCAGACCGCGGACGGTGTCGCCGGGGCGTGTCAGCGGGTGCTGGCGGATGAAACCATCCGCGAGCGGATGCGCAGCGCACATGGTGCGATGCTGGCGCTGCCCGACGAGGACGGCATCGTGGCGCAGCTGCAGAACCTGGTCACACCGTGAGCCGTGGGGAGAACACGTCGATCCAGGTGGCGATGTCCAACGCATGATCGATGCCGTTGCGGGCGGTGGGTGACAGACTCTCCGGCGGGTGCCGCACGACCCCGTGCAGCCAGTCCCGGTCCACGATGTCCCACACCGAATGGTTCGGCTGTGCCAGCACCTCTCGGGCCTGCTGTTGCAGCGCACGGGCATACCCCGTGTCTTGCGTGGACGGATACGGGCTCTTCTTGCGCCGCAGCACCGGCTCCGGCAGTACCTTGCGCGTCGCCGCGCGCAGCAGGCTTTTCTCCCGGCCGTCGAACACCTTCATGTGCCATGGCGTCCCGTACACGTATTGGACCAGGCGGTGGTCACAGTACGGCACCCGCACCTCCAGCCCGACGGCCATGCTCAACCGGTCTTTGCGGTCGAGCAGGTCCCGCAGGAACCTCGTCAGCGTCAAGTAGTAGCGGGCACGCATGCGCCGCTCGGTTGCGGTGTCCTCGGACAGGCTGTCGACCTCCGCCAATGCGGTGGCGTACTGGTCCCGGCTGTACTGGGCGAGATCCAGCTTGCGGGCGAGGTCTGGGTGGAGCATGTCGGTGGGGTCCGGCCAGCGCATGGACGGGCCCATCGCAGGCAGCCACGGGAAGGTGTCGTCGTCGCCGTCGGGTGCGGTATGCAGCCACGGATAGCCGCCGAACACCTCGTCGGCCGCCTCACCGGACAGCGCCACCGTCGAGTGCTCGCGGATCGCCCGGAACAGCGCCAGCGATGACATGTCCAGGTCGGCCAGTGGGACCGGGAGTTCGCGCGCGGTGATCACCTCGGTGCGCACCGCCGGGTCGGTCAGACCCGCGGTGTCCAGCACGACCTCGCGGTGCACCGATCCGACATGGTCCGCCACCAGATGTACGAAGGGGGTGTCGCGGGCCGGGCGCACGACGTCACCGCGGAACGCGTCGGCGTGTCCGGCGAAATCGACGGAAAAGGTCCGCACCCGCTCCCGCTGTGCGGTGAGGTGCCGGGCCGACAGAGCCGTGATCGTGCTGGAATCCAAGCCACCGGACAACAGGACACACCTGGGGACGTCCGCGGTGAGCTGCTGGGTGACGACCTCGTCGAGCAGGCCACGGATGGTGTCCACGGTCGTCGCGCGATCGTCGGTGTGCTCGTCGGTGCGCAGCCGCCAGTATGTGCGCTCACGCAGACCCTCACGGGTGATGGCAATCGTGGTGCCGGGCAGCACGTCGCGCAGGCCGGCCCACATGGCGTGCCCGGGTGTGTGGGGTTTGAACGCCAGCATTTCCCGGAGACCGTCGATATCGACCCGCCGCGCGGGCAGCGGATGGGCGAAGATGGCCTTGGGTTCGGAGGCGAACAGCGCGCCGTGCTCGGTCGGCCACACATACAGCGGTTTCACGCCCAGCCGGTCCCGGACCAGCAGCAGCCGCTCCACTCGCGCGTCCCAGATGGCCATGGCGTACATGCCGGTCAGCCGGTCGACGAAATCGTCACCCCACTGGAGGTATGCGTGCAGGACGACTTCGGTGTCGCACAGAGTGTCGAACCGATGCCCGTGGGCCCGCAATTCGGCGCGCAGTTCCCGATAGTTGTAGGTCTCTCCGCTGTAGACCATCACCACGGGGCCGTGCGGCGTGCGGACGCTGACCGGTTGGGCACCGCCGTCGACATCGATCACCGCGAGGCGACGATGACCGAGTGCCACCCGGTGATCCATCCACAGACCGTGCCCGTCCGGACCGCGGGGCGCCAGGGTCTGGGTCATGCCGGCCAGCGTTGGTCCCTCGCCGGTCAGGTCACGGTCGAACGCCAGCCACCCGGTGATTCCGCACATGGCTAGTCCGTCTCGTCGCGTGACAGCGCGGTGTCCTGGCGCAGGATCGCGAGATAGGTTTCCCGCAGGGGTGGGGTTGGTTCGACACCGTACAGGGCTCGGAGGCGATCACGGAGGCACCAGTAGACCTCGAGCGCTTCTGCTTGGCGGCCTGCCGAATACAGCGCCGTCATGTAGAGCTGGTGGAAATACTCGCGATCTCGGTGCCGGTCCACCAGCATCGAGAGCTCCGGGATGAGCTCGCGATGCCGGCCGGCACGCAGCTCGGCCTCCAGGACTCGCTCGGTCAGCAGCGACCGCTGCTGCTCCAGATGAGTGCGCTCGGTCGAGCCGAGAGCCCCGAGCTGCACATTGATGAAAGCGTCCGTATCGGTCCACAACGCCAGCGCGCTGCGGCCGACACCGATTCCGTCCGGTGACCCGGTGCCGAGCAGGTGCAATGCGCGTTGCGTCAGCTGCCGGAACTCCGCCACATCGAAACCGGTATCGCCGAGGTCCAGCCGGTACGCACCGGAGGGCCCATGTTCGATCGTGATCTGCTCGCCCCATCCACGGAGGAACTTCTTGAGCCGCATGACACCGGACTGCAGGGCCCAGTCGGGCCGGTGCGGTGGTTGTCCGTCCCACAGCTCCGTGATCAGCTTGTCCGTCCACACGTACGTGCCCGCATTCACCAGCAGCGCCACCAACAGCTTGGACCGCATCGTGGAGGTCAGGATCTCTACTCGATCACCCCGACGGATAGTCAACGCTCCCAATGCCTGGATACGCAGGGGTGCCTCGCTGGATAGTCGCGTCCCTTCCCGGACCAGGGCCA
The DNA here is from genome assembly GCA_019930625.1 of Nocardia asteroides. Classification (NCBI taxonomy): domain Bacteria; kingdom Bacillati; phylum Actinomycetota; class Actinomycetes; order Mycobacteriales; family Nocardiaceae; genus Nocardia; species Nocardia asteroides. Next base: position 5,979,369 of record CP082844.1, read on the forward strand.
GCGAGGATCGCATTGCCGAAACGGGTTGGGCCGAGTCGCTCATCCAGGACCCCGGTGCGCCGAAAGCGGGCGAAATATTGTTGTGCACCATCACATCTGATGTCCTGACCAGCTAAACAAGCTCAGACCGAATGGTCTGCGGGATTGATGATAGCTGCGGCGCCGCTGCAATGTTTGCTACTGCTGGGAACTCTGTGGCCGCTCGGAACTCCTCCGGAAGCCGGTGCTTTGCCGGGTCGCGCGGGCTTCATCGCGGTAGCCACGCCATTTGTCGGCCATGAATCCGGTCGGTGACGTCGTCGAGAATGTTGCGGGCCGGTACCGATCAGCTCCAACACCATGTCGCTGGCGATCAACCGGCCGGTTGCTCGGTGCCCGCGGTCACACCGGCGGCCTGCGCCGCGGAAACCGGCAGGGTGCGCTAGATCCACGGATCATCGACCGTGGCACCGAACTCGGCACGCCCCACCTGGCTGAGCACCCGGGGCCAGTCGTTGACCACGTGCACGCTGCCCGCGTGCACGTGTCGCCAGAAGCTCGCCATCGGGCCTGCCGAGGACAACGCGGTGGCCCCGGATCGGGTGAACAACTCCTCGACCGCCCGGACAACCCGGTCGGTGCCCAGCGTCTGATCGCGCCGCGTCCGCAGCCGCAAGTGGTACGGGATCCCGTCGCCTCGCTGCGCATACGCCAGTTGCTCGGCGATGTTGTGCTCCACCTGGAGGGTCGCCGCGTCGATGTCGGACGCGGCGCGCATCGACCGCACGTGCACGAACGGGTCGTCGACAGCGTGCTTTCCGTCCGAGATCCGCACCCGTGACCGGACCCAGTCCGTGTGCTCCTGGTAAAAACCTTCCGCCGCCCCGATGATCGACATGGTGATCGTCGTCGGGAAGACGCTACCCATGGCCAACCGATACAACGGAGCGTGATTGACCTGGTGGCCGGGACCGCGCAGTTGTGTCCAATCCCGCGCACTCAACACTCGGTGATCGGGCACGAACGCGCCCTCCACAACGATGTCGTTGCTCCCGGTGCCACGCAGACCGACCGAGTCCCACACGGCGTGAACCGTGTAGTCACTGCGCGGTATCAACAGGGTCAGGTACTCCGGGTCCGCACCTTCACGAGTGCACATCGCACCGAGCAACGCCCACTGGCAGTGGTCGCAACCGGACGAGAAACTCCACCGTCCCCGCAGCTCGTATCCACCGCGGACAGGGCACACTTGCCCGACGGGAGCGTACGAGGAACTGACCAGCGTGTCCGGGTCGTCCCCCCAGACGTCGTCCTGTGCCTGTGGGGAGAACAACGCGATCTGCCACGGGTGCACCCCGACGATGGCGGCCACCCAGCCGGTATTCGGGCAGGCGGACGAAATCCTCCGGACGATCCGATAGAAGTCCAGCGGATTGGACTCGTAGCCGCCGACGCGCGCGGGTTGCAGCATTCTGAAGAAGCCCGCGGAAATCAGCGCCGACATGGTCGGCTCGGGCACTCGCGCGGCCCGGTCGGTATCGTCCGCACGATCCCGGATGAGCGGCAGCACCTCGCGGACCAGTTCGAACACGGTCTTGCTGTGCATATTCCCCCTCCACGGTGACGGGCGTGATCCTGGCAAGCGTGATCGTCGATGCGGTCGCTGGCGTGCGCGTGACGCGACCGTTTGCGGCCCGCGACTCGGCGCGCATCACCCAATGGTCAGCGCGTCGCACCACTGTGTCGGCATGCCGGTATTCGGGCTGACACAGGGTGAGCGGGTCGTCGTCGTCGCGCCGCATCCCGACGACGAAACCATCGGCCCTGGTGGCACGATCGCGCGGATGACTGCCGAGGGCCTGCAGGTGCACGTCCTCTGCGTCACGGTCCGTGCCAACGGCGGGGTGGCCGACCCGCAGGAGCGGGTCACGGAGTTCGAACAGGCGTGCGCGGCGCTCGGCGTGACGACCGCCGCGGTCGTCTGGATCGATCAGGCCGGCGACATGGACATCACGACTCGGCAGCGCCGGCTGGTCGACGTGATCACAACCCACGAGCAGGCGTCGCTGGCCGCGGTGCGTCCCACCGCCCTCATGATCCCGGCGGAGGCCGGATACCACCAAGATCATTGCGCGGTCTTCCGCGCTGGGTTCGCCGCCGCGCGGCCACGTCCCTCGGTGCCCACCCCGCGGGTGGTCCTGGGGTACCGCGGAGTGGAGGAGCACTGGTCGCCCACCCACAACGCGTGGCCGATCACGGTCGACACCACCGACTTCTGGGCCACCAAAGAGCAAGCCCTGCGCTGTTATCGGTCCCAGATCCGGCCCGATGGCCAGCCCCGATCCCTGGAGCACATCCGGCTCGTCGACGCCGCGGTCGGAGCAGGCTACGGCCTCCGCTACGCCGAGTTGTTCCGCCCGTACCGACTGGCGTGGTGATCATGACGCACGCAGCACACGAGAAGGTGACCGTCGTCGGGATCGGTTACACCGGCCTGCCGCTGGCAGTGGCACTGGCACATGCGGGTGACCACGTGTGGGGTGTGGACGTCGACCGACGCCGGGTGGCCGCGGTCCAGCATGGAGACAGTCCGGTCGACACGGTCACCGCCGCGGAAATCCGGTCCGTGGCCGGCCATCTGCATCCCACCACCGACCCCGGCGTGCTGGCGGACAGCGCGATCGTCGTCGTGTGCGTGCCGACGCCGGTCCACGAGACGGACAACACCCCTGATCTGCGCCCACTGATCTCGGCGGTCACCACGATCCGCGACCACCTGCGTCCGGGACAGCTCGTCGTGGTCGAGTCCACCGTGCCCCCGGGCACCACCGTCGATCTGCTGAGGCCGATCCTCGAAGAGTCGGGTCTGGTCGCCGGAATCGACTTCAACCTGGCGTACTCGCCGGAACGCATAGATCCGGGCAACACCAGGTTCCGGCTGACAACGACTCCCCGCGTAGTCAGTGGGCTGACCCCGGCCTGCCGCGACCGAGCCGCGATGTTCTACCGGCGGGTGGTCGCGAACATACACACCACAGTCGGAATTGCCGAAGCGGAAACAACGAAGATCCTCGAAAACGTCTTTCGCCAGGTGAACATCGCCTTGGTGAACGAATTTGCCCAGGTATGCCATGAGCTGGACATCGATATCTGGGATGTCATCGCCGCGGCAGCCACAAAACCCTACGGTTTCATGCCGTTTCGGCCAGGCGCGGGTGTCGGCGGGCACTGCATTCCCGTCGACACCCTGCTGATGATCCACCACACCACCACTCGGCTGGGCCGGGCGCTGCGGCTGGCGGAGACGGCGCACGCCATCAACGCCGACATGCCCAGATGGGTGGCCGATCGCATCGTCAAGGACCTCGACGACCGAGGCGTGACACTGCCCGACGCCACCGTCCTGTTGCTCGGCGTCACCTACAAGCCCAACGTCGCCGACACTCGCGGAACGCCCGCCATCCCGCTCACCGAGGAGCTGCTGCGCCGCGGCTTGACGGTCACCTATCACGACCCGTACATCCCTGAGCTGCGCTGGGCCGGACAGCGGTTGCGCCGCTGCGACGATCTCGCCGCTGCCGTCGGCTCCGCGGATCTCGTGGTCGTAGTCCAACGTCACAGGGACTACGACGCGCAGACGCTGGCCTCGGCCAGAAGGCTGTTCGACGCCACCGGACCGGCAACCGACCATCACCGCGGCACCGCGCAGGGTTGATCTCCACGATCCGGCATGCTTCCCGGCTGCTGTATGTGCTGCTTACTCTCTGCGTACCAATGCCCGCTGGCCAACTCGCACCGCAGCTTGTCGCCGCCGTCACCCCAGATTCGCGCAACGATTACTACTCGCCTCGATCCCCCTTTGTTGGGAGCGGGCGTGCGCTGAGGATGACGTCAATGCAGTCGATCACCTCGTCCCTTGGCATCGATGGTGGGCTGATGCCGCCAAGCCTTTTGGTGGTGACTCCACAGGTCTTCGTGTCGCCGGAGGAGCGCCAGTCGATAGTGTTTCCCAAAGTAGAGGTGAAACCGAAAATAACTGCCCGCCTTGCAGCGGGAACGATCTCGGACATCGTTGTCGAGAAGATTTCCCTGAAAGATCACAAACTACGCATCGACATCGTTCGAACCAGTATCAAGGCCGATGGCTGCCTGACCGGACTCACACTCCGTTCCTACGTGATCGTGACGTTCACCGACAACGTTCCCACGTCGGGTTTTTCAGGACGTAGTGGCGGCCGAGCCGGTGTGTCGTGCGGTTCTCGCCGAAGGCTTCGGTATCGTCACCTTCCACGGCGAGGACGCCAGTGACCTCGAAGGCGCCGTGGTGGTCGCTTTCGTCCCACTGTGGCAGCCCGTCGAGGTACACATGCGTGTTTCGACCGCACCGCAGCACGGCCCCGGCCATGGCGTTCTCGGCGATGCCGTAGAGCACGACCTCCTCGTCGAGATAGTCTGCGAAATCCACTCTGTCCTCCTGGCCGCGGCTATGGTCGGTGGTTTCAAGGCATGTCCCGCACGAATGCAATGCAGACCACCGAACTGTCGAAATCGGGATAACCGGTGAAGAATCTCTCCGGTCCGCTCTGGTAGACACGCATCGGATCCTCAGGGTCGGTACGCTCGGCGTGATTGGCATGCCACCAGCTTCCGCTGCCTTCGTCATACCATCCGTAGTCGAACTTTATGAACCCGGGCTTACCCTGGAAGAGGTCCTTGGACATGTCGACCTGCCCGGTGTGGGGGTGGGGGGCGAACCTGTCCGGATTCGGAAGCACCGACGAGGTCCCCAGCGGGTGCCCGAGGATGGTTGTGGCTGGTTTTCCGTCCAAGCCCAGCTTCTCTTCCTGGCCCGACCAGAAGTGTTTGGCGAATATGTGTGCGCGCACGTTCGACAGATCACCGGAGGGTAGCGCGTCGGTGACCCCGCGCAGCGGGGCGAGGTGTTTGTCCGCGCGTACCAGCTCGGCGAATTTCGCGGCGTCTGCAGGCCCGGTGGCGAGGATGTCGTTGAATTTCGCGGCGTACTCGGATACCTGCTGGAAAACCTGCTGTCCACCGACGGCCTTGGCGGCATCTCGGGCCTCGAGCAAGGCGGTGACCTGCTCCGCCCCGATGCGGACCCAGTACTGCCGCGTTGTCGTTTTGGCCTGCTCGTATTCGTCTTCCAACTCTTTGATCTTCGCCTGTAGGCGCGGCACGGTGAATGAGTCCTGGCCCGCGCCCGGCTTCTTCAACTCGGTCTCGAGGTCCTGTCGCGCCCGAGTCAGATCGCGCCGTAATCTGTTCACCGCGTCGTTGGCGATCTCCCCGGGGCCGAGCACCTTCTCGGTCTCTGCGACCAAGCGATGGGCTCGCGCGTCGGCGAATGCCAGATTCGTCGGAGGAACCTCGATGCCGGTGCGGCCCAGGCGCACCATGGTCAGTCCGATACAGCCCAAGTCGACCGTCTTGACTTCGGCCTGGGTGAGCTTTCGCCCGATTCGGTCCTCGAAGGACTCGATATAGTCCTGTTTAGTGTGGACACGTCGCTCCGCGGCGGCCACCGGCCGGTCGAACAGGACGGAGGCCCGCGCGGGGACCGGCGACGCACTCTCCGAGACATCGCGGCCAGCCGCCCTCACGGGGTTGGCGCCATCTCTGTCGGTGGTGAGTGCTTCCTCGACACCGCGGTTGAGCGTGCGTGCCGTTGGCCTGAGTATGGTTTCAGCGGCACCTTCTACCGCCCGAACGGTCGCACCCGCTAACCGTTCGGTGGCCTCCCGCATCACACGCCCGGCCTCACTCACCCGCTGACGACCTGTCCTCCCACAGCTCCGGCGTCGAGCATACGTGCGGGGGCAAATCTGAGGCAAACCTCAGAAATCGCGCCGGGTGTAGCACCGCGCTCGGTATCGGGGAATAGCGAGCACGGCCGGAATCTGGGAGGAAGGGAGAAGCCCGAGAATGGCCAACAGAGCCCCTCCCGAAGCCGAGGCTACTTCCGCGCGACACGCCAGTCGCAGCGAAGCGACTCCCAACCATGACCAGCCCGTCATCGCGCCGGGTCCGAACAACCACAGAACATGACGCGCATTAGGTCAGGGGGTAGAGGTCAGTAGTAATCGCACGGAAAAACAACGACGATGGCTTATCAGCAGCGATGTTCGTCACCGTGACCGGCCAAACGCCTGACCACCAACACGGGGTCGCCGTAGTATCGGCCGAAAATCGGGCGGATTTGGCGTAGCCGCTGGTCAGTGGGTGCGGGGAAGCGTCAGGACCGATGAGGCTGGTCAGTTCGCGCATGGCCTGGGGCGAGGGTTTGAAATAGCGGCGCAGGTTCTCGGCCTTGCGGTGACGCGATTTGGCCATCAGTTCGAGCAGGCTCGCGCCGGATTCGCCGAGGTGTGTCAGGCCGGAGTGCCGGAGTTCGTGCAGGTCCCATCCGGTTCCGGGCCCGTCGGTGGCGGTGGCGGCGTCGAGGAGATCGCGGGTCTGGTCGTAGGACAGCGTGCGAGTCCGGTGTCCGGGCAGGTGTCGCGGTCTGCGAGGTATTTCCCTGGTCCGGGTCGGCGGTGGGTCACGAATACCGGTCCACGGCTTCGGCCGCGGAGCAATCGCGGTAGTAGCCGGGCGGTGCCGGCGTCCCAGTAGACCGTTTCGAGGACGTGCTCGTGGTGGGTGGCGCCGCGGCGGCGGGTGCGAGGTTTGGCGCCTTTGGACTTCACCCGGGCGCACCGGCCCGCCAGGTCGAGGTCCTCGATGTTGAGCTGGAGCAGTTCCTCTGTGCGAGCGCAGGTTCATACCGCATCCGCCACAGGGTCTTCTCCCGCAGATGGATCTCGCGACGGGAGATGAGCCGATCGATCGCGGTCCGCGAGCGCACTGGTGTCTCCGAGTCCAGCGGAGTCGATTGCGCGGCCGACGCCGGGACGTCCCAGCCTTGCTCTCGGCACCAGGACAGCCATTTCGCGACCGCGGCGCGGCGCGCGGTCCAGGTGTTGACCGCCGCTTGGCCCCAGAGAGATTCCAGGGCCGCGCCGATCTCGTCGTCGGTGACCGCTCATCGCCTGTGCTGCCCGGACCGCGTCCCATTGCCGCTGCCAATGTAACGGTGCCATCGTGGTGTATCTTGGCCCATGCCTCCCGGAAGGCGTCCGTCCGGCCGTCGCCGCGATTCATCGCCGTAATCCACCGGCGTAGTCCGACCCGGGGGTTGAACGTATTGCCGCCGTCGAGTGGACGCGGGCAATCCGTGCTGGCGTGCTGGACGGCGGACTCGCTCGCCCTCTTCAGTCGGTCTCGGGCGTCCGTAGGGATGGGCGAAGGGATCGAGGTCGATGCGGGTAGTCGGCTTGTCCGCATACATGTACCGGATTGCGTCGTCGAGTGCGGCGCGGATGTGCAACGGATCGTCGACCTCGAGGTAGCCCCACCGTCCGAACCGGCCGCCGTTGTTCGCCGCCACACACCACAGGTTGCTGGCGGTGTCTGCCTTGATCTGGCGGGCGCCTTGGTCCTTTCGGCCGCCGGAGACCTCCAGAATCAGGTAGCGCTGTACATCCTCGTCCCGGCGGCGGAGCCGAACGAGGAAGCCCGGCCGGTAACGGCGCACGGCCCCGGTTTAGGGGATGGCGAATTCCAAGCGGTCATTCTTGACATAGGCGGCCACGTCAGCGTGCCGTTCCAGCTCAAGGGCGGCGATCTCCTCCCAGATGTTGCCGGAGCCTCCGCCGCCGGAGTCGAGCACTACATGAGACACTGGCACTTCTCATCCGTCACGTGAGTGGCCTTGGTCGTCTGGAAGCGCAGGTCGTCGGCGCTTCCGGTGGGTGGGCAGAATGCACGATCGCGGACCACCGGATCGCGAGAGCGTTCGTTCCAGACGATATGGCCGGTCCGGTGCTGCGCGGCATCCTCGGCGTACACGCCGATCATCAGCCCGGGAAAACGCCGTCGCTGTATCGGACCCTGCTCCCCATCCATTCCCGTGTCGCACGAACCAACTGCGGGACCAGCCACGGCTCGTGCACCTTCTGCGCATCCGAATACAGCGGCAGCAAGGAGTTCACCGCTAGCTTGAACGCCACCTCATTGGATCGTTTGCCGCGCAGATCGTCCAGGGTATGCGCATCTGTGGCACCGATGACACCGGACACCTCTGTGCTGATCTGCTCGTGAAAGATTTTGTGGCATTCCGCCCGACCGTGATCGAACATCTTTTAAGATCTTCGAGAGGTGACGAACCGTTCTCCGACTGTAGTGTGACTGACCTCCCGATGTGTCCACTCGCGGCCACCATCCGCCGGCGCAGCGCTCGAGGGCCAGTCCGCGAAAGCTCAGATCCGACCCGTGATTCCGGGCCAACTGGAAATCAGGAGCTGATAGCGGGCATCATTTTCGTTCTTCGGTTGCAGCGGTGACGGACGCAATTCTTCCTTCGTGATCGTCTCGACCCCTCGGCAGGTGGCCGCTCTCGGAGTCGCCGTTCGGCGCCTTGCCATCACGCAATGGCGTAGCGGAACCTATCGAGATATTGAAGTCGAATATTAGCCCCCTCTTTAAATCGACTTGACTTGCACGGAATGGGTTCGAGCATTTTTTGTTTCTTGGAAGAATCTGATGCTGCCACTGGTAAACATCCGCATTCGAGTAAGTGCCATGGTAGGCGATCAATTGTGGCCCACGACTTTCCGGTGGCATCCAGGGAAGCCCGGGATCTTGCTCTCGTATCAGGTGAACCATCACGAGTTCTTCGAGCAAGAAGGCCAAAGTTGCACGGTCGTGCTCCTGGACCTCCGCATGGACCAACGCGCTGAATATTGGGTCGGTAGCAATTCTTCTTTCAAGAATTTCAACGCACTTCTGAAAGGTTCTGGCGACTCCCAAGAGAAGATGATTCCACGAGACACACTCCAACACACCAGATTCGACGAGTGCATGTCCCTTTGTTGCTTCGATCCGGCGGAAAGCGTTCTGGTGACCGAGCATCTGCGCAACAGTCCGCCTGTGAACGCTGAACGCGGACTCCTTGCCGTTATTACAGTACAGGCCATCAGTATACAATATGACGATCTTCAACGCGCGCTCGGGATTTGCCGTAAGGAAGGACAGGACCACGTCGTATGTCGCCTGTGGCCCCTGTGAGTTCTGTAGTTTGCTCATGGAAAGCGGCAGGATGAGGGTGGAATTGTTCGGTAGCGGACCGATTTCATCCCCACGCGCTCGAATAATTTTTCCGCTACCCTCGGGTGGCGCCACCACATCCTGGTTGATCGGATTCATCTACCCTTACCCTTACACTCGCGGCTATATTTTTTGAGGCTCATTAAATGGTATTCGATCGTACACTGCGAAGAATGCGCCGAGTTCTCGCAGCGGTGGACAATTGGACGTGGCGAAACAATTCATTCGACGCTAGAATTAGCGATAGAAACCGAATCAATGGAAACCTAGGATATGTGTGCGATGATGGTGCTGAATGAAGCTTTTGGCGCACTAGATGTGCTCGACCGACGTGGGCGCCGCCGGATGAACTAACGACAAGTAATTTCACGCAGCGCTAATTTCGTGGTGGACATAGGCTGACAAGTAGCCCGATGATAGCGGAATGTCACAGATGGTGGCAAGCCGCTGTATGCGTCCCGGGGAAGTCGAAGTCTCAATCCGTGAACCCGTTGCTCTGGCGAGGGGGCCCGAAGCTTGTCGGCACTTCCGACGGCAAGCCGCCGACGCGGCGGCCCCGCGATGGAGAGGAATCCGAGTATGGATGATGATCCGGGTAAGTCCCCGGGCGACCGGATCGCCCACCGCCACTCCTGCAGCATGAAATCCCGCTGCACCGCGTCGAGTGCGTGTTGCGCGTCCTGGGCCGCAAGGTGCTGTCGCTGCTGCTGACGGCCGGTCAGGGGGCGGACTGCCCGCAGTTCACCGCGGTGCTCGAGGCGATCTCGGCGCCCCGCCTGGGCGCCGGTCGCCCGCGGACCCGTCCGGACGAGGCACTCGCGGACAAGGCGTACAGCTCGCGCGCCAACCGCTCCTATCCGCGCCGACGAGCAATCACCGCGACGATTCCGGTCCGGGCCGACCAAGCCGCCAATCGGCGCAAGAAGGGTTCTGACGGTGGAAGGCCACCGGTGTTAGACGCCGAACGATATAAACAGCGTCACGCGGTCGAGTGCGGGATCGGACAGCTGAAGGAAAACCGGTTCGTGGCAACACGGTTCGACAAGCTCGCCGTCCGCTACCAAGCCGTCGTGCACATCGCCGCCATCAATCAATGGCCACGGCATGGGTAAGGGCGGCCATCTGCTTGCCCTCACACTTCTAAATTTCGATCCACCGATGGGTTACTGCTCGGTTGAGGCGTGCTGCCGCGCTGATGTCGCTGGCTACATTCGATGATGAGAACCATGTCCAGAATCGAGATCGAAATCGCGCCGAGCAGAAAGGATCTCGTCTTCCAGTTCCCTATCGCGCATGCGGCGCCACTGGTCGACTCGAAGTTCAGAGACGGCGCGGGCGAGTTCGTCGGCGTGGCGGCGCCGCGCGTCGTCGAGCGTTTCGACCAGTCGCCAGCGCAGTGCTGCGGCGGGCTGTTCATCCGGTAACGGGCGCTGCGCGGCGGCGGTGCGGACATCAGTCGGTACGTCCAGGTCGGTGTCGGCGACCTGACCACGATCGACGAAGCCGCCTTAGGCGCATCGCGGCTGAGCTGAGTTGAGGGGCCTGGCGGTGAGCCGCGGTGTGATCTTTTCGGTGTCGCGGCCGCCGCCGATGTGTCAGTGTGGAGCGACGCAAGATCCGTTGAGAGAAGCGTGTATTCGGTGATCTACTAGGGAGGGTGCTGTGTTGCAGGCCGCCTGGCCTGATGGCACCACCTTCGCCCGCACCGACCTCGACGCCGCCCGCACCGGGCAGTAGTAGAGGCTTTCTCGGCCCAGTACATGCGTTCTCGGGTCCACCACGTCTCGGCCAGCCAGCCGTCGACTATCTCACCGGCGGCGTTGATCGGCGGATAGCACAGCTGGTAGGAGGCCACCGGTGACCTCGCCAGCGCTTCCGAGCGGCGTCTTCCCTGCTTCCTGAAGCGGCCTTCAGGCCGCTTCAGCGTGGCTTCAGGGCCTCCCTGCCACTCTGGCCGCCGATGATCGACAACGGCGAAAGGGGAGAACAGACCATGAACCCGACAGTGCGCATCGACGGGTATCCCTACCGAGTGGTGGGCAGGACTCGCCTGACGACGGCCTCACGGGCGTGCTACGGCAAGTACCGGTTCGTCCTGCGGCGGTTGACGGACGGGTCGCTCTGGACGGTATTCGACTCCCGGGTCACATCCACGTCGGAACTGCTGCAATGCGAAGGCGAACCGCGGCGGTGACGACCCCGCCGAGGATCCGGCCGCCGTGTCCGGCGACCGGGTCCTCCGGCCTGCTAGCGTCCGCGCGCTTCCCGCTGCTGTTCGCGCGCTTGGGCGCGGGCGGCGCGGGTTGTCCCGGTACCCGGTGTCGGCGGCGGGCGGTCCAGCTCTTCGGCCGGTGGCGGCATGCTCACGGCTAGGATGCGCGCGACGTCGGGCGGCAGTTTCGCCAGCAGTTGCGCTCGCGCTTCGACGATGCGTGCCAGCTGTTGCCGGCGGGCGTTCTCGGCTGCCTTCTGCGCCGCCTGCCGTTCGACAGCTTGATGCACAGCTTGTTGCACTCGCGCTTTCGCGTCCCGCTGTCGTTGTTGCTGCTGGCGTATCAGCTCCGGCACGTTGTGCCGCTCGCGTTGTACTCCACGTGCCTGCTGCTCGATGGCCGTCCGAGTTTGCGTGCCTTCTCCGCTTCCGCGCGGGAGACCTCCACCACCTGGAAGTGTTCGGGAAAATCGCGTCGCAGCGCCTCGAGCTGCGTGCGGACCGCCGGGTCGGCGGCTCTGGCCCGGATCACCCAGGTGCCTGTGGCGTGCGGGTCGCGGATCAAGACTTCCCGGTCCAGGCGGAGTTGATTGAGTGTGTGGGCGGTGGCGCGGACCACGACACCGCTCTTGTACTCGGTGAAGTCCCGACCACCGTGCTCGTTGAGGCGGGCGGTGTCATGAATTCGGGTGTTTCCCTTGCCTTTACCGAGTTCGATCTTCGCTTCGTGACGCCACCCGTTGTGGCGGGTTTCGCCGCGTTGCTGTGCCATCCCTCGATGGAAGTGGCGGCCGCGGTCGCGCGTTTTGCGGGATCGTTCGCTACGACGGCGTCGCTCGTCCTCCTCGGACATCCTCGACCGTCCCCGCCGCACACGGTGCCCGCTATTGCGGCCATGCTCCCGAGTCTCTGTAATCGTCGATGCGATCGGCGATGTCGTCGGTGAACCCGGCGTCGTGTTCGATCATCGACAGCAGCATGTCCACGGGGTTGTCGACATCGGAGGTGTAGTCGTAGCAGACCGACGGCCCGTCCGCGCGCGGATCACCGGCTCGGCCGCATCGAGCCAAATCGTCACCAGAGGAACCGATTCAGGAAGGCCGGTGTAATCCCGGAGGTGATCACTCAGCGGCATCTCGCGCGCAGCGGCATGGCGGATGGTGGACAGGAACGGGGCATCGAGCACGACCGGGTGTGTGGCGGCGACGGTGAGTCCGGTCCGGATTAGCCCGTCATAGATACCGGGCCCCACGAGCGTCCGGTAGGTCTCGGAATCGCGATCGTGGGGATCGCCGGACAACTTCCGCATGACCGATTCCTCCAGCAACGGCGCGAACCGATCCTTGTCCAGCACCGGGGCACCCAACACCTCCGCGAGATACGCGGCTGCCGTCGACTTCCCAGACGCCGGGAACCCTGCCACGACGACAGCGCCACAGGAGTGCAGTCCGGTGACCGCATCGCGCAGCGCCCCGGCCACCGACTGGGGCAGGGCGGTGCCGCGTGCTGGGTGATCATCTGTCATGTGATCAGTCCACCACAAGACATCGGCGAAGTCGCGGAGCCGAATGGTCGATTCATGCGAAATGCACTGTGCTGCTGCTTTTTCTGGCGATTCGGGCGTCGTCTAAAGGCAGTGGCTCTGGCGAGAAGTCCACTAGTTTCGCAGCAGCCTACAGAGTGGCGGGGCTACCGATGATGGTGATCGACGTGCAGCGCGGGTTCGTCGTCCCGTGCTTGCAGCATGTCGTCCCGATGGTCGATCACGTCCATGTCTCGCTCGCCGCTGCGCTCAACGCGAGGCTCCTCCGGCCCTGTGTCAGCGGCTGATGCGCGCGGCGGAGCGCTGGTCTGTACGCGCGGTCCGGTACGGCGCCGCGCGTGTCGCGCGCGCAGCAGGCGCGGCGGCCTTCACGAATCGTGACTGAGCGCGCGCACCGCGCGCGATGCTGGATTCAGCAATCGGCCACATTCGGCAACGTCACCCTCCACCGCCGCGACAACGCCCTGCTGTTCCCCAGCGTGGAATCGCTGATGCGATACGCCCAGGTCATCCTGCGGTTCACCTGCGAAGTACCGTCTCAGAGCCCGCACCACGATGTGATTCTTGCCCGAGTCGAGGACGAGGTGCGGTCGTGGTTCACGTCCAACAACGGTGGGCCGTGGCGCGACGCGAAGGGCTACACCGTGTTCACCAGTACCTGCTAGCCGGACAGCCGGGGCGCACCGAGGTCGCGGGCTGATCAGTGTCCACACGCATCGGCCGATCAACGCTGTCAGGCGTGCGCCCGGCACGTCATCCGCCGTTATCGAGCCGAACCCGCCTGACTCCAGTTGAACCCGAGTTCGCCCTTGTCGGCGAGGATGCGTTCCCACCACTCGCGGTGGTCGCGGTACCAGCGGACCGTCGCGGCGATCTCCGGTTCGAACTGGCGTTCCGGCCGCCACCCCAGCTCGGTCTCGAGCTTTTCTGGATTGATCACGTAGCGGCGGTCGTGATTCGGGCGATCCTCGATGTGTTCGATCCACTCCTCGGGATCCAGCCCCAGCTCGGTCACCACCATGCGGGCGATCTGCAGGTTCGTTACTTCCTGACGTGCCGAGATGTCGAAGATCGGCAACAGTCCCGGATCGGTCGCTGCCGCTTTCGGGATCGGCCCGAGGTCGGCGTGCAGGACCCGGTGCACCGCTTCACAGTGGTCCAGCACATGCAGCCAGTCACGACTTTGCAGGCCGTCGCCGTAGACCGGGATCTTGCGGCCGCGCAGCACGTTCGTCACGGCCAGCGGGATCAATTTCTCCGGCAGCTGATACGGCCCGAAATTGTTCGCGCAATGGGTCAGGCGGATATTCATTTCGGGGTAGGTCGCCATGTAGGCGCGTACCATCTGATCCCCGGCCGCCTTGGCCGCCGAGTACGGCGTCTTCGCGTTCAGCGGGCTGCGCTCGGTGAACCACTCATCGCCCGGCGCCAGCTCCCCGTACACCTCGATCGTCGACACATGCACATGCGAACGCACCGGCACCAGACGGCTGGCTTCGGCCATCACCTGCGCGCCCAGCGCATTGGACCGCATGAACGCCGAGGGGCCCAGGATCGCGCGATCGTTGTGGGACTCGGCGGCGAAGTTGACCACGAAATCCGGCCGATACCGCCGGTAGAGCCCCTCCATCACCTCGAGATCGGCGATATCAGCCTTCTCGAAATCGATCCGCTCGATCACCGGATCCAAGTTGGCCAGGTTCCCGGCGAACCCGATATAGTCCACCGCCACCACCCGCGCCTCCGGCTCCCGGCCCAGCAGGAAATGCACATAATTCGCGCCGATGAAGCCCGCGGCGCCGGTGACAAGGTAGACGGCCATGGCTGGCTAGCCTAGCCAACCCCTCACCGCCACGGAGTCCTCAGACACCGCCACTGACCTCGTCCGGTTGGGTGGTCGACAGCGTAGCCGCCGTCGACCAACTCGGTGTATCACTCACGATCCGGCTGCGGACATCGAGCCAGCGCCGAACTGATGCCGCGCGTCGCGCGGACACCGCGTACACGAACGCGATAAGAGGAACTACTCAGCTTGGACTCAGGTCACAAGCTCGGTGATCGGGCGTTCAGTACCCCGCCGCCGGTTCGGCTGGCACGAGAGTGTCGGTGCGGACGCTGAACGGGTAGCTGCCGGGGGAGTCGAGCACCGCCTGGACGACGGCATGATCCTCGTCTTCGAATTCCAGGACCTCGAACACCGAGACACCGCCCGCCACCAAGAGCACCTTGTCGCCGACCTGCACCACGCCAATGAGCCTATCTCGCCATACCGACCGGTACGGTGCTTGCGGCCGGTCTTAGTGCCTTGGGGAACTCCATGGCCGACCGCCGCTGGTTTGCTGGTGCTGTGATCGTCGGGTGTCGAGGGTTCTGTTCCCGCATCTGGGCCAGATGGTCATCAGTGCGGTTGATGTTGCGGGTTCCACGGTTCGTATCGATGCAGCCACCCGGGAGGAGGCGGTGGCGTGTCCGGGCTGCTCGACACCGTCGCGTCGAGTGCACAGCCGGTATCGGCGCCGTTTGGCCGACACGGCCATCACCGGCCGCGAGGTCGTCATCGTTCTGCGGGTCCGGCGCCTGTTCTGCGGCAACACCGGCTGCGGGCGAAGGACTTTCGCCGAGCAGGTACCCGGACTCGCCGCCCGCTACGGGCGGCGGACGTTGCTGCTGCAGCGAGTGTTGTCCGCGGTCGCACTCGCCTTGGGCGGCCGCGCCGGAGCACGGTTGACCGGGCATTCGGCAGCGCGGGTCAGCCGCATGACCCTGCTGCGGCAGATCCGCGCGCTGCCCGATCCGGCGCCGGTGCGGCCCCGGGTTTTGGGGGTGGACGACTTCGCCCTGCGCCGCAGACACCGCTACGGCACCATCCTGATCGACATGGCGACCCGCCGACCGATCGAGATGCTCACCGACCGCAGCACCGAGAGCCTGACCGCCTGGCTTCGAGACCGCCCCGGCATCGAGATCATCTGCCGCGACCGGACCGGCGCCTACGCCGAAGCAGGCGACCACAGCAGCACCGCACGCGATCCAGGTCGCTGATCGCTGGCACCTATGAAAAACCTCGGCGACGCCGTCGAACGCACCGTCGCCCGCCACCGCCGCCACCTGACCGCGGTGCCCGGCCTCGACGACACACCAGCACGGCTCGACATCAGCGAAATCGCGGCGGCCCTGCCCCACGGCCCGGTCGAACCACATCTGCGTGCCGATCGGACCGCGGTCCGAACCCGCGAGCGTTATGCCCAGGTCCACACCCTGATGGCGCAGGGCCACAGCCTGCGCAGCATCGGTCGCGAGCTGGGCTTGGCCCGCGGCACGATCCGCGACGAGTTCAAGCCCTACCTGCACCAGCGATGGAACCAGGGCACCACCAACGCCACTTCGTGCGCGCCTACCTGCAGCCGTTCCGCACCACCGCCCACATCCCGGCACCACCCCCACCACCGCCCTCGATCCGGCGGGTCACCGCCTGGATCATGACGAAACCCTCGCGGATCGACCCCGCCGGCCAGCGTCGGCTCGACGCGATCCTGGCCGCCAGCCCCGAACTCGATGCCCTCGCCGGACATGTCCGCGCGTTCGCCAGCATCATGACCGAACTGCGCGGCGCAGAACTCGAAACGTGGATGTCCGCCGCCACCCCCGATGACCAGCCGGAACTGCACTCCTTCGTCCGCGGCTTGCGCCGCGACCAGGACGCGGTCACCGCCGGTCTGAGCCTGCCCTGGAACAGTGGCGCCGTCGAAAACCACGTCAACCGGATCAAGATGCTCAAACGCCAGATGTTCGGTCACGGCGAACCCAGATCTACTCCGGAAGCGAATCCTGCTCAGTTACTGAGCATTACGCGACCTCCCGATCACGAAATATGGACCAGAACCGCGAGTGTGCGTCCGGCGAACCGCAACAGCAGCCGAGCAGCCGAGCAGCCTGCCCGAATGCTGGCTGCTGGCCGAATGGCCGACCGGTGCGCCCGAACCCACCGACTACTGGCTGGCCACCCTCCCACCCACGATTCCGCCACGGGACCTGGTGCTGGCCAAGATCCGCTGGCACATCGAACACGACTACCGCGAACTCAAAGACGGACTCGGCCTGGACCACTTCGAAGGACGATCCTGGACCGGCTGGCACCGGCACATCACCCTCGCCTGCATCGCCCAAGCCATCTGCACCCAACTGCGACTCACCCCAAAAGCCCCTGCGCAGGCCTGACCCTCTACGCCGTCCTGCGCCGACTCCAACACCTACTCGCCACCTGGACCGGCCACTGCCACACCTGCCACAAACCCATCCCCACCCCACCCCACCACGATTACACACCTAACAAAGTCCTACTAGGCGCTTTCGTGGTCGTCGAATCGCATTGACGGTGTCGGCAATCTATCCGGCAACCTGCCCGCACGCGCTGGATCACGGATTTTCACACGTGGGAATTATGTAGTTGACACATCATGGGAACCTTGTGATCGTGAGGGCGATCACAAGCCGTCCGATGCGCAGGGCGGCTGAGTGCGGTGGAGCCGCGCGGGCCAGGCGTGCCGTAAAAGACTGGTCGGGGCGATCGGCTTTCGCCGCGTCGACTCCGATCGAACGAGAGCAATAGCAGTATGGAATATAGAGAACAGGTGGCGAAGTTGATCGACTCGCTGCTCGCGGTACCGGCCTGTCGTGCCGAGCTGGAGTATCTGCAGCGCAGACTATCCATCCCACCGCAGGAGATCATCGATGCATGGATGTTCTACGACCTCTCCATCATGAACTACTCGAACGAGTCGTACTCTTCCACTTCGTTGCGTATGGCGATGCATCTCCACAATCAGCTTGCTGGCAATTGGCATGATCGACGGCAGGAGATCGTGCTCGGATATCTGGAGACCATCGCGCCGGAGGCGGTGTGCGACATCGGTTTCGGCACGCCACAGCGCTACGTCCGGCACTATCTGTCCACCCGGCGGGTCGAGATGGCGCTGTGCGAATTCGAGTCGACAAGTTTGGAGTTCGCGGAGTTGATGCTCGAGCACTGGCGCCCGGACTGGAGTAGTACGATCAAGCTGATCGAGCACGACATGAACCGCGATGAACTGCCCGCCGGTTACCCGGCGTACCTGTTCCAGGATTCGATCGAACACGCTCTGCAGCCGACCGAGACACTGCACCGATATGTCGACAGCGCTTGGTCGGGCACCTATTTCCTCTTCTCGCTGCCCATTGAGGTGGCCGACCCCCATACCGGGGCACCACATCTCGTGGACCGAGGAGGCCGCAGCGCTCGATTGGCTCGGTGCGGCCGGTCTGACCGTGCTCGACAAGGAAGTAATCCATTTCCACGCTGATCTCGATCTGCATTCGCACCGGCTGCATCCGGACACTCGGCAATTGGCGGTGCTGTCCGTCAAGAAGTAACACCCGCTGAGTCGAAATGTCGCCGACTTCGACATTGGGTTCGGGCGAAGCCGACGACCAGCAACCCCTGCCTTGCGCGTCGACCACGCGGATGAGGGCGTCGGCAGCAGGGCGACTGGACAGGAAATAGATTGAATGGGCACGGTGCGGGTTGCCAGCGTCCTCGCGACCGTGACAGCACACCAGGGGTGAGACCCATGAACGCACCAAGTGTGTGGGTGCTCCCACTCGTGTGCACGGTCGGACGATTGATGTAGGTGTCGCCGGGAGCGCCGGAACAAGGCAATCCCGAAGGGCACCACAATGCAATTCACCCCCGAAGCCTCGTCGAACGCTCCGGTATCCAACACGTCCCACCACGTCGATGTGATCATCGCCGGGTGCGGGCCGACCGGCGCGATGCTCGCCGCCGAACTGCGGTTGCACGACGTGCGAGTCCTAGTGCACTTGCACGGTCCACGCGCCTCGGAGCGGCCGATCGCCGCGAGTGCCCGCGGTAGCGGACACGCTCACTTCGGATGTACGACCATGACGGGGCACTCGGCGTGCTGCACGAGCCAATTGCTGGTGGAACCGAGAAGCAGTCCCTGGAATCCGCCCCGGCCGCGGCTGCCGACAACGACGAGTTGCGCGTGCGGCGACCAATCGCCCAGATGTTCCCGAGGCCCGGACAGATACACTTTGCGGATCACGGTGACCTGCGGGTATTTCTCGTGTATCCGGAGGCGGTGAGCGCGGCGTCGAGCGCGCCGACACTGGCCCCGCCCGGGGCGGTGGGAACGGATTCCCACCGGCAGCTGACGTGTCGGCCGTAGACGCTGCCGTCGTCGCTGTAGAACAAACTCGCAGGCGTACAGGTCGGCGACCGCACCGGCGGGGTCGTCGAGGCGGGCGGTGACGTGCAGGTCGACGATTTCGGTGTCGGTCACCGCCCCATCCCGCCGTGTGGACCGGCCGCCGTGCTGCAGAACGGGCTGGGGCAGGCGAGACGGCTTGCGCGGCACGGTCGGGCCTGCTCGCGCAGGTGCGTCCCGAGCAGGGGCTGGGGCTGCGGTCGGCGGCCGCGGCCTGGCGCTGGGCAATCGCGTCGTCACGCGCGGCGACAATGTTGGCGGTCTTGTCCTTCCACTGCTGGCGGCGCTCGGCAGCGCTGCGGCCAAGTTCCCCGGCCTGGCGGGCGCGGTCGTCGACGAGAGTCCGGATCTGCTGGCGCACTTCCGGATCCACGCCCGCGCGGGCCAGTGCCTTACCCAGCTGGGTGCGCTTGATCGTGTACTGCTGTCGGTCCGGTGCCAAGCTGGTGCCTAGCGCTCCGGAGGCCACGCTGAACAGGAATCGGTCATCGAGGACACCTCGAAGCGCAGGCGCTGGTCCTCGCGGCTGCGCGGGAGCGGCGTCGACCAGCTCGGTGATTCGCCAGAGCAATGGTGTCGTACACCGCTGCGCCCGCGTGGGTGCCCAGCCGGGCACGGATCGGCGCAGTTGACTTGATCCCACGGGAGGTTGGTTCGACGGCGTCGTCTGACGCGTTCGTCTACCGAGGGGGTGTGTGATGGGGCCGTTTGATCCGTGCGAGTGGGTGGGGTTCGCCGGTGATGGTCATGAGTGCTTCGATGACATCCCCGCGCAGGTGGGTCAGCACGGCTGTGTCTTCGTGGTGCTCCCCGACCACCACCGGCCCGGCCGGGACATCGACCAGATGCTCAGCGAGCGAAGCGAGTTCAATGTTGCGGGCACCAGGGACGTGCCCGGCGGCGTACTCGCCGTGCTGGCGGATATCCAGCACCGCCGCCGACGGGTGCGCGGTCAGCTGATCGGCGGCGAGCAGCTGCGCCGCGGTGCTTTCGACCGGCCCGGTCCAGGCGTTCATGCCACCGTGCAATTCTCCGGCGAGGGTGTCGAAGCCGACTTTGGCTGCTTCCCAGACGATGTCGTCGGGATTCTGTGTGGTGTCGCGGACGATGACGATCGGCCGGTTCGTATCGGCCAGCCAGCCCAGCCAGGTGGCGAACACCGGGCGCAGGGTGATGGCCAGTGCGCCGGGGATGTGCTCGGCGGCGAAGTCGGCCTGGTGACGCACGTCGACGACCTGGGCACCCTCGGCGATCAAATCGGTGACCTCGCCGGCGGTCAGCGGCTCCAGTTCCGGGGTGGAGCCGAGCACGGCCGGGCCCTTGTGGTTGATCTCGCCCAGCCGCAGGAAATAGTCGGGGAAGCTGCCCATCGAGCCCAGCAGGGCCTCGACGAAGGCGTCCTCACCGTCGGCCCGCAGCAGCGGATTGGTCGCGCGCTCTTTGCCGATGGTGCTGACCCGCTCACCCCCAAGTGAGGACGAGCAGAACGACCCCGCACCGTGCGTCGGCCACACCGGGGTGTCCTCGGGCAGGGTCATCAGCCGCTGCAACGAACGATATTGGTCCCGCGCCAGCGGGATCGTCTGCTCGGGGCTGACCAGGTCGGTGCGCCCGGCGGTGCCGACCATCAACGATCCGCCGGTGAACACTCCCAGCAGCTTGTCCTCCTCATGCAGCAGGTAGGACAGGTGCTCGGGGGAATGGCCCGGGGTGAACCACGCGTGCAGGGTGAACGCGCCGATGGCGATGGTGTCGCCGTCGCCGAGAGCGGTCACCTCGAATCCGCGTGGCCCCACCTCGGGTGCCAGGACGGTCGCACCGTCGATATCGGCGAGCCCAAGGCGAGCGGACCGTGGAAGCACTCGCCACCGCGGCAGGGCTGAACCTGACGACCGCGTCTGCGCATCTGCAGACGCTCAAGCAGGCCGGATTCGTCGCCACTCGCCGCGAGGGGGTGCGGATCCACTATCGGCTGGCCGGGGACGACGTAGCGCAGCTGTTCGCGCTGCTGCGCAAGGTCGCCGAAACCCACCAGGCCGCCGTGGCCCCCGCCCGCGACAACTACCTGCGCCCCGACGGCGGTATGGAGATGAACCGCGAGCAGTTGCTCACCCGCGCTGCGGCCGGTGAGGTGATCGTGCTGGATGTGCGGCCGGTGCCCGAATACGAGGCCGGCCACATCCCCGGGGCAGTGAGCATCCCGGTCGAGCAGCTGGCCGAGCGCATCGGGGAGCTGCCCGGCGACACCGAGATCGTGGTGTACTGCCGCGGCGAGTACTGTGTGCTGGCCTACGACGCGGTGCGGCTACTCACCGACCGCGGCCGTCGGGCGATCCGCCTGCACGACGGCATGCTCGAATGGCGCTTGGCCCGACTGCCCATCGAAGCCGCCTCTCCGGCATGACCACACCCGTCCCCGACCGGCCCGGTCCCGCCGATGGGCCGGTGTATCTGGACTACAACGCCACCACCCCGGTCGATCCGCGCGTCGTCGCCGCGATGCTGCCCTACCTCACCACCTGCTTCGGCAACCCCTCCAGCAGCCATGCCTACGGTGCCGACCCGGCCGCCGCGCTCGTCACGGCCCGAGCGCAGCTCGCCGTCCTGATCGGTGCCCTGCCCCCGGAGATCGTGTTCACCGGCTCGGGATCGGAAGCGAATCTGCTCGCCTTGCGCGGAGCCATGGTGCGCACGCCCGGTGCCCACATCATCACCCAGGCCACCGAACATCCCGCGGTGCTGCAGACCTGCCAGGCCCTGGCCCGGCTGCACGGCGTGCGGGTCACGGTGCTGCCGGTCGGTGCTGATGGCCGCCTGGACCCCGCCACAGCAGAACAGATTGCCACGGCGAGAGGCGATTTCGGAATACCCGGGTGCGACAGGGGCACCGGGCAGATTCCGCCGTACTGGTGGCATCGACGACGGCGTGGCGACCTTCGGGCCGGCAGTTCCTGCACGTTCTCGGCGGACGGTTGCCTACGCCGTGCGCCGAGTAGTGAAGTCGAATTCGAAGTATTGCTCTGCGGCGGAGGGGATATGAGTGAGCGTGAGGTCGGCCAGGTTGCCCTGGTCGGTCTGCACGCAGAGATGGCTGCCGGTGGGCAGGTGATAGACATCGTCGAGGGTCTGCGTCCAGGCGACCGGCGGGATCTTGGTGCAGCGATCGGGTCCGATATCCTCGCGGGGCACCGCGAAGCGGGCACGGCCGTTGGTCATGGCGTTGAGTGTGTCGCCGGTCTTCGACGGGCTCATGTCGACGCCTGGTTCGTTCTGATCGCGCACCTGCCCGTTGTCCAAGTCGATGCCCTCGACGTTGATGAGCCTGGCGTGTCCCTGGGCGAGAGGTGCAGCGGTGGTCGGTATCTCGGCCGACGAAGTCGGGCCAGTGGTCGGCACCGGCGGTATGCCCGACGGTTCGGAAGCGGAGTTCGGTCCTGAGCACTGGGTGACGCCGAAGACAACGAGTGCGACCACGACGCTCACTACGCCCGCCGAGCTACCGACCACGGTCCAGAAGTGCGTCGAGCCGTACCTGTTGCTCCTTGCGGGTGCTGGTCGTTGGTCCTGGGTCATCTGCTGCTTCCCCCTGTTGTCCGGATGCTGTCGAAACCTGGCACGAGCGAACCGCAACCCGCACCGCAGAAGCTGTCCCACGCGTCGCGAGACACGAAAGACTCTACATAGCAACCATTATCTCGATGCGCCTTCGGCCGACCACCCGTCGGAAATCCACTTCGTTCGGCGGTCGCGCGCTGGTATGCGTCGTCGGCGAGCTCGCGCTGGGGCCGGGTCACCGCGAGGTCACCGCATCCGGCTTCGGGCCGCGGTTCATACGAACATGCTCGAGACCGCCCTCGAGGCGGAGATGACCGAGCACGTGGTTTAGGACAAACACGACCCTGCCGGTCGCGGAACGCGATACTCCCGCAACGGCACTCGCTCGAAACGGTGCTGACCCGGATCGGGCCGGTCGAGATCGAGGTGCCGCGAGGTTCGGTCTGCCGGACGAGGTCGAGCGCGCTCCCGCGCGGACAGATCCGGGCGGCGCTGACCCGGGCCCGCCGCATCGTGGTGACCGTCGATCACCCCTCCGAGGCGCCGGCGGTCGAGTTCCCCGGCCCGCGGATCGTTCGCCACCAGGAAGTCGAAGGATTTACTCCCGAGGTCCGCACGAAGTACATCGACACCAGGCTCGCTGATACTCGATTCGTCCTGGATGCGCTGACCGGGCTGACCTACGGCAGCGATCCCGGCCCCCGGCTCCTTCCCGCCGGTCTGCCCGACATCCTCGATCTCGATCACGTGGGAGCGGCCGGGCATTCCTCCGGCGGGTACGCCGCGGTCGAGGCGATGCACGGTGACCGCCGCATCGACGCTGCCGTCGACCTCGACGGCCAGATCGGCGTCGACGACGTTTTCGGGCGCGCGGCCACCGAAGGCACCGATCGGCCCGTCGATGAGCTGCCGAGATCGCCCGGACGCGGGCCCGGCGATATCGCGGTAACGGCCCGAAGGGGCCGAAGCCCGATTGCGCAGTTTCGGGTCACCGCCGTAGACCTCGTCGCCGGTCACCCACGATGCGGGGACACCGGCCTCGAGCGCATCAATGGCCGCGCCGACGATCGGGCGGACACGACCGGGTAGGTGCGGTGCGGGAAGGCCGCCCGCAGGTGGTGAGCACAGGCACCTGTCACTACATGCGGGCGAGAGGGTGGGGCTCGCCGGTGAGCGCGACCAGCACTTCGGCCACTGTGGCCAGTCGCCGAGGATCGTGCCGATGGTGAACCTGGGTACCGTCGACGTGTGGGGTTCCGCGCTTGAACAGGGTCGCAGCAGAGCGCCCGAATCGATTTTTGACGAACTCGCCTGTGGTGTGGCCGATCCAATCCATGTTCACCTGTAGTTCTTCAGCCCATGGGAGTTCATCACGGAACCGGCGGACGAGGTACTGGTAGCGCGCAAGAGCGACCGGTGTGCCGTCGTGGTATCGCAATACCCGCTCGGTGACATTCCGGCCACCGCGGTTTCTCACATGATCGAGCAGGCGGCTCATCAGGGTGGGGGAGATGGGTTGCCACCGGATCGCCCCACCTCGTTCGTAAAGTCTTATCAGGCAGTCGTCGCGTTCGAGGTCTTCGATGTCCAGCCGGAGAACGGAGCTTCTCCGGCAGGCTGTTTCGATGTGTAGCCGGCGGATGAGTGCGTCGAGTTCGATGTCATCGCCGGTGGTCGAGGCCACCCGGCCGAGGTCTGCGATCTGGTCGAGACTCAATGCGCGGGCCTTGCCGGAAGCCTGGGATGTCTAATGAGATGTAGCGGGTCGGTCGATCGGGCAGACTCGCTGCCGGTAGCGGCTGGCGGGTGAGCACTGTTTTGGCCCCCAGGACATCGAGTCCTGAAAAAAGATCGTGCCCTCGCTGGTCGACCGGGAGGATGGATCGCTGATGGGATGTCGTGCCCGCTGGCTTTGGCGTGAGCACTGATTCATTAGGGCGCCGAGAGTTCTCCCGAACGCTACCGCTGTCATAGGCATCTGTTGAGGGACAGGAGAATTGGCGGTGCTGTTCGTCGGAGACGACTGGGCCCAAGACCACCACGACGTCGAGTTGATGAACGCCGCGGGGAGACGGCTGGCCAGGGCCCGGCTGCCCGAGGGTGTCGACGGGATCGCGCGGTTTCACGCGCTGGTGGCCGAACACTCTGCCGCGGACGCTGATGAGGTGGTGATCGGCATCGAAACAGACCGCGGACCGTGGGTGGCGGCGCTGATCGCTGCAGGTTACTCGGTGTTCGTGGTCAATCCGCTGCAAGCGGCCCGCTACCGGGAGCGGCATACGGTCTCCGGCGCCAAGAGCGACCCCGCCGATGCACACGTGCTGGCCGATATGGTGCGCACCGACTCCCATCAGCTGCGACCGGTCGCTGCCGACAGTGCAGAGGTTGAAGCATTGAAAGTGATGGCGCGAGCGCACAAGACGCTGATCTGGGAACGCACCCGCCATGTTCAACGCCTGCGGCACGCACTGCGCGAGTATTTCCCCGCCGCGCTGGAAGCCTTCGACGATCTCACCGCCTCCGACGCCCTGGAACTGCTCGGTAAGGCACCGGAGCCGGTGTCGGCGGCGCGGTTGTCGCTCAACCAGATCCGTGCCGCGCTCACCCGTGCCCGCCGTCGCGGTGTCGAGGCCAAAGCCGCCCGCGTTCAGCAGGTGCTGCGCAGCGAACACTTGCGCCGAGACGCGGTGATCGACACAGCGTATGCGGCCACCACGCGGGCGTCGGTCAGTGTGCTGATCACTCTGCGCGAACAAATCACCATCCTGCAGGGGCAGGTGGAGGCACATTTTGGCCGGCACCCGGACGCTGAGATCGTTCTGTCCCAACCAGGAATGGGAGTGGTCCTCGGTGCCCGGGTGCTTGCCGAGTTCGGAGACGCCCGCGATCGTTATGCCTCGGCGAAGGCTCGCAAGAACTACGCCGGCACCAGCCCGATCACCCGCGCATCAGGCAAGAAGAAAATCGTCGCGGCACGGTTCGTGCACAACGACCGTCTCATCGATGCCCTCCTCCGTCAGGCGTTCAGCGCCCTGACCGTCTCGCCGGGTGCGCGTGCCTGCTACGACAAACACCGCGCCCGCGGCCTCGAACATCAGGCTGCGCTGCGCCAGCTGGCCAACCGCCTTGTCGGCATCCTTCATGGCTGCCTCAAGACCCGAACGGTCTACGACGAGACCACCGCATGGTCCATGCACACCGAGAAAGCCGCTGCTGCTTGACATTCAACCCCCTGGGATGTCTTTTTCGCCCGCACGTGCGAGGCGTCGGCGATGACCCGGTCGAAATCGATCAACCCGGCGCTGTTGGCGTGGGCGAGCATCGCCTGGTGCATCGCCTCGAACACCCCGGCCGCTTGCCAGTCCCGCACCCCGCCGCCAACAGGTCATGCCCGACCCGAATCCCAGTTCTTGGGGCAGGTCTTCCCACCCGATCCCGGTGAACAGCACAAACAAGATCCCCTGCAACACCAGCCGGTCGTCCATCCGCGCTGGACCCGGCGTGCCCGGCGCCCGGACCGGCAGTAGCGGTTCGATCACTGCCCACAACTCGTCATCCACGACCCACGGCGCCGCCACAACGAAACATACTGCACCGCAACAACAATCACCGCCAATCAACCGAACCTGTTAGGTGCTCTTAGCGCTCGCTCAGCACCTAGGCGATGCACCACCCGAGAACGAACAGTTCGCGAACATTCGTACCTACGGTTTCGGCACAGCACCGCTGCCGCGGCGAGCGATCGCCGAACGGTCGTTTCCGAACGCTCGTGAGATCGTTCAGAAGGTATGCCGACGCCCCAGGCTGTCGGTACCCGCCGGGATGACCATTCTCCAGACCTTGTGCTCACGCTTCGATTCCTCACTCACCGACAGCCTCGACCGCAGTCGATTTCGCCGCCTGCGACGGCACCGCCAACCGCAACCGGGCAGGAGCCACGCTCGCAGAGCCTGACAGGCGTGCCACATGTCGTGGCGCAGAGCGTCCGCCTTCGAGACGAAACCTGCACCGCTTTCAACTTGTCCGGGGCCCCGCCCGTTACAAGCCTTCAGCGCAAGCAGTCAGGGCGTCAAGATCAAAGAGGTACCCACCTTGTACACATTTTCGGAGAAATACACCCACACTGGGCACCCCTTTCCGTCAACAGCCGAAAAGGTACCCGCGCTGGGTGACTTTGCCGGCTTCTGCGGATGAAGCCGCCGCGACAAGTACAGCAGCCCCGGGGCCGACGAAGCGGCAGCGCGCAGTGATACGCCGATGCAGTCCGGTTCGTATCAGGCTCCCTCACCAGCATCACTGAACCATCTACCAATTCCCACCAGCCAGCCCCGAACCGCCGGGCCCTTGGCCGCCGCAGATGCCTTCGCGGACACCAGCCCGGAAGAAACACTCCCGCTACTTCCTGAACCCGAGGACGAAGCGCTCATGGTTGAGAGGACGTTTCGAGCTCCGACGGACACCAGACCGATCGAACCGCCCCGTGTCAACGCCGCACTTTTGACCGACTAACTACGCAGATTTGCGGATCTGCGGTGTCCGGACCATCTCACGGGGCCTAAATGAACGCATCCTCTGCAAATTTGCAGAGGATGCATGTCAAAACGTGTCCGGAGGGTGGCTGCCGGCATCGGAATGATGAATCAACCCTGGCTCGATCGGGTGTCCATAGTGGTCGCGTCGCCAGACCGCCATGTTGAGCGCTTTGGATACCAGCGCGGCTGTCTTCGAGTTGGACGCGGTCCAGCCCACGATCGCCCTGGAGTAGGCATCGAACACGAATGCCACATACGCCCATCCCGACCAGGTCGACACATATGAGAAGTCCGCAACCCACAGCTGGTTCGGGGCGTGCGCGGTGAAGTCCCGGTTGAGCTTTCCGGGGCACGCACACCATCCTTACCGGGGATCGTGGTTCGGTGTCTTCGACCACGCACGACCCCGTTCATGCCCAACTTCCGTATGAGCCGATCTACCGTGCAGAACGCCACCTCATGGCCTTGCCGGCGCAGATACCGGGTCATCTTCCGGTGGCCATACATTTCTTCCGGCGTGCCTTGCAGATCACGCAGCCAATTCTCCAAATAGGCATCGGCGATATCGCGGTCGGATGGTGGCCGTCGCCGGGCTTTGCGGTAGGTCCGTGGCGCAATCTGCACTCCGTGTGCAGCCAACACACGGCAGATCGACTCGACGCTATGACCTTGCGATACTGGTCGACGAACCCGACGATCAACGGTGTCGCGGGTCGAGTCCCGCGCGAAAAAAGCTGACGCCAACTTCAGAATCTCGTTGCTTCAGATCGCGGTTTTCTCTACGCAGCCGATCCAGTTCTGCCCGCTCCGCCGCCGATAACCCTTCCCCGGCGACCGGCTGGCGCAGGCCCGGCTCGGCCTGCGCTTTGACGATCCATACCCGCAGCGTCTCAGGATGCACATCGACCATCGGGCCGATCGCCTGAGCAGCGGCATATGCGGATGGATACTCGTCGAGGTGATCGAGAGCCAGACGCAGGGCCTTCTCCCGAACCTCGGGCGGGTAACGCTTCGGCATGATGACCATCTTCCTCAAGAAAGGAAGCGGTCCCCAACACGTGCCGGTTCACTTGTCCGGGATCTTGAGATAGCAAATCCGAGGTCGTGTGTGGAACAGCAAGAAGAAGCACGCCGAGCGGAGATCCGGAAGGTCCCCTCGGAAGGGGTGAAGACGGCCGCATTCACCGAACCGACTCACGAACGCAATGCCAAACGTATACGCCGATTAGCTGATACGGCGTGAAGCCGTCGCGGCCGTGCGCGAGTACGCCGACGAGTGGATGCGCGGGCCACTCGGCTCGACGGTGCCGACGCCGACGCAGCTTGCGAGTGGGCCGAGTGGATCCGTCGGCATGCCGCACGTACCGACGGATCTGCGGGTCGCTCAGCACCGTTCGGGTCACTTCGTGTAGCCAGGACGAACAGCAACCTCATACAAAGGGTTGGAGCATTTACAAACCCTGGAGGTAGTGCATGATTCGATGCGTACGTGGTGTCGGTCTCGCGGTCCGGGTCCGACGGTGGCCGCTCGTGCGCGCGCTTCATCGACGAGAGAGCCGCAGCGGCATCTCCGCACGCCGCCTGTCCCCGATATGACGGCCTCATTTCATCGCCAAGCCCGTTCAGTCAATGGCGCGCAGATCCTCGCTCGATGGAACGGTCTCCGATGGCAACGTGGTCAGGAGAAGTTCCTGCGCTGGACCGGCGCCCGTTGCGTGATGATGCGGTGTAGTTCAGCGTGACGGTTCTCCTGACGATCCGCCAGGCCTTGGTGCCTAAGAGTTCCCGGCTATCCCTGTCGGGATGCAAGCGTTTCGCGGCCTATAGGGCGTCGTCCTTGAGAAGGCGCGTGTCAAAGTCGTAAGACAAGATCCACCGGAACTGAATGTGGCGCCGCAGGTACTCCGCGAGCCTTTCGTGTTGAAACATCGACACCCAGTCAAGGTCGGCCTCAGCGGATTTGTTGGTCGAGTCGAACGAGCGCCGATAAAGCTTGCCGGACTTCGAGAGGTACGGGGGATCAAGGTAAGCGACCACCCGGTTCGGGAGTAGTGTCTTGTAGTGAGACGCAACCCCGCTGAGGGTTTCCCGCCAGTCGGCGCGCCATACATCGGTGATGCGGCCGGTGTCGTAGAGGTGGCCGACATAGCGGAGGCGCTCGGTGAGGGGCTCTAGGTTGAATCGGCACCCGATTCCGTAGGCGGAGGTCTGGGCGCGGCCGCCGATCGGCCCGGCTTGTCCGTGCAGGATTCCGGAGAACGTAGTGCGATTGAGGAACAGGCACTTCGTCGCGAGTTCCAAGTCGGTCGCTGCCCGGCTGTATCCGGGGACAGGATTCCAGGATCGCCAGTAGTCCCAGCGCTTGAGGGCGGTCGCACCGCCGGGAGCGATAAAGCGTTTGTGCTCATCGGTGATTCGGTCGATCAGTTCGTCGGTACGTCCGGCAGCGACCTGCCAAAATGCTGCTACGAGAGGATCGGCATCCGCCAGGAGTGCTCGATCGACGATGCCGGCGCCGACAAGACGCAAGGCGGTCGACGCGCCGCCGGCGAACGGCTCGACGAGCAGTTCGACGCGGTGAACCTACGGAATCGCAGGTCAGAGCCGGGCTCGAGAGAAGAAAAACGTTCATGGCGATGCGCGACGGCCTGCCCGTCGCACGTTCCGGTCTCGTTTCCCACGAGCAGGCCGGTGCCTTGGAATTGTGTGCGGTATGGGTAGCGCCGGAAGCTCGCGGGACCGGCACCAGCGACATGGTGGTACGTGCCGCGCTCGATTGGGCGCGTGACAGCGGCTACCGAGAGATCAGGCTCTGGGTGCGTGAGAACAACAAACCAGCGAACGACCTCTACACTCGCCTGGGCTTCACACCCACAGGGCAGCAGAAGCCGAGGCGCACAGACTCTTCACTGGCAGATATCGAGATGAGACACGAGTTCTCCTGACAAGCTAACGCCCGAACCCAACGCGCTTCAACGCTCAGTTGTCATCGTCATCGTCGGGGCGTCCGGATCCCGCGAGGGCCGGTGATTGGCGCCGAGGTCGGGCAGGTGGAAGCTGTAGTGGCCTCCGAGGCGGACGTGACGGGGTCGCCGTAGTATCGGCCGAATTTCGGGCGGATTTGGCGTAGCCGCTGGTCAGTGGGTGCGGGAGGTGCCGGGGCCGATGAGGCTGGTCAGTTCGCGCATGGCCTGGGGAGATGGCTGGAAGTAGCGGCGCAGGTTCTCGGCCTTGCGGTGACGCGATTTGGCCATCAGTTCGAGCAGGCTCGCGCCGGATTCGCCGAGGTGTGTCAGGCCGGAGTGCCGGAGTTCGTGCAGGTCCCATCCGGTTCCGGGCCCGTCGGTGGCGGTGGCGGCGTCGAGGAGATCCCGGGCCTGGTCGTAGGACAGCGTGCGAGTCCGGTGTCCGGGCAGGTGTCGCGGTCTGCGAGGTATTTCCCTGGTCCGGGTCGGCGGTGGGTCACGAATACCGGGTCATGGTTGCGGCCGCGGAGCAGCGGGGGCAGTAGCCGGGCGGTGCCGGCGTCCCAGTAGACCGTTTCGAGGACGTGTTCGTGGTGGGTGGCGCCGTGGCGGCGGGTGCGGGGTTTGGCGCCTTTGGACTTCGCCCGGGCGCACCGGCCCGCCAGGTCGAGGTCTCCGATGTTGAGCTGGAGCAGTTCCTCTGTGCGAGCGCAGGTTTCATACAGCATCCGCCACAGGGTCTTCTCCCGCAGATGGATCTCGCGACGGGAGATGAGCCGGTCGATCGCGGTCCGCGAGCGCACCGGTGTCTCCGAGTCCGGCGGAGTCGATCGCGCGGCCGACGCCGGGACTGCCGACTGCCGGGGCGTCCCAGCCTTGCCGACGGCACCAAGAGCCATTTTGCGACCGCGGCGCGGCGCGGGTTCCAGGTGTTGACCGCCGCTTGGCCCCAGTGAGATTCCAGGGCCGCGCCGATCTCGTCGGTGACCGAGTCCAGGGTCCGGCTGGGGCCGGGCAGTCCGTCCGCATCACGGACGTCGAGCGCATCGACGGTCTGGACGACCGCGATGCCGTAGGCGCGGCAGGTGTTGCCGGGCCCGATGGTGTCCAGGAACGCTTCAGCCGATCCGCGCAGAGTGCGGGGCGCGGCGGTGTGGATCCGGGTCACGGTCGCCGCCATCGGGCCCACCTCTCCGCCTTGCCCCGGATAACGGGGCCGGGTCGTGTCGTCGCCGCGGCAGGATCGCCGCTGGCCGGACCCGTTGATATCCCGGATAACAGGCCGTTATCCGGGATATCTCTCGGCTGGCCTTTATCGGACGCGATATAGGCGGGCCGTCAGCGCCATGTTGAACAGGCCCGAAACCTTTGGCCTGGTGGTGCCGAGACCGTCTGTCGCACACCCGAGATCAGTCAGGGTTGCAGCGGTACGCGACGAGGCCGAATGACACGGTGGGTGATTCGCCAGCCGAGAGTGGTCCGCTCGACGGTGTCCTCGTAGGTAGCGCTGCCGACCGACCCGTCCGTCATGATGCCGATCCCCTTGGAGTGTGCGTGTGCTGTTCCATCCCCGGCGTCGGTAACCACGATGTTCGTGACATGGTGGGCTACCGGATTGCCATTGCCCAACGATAAGGCGGCTGCGCGGAGGCCGGCCAGGCCGGTCAGGACGCCGCCACCCAGCGCGCTCACGTCATAGGTGATCCCCTCGGCGAACACGGCGCGCAACCCCTCGAAGTCGCCGCGGTCGGTGAGAAGTCCGTGCAGGTTGATCAGGTCCGTGATGGCGAGTTGGTCTTCGGTGGTCAACATTGTGCAGCCTTCCGATACTTAATCGGGGATCTCCCCATTTCATGTGCTGTACCGTAATCGGGGATGTCCCCGAATAACAAGCGTGGCCCCAGATCAGACGCATCGCGCAGTAACGCGCGTTTGCTTGCGGCCGCTCGGGAACTGATGACTACTGCGGGCGCCGACGTCGCCCTCGACGAGGTGGCGCGACGCGCCGGCGTCGGGAATGCGACGCTGTACCGCCACTTCCCGACTCGCGCGGACCTGCTCGTCGCCGTGTACAGCGACGAGGTCACCGCCCTGTGCCGCCGCGGTGCGGAACTGATCGACGCCGGGTCGCCACTTGAGGCCCTGTTCGCTTGGCTCGACGCGTTCGTAGTGCATGTGGCGACGAAGCGTCCGCTCGCCCTCGCTGCGACTGAGGGGTCCGGTGATCGTCGGACGCCGCTGTTCGAGAAATGGCATGCCTCGATCACGTCGACCGCCGCCGATCTGGTGGATCACGCCCGGCCGGTGTTGTGCCCAGGCCTTGCCGCAGCCGACGTGCTCACGCTGGCCAGTGGAGTAGCGCTCGCCTCGGGAGCCGACGTCGAGTATGCGCGCCGCCTGGTGGCATTGCTGCGCACCGGCCTGGTGTCCCAGACTGCTGATGCCATCCCGCCTTGAAGGGGCTCCGGACTGGCAGGGTCTCGTAATCAACTGTCGCGGGTTCGAGGTGCCCAGCCGGACGGTTTCCGGGCTCGTGGGCCGGAGGCGTAGCGGGTCCAGTAAGCGGCGCCATCGTCAACTGGCTGCACCAGGCGGTGGCTTGGTGAGGAGGGGCGGTGAGATCGACAGGTCCGCGGCATTCGGATGTTCGGCTGATCGTGGCTGCTGGTGGTACCGGTGGGCATATCTATCCCGCGGTCACCACAGTGCGCGCGCTGCGTGAGGAACTGGCCAGCAGCGGGCGTCGCCTCGACGTGTTGTGGGTCGGGCAGGCCGGCGGGTTGGAATCGAGGATCGCGGCCAGCGAGGGTATCCGGTTCGCTGCGGTGGCGACAGGCAAGATCCGTCGCGCGGCCAATCCGTTGAAGATGGTTACTCGCGACAATGTTGTGGACATGTTGCGTCTGCCGCGCGGTATCGCCGAGGCTTGGCGGACGGTGGGCCGGTTCCGGCCGGATGTGGTGCTCACGACCGGTGGGTACGTCACCGTGCCGGTCGGGTTGGCGGCGTGGTTGCGGCGTCGGCCGTTGGTGGTGCACGAGCAGACTGTCCGTGTGGGCCTGGCCAATCGGTTGCTGGCCCGTCTCGCCAACCGCGTGGCCCTGTCGTCGGAATCCAGTCTGACGTTGCTACCGGGACGCGCTGCGGCGAAGTCCGCCATCATTGGTAATCCTGTGCGGCCGGAGTTGTTCGACGGCGACGCTGACAAAGCTGTCGTCGCTGTGGGCGCTGACGGTTTCGACCGCAGCTTGCCGACCGTTTATGTCACCGGTGGTGCGCAGGGCGCGGTACAGATCAATCGGGTCGTGCGTGAACTGTTGCCGTGGCTGCTACAGCGCGCCAACGTGATCCATCAATGCGGCAAAGCATCGATCACTGAACTCCGTGAGCACGCCGCCACGCTCGATTCAGTGTTGGGTGCACGGCTCAGCCTCAACCGGTGGACGCAACACCCGAGGTCACGGAGGGTGTGTGGGAAGGCCATCGGATTGGATGCGAGAGGTCACTGGACGAGCGCCGATGCGGTCGCCGGGAGCTCCCGGTTTACCGCGGGCCGTGGAGCGGTTGTTCTGGGACAAGATCGCCGAGGGCATGCTCCCCGGCGAAGCCGGTGTCGCAGTAGGGGTATCGCCAGTCAAGGGCAGCCGTTGGTTCCGCGATGCTGGCGGGATGTCACCGTATTCGTGGCCGCAGCCAAGCGGCCGCTACCTGTCCTTTGCCGAGCGTGAAGAGATCGCGCTGCTGAAATCCCAGGGCAGTGGCGTCCGTCAGATCGCCCAAGCGCTTGGCCGCAGTCCATCCACGATTTCGCGTGAGCTGCGGCGTAACGCCGCGACTAGGGGCGGGAAGTTGCACTACCGGGCATCGGTGGCGCAGTGGAAAGCTGAGCTGTTCGCCCGCCGCCCTAAAACCGCCAAGCTCCTGGATAACCCACGATTACGCGACTACGTCCAGGAGCGCCTGGCAGGCCGGATCACCGACGCGCACGGAAGAACGGTCAAGGTCCGAAGACGGAGAAATGGACCGGCCGCAACAGGCCCCATCGCGCCGACCGAGGCTGGGTGCAGGCGTGGAGCCCCGAACAAATCGCCAAGCGGTTGCGCATCGATTTCCCCGACGATGAGTCGATGCGGATCAGCCACGAGGCGATCTACCAGGCGCTCTACATCGAGGATCGGGGCGGGCTCAGCCGTGAACTGATCTTGAACCTGAGGACCGGGCGCGCGTTGCGGATGCCGCGGGCACGCTCAAAGCGTGTGGCCTGGGCGCACGTGACCCCGGACGTGTTGATCAGCGAACGACCCGCCGAGGCAAACGATCGCGCGGTCGCTGGGCATTGGGAGGGCGACCTGATCATCGGCGCCGAACGCTCCGCGATCGCCACGCTCGTCGATCGGAGTACTCGATTCACGATGCTGGTTCACTTGCCCCGCGAACGAGGATGGCGCGAGAGCGTTCCGGTAAAGAACGGTCCCGCGCTCAGCGGTTACGGGGCAGTGTCGATGAACAAAGCACTCGCGGCGGCACTGGCGAAGCTGCCCACGAACATGATGAAGTCCCTGACCTGGGACCGGGGAAAGGAACTCTCCGCCCACGCGGAATTGACGGCCACTACGGGGGTCGCGGTCTACTTCGCTGATCCACATAGCCCGTGGCAGCGCGGGACCAACGAAAACACGAATGGTCTTCTACGCCAGTACTTTCCGAAGGGAACGGATCTGTCACGGTGGAGCAAGCGGGATATCGCAGCGGTCGCTTCCGCGCTCAATGCGCGACCGCGGAAGGTCCTTGGATGGCGCACTCCAGCCGAGGTTATGGAGCAGCATCTACGATCGCTTCAACAACGAAATGTTGCGTCGACCAGTTGAATCCACCCTGGCTGCCTCGAGCCGAATGTACGACAGCGCTTTTCGGTGGCCGAAACGCAACCGCGTTGCGCAAGGCGCGAAGGTTGGGATCCCGGCGGCGCTTGCGCGCGGCGATACAGCATGCCTTCGTCGGCAGTAATAGCGGTGTGAGGGATGGAGACGGCGCATGGTGGTGGTGGATATCCATATGGTTTCTTCTCTGCCACCCTGACACGGGGCACCGCCGAGAACCGGGCCGGACGCATCGCAGGCTCGTCGCGCCGAGCCCGAGCAGGGCCTGCATCACCTGCGGAGGTTCCCGCACGTCTTGACAGGCAAGTTGGCACTTGCCTATTCTCACTCTCGTGAGCGACGTTTACAAGGCGATCGCAGATCCGACCCGACGAACCATTCTCGACGAACTCATCAACCAGGACCGTCAGTCGCTGTTCGAACTGTGCAGCCGTTTGGCGATGAAACACGGAATCACCTCATCGCGTCAGGCCATATCGCAGCACCTCGCCGTGCTCGAGGAGGCCGGTCTCGTGTTCGCGGTCAACGACGGCCGCCACAAATACCACTTCGCCAACACCACACCCCTGCAAGCCATCACCGACCACTGGTCACAGACACCCGGAAGGGACATCCCATGACCGACACCACAGCCTACGGAACACTCGAGACGATCGACGGGCGACGTGCACTGCGTTTCGACCGCTCTTACGCCTACCCGATCCAGCGCGTATGGCAGGCGGTCAGCACGCCGGCAGAACTCGAACGGTTCTTTCCAGGTGCTGCGGACTGGACACCGACAGCGGGCGAGACCATCGACCTCGGCGGTGCGACCCTCGAGGTGACCGAGGTCGATGCACCGCACCGCCTGGCGTGGACGTACGCCGGCCAGCCACAGAGTTTCGAATTGGCCGAAGAGGAAGGCGGCTGTCGTTTGATCTTCACTCACGTCATCGACCACATCGAGGACTTGCCGGCAGCGCAAACCGCAACTGGCTGGCATACCTACCTCTCGCGACTCGAACCCCACCTGGCTGGCGGGCACCTCTCCGACGAGGAGGCACACAAGCCGTGGAAGGATCTCCACGAACGCTACGCCGAGCGCTTCGGCGTCGATCCGGAACCGGGCCGGCGCTGGGCGGCGGAGCATATGCCCGCCGGTCAAGACTGAGCCGATCTGAACGGACATCGATATGAGCCCGGCGCTGCGAAGAACTCAACTGCAGAAGTGTCGCATGTCTGGTGCTCTTGTCGAAGTCCGCAGCAACTTACAGGACCTTCCGTAGCTGGATCCTGGCGGTGACCATCATGGCCGCCGCCACCGGCAACCACCACACGCGGGCGGTCGAGGCGAAGACAGATCAGGCCGGATGTCTCGGACACTCGAGTGCCGCAGCACCCCGCCCGCAAAGAACTATCGAGAGCGATGCATCAACATGATCGACTCCCACCAGCATCCCATCGCTGCGGCGCCTGCCTATTTCGGACAACATGTCCGGCAATAGGCGCCGCTGTAACGACGGCAGGTTCACACCCCATGATCGGTGCATGGCGACACACTCCGATCTGACGGCGGCAATGGACTATCTGGCCGTGGACACATGGCGACGCCTCGAACATGGACTACCGCGTGGCCTGGCACCCAGTGAAGAATCCATCACCGACTACGTGCTGTTCGAACTGAACCAACAGTTCCCGCAGATACTTGTGCACAAGCCCAGCAAACCGGAAGAGGCGCGGGTCGGGGCGGACTGGGAATGGTGGATCGGATCGGATACGCGATGGGTGTGTCTGCGCGTTCAGGCTAAGAAGTTCTTCGGTCACCACTATCGGTACCTGAGCCATCGGCCCAAGGGTGCCGACTGAGGTTCACCCCGAATGGTGGACAGTTGGTTACGCGGCGTTCGCCGCGTCTGTCGATATTGACTGTTCGTAGCGGAGGGGACTGATCCCGCCGATCGAGGAGTGTCGCCGGGAAATGTTGTATCGGTGAATCCATTTGTCAACCGCGGCAACGAGTTCGGTCTTGTGGGTGAAGGTGTGGCGGTAGTAGAACTCGTGTTTGAAGGTGGACCACAGCGATTCGGCGGGACTGTTGTCCCAGCAGATGCCGGTGGCGCCCATGGAGCGGCGCAGCCCGTGGCGGGCGCAGGTTTGCGCGGTCAAGGTGGCGGTGAATTCGCCGCCGCGGTCGGAATGCAGAATCGTGTCGGCGACCTGTCCGCCGCGCGTGTTGACGGCCTGCTCGATGACGTTTGCGACCACGTCGGCGCCGATATGGTCGGCCACGAGGTGACCGAGGACGCGGCGGGTGTGCCCGTCGCGGATCGCGCACAGATACATCTCGCCCTCACCGTAGCTCAGATACGTGAAATCGCTGGTCCACACGGCATCGGGGCGGCCCTGGTCGAACGCGCGTGCCACCAGGTCCGGCGGGAACGACGCGCCCTGGTCGACGACCGTGGTCGCGACCTTGAACGTGCGCGGGCTGATGCCCTCGATCCCGATCTCGGCCATGATCTTCGCGACGGTCTTGGCGCTCACCCTTTCCCCGCGCTCACGCAGCTCGTCGGTGATCCGCGGTGACCCGTAGGTGCCCTCGGAATCGGCGTGCACGTCCAGGATCTTCATCGTCAGATCCGCACGGCGCCGCTGCCGGGGTGTGGGCGCTGTCGCGGCCCGGCGTTTACGCCACGCGTAGAACCCCGAGGCCGAGACCTCGAGAAGCCGCGCCATCCGGGCGACACCGAACCGTCGCGGCGCGGTGGGAGTCCCGGCGGTGTGGGCAACCGCCGCGGTGTCGGGGGCGGCGTACTTCGCCATCAGATCGAACCGGGCCGGTTGTTCTGCATCGCGGCAAAGTACGCCGAGGCTTTTTGAGGAAGGCAATGTCCTTGTCCTGCTCGGTGACTCGCTTTCGCAGCGCCTGTAGTTCGGCGCGTTCCGGCGCCGACAACGGTTCCTCGCCCTGCCCGGTGGCTGCCTCGACGCGGCGGCGTTCGTCTCTGACCCAGGTACTCAGCATCCCGGCGTCGATCCCCAGCTCTCGGGCCACATCGGCGATCGTGCGACCAGTGTCGATCACCCGATGAGCAGCCTCGACCTTGTACTCGGTCGTATACGACCGACGTTTACGAGGAGGCACAGCAAACATCCTTACCAGCAGAACCATCGATCCTGCTAACTCGGTGTCCACTACCCGGGGTGAACCTCACGGCGCTGGTCTGAAACCGAAGCCGGTCTCGAACCCGTGACGGTTCGACCGACGGTGATGGAATGGCTAGGTCGTGAAAACGCAGCTTCGGTAGCTGGTGGTGATGTACCTGCTGTTTCCGGGGTTGAGGTAGTCGGAGTTTCCGCGGCCGTCCTCTTCGGTGTACATGCGGGCCGTGGCGTTGGTGTTGTTCTCTACCGACCCTCGCGTGATCTCGATGTTGTAGGTGCGGTACTCCTCGGGGTTCTGAATCTGCTCGGAGTACCCAGAAGAGTTCTGATACCTGAATGTGCCGACCGCCATGCTCTGCCTCCACGTGTTGACACGGGCTTGCACTGAACATAGCTGATCGATAGCTTCGAAGCAGCAGATTTGTCTCGTAGCTGCGGCCGATTCATCGTCGCGGGGGCTGGGTCCAGTCGCTTCGCATCCATCGCTAGCTGGGAAAAAAATAAGCTCTCACCGGGCGCTTCGCCAGAGTCGAGCCCCAACGCGAAAACTGTCGCTAAGGAGTTGCTCCGGAAACCTGCGATTCACCTTTGCTGCTACCAGGGTCGCCGTAGCATTTGCTGAAAACCTGGACGGATATGGTGTAGCCGCAGGTGAGGCCGCTACTCAGGGTAGTCGCCGGGGGCATCCGCGAGCAATCCGGCGATTGGACATTGCAGACTCGTCTCCGCGGTTGCAGCGCATGGGTCGCTAACCAGCAGACGGCATCGGCACGGGGGGAGACGCATCTAAGGAGATGTCATGGTGTCGGGTCTGGTGAACAACACCCTGACACTACGACACTCGCCAGGTCGTCCATCCATCGCGACGATGTTCACGTCGGTGAATCCGTATCGGCTGGCCATCTTTCCGGTGAACGTACTGCTGCGTGCGGCATCCTCTGGTGAGAGATGCGAATCCCGTACAGCTGCGTTGAAACTGGCGAGGTTGTCGGACGGCCCGCGTCCGGGTGACCACCAACCCTCGATGGCCCGTACCTGATCGCCGATGCTGTCCATCATGCGACCGAACATAACGTTTCCAGCGGGCGTACGGTCCGTCCTGTGCACCACGGCATGAAGAACGCCTTCGGCGTCGACCCAGCCGGTTATCCCTTCGAAGTCGGCATCCGTGACCGATGAACCGTACGGGTTTGCGTACCTGGCCAAAGGGGCGTCCGCCATTTGCCAGGAAATTCTCTCCATGGCTTCGCGGTGCCAATCACCGAAGCCGAGTTGTTCGACTTTCGGCCGCAACGCAGCGAACTGGATCCGAGCCGCTTCGATCTCCGAGCGAAGCATGGTATCCGGGAATGTGAAGCGGGGTTCCCGATTAGAGAACCACATATGTTCCACGAGCGGCCCAAGTGCCTCGCGTAGCGGTTGAAAGTCAGATCTAGCTGTGATTTCAGGGGCGCTGCCCTTCGTTGTTCCCCCACCGCCACCGGCCTCGCTGAGGATCTGGCGCTGAGCTTCCAGGTCGACCTCTTGTCGCTGCTGTAGATCCCTTCGCAGCTCGTCGGCGACCCCATGCAAGACTTCCCCATCGGCTCTTCCCACCTCTTCCAGCTGAGCAACCGGCGGGGCAACCCGTCTGCGAAAGAAATCGACAAGAACTCTATTGATCCACACTTGTCTCCTCGACCCATGCCATCAAGGAACTCGGCTCGGTCACGATACGGGGTCTGTCCAGTCTCGGTGTAACCCACTTTCCTTTCGGTTGTTGACTCGGGTTAGTTGCGGCCGGCGGACAGGCGTCCGTCGAAGGTGATCTCGAAGGCCTTCAGGGCGCCCTTCCAGCGGTTGGACTCGCCTCCCGGTCCCTGGGCACCGCGATTTCCACCGGCCCGGCCTCGATCGTCTTGGCCCGCTTGCCGTTACGGGAGCTCCCCCCGTCACGACCAGCCGGGGTGGTGCTTGGCATAACCGAGATGATCATCCATCTCGCCCCCGAGCGCGGACTCCACCACCAATTTTGTCATCCGCGCCAGCAGACCGCCCTCACCGACCAGCTGCAGCCCGTCGCGGCGAGCCTCGGCAGCCCCTTACCGGATCTGCTCGTCCATCGACACACCGAAGAAATTACGTCCCGACTCGATTCTCTCCAGGAGATGAAGCCTCCGGATTCGCCGAGGGACTCGTTCAGCCGGCCACCGACCCGCTGGGAAGACCCAGGAGATTCAGGAGAGATTGGAGCGGTGAGGGGGCGGGAGGCTGCGAGTTATCCGGAACCGCATCGGTGTACCGTGCATCCCGGACCACACCCTTGTGGATGTCACCGGACTCCCAGCGCGGCTGCGGATGCGTGTAGTAGCCCAGGCCATCGTTGAGGGGACTGTAGTAGTAGGGCGGGTCCTGCACCCACTTGCCCGGTTCTTGCTCGGTTGGGCATTCCGCGTTCAGGCCCGCCCAGTTGTGCGGTCCCACCCAGGTATGCTGCCCCGGAACCGTGACCCACTCCTGCGTCGCTCCGAGATTCCAGCAGATCGCATCCCAATCGATACGATGGGTCTGATCGGTGTCGTTGCGGCAAGTCGTCCCCACGCACCAGACACCGGGCGCGAGCGTATGTCGCTGCGGGTTTGGATCGGCGGCGACCTGCGGCGCCAGTAACCCCGCGGCCACGATTCCCACTGCGGCAATCCCGAAAGCCGTGCTCGCTCGTTGATTCATGTTGTGTCAACTCCCGCCTGAGCTATACCTACCTGCCGACAATGATTGTGGCGCAGACTTGCAATCGGCCTAACATCGACTTAACGTCCGCTATCCGGCACCGCTGCGGGAGAAGATCCGCGCGGAAAGGGAGTTGGCGTGTGGTGGTGAAGGTGCCGACGCACTGTACAGCGTATGGACTTGCACCGAATAACACACGGTGCGGACGACTCCCGCACTCACCTGGCACCCGGCCGTAGCACGGAACTCGGCTTTGCGGCTAAGACGATGTCTCATGTGGCGTATTTCGTCAGCTTCTTGAAGCAGGTCAGCGCCGCGGCAAGGGTGAGGAACGCAGGGAAGTGTGTGGCTTTGCGGTCGTAGCGGATGTTGAGCCGGTGGTAGCCGGTGAGCCAGGAGATGGTGCGTTCGATGACCCAGCGGTGGCGGCCGAGGCGCTGGGAGGATTCGATGCCTTTGCGCGCGATGCGGACGGCGATACCCCGATCACGCACCCATTGCCGCAGCTCGGCGGTGTCGTACGCCTTGTCGGCATGCAGTTCGGCCGGTTTGCGCCGACGCGGACCGCGCCGCGACCGAACCGCGGGGACCGCCTTGACCAGCGGCCGCAATGCCTCGGCATCGTTGGTGTTGGCCGCCGAAACCGCCACCGACAGTGGTATTCCCGCCCGATCGGACAGTAGGTGGATTTTCGAGCCGGACTTTGCCGCGGTCAACCGGGCTCGGGCCGGTCAGAGATCCCCCCTTTTCGCCCGGACGCTTGCTGCGTCGATCACTGCACGCGACCAGTCGATCAAGCCCTCGCTGCCGAGCTCATCGAGTATCGCGCGATGTAGCCGCCGCCAGAGACCGGCTTCGGTCCACACCGTGAACCGGCGGTGCGCCGTTGGAACGGTGACCCCGAATGGCGGTGGCAGCATCCGCCACGCACACCCGCTGGTCAGCACGAATACCACTGCCGTGAACACCGCCCGCTCGTCGGTCGGAGCAGTACCCCCACCCTGCGGTCGTGGCTCGAACTTCGGCAGCAACGGCTCCACCATCGCCCAAAGCTCGTCCGGAACGAGACGCTTCGACAACTTGTCCGACACGGCCGAACATCATGCACCACAACCGATCACAGTCCATCTCGACCCACCGATAACCAGTCACAGCGACATGAGACACGGTCTTAGTGCCGTTGCTGGTGCTCGTGTGGTTGATCATCGGTGTCGTCGCCGCCGGTCAACGCGGATACTTCACCGAGCGTGACCAGAACTGCGCCAGCCTGGGGACGATCGCGGTCACCGTCCTCGCGGGACCGCTGAACTACGCAGGGGTCAACCCCAAAGTGAACAACTGCAACCTGCCCCAGCCCAGCCCGTAACACGACACCACGACGGATGTCCCGGCCCTATCGGTGCCGGCATCCCCGTACCCCGTGCCAGGCCGAGGCAATTTCGGTCTGGCTCCACCTCGCGTCCTGGCGACCTTCATCGACCTCGATCGTCGCTCCCCACCCCGTTCATCACTGCGGTTGTCCGGGTAGCCAACCATCGCCGATTCAGCTGGATCCGAGGCAGCACCGATGACCGATAAGTCGACACGGACTTCCCCCGCGAGGACTCCGCACACGCGCCGCGGCAGCGACAACTACGACCACCTCGAACCGTTGTTCGCCCAGCTGGCCGAGCTGGATGTGGACGACCCGCGCCGAGTTGCCCTGCGGGAGGTGCTGATCAGGCGATGCCTGCCACTGGCCGAACACATCGCTCGCAAGTACGCCGGCCGCGGCGAGAACTTCGACGATCTCCTGCAGACCGCCCGGGTGGGGATAATGGGCGCCGTCGACCGCTTCGATCCCGATCACGGGGCGACGTTCCTGGCTTTCGCGGTACCAACCGTCATGGGCGAGATCCGCCGCCATTTCCGCGACTACACCTGGGCGGTGCGAGTACCGCGGCGGCTCAAGGAAATCCAGCAGAGCATCGGGCCCACGATCGACATGCTGTTGCAGCGACTGGGTCGCATGCCCAAAGCTGGCGAGATCGCCGAACAGCTCGGCGTCAGCGTAGTCGATGTCACCCAGGCAATGATCGCCCATAACGGCTACCAGAGCTCCTCGATCGACGCGACCGCCGACTACGACAACGACAACACGCCGTTGTCGCTGCTGGATGCTCTCGGCGCCGAGGAGCCGGACTACCGCACCGTCGAGGACTGCCTGGCGGTGAAACCCCTGATCGCCGCGCTGCCCGAGCGTGAACGCGAGGTACTGTTCATGCGATTCTTCGAATCCCAACACCAAATCCAGATCGCCGAGCACTTCGGCGTCTCCCAGATGCAGGTCTCACGCATCCTGGCCAAGACCCTGAACTCGTTGCGCGAGACGGCATTAAGCGACTGATCAGCCAGTCGCGGAATGGCCGTCAGCGTTGAGACCGACTCACAGACCTTCGACTCGTCGATCCCGCGTGGCAAGCCTCGAAGGGCAACTCGCTGCGGCTGGTGCCCGACTACATCTTGGTGTAACGGGCCATGGCGAAGCTGTAGAGGCCGTAGAGGATGATGCCCAGTCCGGACACTACGAGGAGGGCTGCTCCGTAGGGTTGAGCTCCCACGGTTTTGAAGGCGCCGTCGAGTCCGGCGGCTCCGAAGATCGGTATTACGGCGATACGTGGCGGCGCTGCGAGGGGCGGGGTGACCACCGTGGCGCGGACGGCACCGATGCAGGTGTCGAATCGTGAGCCCAGGGCCGGATACTCGACCCATATGTGATGCGGCAGTTCATATTCGGCTGACACGACAAACACGGCTACTCCAAGCCGGTCAGCATGAGCGCAACCTTTGAGCATACGAACCGCCGCAACTTAATTGGCTGGCTGCCGACGACCGTTCATCGAGGTGGTAGCCGAGGTGGCCGAGCTGCTGTACCGGTATCCGGGTTATCGGCCGTGTTTGCTTTGTTTGGCGAACGCTGCCGCACCCAGGGGTGGGACCGTGCGGCACAGGAATGAGCCGATTCGGGGGTCGCCGAGGTCGGATTCCGGCCAGCCGGTCGCCTCGAATTCGCTGTACAGGCTCAGGTCGCCTTGTTCTTGGATGCGAATTCGGTCTCCGGCCCAGGCGATGGCGAAGGTGACGACCCCACAAGGGCAGGTGACACAGAATCCGAGATCGGTTTGGGTACTTGCGGCGGTGTCTTCCAGGTCGGCCGGATAGTTGACGGTGTGGCCTTTTGAACAGACGGTCAACGTCGGCAAGGCAATGGTCATTGCCGCAGTGTAGGCAGTCTCGGGACTCGAACCGCGGTACTTGGGAGAGATGTTGCGGTTTGTCCGAGAAGTCGGCCCCGGTCTTCGGACCGCGGCCGACTTCGTGTTCGGTCAGCACCGGCACCAGCGTGCTGTGATCGTCGAGGGCAACATCATCGTGATGCCAATGTCGTTGCTGTCGTGGTCGATTGCGGCCACCGTGGAGCCGCACTCGTGGCTGAATCCGGGCTTGGTTA
The DNA here is from genome assembly GCA_019930625.1 of Nocardia asteroides. Taxonomy (NCBI): domain Bacteria; kingdom Bacillati; phylum Actinomycetota; class Actinomycetes; order Mycobacteriales; family Nocardiaceae; genus Nocardia; species Nocardia asteroides. Next base: position 6,023,807 of record CP082844.1, read on the forward strand.
AGGGGAATGTATGGCACCACTTGGGTTTCCCTTCCGCACCGGTCCAGCTGGACTTCTCGGCGGGGAAGCCGACCCAGGCCATGACCGATGTGCCGCCCAGACACTCGTAATGCGGGCACGAGCACAGTTCCCTGTCAAGTACTTCTGAAACGGTCTGAGGTCTCACCGCCAAGATCGAGAGCGTCGCCGGTCGTAAAGCCGTGTCAGCATACCGGTGGCCGGGACCGCGGGCGGCACCGTTCGCCGAGCTGCACGCCACTGGAAGCAGTTTTCGTCGTTCGATGTCGGTCCGTCGTGCCACACTTCGCGACGGAGACCCCTGGCCAGAGGAGAACGGAATGGCCGCGACCGACGACCGTCCCATGGTGAGACTGGTTGCCCACTGCCGCCGCTGCGGTGGATGGCTGTTGTCGCCGCAATCGGTCGTGCAAGGGATCGGGCCGACATGCGCGATCCGCGAGCGCGCCGGGCAACGCGCTGTGTCGTCACGGCATCCGCAGGAGCTGACCCGGTTCGTCATCGCGGCGTGAACGTTTCCCGGGTTGGTACTGACCGCTGCCAGCCTGATCCGTGACCGCAACCGCAGGGCAGCGCTATACCCTGATCGGCATGCGAGAGCCGGGGGATATCGATGCACTCGAGGTAGCGCGCGAACAGCTGCATTACCTGATGATCGCCAACTTGCCGCCGATGACCGTGGAATCGCGGCTACAGCTGGGCTTGCTCGCCGCCCAGATAGCCCTTGCCGAACGTCTCCCCTTGCGGATCAACGGCACCCGCCGAGTACTGCGAGACGACAAGGAAGAGTTCGAGTGGGACGAGGAGTTCCTCGAACGGCTCCTGCGCAATCTCGGCCCGGCAGGGCGGCGATGGATCCGGGTGCTGGTCGACGAAGGCGGCGTGGCTACACCGGAACGGATCAAGGAACTCACCGGCGCCAAGGCCTTGGGCGGCATGAGCACGACGATGCGGCGGGCCATGCACGCCACGACCGACAAGCTGCCGCCACCACGCCTGATCGAGTCACGCAGCACCGACGACCCGCAGAACCCCACGATCGTGGAGTACCGCCTGGCCGAAGGCACCCTGCCACTGCTCGCCGCGGCGCTCGATCGCATCGACGGCAGCAGGTAGGCCTACCCGCCTTACGCCTCCGACGCGGGGTCCGCCGCTACGAGCGTCTCGGTGCGGACGCTGAACGGGTAGCGGCCGGGCGCCTCGAGCACGGCCTGCACGATCGCGTGCTCGTCGTCTTCGAGTTCCAGGACCTCGAACACCGAGACCCCGCCCGCGACCAGCAGGACTCTGTCACCGACCTGAACCATGCCGGTGAGCCTATCCCGGCCAGACCGACCAGTACGTGACGGGATCGAACCTGTGTTCGATAACCCGCGTCTGGTCTACCGGCTCAGCGACGGCCGGATCGTCGACCCCGGCCGCCTCTACCGACTGCGCAACGGCAAGTGGGCCGAGCCGTGGCCCCGCGGCTGCCCGCGCTGCGGGCAGCAGTTCGGCCCGAAGCGGATGCTTGTCGGGTCACTCGCGTGCCTGCAGGCCGGCGGCATTCACCGCCTCCACTTCTGCACCGCGTGTGGTCACGTCGTGTACACACCGCCCATCGACGCGGACTGCGAGCACCCGACGACACGGTCTACCTGAAGCGGATCAGCTGGCCAGATCCAAAAGGTAGACCGGCGGGTCCTCCTCTTCGGCGGCACCGCAGTAGCAGGTCCCGGTGCAGTCCGCGCACGTCGAGCAGTCCAGGCACCAGGCGGACAGGTGGTGGCCGCACTCGGCGTTCCATTCCGCGTCGAGGGTGACCGGGTGAGGGATGAGCGGACCGCCCTGATCGTATGAGTTTCCTGAGTCAACCCCTATGCGGCGGTCGGTTGTTTTTCCGGTTGGTGGCGGGTGGGGTTGTAGGCGGTTTTGGTGCGCCAGCAGGCCCAGATGACGCGCAGCCAAGCGCGGCCGAGGGTGCGCAGGGCGTGTGGGTGGCGTTGCCCGCGTGCACGGGCCGCGGCGTAGCGCTGCGCGGCCCAGGCGTGGGCGCGGCGGCTGTTGTCGAACCAGACGTGCAGGGCTTGGCGGGCGTGTCGGTTGGTGGCGTGCCGGAACGCGACGGTATGGGTCTTGCCAGAGGCGCGGGTGACCGGGGCGACACCGGTCTCCGCGGCCAGTTGATCGAAGCTGGTGGTGCGCTCGAGGATCGGGCCGACCTCACCGATGATCTGGGCCAGGTTCAGGGTGCCCACGCGTGGCAGATCGCCGAGCAACCGGGCGTAGGGGTGTGCGGTGACGGCCTCGGTGATGATCGTTTCGAGGGCGTCGATGCCGGCCTGCAGTGCCCGCACGACCGCGACCTGGGCGCGGACCAACTGCGCCACCACGGCCTGCCCGAGGCGGGTGGCGGCCACCGGCGCCTCACGCAGTCGGGCCAGCAGTTCGCTTCCGCTGCGGCGGCCACTGTAGCCTCGGCGTTTGCAGAACTGCTCGAGGCGGGCCGGGGTGAGCCCGGCGGCGCTCTGCGGGGTCGGGTAGCGGTCGAGGAACTCCAGCGTGATCGGCGAATGCAGTTGCGCGAAAACGGTTTTGCCCCCGGGCCAGTGCGCATCGAGCAGGGCGGCGAGCTGGTTGGCAGCCGCGATACGCAGACCCAGCTGGTCGCCGCGCTGGCGGGTCAGTGCCTGCAGCTCGAGAGTTTCCGGCAGTGTCGGCACCAGCCGCGGCAGGCGGTGGATGTCGGTGCGCGCGAAGTCCGCCAGCTTGAACGCGTCGCCGGGATCGTTCTTCGCCCGCGCTGCGCCCCAGCGTGGCCGGGCGGCATGGAATGCGTTGGGGTGTATCGCGATCACCGGGTGACCGGCGGCGAGCAGGCGGTCCACGACCAAGCCGCGGGTGGTCTCGATCGCCACCGGCAGATCGGTACGGTCGCCGTGACGAGCCAGTTCGGCCAGCGCCCGGGCGATGCCGTCCTCGGTATGAGGGATCCTCAGCCGGTCGACCCGGCCCCCGGCGTCGTTGATCACGGTCACGTCGTGGGCAGCGTTTCCCCAGTCCCAGCCGACGAACAACGGCTGTCTCCTTCGAGGTCGAATCCGCACCTCGCCGGTCTCGAGGGCCGCTGCCGGAAGCTCACTAATCGGCCCTCACACACGGGGCATGTTCCTGACGCCGGTCTGCGGCCCTCGGCCCGGCAGGGCTGGCGGAACTCATACTGGCCATCGAATGGCACGCGATCTAGGCCATGCACCCACCGGGACCGAGAGGTCACAACCCTACCTGTTCGGGTTGCAGAAAGGATGGTGCCCTAGTGAGCGAAACTGCATACCTCGAATGGTCACCCTGGGCACCGACACGAATCGGACGAAAGCTACGGCGACCCCATAGCATCGGCAGCTCAACGACGCGCCACTCGGACTATGGATCAGAAGGTTGGGACCTTCCGCAAGGCGTGCGACCCAGCACGATGGCAGCTGACTCTTAATCAGCGGGTTCGGGGTTCGAGTCCCTGATGGCGCACCATGGATCACTGGGTATGACCTGCGCAAGCGGTCGAATCGCAACTCTCGACCACAGGTCGAGGTACCCACAATACTATCCACGCTCCAAATTTCTTCGGAACTGTTTCAGCTGACTTTTTCGCGTCCATGGCTCCTACCTGCACAGATCGAGCGCTCCGGCCGCTCCGGCATCCAATCAACGAGCGTATGAAGTACGTCACACCGATAGTGCGGATGGTCGGCCTCGCACCGGATGCCGGTCGGCTGACGGCTGCCGATGATTGATGGTTCGCGCGACCCCGCATTGGCATTGCGCAACCGTCGGCCCCGCCAATCCACTCGGCGTGGTGCGGCCCACAATCACCCCGAACAAGGATTGGTCTCGCGACCGGGCCAAGGCCGAGCTATTGCCGCTGATCGAACGATTCCAGGGCCGTGTGCGCTACCAGGATCCCCAGGGAGGCCTCTGGGAACCGGCGAAGTGGTAGCAGGCGAGGGTTGTGACCGAATGCAGGTTGTATCTGTCTCGAGCAACCATCTGAGGGGTTGCAAGCAGGATCCGGACTCCGGCTAGTCATGCCTTGGCAAATCCGCCCCGACCGGTCATCGGGCACGGGGCACATTCCGGCGACGATACTGAGCGGTCCCGACGGTTACACCACGCACCTATCGCTCGGGTGTCGAGATACCCATCGCTATGGGACCAGCGTTCAGGTTTTCCGGAGTAGGCCGGTGACGCCGGCGAGGAGGATAGCGGTGAATACCCAGGACAGGAGCCGCAAAATGGGTAAGCCCCAGCTGATGACGCGCGACGGCCTGGATTTTATTGTCCAGTCCGTCTGGGTGCCGAGGGCGGCGGGGACGATGCTGGTGAGGGTGTAGGTCCCCGGAATGAGGCATGGGTAGCCGGGGTACAGATCGCAGTCAACGTGGGCAGTGATAGGTGAGGGAGGCGGATCGCCGCCGTTGTTGTGTGCGTGGGTTTCTGCTGCCGTGCGTGCGGCGTCCGGCTTGGTCGGGACGAAATCGGCTTGGTTGTAGGCGACGAGCACGGTCCCGAGAATGAAGGCGACGACCAGCCACCCCGCGGCGGCGAGCGGGTAGTAGCCGTGTCCGGCGACCGCCCGGTAGGTCCAGCGCAGCGGCTTGAAGCGACACCGTGCACGCTTCGTGACCTGGTTGGCGGCATCGTATCTGAGTCGCCGGGCGTCGGCGGGTTGGCCGTACGGTCGTAGACCGCGGCCAGGGCATGCCAGGGCTGGACGGTGAACCTTGTCCCGGCCGTCTTCAGCCACCGTTTTGCGGCGGCGCGATTGGTTCGGATCAGTCCGTGCACATCGGTGACCTCCCAGCCGGTGGCGATCAGTTGCCCGTGGGGAACGGAGTCTCCCGGGGTGCGCAGGTCGGTGATCGTCGTCCGGTTCAGGTCGATTGTTCCGTCGACCTCTGTCATTGTCAGCCACAATGATCTGACGGTCGCGCCTCCGAGTTCGAGGGCGACCCCCTCCTTCGGGTTGGTGAGGGTGGCGCCGTCCAAGTTGAGCTCGACGCCGATGCTCGCGCCGGGGGCCCGGATCGCGCCGGCGGCGGTCAACCCCTCGGCGACCAGGCCACCTGTGACGGTCGCGCCTCCGAGGTCGAGGACGTCCTGGTTGGGGTTGGTGAGTTTGGCGCCCCTCAGCTCGAGCTGGCCGCCGATGCTCGCGCCGGGGATATGGATCTTGCCGGTGGCGGTGAACTCGTCGCTGGCGACCAGGCCACGTGTGATGGTCGCGCCTGTGAGGTCGAGGACGTCCTGGTTGGGGTTGGTGAGTTTGGCGCCCCTCAGCTCGAGCTGGCCGCCGATGCTCGCGTCGGTGATATTGATCTTGCCGGTGGCGGTCAACCCCTCGGCGACCAGGCCACCTGTGACGGTCGCGCCTCCGAGGTCGAGGACGTCCTGGTTGGGGTTGGTGAGTTTGGCGCCCCTCAGGTCGAGCTGGCCGCCGATGCTCGCGCCGGGGGCCCGGATCATGCCGGTGGTGAACTCGTCACGGGCGACCAGGCCACCGGTGATGGTCGCGTTAGTGAGGTTGAGTGAGGTGATGTAAGACCCGCTGAGGTTGAGTTCTTTCAACGTCGAGCCGGACAGGTCGATGTTGGGTTCGACGCGGGATCCAGTGAGGTGAAGGGGGTGCTCGAACTGCACGTTTTCGAGATCGACCGGCCCGGTGATTCGTACACCGTTGATCCGTAACCCGCGAGGACCGACCGACAGGTCACGGTCGATGAGTACGGTGCGAAGCGCGGCGGCGGGTAGTTGCCGTTCCGTTCCCCAGGCTTCGGCCCAGGCGGGGTTCCGGTCGTCCGATTCGGGGGCGAGGCCTGCTGCCAGGTCGAGAGTCTCTCCAGACTGCGCGGCGTCGACGAGCCATGCGACCCACTCAGCCACAACCGTGTCGTCATCGTCCATGACGATGATCATCTCGCAGACTTGGGCTCGGCCGCCGATGATCGGGCTTCAAACATGATCGGCTGATCCTATGGAGGCCGCCACGTCCCCTTATTCGATCATTTTCACGACAGCAACGATTCGGCCGAAGGGCTCGACTGGCGACGTCCGCTGGTGACAGTTGCGATCTGTAGGTGACAACTACAACCTGTCGTCACACCCGCGCGGTCTCGCACAAATTCCCCAGCGCGATCCGAGATACGATTCGAACATGCGTTCGGCTAACTGGTGGCTCACGCTAGAGATCGACAGCGCGGTCGTCAACGGCGATCAGCTGTACCGGACCCGCGATGGGCGTTATGCACGTCCATCGCGGCGTTTGCCACGAAGGCCACCGCCTCGGACCCGATCGGCTGGCCAGCCTGCCAGGCCGGCCGGGGCGGTGGACATCGCACCTACCGCTGCCGCACATGCGACGACATCATCTACCTGCCCGACCTCGCCGCGGGATGCAATCACCGCGTCTTCGATGACCGCGGCGAGCCCCCCTCCGATCGTCCCGCCGCGCAGCGGGCTCGACCTCGCGCTAGGCCGCGAGCTTGGGCACGAACCGGTACGTGAACCACGGCCGCCGGGGGAACTCCGGCTTGTCGATCCTGATCAGGTACTCCTCCTCGCCGTCGAAGGAGGGGTGCCTCAACCGAAGCGTTTCCTGCAAGACGGCGTCAGCTGGAAACTCTTTGGCTAACAGTCGTTTCCATTCAGGATTTGCGGAGCAAACATCGAGAATCTCGTCATATCGGCCCGGTTCGAATAGCGCTTTCCCGGTCAGGTGTATGCCGACCACGAGGCCGTGGGCGTAGGTGCAGACAGTTAGTCGGCGGCTCGGGCGCTTGACGCGGCACGACTATCACGAGGTTTCTGCCACCACAACGACGTCGCCGAGGAGATCATCGACGACGTGCCGATGCTCGTCACCAGGAAAGGCGCAGTCCGGGCGGGCGCCGGGGATCTTGCCTTGATCCCCGGTTCGATGGGCACCCGCTCGTATGTGGTGCGCGGCAAGGGAAATCCGCCTCATTCCAGTCCGCCTCGCACGGTGCGGGCCGCCGGATGAGCCGGACCGCAGCGAAGAAGCAGTTCACCGGCGCCGATCTGATCGCCCAGACCGAGGGCGTCGAGTCCCGCAAGGACGCTGGCGTGGTCGACGAGATCCCCGCCGCCTACAAGGACATCGACCAGGTCATCGCCGCCCAAGCCAACCTGATCGACGTCGTGGCGACCCTGCGCCAAGTCCTGTGCGTGAAGGGCTGAGCATGAATTTCCTCCTCGAACGCGTCGTCGGATCAACCGCATTCGGCCTGGCCACGCCCGACAGCGACATCGACTACGCCGGGTCTACATCGGATCCACCGCGAACCTGCTCAGCCTGTACCCGTGGTCGCAGGAGCGCGCGCCACAGTAAAGGGGGCGACAGCGTCGACGCCGCGTTTCGATGTGCCACTGCCCTCCCGCCGGGCTTCTGTCTCCCGCCGTATGACGTCTTCCCAGAGCGTGTGCCTCAGCACGAAGCTTGATGAAGTTTCGACCTGTGTTCCATAGGCAACAAGATCGGATAGATTCTCACCCCGTTTTAGGTATTTCCTTCACAGCGCATCTGCGACGCGATCGCTCAAGTAGACTATGCTATTTCGCGTATCCTCATACCTTATTTCTCGCTTCCTCTACCTGAAATATTGTAAACTCTACCGTTTCTTTCACTTGCTTGAGATCGCGGGGATCGATCTCATGCTCTCCGATCCTCAATCTCGAAAATTGGCCAATTATTATTGCAATTGCTAAGTGGTGAGCCTGTGCTTTGCGACGTACCGCTCGAAATTCCACGCGGGACGTCCATCTCCTCCATCCATGAACTTTGTGGCGGCGGCACGACCGTTCGTGTAAAGCAGGTTCTGATTTTCCTCGGAGAGGTCGAAGTCGGTAGCCTTTACTGTGCCGGTGTCGACGAATATTGTCCGATCGATAACGGATGGATCGTCTAGATGCATGCGATCATAGAAGCCGGTCATTGTGTCCAGCATCGCCCGACCCATGCTGATGACATTCGTTACTTTGTTGATGCTTCCCTGTGCTGCACCGGGCCTGGCAGAGAGCTTGATTCCGATTGTTGGCCACTTCGGTTCGACACCGCTTGGTGCGTCGAAAACGCCGATGGGAAAGTTCGAGAGTAGACCACCATCGACGAGCCAAGACTTCTCGCCGGCAGCGGTGTCCCACCGCACCGGGGTATAGAAGAACGGAATCGACATCGAAGCCCGCACCGCCTCAGAAACATGCTGTGCGCCGGGATCGCGTCCGTAGCAGTCGTATTGCCAGGGCAACCGGCGGAGGGAGCCCTGGCTGATATCTGAGGCCATAACGACGAGTCGATATCTCTCGGCAGGAGGCAGGTTGGTGTCATTGTACTCGAAGTTTGCGAAGGTGCGCATATTTCGCGCTGCGAGAATCTCGTCAAGCCAATTCCTTAGGTAGTTGCCGCGGAATATACCTTGCTTGAACAGCAGTCCGAGCGCCTTGCCGGCGGCGAACCGGTCGGTGAAGTCGCCGTCTCTGAATTTCCGATAGTCCACGGACTGCATAATGTTGACGAGCTCCTTAGCAGATAGTCCCGCAGCAACGAGGGTGCCAATGATCGAGCCGGCCGATGTCCCCGCAATCCGCCTGAACTTATACCCATGCTCCTCAAGCACCTCGATGGCGCCCACAAGCGCGATACCAGTGAGCAGCGGAGGACGCAGATCGCGCAACTGACGGCGCCAGTCCCGCCCGAACGATGCCGGTCACTCAACGCCCGCGCACGGCACAGACGGCAGGGTGATTTCCCGCGGTAGCGCCCCGCCTTCGGCCGCACGCCCGCTGTCACCACCCAGGACATCGCGACCACCGTGACAACGGCGTCCGGTTGTGCTGGAGGACGAGGTCCGCGTCAGGTCTCCGGCCGCACCGCGCGCCGACGGCATCGCCACCCTGGCGGGTCCGCTCGAGCGCGTCGCCGAGCAGGGCGATGGCGTGCGGCGGTCGTCGTCTCCAATCGACCGACCTCCGCCTCGTACGCGGCTACCGCGGCGTGGCGACGTCTTGGGCGATGCGTCACCTGCGTAACTTCGCCAGCTTCATGGCGCATACCTCCGCCAGGTGATCGTCGTAGTCGACGGCGGACGGCCTGTGCAGTACGAACCCATCGCCCACCGAGCGGCTAACGCACTAGTGTCACCCCAGTGGATGGCGACAGCCGACGGTCAGAGGTCGTTGATGAATTGGCAGTGACGGTTTCTCCCTATGCTGGCCTTGATCGGGAGGTAGTTAGCTTTCCTCCACGTAGAATCTTGGGTCGGTCGGTGTCAACCCAGCGGCGGAAATAGAACGCCGAAACGTCGAGGAGCGTGGGCTTCGGTTATGGCGGCTATGTCTGCGTCACCATCGTCGGGCGCGGCGCGATGACCGCGCTTCGCGGCGGGGCGGCCGACAAGGCGGGAAACGAGTACGAGGACCTCTGGACGGCGATCCGCGTCGCGGACCTCTTGCACGGCCAAGCACATCGAATCAGATTGGAACCGCCGGGCGACGCCGGCGTCGGGATCGAGTTCGAAGTAGACGTCGCGGGTAGGACATGGGGCGAGCAAACGAAGAACGTCGCCACCACATGGACGATCGCCCGACTCAAGAAGGGCGACGCTAGCGGTCGGATCAGTGTCCTGGCAGGCGCGAAGCACCAGATCGAGCTTGGACGTGGATATCGGCTCATCACGTCGAGTACTGCAAACCCGCTTCTTGACCTCAGTAATCGGGCGCGAGCGACCCTGACGATCGCCGAGTTCAATGACCAACTAACTGAGGTGCTCCGGCCCGACTTCGCCACCATCGTCGAGTATTGGGCAGTCACCGAGGAAGTGGCGTGGCGACTTCTGAAGGACATCGTGGTGGAACATCACCCGACAGAACTGCTTCGACGGACCGTATGGCTTGCGTTCCGCACCCTCTACGCTGGCGACCCAAACGATGTCCTCGATGCAGTCGGCCGCTTCTGCAGCGAGCATCGCCACGAGAATATTTCGGCGCCCCAGGTCGCCGCATTCCTCAAGCCAAGGTTTATCGAGCGTCTCCTCGCTGGTGATGACACCGTTCGTCGAATGCTGCATCGCACGCTCGAACGTCACCAGCGGCGAGTGCAGCACGCGAAGCCGAGCTTCGGGTTCGTTCCACGTTCGGAAGCGCAGGCCATCATCGGCAAGCTGGACGACGTCGATAGCCCACAGATTGTGGTGGTCGACGGCCCAGCCGGCTACGGGAAGTCAGCGGTTGTTGCCGAGATCGCGTCGAGGTTGGATCAACGCGGATGGTTCGTAGCGGTCGCACGCATGGATACCGGCACCGCAATGCCGACGTCCGACCATCTAGGCGAGCAGATGGGTCTGCCCGAATCTCCATCGGTCCTGCTGGCAGGAGTGGCTGCTGGATTGCGTGGTCTGCTTGTCGTCGACCAACTCGACGCAGTGAGTTACTTCAGCGGGCGAATGCCAGACAGCTTCGATGCCGTCGACGAGGTACGCGACGAACTCCAAAGGGTACCCAATCTCAAACTACTGCTTGTGGTCCGAACCGTAGACTTGGAAAACGACCCACGACTGCGGTTCGTCCTTCACACCGAAGGCTTGGCGATCCGCCACACCCTGCAGAAGTTGAGCGCCGACCAGGTCCGCGAGCATCTTCGCCAACACGGTTGCCCCGTGCTGGCGGATGCGACAGTCGAACTCTTGTGCACCCCACTGCACTTCGCAGTGTTTTCCCACCTGTCCGAAGAAGCTCGTCGGCACTCCTATCGGACCCTGCAGGACCTCTATGACCGATTGACCACCGAAGCCAGACAGCGCGCCACCAACCGTGCAGGCCACATGAGCTGGGCGGCAATCACCTCCACCCTCGTCGCGTACATGAGCGAGCAGCAGACCCTGGAAGCACCACGCGCGTTGCTCGACGAGTTTCCGCTCGAGGAAATCGCTGCCCTCGAGTCGGAAGCCATCCTTGTCGCCGAGGAACGCGGTGTTTCATTCTTCCACGAATCGTATTTCGACTACTTGTTCGCCCGCGCGTTCGCCACCCGAGGCGATGACCTCCACGAATTCCTGACCAACAGCAGCCAGTTCCTCTTCCGACGCGCCCAGACACGTCAAGTGGTCGAGTATCTCGCGGCACAAGATCGCCAGCGGTTCCGCGATGTCGTTACTCAGTTGCTTGGCTCACCGAGGATCCGATCGCATATCAAGCAGGTCGTCGTGGGTGTCCTTCGCCAGCTCACACCCACAGCAACCGACTGGGATGCGCTCGAAGACATAGCGTGGAGCGAGGGGCCGATCGGTCGGTCTGTGCTGGGTCTGCTGTCCGCCCCACAGTGGTTCGATGCCGCTGACAACTCCGGCCGCTGGGAGGCGTGGCTTGCTGACCCCAACCGTGTAGAAGCCGCAGCACAGCAGTTGATCTCGGTAGCCACAGAACGAGGGCAGCGTGTCGCCGAGCTGTTTCGCCCCTACGTTGGTACGAATGAGGACTGGCGCCTGCGTCTCCGGACATTGATCTCCTGGTCTATGTGCCGGCCGTTGGTGCCGCTTGCGATCGAGCTGATCGAGGGAGGCCATGTTGATGATGCCCGCGGGCCCATCGCGGTCAACAGCGACTTCTGGTCGATTGTCGGTGCCTTGGAAGACGACGACCCGGTTGGGGCCGCTCGACTTATCGGTGCCTATTTGAAACGTGGGCTGGCCCGCGCTCACGCCGATGGAGCATCCGACCCCTTTGCGTCGAAGCATCTCGCGCGACACTCCCAAGGCCATGACGTCATTCAGCATGTCGCCGAAAAGGTGCCCGAGCCTTTCATCCGCGAAGTTCTTCCGTTCATTGCCGAGCTCTCGAACATCCGCTTGCAGACCCAAACCCCTTCCCTCAGCCGCTGGGGCCGACCGCTCAAAAACGCCCGCACGGTGGACGATACGATCTTCGCGGCGGTCGAAAAGGCACTTCAGAGTCTGGCGATAAGCAACCCACAGGCGGCTTCGGAGGCAATCGGCCCATACCGAGGCGCAGCAAGCGAGGCACTCCGGTTCCTGGTGTGCAGAACGTTGACTGCATCGCCTGACTCCGATGATGCCATCGACTGGCTTATCGCCGATCAGCGCAACCTCATGCTCGGCTGGTACGACAGTCCAAGATACGCCTCTTACCAGCTCATCGCCGCCCATTCAGCGCGGTGCGCTGAGCAGCTTTGCAGGCAACTAGAGACAGAAATTCTCCGTGGCGACAAAGGATTCAGACCTCACCATGGGCAAGTCGCCCTGCTGTATGGCATCGATCCCGAACGAATGAGCACTGCGGCTCGTCGTCGATTAGAGGAGCTGAAACGACTGTTCGTTGGACCGCCCCTGAGCCCCACACCCATTGTTGCGTCGTTCGTCGGCCCGCCGATTTCCAGCGACGCGTCCAAGCGGATGGGCGACAAAAACTGGCTATCCGCGCTACGAAAGCACACCTCCGAGCACACCAGAGAGCGTAGCGGTGTCACCGTTGGAGGCGCATCGAATCTCGCGGTAGTGCTGGGTACCAGGGCAAATGAAGACCCAGAGAGATTCGCTAGGCTAGCGCTGCAGTTCGACAGCAGTATCCCCATGACCGCGACCAAGCATGTCATTCAGAGTGTCGGCTCGAATATCGACCCTGCTCTCTTCGCTCTACTCTGCGAGCACGCGCTAACAACCTACGGCGATGAGGTATCTCACGCTGTCTGCACAGCCATATCGGACTTCTCCGCGATCGACGACCGCTTGATCTCGCTCATCGATCAACTCTCAACCTCCACCGATCCGAATCCCGAGCACACATCGGCTGACCTTCGTGATCTCTACATCACCGGCCTCCGCTCCACGCGCGGTACCGCCGCCCTCGCAGTTGCGGCCGCGCTATTCCAAGGTGCACAGCATCTCGACCGGCTCCTGACACTGGTCAGGCGACTCGCGAACGATCCTTCCGTAGCAGTCCGAACATGCGCTTCGCACGCTGTGGCAGCACTTCTCAACCACGACCAAGACGCCGCTCTGAATACCGCCGAGAGACTATTCGATGCCCCGCTGATCGTGTTCGACACGCCCGCGACCGAACGGCTATTGACCTACTGCCTCTTGCGTTCACCGACTCGCTTCATCCCTCACCTTCAGCGTGCCCTCGAAGGACCCACCAGCATCGCCACACGCGCAGGCCGCGTATGGGCGGTGGCACACCACCGCGGCGCGATCGCCCATCCGATCAGCGAAGATGTACGAACTCTGGCAACCCCCTCGCGGCTCGGAGCCGCGCAAGTACTGGCCGAAAACATCGCAGACAGCAGCCAAGAACTAACGGCGCTCTTCGCAGATCCGGACCCGGATGTCAGGGAAGCCGCATCCGCAGGTCTGCGCAAACTCTCTGATGTGCAACCGAACTTGCAGGACGGATTGGTAGATGGCTTCCTCGCCAGACCGGCCTTCACTGAAAACATAGAGACGCTCATCGACGGCCTGGAGAACCTCGGGACAAGGTTGCCACGAGCAGCGCTTCAAGCCTGCGAGAAAGGAATAGAAACGGCAGGCACTGGACTAGGCAGCCTTCAAGGGCGCGGCAGCTATGTCGGCAGAGAAATAACAACCATCGTGCTTCGCTTATATCGTCAAGCTGACGAGATCACACGGACACGATGCCTTGACATCATCGATCGGCTATTCGACCTCAACGCATACGGTCTCGATAAGGCATTGGCTGAGGAACGGTAACTCAGCCGCCCCTAACAGCAGACGTTCTGGAGGACTGGTGCAGGGGTGCGGTGCTGTGCTCGTCGAGCCATCATCGCGTCAAGCCGGTTTCGGCGTCGATCGTGGGCGCGATGGCACCCTGATTGGGCCTCATACGCGTTCGGTCGTCAACCATTACATGCCGAACACACCGAAACATTGTGGACTCTCCGGTTTACGTAGGGCTCCGCCTCGGCTGTCGCCCGCTACGAACCTGTGTCAGGAACGCGTTCCCACGATGGTGAGTTCCGAAGGAGAGCTGCCGGAACAGTGGAAGGCACCTTCACCCCTGTGGGGCGCTCGTAGATTACAGTCGCGTCTGCTTTGATCAGCCAACGGCCACCAGCGATCGGCGCGTCGGATGTCTCCACGTAGATCTCGACTGGGACGCGCGCGTGGGGAGGGTCGGATGTCGTGTGCGCGCGTTCATCGATGGTGCTGGCCGACGATCGCGCGCGCTGAGCGGACAGGCCGGGCCATGCACTGCGCTCGTAGTCGCCGGTCTCGGGCACGCCGCGCGCGGATCCGCCCCGCACGGTGGGCGCAACCGCCACGGCACTGGGTGTGGTCACGTGGGGCGGGCATTCCGCCCCACGGGCGTTCCCGAGTCGGGGTCTGTCGGACGCCGCGGTGCATGCGCAGGGGTTGAGGTTTCTTCTTGCCTCGGGTCGATGGAGCACAGTGGCTATGCCGTTCGGCCGCTGCTGCCCGCTCATGGAGCGGAGTTGAGGGTCGGAATGGTCGGGTCCGGTGTGCTGGTTGAGCCAGTGTTTCCAGGCCGCGCGGTGTTGGTGGTGGCGGGTGAGGCGTTCGATGCGCCGGTGGTGGAGGCCATGCGCGTGGGCGATGTCATCGAGGCTGGTTGTTCCAGGTTGTAGCCGCCCGTGGGTATGGGTGAGCAGTCCTGCGGTGGTGAGGACGGCCAAGGCGTTGTATCCGGCGCTCGAGCTGATGCAGGCCGCAGCGAACACATCGGCTGGAGTGCTGAGCCCCTCGCGGGTGACGAGTTCATACACATGTCGGCAGTGCAGGCCGAGGACCGACCAAGCGGGATGGACGGGTTCAACCCTTGTGCGGCCGGTTTGGCCGGCGTTGGGGCGAATGGGGCGGACGCCGTGGTGTGGTGTGACCAAGGCGTAGCGGTCGGCGAGCAGTTCTTGGCCTGGGCGGATGCGGAAGATCGGTGCGCCGGGTAGTTCGCGCAGTTCCCGCAGGACGCCCCAGACGGTGGATTCGGGCAGATGACCCGCGGCCACCGACAGAGACCGGCCACCGAACTCGACGACAGGCACACCACGCGCGACCTGCCCGCCCACTGCTGAGGCCCACGCCAATGCCTGCAACACCGCCAGCACCGTCCACCGCCGCGGGGACCGCGGCCACTGCGCGTGCGCCCACGACGTCGCGGCCGCCAGCCACCGCTGCTGCGGGTGCGCCGACGGCCGGGGCCCGGTGGATCCCCCTGTGTCTTTCCTCTTGTGCGCCACAGACAGGAATTCGGGGACAGTGCGCTCGGCCCACCGGCAAGCCGAGACCCAGTCGCGGCGCATCGCGGCATCGGCGCCACGTCCGTAGCGGCGGTAGGCGTCGGCGAACCCGCGCCAACTGCCGCCAGCGGCAGGTAGTTGCGCACGCACGTCCAGGTAGCAGTAGCCGCGCACGAGGGCGGCTGCGAGCACGGATTGGCGTGCTGCGGAGCGATCCAACCGGCCCGCGCGCGTCATCCAGCGGCCATCAGCGGGCGCGACGCCGCCGCGCGCGAAGGCCTCGACGGTCGCAGAAATCGGACCGTGGCGGCGGTATTGCGCGC
This sequence comes from Nocardia asteroides, assembly GCA_019930625.1. Lineage (NCBI taxonomy): Bacteria > Bacillati > Actinomycetota > Actinomycetes > Mycobacteriales > Nocardiaceae > Nocardia > Nocardia asteroides. Next base: position 6,039,422 of record CP082844.1, read on the forward strand.
GCAGCCGCGCGCGCTCGCCCTCGCCCTCCCACAGCTGCATGTCGCGCGCGATTGCGTCGGCTGTGCGCGGTGCGCGCGGTGTCGTGCATGCTGTGCGCGCGGTGGTCGTGTCGTGCGCGCTCCCGGCCACCAGTTGTTGTAAGTGGGAGAGGAAGCCGGGCGCCGATCGGGTAGCGAGGGTGTCGAGGGCGTCGTCGATGCTGCCGTCGAGGCGGCGGTATCCGCCTTGTTTGCAGCGTGATCCGGGAGGGGTGATGCAGCCACTGTCCGCGTTGAGCATCGGTGTGATGTCCAGGGTGGGCAGTCGCTCGGCCAGCAGGCGCACGACCGATTCGGCCTCGGCGAGATCGAGGGTGACTCCGAGCGGCAGCGGGATGAGGATGTGACGGCCGCCGCTGGTGGAGCGGTCGGTGATCGCACGGCCGCCGGCTTCCCGAATCCAAGCCAGGCACCGGTCGACGTCGCGCTCGACCGCGACGGTGTGGTCGCGGGTGCTGTCGAAATCCAGCGCCAGCAGGCGGGTCCGGCCGTCACGATAGATCGGAACCGCCGCCGGCTGGTCGGGCAGTTTCCGGGTCAGTGTTTGGGCGCGGTCGTTGTAGCCGTCCAGGCTCGGGTTCCACAGGCGCATCGAGCGACGCGCGGCCAGCAGCGGCGCCAGCCGCAGGAACACCGCACGCGCCATCGCGTCATCCGCATGATCGTGACCGGTTGTGCGCGAGAACGTTTGGGGAAGCGGGGGCAGCTCGGCCCTGGTGTGGCGCGCGTGGTCGCCGCTGCGGTCGGCAGCGGTTGATGACGCACCCAGGCGTGAGCTACCCTTGGCAGTGCTTAGCATCAGCAGCCTTCAGGGTTGTGTTGTTGGTAGTGCCCTCAGCCGCTAACTGAGGGCACTACGCGTTTTCGGGGCTGTGGACCGAGCGGCGAAGCCAGCCCACCGCGGTATGTCTCTGTAGTAGCGTCCTTTCTGACCGGAACTAGTGCGTCTGCAAGGGGGGTGCGACACCAACAGTGTCCGCGGGCACCACGCCAAGCAAACAATGGGCTAGGCGGCCACCCCCTGGTCGGCCGTGGCGGGGTCGAAACCCAGGGATTCGGCACGGGCGATGATGCGGTCGACTGTGGAGCGCGCCCACGGCGTCGAGGTGATTGCGCTCATTTCGGTGGCGATCCGGTTGGCATTGAACCCTTGGGCGGCCAACTGCAGAATGGCCACGATCTGCGGGGCGGGCTTCTGCACGAGTTTGCGCAGCACCAACTGCTCGGCGATCTCACCGCACCGGTCGGCCGTCACCGTGGTCATGGTGTCGCCATCAGCTCTCGCCGTGGCTTCAGCGGCCGGGTGAGATATTGCCTGCGCACCGAGATCGACTGGCGTGGCAGCAGCGGTTTCCATATTTCGGGGAACCGGTGCGGAACCCACCGATGTGGACGCAGCGGCCGCGATGGTGGTCGCCGAGGCGTCATACACCGGACGCGGCGTCACCGGCGACAGCACCGGCCGACCAGACGATGCAATCGCGCGCTCCGCAGAGCCTGTGCCGCTGGCGTCCGATGCAGGAGATTCGTGCGCGGCGGTTTCGGTGCGGCGGGCAGCGACCGCAGAGATCATTTCGGCGTTGCGGGCGGTGAGCCAGGCGTGCAACCACATCAACACCACCACCATGATCGGGGCGACGGAGTATTCCGCGGCGCGGCCGAGATCACCGGCCGCCAGGTGCGGGCCGCTGTTGAGTCCGACCGTGGAGGTCAAGAGCACGGCTTCGAACAGCAGGATCTTGGTGCGTTGCACGGTGATACCGAGGCGTGCGGCGGTGGCGGCCTGGGCCATGATCTCGAGGATCGGCACCGAGATCATCGCCTCGATACCGAAAGTCAGCGCCCACAGCAGCCACCAGCTCACCTCCCCGGGCGCGCCGTCGGGGGTCAGGTTGCGGCCGACGTTGACCGCTGACCAGAGCAACCCGATGGCCATGACCGCGCGCAGCCGCCACGACGAGCGGGTCGCGCGACGGTGCAGCATCCCCTCCAGCGCATCAGGGTTGGTTTCGCGACGCCGCTGAGCGCGAGCGCGCCGGTGCCAGCGTTGCTCGGTGGCGTCCTCGCGCTCGATCGCAGCCGAGGTGCGGCGGTCACGCTCTGCATCGGCCAGTTCGGCACGGAAGACGCGTTTGCGCTGGCGGCGCTGCTTGGCGCGCATCCACACGTGCAGGGCCCGTTCGGCGGCGATCTCCCGTTCACTGTGCACGTCATACAGCGCGCTGTGGCCCTGCCAGGGCACCTGCTGCTCGGCCAGCGCGACCCGCTGCGCCAGATCCGTCGGCATCAAATTCTGGCCACGACGCGTCCACCACCGGCCGGACTGGACCATGAATCCGTCGTGACCCGTGTCGGATACGTTGGAAGCGGGTTTGTAGGTGGATTGGTCGGTGTGAAGGCTCTTGGTCATCGCGCACCTTCCAGAGCAGGGATGGTCGCCACGCCGCTCCCGGCCGGATCCCGGGCCGGGTCTGTGGTGGCCAAGGGGTGGGGTTCGCCGGTGAGGTGGGCGAGGGCTGCGGCGACTTCGTTGATGGTGGCGGTGGTGTAGATGCCGGTGGTGCCGCTGCCGTTGTGGGAGTGGCGGGCGAACTCGCTCGCTACGGCCGGGCCGTAATGGCGTTCGACCCACGTCGTGGTGGTGTGGCGCAGCCAGTGAATCGAGATTCCGTGAGAATGAACCCAGGGCAGGTGGCGGCCGAGGCGTTCGAACAGTCCGTTGTAGCGGCGGCGGGTGATCGGTTTCCCGTTGCGTGCGCGCAGCAGCTGCTCGTTCGGTGCCGCGCCGCGCTGCTCGGCGTGACGGCACAACGCGCGCATCAGGGTGGGGGAGACCGGCTGCCACAACTGGGTGCCGCCCTTCTCCCGCAGCAAGATCAGCGACTGCACCGGGTCCAGATCCTGCGGCCGCAACGCCAGCGCCCCACCGCGGCGGCACCCGGTTTCGGTGTGCAGCCGCAGCAGCAACGTATCCAGTTCCGGATCGTTGCCCGTGGTGGCCGCGACGTGAACGATCTGCGCGAGCAGATCGCTGTGCAACGCGCGACGATTCGAGCGAGTGCGCTTCGGCTTGGTCAACCGGACCGCTGGATTGTCGCGCGGGTCGATGACGCGGTTGTCCTCGGCGTGCTTGTACAGCCGCCGCAACGCATCGATCACGTGACGCAGCACCTCGCGGCCACCGCGGTCGCTGCGGCGGATCACCCGTTGTGCGCGGATCGCCTCACACAGCACCTGTAGGTCCGCCGTCGTCGGCTCGTCCAAGCGCCGCTGCGCCCACCCGGGCTGGGCGAGAATCTTGTTCCAATACGTGCCGTAGTGAGTTCGGGTCCGTCCCTCTGGCATCGCCGCCAGCACTGTCGGGACGTACTCGGCGAAAGCCGGTGTCGCTGGTGCTGCCCCGGTCCCGGCCGACAGGTCGGCGATCGTGAGCCCGAGACGTTCCATCATCATCTGGATCGTGGCGATGTCGGCCGCGGCGCGCGCGCTCATGCGTGCGCTCCCTCTGCGAAGCGGCGCGCGAGGATCTCATCGAGCACCTGCGGCGGGTAGACAACCAGCAGCTCCTGCTGCGGGTCCGCCGCCAGCAGAACCCGGTCATGGATGCGGATGCCCGCCCCGCGACGGACCGGCGCCGGTAGCGACAGGTGCCCGTACTTGGTGACACCGCGGCGGCCGTACCCGGGGCGGTTGATCACGATCAGCCCGCCCGCGAGCCGCCACGACAACTGCTCACCGGGCCGCCAACCCAACGCGGTCAGCACGGCCTTGTCGACCACACGGCCATTGGAATCAACCGGGCGGATGCTGTACACCGCCGTGCGCGCGGGAGGTTGCTCGACATTGCCCAGAGGCAAGCCAGGCACACCGCAAATCGCTCGATTGCCTGCGGGCTGATCGACCGCGGAGAAGGACGGAAGGACCGACAGGAGTGTGTTCTCGGTCACAATTTCACCCCGCCCAGGGGTAAAACCGCAGGTCACGGGCTCTGCCGAAGGACGAGTGTCCGGTCAGTGCCCGGACACGTTTTCTGTAGCAGAAATGGGTCGTTTTCTGTGTCCGGAGGGGGACTTGAACCCCCACGCCCGATAAAGGGCACTAGCACCTCAAGCTAGCGCGTCTGCCATTCCGCCACCCGGACCGGTGTGCTCAGCAAGATTATCGGATCCCTCCGCGTGGACCAAATCGCGCCTGGACCTGCGCATTCTCCGGAGGCGGGGAAGGGAGTTGCGCGGGCCGCGAGGAGTGCGGCCCGCGCGGGGAATCAGCGCAGTTCTTCGAAAATGCGTTCGAATCCCAGGGCGCCGTGGCCGTCGGCCACCTGGCGGTCGAGGAGGGTCTTGATGGGGGCGACGAAGTCGAGGGTGACGTTGGCGTCGCGGCTGGCGCGGGTGATCGCGTCGAGTGCGGCTTTGTGGAAGGCGATGGACTGGACGGGGTCGGTGTAGGTGGCGCTGTCGATGACCTGCCCCTGGTCCGGCAGGAACTGGGCCATCGCGGTGACCCATGCGGTGGCTCGCCTGCCGAAGTCGGCGGCGGAGACGCCGACCGAGCGCATCATGGCCGCGCCGTGCATGAAGCCGCCGAACATGGCGTACATGGTGGCGAGCAGGGCGAAGTCGTAGGTCGAGGCGAAGCCGGCGTCGTCGCCGAAGTACTCTGCGGCGGCGAGCAATTCGAGGGTTTCCCGGTGGGCATCGAAGACCGCTTGCGATCCGCTGTAGAGGATGGAGGCGCCGTGCTGCCCGATCATGGGTGGCACCGCCATGATTCCGCCGTCGAGGTAGTCGCAATCGTGGCTCGCTGTCCAGGTGGCCAGTTCGCGGGCCTCACCGGGGGCGGTGCTGGTGAGGTTGATCAGTTGCCGTCCGGCCAGTCGGTCGGCTACCGGGTCGAGGGTGGCGTGCACCGATGCGTGGTCGAGCAGTACGGCGATGATCGGGCCGTCGGCGTCGATCGCCTCCGCGACGGTCGCGCCGCCGACGGCTCCGGCCGCGAGGAGGTCTGCGTCCTTGCCGGGGGTGCGGTTCCACACCCTCGTCGGCAGGCCGGCCTTCAGGAAGGTGGCGGCCAGCGCTTGGCCCATCGCGCCGAGGCCCAGGATGGTCACCGGGGTCTTCGTGGTTTCCGCCATTGCGGGTTCAACTCCTAGAGGTCGAGTACGTCCTGGTCAGCGCGCTGCAACCAAGAGTGCTAGTTTCCCGGCAGAGGAGCAAGTACCTACTATTTTGTCGGGTACTTACCAATTGGTTTGTGAACAGGTAGAGAGGGCGGGCAATGGGCACGAAGCGATCGGGACCATACATCTGCGGCATCGACGCCGCGATGGATGTGGTCGGCGGCAAGTGGAAGGCGCTGATTCTCTGGGAACTGGACGCGCACGAGGTCCGACGCTTCGGTGAACTGCGCAAGGGGCTGCCGGGAGTTTCGGAGAAGATGCTGATCCAGCAGCTGCGAGAGCTGGAGGAGGACGGCATTGTCAGCAGAACCGTCTACCGCGAAGTTCCGCCGCGAGTGGAGTACCGGCTGACCGATGTCGGTGCCGCGCTCAACGCCGCGCTGGAGCCTTTGGGGGCGTGGGGACGCGCACGGATCGATCGGATCGGCGCGCAGCGAGTGCCTCAGCAGGCCTGAAGTGAATCCTTCGAATGTGAATGTTTCATCTGGGCAACATCATCGAGCGGAAGATCAAGCTACTAGTTGGTAACTTCGGTTAACTTTGTGCATACACAAGTCAATTGACGCATAACCGGGCCCGTCGTATGTTCCACGTCACAACTTTTGCAAGATGTGGGTGGCTGTGCAGATGTCGGAAGATGGGTATGACCTACGGGTCTTGCTGACGCGGGCACTCCGCCGAATTCAGGAGTTGGAGGCACGGCCGCAGCGCGAGCCGATCGCCATTGTCGGGATCGGTTGTCGCTTGCCCGGCGGCGCGGAAACCCCGCAGCAGTACTGGGAACTGCTGTCCTCAGGCCGCGACGCGATCGTCGAGGCGCCGGAAAACCGTTGGACGGTAACGGATTCGGCGCCTCGGCGAGCGCGGCGACGGGCCGGAATGCTCGCCGGTCCGATCGATGCCATGGACGCGGAGTTCCTCGGCATCGCGCCACGCGAAGCGGCCTCGATGGATCCGCAACAGCGACTGGCGCTCGAAGTCGCTTGGGAGGCCATGGAAGACGCCGCACTGGCGCCGGACGGCCCGGACGCGGCGCGCACGGGAGTTTTCCTCGGCGTCAGCTGGCAGGAATACCAGCGCACGATCACGCCGGACTGGGTGAGTTCGGTAAACGCGCACACGCTCACCGGGACGATGTCGAGCATCGTGGCCGGGCGGGTGTCCTACGTGCTGGGGTTGCGCGGCCCCGCGGTGACGATCGATACGGCGTGTTCGTCGTCGCTGGTGGCCGTGCACCAGGCGTGCCGCAGCCTGCGCGCGGGGGAGTGCGACGTGGCGCTGGCTGGGGGAGTGAATCTGCTGCAATCCGAACTCACCTCGGAGGCGCTGGCCCGCATGGGCGCGCTTTCGCCGGACGGGCACTGCCGGCCCTTCGACGCGCGGGCGAACGGTTATGTGCGCGGTGAGGGCGCGGGTGTCGTCGTTCTGAAGACGCTTTCGCGGGCCATCGCCGACGGCGACGCCATCAGGGCCGTGGTCCGGGGGTCGAGCGTGAACCACGACGGTCGGTCCATGGGGTTGACCGCGCCGAACCCGACGGCGCAGCGTGAGCTGCTACGCGACGCGCTGACCGATGCCGGGTGCACCGCCGACCAGGTCGGCTACGTCGAAACCCACGGCACCGGAACACCGCTGGGCGATCCGATCGAGATCGAGGCGTTGTCCCAGGTACTCGGCGCGGCGCGGGCGGACGGGTCGGTGTGCCTGCTGGGTTCGGTCAAGTCGCAGATCGGGCACCTCGAGGCGGCCGCGGGCATTGCCGGGCTGATCAAGGTGGTGCTGCAGCTCGAGCACGAAAGAATCCCACGCCAGCACGATTTCGCCACAATGAACCCCAAGATCGCGCTCGACGGCACGGCGCTGGCAGTGCCCACCCAGGAGACCGCCTGGCCGCGCACCGAGCGGCCGCGGCTGGCGGGGGTGAGTTCGTTCGGCTTCGCGGGCACCAACGCGCACGTAGTGCTCGAGCAGGCACCCGAACCGGAGCCGCGTCTGAATTCCGAAGGGGCTGCGCTGCTCGTTCTTTCGGCGCGCACCCCTTCCGCGCTCGATGCGCTGTCCCGCCGGTACGCAGAGCACCTGGACCGGCACGAGGTGCCGCTCGCCGACGTCGCCGCCACCGCGGCGCTGGGACGCACGCATTTCGCGCACCGGCGCGCGGTCGTTGCGCGAACGGTCGAGGAGGCTGCGCGCGAGCTCGCAACCCCTTCGAGTCGGTCGACCGACCCGGTGTCGGAGAAGCCGCGCGTCGCGATGCTGTTCACGGGGCAAGGCGCCCAGTACGCGGGGATGGGTGCGGCGCTCGATCGCAAATATCCGGCGTTCCGCGCGGCGCTCGATCGATGTGACGAGCTACTGGGGCCGCTGCCCGGCGGGATTCGCTTGCGGTCGCTGCTGTTCGATGCGGACGAGCAGTTGCTGACCCGCACCGAATACGCACAACCGGCCCTGTTCGCGATCGAATGGGCGTGCGCCGAACTGTGGTCGGCGTTCGGTATTCGCCCTGATGTGGTGCTGGGACACAGTCTCGGTGAGCTGGTGGCGGCGACCGTCGCGGGGGTGTTCGACCTTGCTGCGGGGCTGCGTCTGGCCGCCGAGCGCGGCCGGTTGATGCAGGCGGTGACGCAACGCGGGGCGATGGCGGCGGTCTTCGCCGCGCCCGCGCAGTTCGAAGCGCTGCTGGATGAACTCGCGGCGGGTGTGTCGGTGGCTGCGGTCAACAGTCCTGGACAGTTCGTCGTTTCCGGAGCGGCGGACGGGGTGGACCGGGTGATGCGGGCAGCCGAGGAACGCGGAATCCGCGTTGTGCGACTGCCCGGCGCGACCGCCTTCCACTCGCCCTTGCTCGACCCGATGCTGGACGACTTCGGGGCCGCGGTGGCCGAGTTGGTGCCGAGCCCGCGGGCGGCGGCGGTTCCGCTGGTGTCGAACGTGACCGGCGCGCGGATCGAAAGCCCGATGGATGGCGCGTATTGGCGCGCGCACGCCCGTGGCACCGTCCGTTTCGCGGAGGGTGTGCGTTCGGTCGCCGAATTCGGTGTGGACGCCTATGTGGAGGTGGGACCGCAGCCGGTACTGCTGGAGTTCGGACGGCACACTGCCCCCGACGCGTTGTGGGTGCCGAGTATGCGCCGGACATCCGCCGACGACGAGGTGCTGTTGACCGGTCTGGGCGACCTGTACTGCGCGGGCGCGGAGATCGAATGGACGGCGGTGGTGCCCCGTGACGCGCGGCGGCGCAACGGCCTGCCCACCTACCCTTTCGAACGACAGCGGCTCTTCGTGCCGATCGCGGGCGCGCCGCCGAACATCGACTACCTTGCCGAGCATCGTTTCCGGGGTCGCGCGGCGGTCCCGGCGGCGGAACTCGCGCTGCGGGCGTTGCGTGCGGCCGGAGACACCGGCCACGAACTGATCGACTTCGTCGCCGCTCGGCCGGTGCCGCTGGAGGAATTGGCCGAGCCGCTCGTATCCGACGCGGGAGACCGCACCGAAGTTCGTTTCCAAGTCGGCAACGGCGGCGTCACCGCGGTGTCCGCGGCCGTTCGAGCCGCCTCGGATCGGCCGCGCGATGCGAGCGAACTGTCCTCGGCACGGCTCGCGTCGTCCACCGATGGAGACGTGGACGAGTTCTACCGACGATGCGCGGACGGCGGGTTGACGTTCGGTCCACGGTTCCGCTGGATCACACGACTTCGGCTCGGTGCGAACAGCGTGCTCGCCGAACTGACGCGTCCGGCGGAACTGGCCGACGAACCGGACGCCTGGCTGCCGTGTCTGCTCGACGCCGCGGTACAAACCGGCCTGGCCCTGGTGTCCGGGGAAGGTCACGTGGACCGATTGCCGGTTGGCATAGGCCGTTTGCGGCTGTCCGGCGCGGACGCGGGGGCGACGGCGTGGGCGCTGGCGCAGCGCACCGGCCGCACAGTTCGCATCACCGTCTTCGATACCGCCGACGAGATGGTCTGCGATATAGAAGACGTATGGTTCGCCGAGTCCGGCACTGCCGGGCGATCGCAGGATCGGGATCGTATGTCCGGCCTCATTCACCGTCCGACTTGGGAGTCCGCCGCGCCACGTCCGAGCGAGCGGAATCTCGCCGACGCGCTGGTGATCGGCGTCGGCCCGCAGGCGGACCGGCTCGCCGCCGCGTTGCGGTCCGCGGGCACAGACTCTGTGGCGGTGGACCGTACGACCGATCCGGACGTCTGGCCCGACGGCCACGGGGCGGTGATCTACCTCGCGGATGCCGAGGCGGACGACAGCGCCGGCGCGGCGCGGGTGGAGACGGAGTTCGCCCTCGGTGTGGTGCGGGCAATGGCTCGGACGGTCGACAGCGGACCGCTGTACCTGGTGACCGTAGGCGCCACCGGAGCGCTGCCCGGGGAACCCGTGCGTCCGGCTGCCGCGACATTGTGGGGACTCGGCGCGGTGGCGCGGACGGAACTGCCCGAGTTGAGCTGCCGGCTGATCGACCTGCCCGTGGGCGCCCGCTGCGACGACCATCGGCTGGTAGACGAAATCCGATCCATGGCAGGGGATCACGCGGTCGCTTTGCGTGGACGTCACCGGTACACGATGCGGATGCAGACCACCGAGGACGTCGAGGCAGTCCCGTGGCTGGATCGCGGGGGAGCGTATCTGGTAACCGGGGGGCGTGGAGCGCTGGGATCGGCAGCCGCGCGGACCCTGGCCGAGGCCGGGGCGGGCACCATCGTGCTGGCCGGTCGCAGCGCGCCCGGCCCGGAGTATGAGCCGCAGCTGGCGGGAATTGCCGCCCTCGGTGCGCGCGTCGAGAATGTGGTGGTCGACGTCGACGACCGGAACGCTTTGTCCGAGTTGATCGCTCGCTTCGGCGGCGAGTTCCCGAGGCTGGCCGGGGTGGTGCATTGCGCTGGTGTGCTGGACGATGCCCTGCTGATCGAGCAGACCTCGGGGCACATCGAGCGGGTATTCGCGGGGAAGGTCTCGGGTGCTTGGCATCTGCACGAGCTGACCGCGGGTAGATCGCTCGACGTGTTCGTGCTGTTCTCGTCGGTCAGCGCTGTGGTGGGCACCGCGGGGCAGGGCAACTACGCCGCGGCGAACGCCTATCTGGATGGCCTGGCCCGCCTGCGCTCGGCTCGAGGGCTGCCCGCGGTGAGCATCGCGTGGGGTCCGTGGGCGGGCACCGGCATGGCCGGGGGCCTGAGTGACGCGGCCCGTCGGGCGTGGGTGCGCCACGGCGTCGCCGAACTGGCCGCCGCCGACGGTGCTCGCGCGCTGCGCTCGCTGGTGTCGGCAGAGGGAGTCGTCGCGGTATTCCCCGCTATCGCGGGTGTTTCGGCGGAACCGGAAACGGTCTCCGAGGTCGACTCGCAGGACATCCAGGACCCCCGCGACCCGGCGGAACTGCTGGAGTTGGTGCGTACGCACGCCATGACGACGCTCGGTCGCACGACGGCCGTAACCGACCGTACCCCCCTGCGCGAACTCGGACTCGATTCCATGATGGCCGTGGAACTGCGCAACGCGCTCGCGGCCGATCTGGGGGTACGCCTGCCCGCGACCTTGCTGTTCGATCATCCGACCGTCGCCGCGGTGTCGGAGGAAATCGCCCGGCTCGGCGCGAAGTCCGCGCGCGAGCGCGACGCCCCGCCCTCTAGGGCGCGCGAGCAGGCCGCGCAGCGACCGATCACGCGCATCTCCGAGCAGCTCACCACCCCGTTGTACCCCACCGAACTCCCGGTTACACCTACTACCCCCAACATGTCTCACCTCACATCGGGCGAAGCCGACTCTGATGCAGGCGTTTACGCCGACGCGATAGCGGTGATCGGCATGGGCTGCCGCTATCCCGGTGGTGTTCGCGGTCCTGCCGACCTGTGGCGCCTGCTCGCCACCGAGACCGACGCGGTGACCGAGGTCCCGGCACAGCGCTGGGATGTGGACGCCGTCTTCGATCCGGATCCGGATGCCGAAGGCAAGACCTACACGCGCTGGGGCGGTTTCGTGGACGGTGTCGAGGAATTCGACGCCGGATTCTTCGACATCTCCGTCGGGGAGGCGCGGATGCTGGATCCCCAGCAGCGGCTACTGCTCGAAACAGCCTGGGAGGCACTCGAGCACGCCGGATATCCGGCGAGCCGCCTGGAAGGCAGCAAGACCGGCGTTTTCGTCGGATTGATGTCCAATGACTATGCCGAGCGGATGGCGCGGGCCGATGTCGCCCCCAATGCCTGGTTCGGCACCGGCAACCTGTCCAGCGTCGCCTCCGGTCGGCTGTCGTATTTCCTCGGCGCGCACGGTCCGAGCCTCACCATCGACACCGCGTGCTCCTCGTCGCTGGTGACGGTGCACACGGCGGTGCGCAGCCTGCGCAGTGGTGAATGCGATCTCGCGCTGGCCGGTGGGGCGACCGTGGTCCTCACACCCTCGCTCGACATCTACTTCGCGCGGGCGCGCGGTCTGGCGGCCGACGGCCGGTGCAAGAGCTTCGACGCGCGCGCCGACGGTGTGGTCTGGAGTGACGGCGCAGGGGTGCTGGTGCTCAAACGACTGGCGGACGCGCAGCGGGACGGCGATCGGGTGCTGGCCCTGGTGCGCGGATCGGCGGTCAATTCCGATGGGCGTAGTCAGGGGTTGAGCGCGCCGAACGGTCCGGCACAGGAACGGGTCGTCCGCGCCGCGCTCAGGGACGCGGCGGTCGAGGCCGCGGATATCGATTACGTCGAGACGCACGGCACCGGCACGGCACTGGGTGACCCGATCGAGGTTCACGCGCTCGCCTCCGCGCTGGGGGAGAACCGCACCGAGGCCGCGCCGTTGTGGATCGGCTCGGTGAAGTCGAATCTCGGCCACACCCAGGCCGCGGCGGGCATCGCCAACATCATCAAGGTGATCGAGGCCCTGCGGCACGAGCGCATTCCCGCCTCGCTGCATTTCCGTTCGGGCAATCCGCATATCGACTGGGATTCGGTCGCGATCCGCGTGGTCGCCGAGGAGCGTCCGTGGCGGCGTTCACGGCGGCCGCGACGGGCGGGTGTGAGCGCGTTCGGGATCAGCGGGACGAACGCGCATGTGGTAATCGAAGAGGCGCCGCGGGCGCCCGAGGCCGGTGTCGCCGACGATTCCGGGCCGTACCTGCTGGTTTTCTCGGCGAAGACCACCGATGCCCTACGCGAACTGGCGACACGCTACCAGGATCTCCTGGCCGCCCACCCGGAGACGGCACTGGGGGATTTGTGCGCGTCCGCGGCGGTAGGCCGTACCCATTTCGGCGAGCGGGTGGCGATCGCCTTCGACACCGCCGCACAGCTGCGCGCGGCGCTCGAGGATGTCGCCGCGGGGATCACCGCGAGCGGGTCGGTAGCCGAGATGTCGAGCGGTGCGGTAGAGCTGGCGCGCCGGTATGTCAGCGGTGCCGAGATCGACTGGGTGACGGTGTATTCCGAACGTTCGTGGCGCCATATCGACCTACCGGGCTATCCCTTCCAGCGCAAACGGCACTGGCTGGAACTGACACCACGCCCGGAGGGCACGCACTCGTCGCGCACCCTGCGGCTCACCCCGGAGATGTTCGCCGGGCACCGGCTGCGTGGTCTGCCGACAGTGCCCGCGGCCTGGCTGTGCGCTCAGCTGAACGAAATCGCCGCTGAGCTGCCCGGAGCATGGGACGTCACCCAGCTGCGGCTGATCGCGCCGCTGGAGGTCGCCGCCGAGTCGACGGTGCGGGTGACGCTGGATCCCGGCCCGGACGGGTACGGGGTGCGCTTCGTCCGTCCCGAGGACGCTCAGTCCAGCTATGCGCAGGCGAAACTTTCCGCCGCCGCGACGGCTCCGCCGGAACCGCCCGCGGGTGTGGCGGCCGGCGCGGACGCGGGCAGATGGCCCGCCTATTACGACACTCTGGCCGGGCTGGGCCTCGAGCTGGGCCCTGACTACCGCTGCGCCGTCGAGTTCCGGCGGATCAGCGAGTCCGAAGCCGAGACCGTGTTCCGGTTGCCGGACAAGGCCTCGGCGATGCTCGACCCGATCCTGCTCGATGCCTGCCTGCACAGCATCGTGGTGACCGCCGCCGCGGACGGGATGTTCCTGCCCTCTGGGATGGATCGTGCTCGATTCTTCGGTAGCCGGGCTGTCGCGGATACGACCGTCCTGTGCCGGGTGCGGGTGACCGAACGCGGTGCGCGCGTTGTCGTGGGCGACGCGACACTGCACTCCGCGTCCGGGCGGCTGCTCGCCAGTTTGGAAGGGGTCAGCTTGCTGGCGGCGAAACCCGATTCCGCGCCGAAAGCCGTTGCCGGGACCGATCCCTCCAGGCTCGCGCGCTTGCTGCATCACGTCGAATGGGTTCCCACGGACAGCGGCGCGCCTGCCCGGGACGAGCCCGTGGGCCGCTGGTTGGTCTTCGGTGACGGGCCGGTCGGCGACACCGTCGCCGCCGGACTGGCCGCGCGAGGCGCCGCGACCGTGGTCGTTCGCCCTGAGAACGCAGCCTCCACTTTCCCCACCCTGCCTTCGGTGCAGGGCGTCGTCTTCGCCTGGACCACGGTGTCCGCGCAGACCCGCGTCGACGCCGCCCTGCGGTTGGCGCGCGCGGTGGACTCGGCAGCGCACCAGCCTGCCGCGCTGTGGTTGTTGACCGTGAACGCCCAGCGCGTCACCCCAGCCGACCGGCCGGATCCCGATCAGGCTCTGTTGTGGGGCCTCGGCCGCGCAGTGGCCACCGAGCATCCCGAGTTCGGGTGCCGGTTGCTGGACTTGCCGACCGAATTCCTCGAGGACAGCACGATTGTCGAGGGTTTGCTCGGCGTCCGCGCCGCCGGTGAGTTCGCGATCCGCGACGGACGCTGGCTGACCGCTCGCCTCGCCGCCGGTCCCGCGCCCTCCGATGACTACCGGTTGGTCGCGCACCGCTCCGGCGAATTCGACCGGATGCGATTGGAGTCCGGTGCCCGCCGCGCTCCGGCCGCAGGGGAGGTCGAAATCGCGGTCGCCGCCACCGGCCTCAACGCTCCCGACCTGTGGGTTGCCTCGGGCATACATCCGGATGGCGTGCTGCCGCTGGGTGCGGAATGCGCGGGCCGGATCACCGCAGTCGGTGCGGATGTCGAAGGTCTCGCGGTCGGCGACCGTGTCGTCGCTTTGGCGCGTGACAGTTTCGCTCGCTACGTGACGGTCGACCAGGGCACGGTCGCCGTGCTGCCGGATCACCTCGCCTTCGCCGAGGGCGCGACCGTGCCGTACGCCTTCACCACCGCATGGCATGCGCTGTTCGACGTCGGCGGCGTGCGAGCCCGGGACCGGGTGCTCGTGCACGCGTCCGCCGACGGCGTCGGCATGGCCGCTGTGCAACTGGCCGTGCACGCCGGCGCCGAGGTGTTCGCGACCGCCGCACTGTGTCGCTGGGCAGGGAAGGAAGGCTTGCCGGTCGCGCGTATCGATACCTGGCGGGACGACGAGCTGGCCGAACACGTCCGAGCGGCGACCGCGGCGCACGGAATGGACGTCGTCGTGCACACCCTCGGAGACGACTTCGCCGCGCACGCCTCCGAGGTCTTACACGCGGGCGGTCGACTCGTCGAGGTGGTCGACCCGGTGCAGACCGCAACCGCCCCCCGGAGCGGTCGTGTGGATCACCGGGAGATCGATCCGGCCGCTGTGGACCAGCGACGGCTCGGCGCGATCCTGCGCAGCGTGATGACGCTGTTCGAGCAGCGTGCATTGCGTGCGCTGCCGCACGCGGTGCACGGTATCGAGCGGGCCGCCGAGGCGTTCCGCGCCATGTCGCAGCGGAATCATCCCGGCCGCGTCGTCCTGCTCGGCAGGGACACCCCGGGCGCCGCGCATGGTGACCGGTTGACCGAGGGCACCTACCTGGTGACCGGAGGATTCGGCGGTCTCGGTGCCGCGGCCGCACGGTGGCTGGCCGACCACGGAGCCGGCCACCTGGTGCTGGTCGGCAGACGCGCACCGGACGCGGCGGGGTCGCGGCTGCTGGAGTCGCTGCGCGCCAACGGCGTTCACGTGACGGCGCGCCAGGCGGATATCAGCGACCGCGCGGCCGTCACGGCACTGCTGCGGGACATCGCGGACTCCGGGTTCCCGCCGCTGCGCGGCGTGGTCCACTGCGCGGGAGTGCTCGACGACGGTGTGGTGACCGAGCAGACCTGGTCGCGGTTCGAGACCGTGCTCGGACCCAAATATCACGCGGCGCGCCACCTCGACGAGCTCACCCGCGACCAGCCGTTGGAACTCTTCCTCACCTATTCGTCTGTGGCGGGCGTGCTGGGCACCCCTGGTCAGGCGAACTACGCGGCGGCCAACGCGGCCTTGGACGCGCTCGCGTGGCGGCGTCGTGCCGAGGGATTGCCCGCGCTGAGCATCGCGTGGGGGCCGTTCGCCGACGTGGGTATGGCCGCAGGCCGGGCTGATGTCACCGCGCGGCTCGTGCGGCGCGGTCTACCGCCGCTGTACGAGGACGACGCGGCCGCGGCGCTGACGCATCTCCTTCGACATGACAGCACCACCCCGGGCGTCTTCGAATTCGTGCCGGAGCGGTGGCACGCGAACCGCGCTGGCCACGTCGCGGGAACGACCGCGCCGTTGCGGAGCGAGCCGGAGGCCGAGACGACCCTCGTCGGCCCCGGGCTCCCGGCTCCCCGCGGCGTCCGCGCCTCGGAAACCCGTGGCGCGTCCGACGATGTCGCTGCCTGGGAGGCGCTTGTGCAGCGCGTCGCGATGCGGGTGCTCGATCGGGCGAGCGAACTCGACCCGGATGTGCCGTTCCACGACACCGGAGTCGACTCCTTGACCGGGATGGAATTGCGGGCAGCGCTTGCCGCCGAGATCGGGATGCCGCTGCCCGCCGGACTGGTCTTCGACTACCCGACGGTGCGTGACATCGCACGGTTCCTGCACCGTAAGGGCGCGGCCGCGCCCACCGTGGACAATGCGGCCGGGTGGGGGCGGCTCGCCCATGACGAGCACAGGGCTGTGCCGACAGCGAGCATTTCGGAATCGATGACGTCGGCGCCGCCCGCATCGCGGATTTCGCAGTCGACGACACAGACATCCCAGATGCCGGAGGCGACTACGCAGACACCGCCGGCGCCCGAGGCGATTACGCCGGAACCAATTGTGCAGCAGAGTGCTTCGGCGTCCATTTCGACAGACGAGAGCGATCAGACCCACCACGACGACGACCCGATCGTCATCGTGGGCATGAGCTGCCGCTTCCCCGGCGGGGTGCGCACGCCGGAGGACTTCTGGGATCTGCTGTGGCAGGGCCGCGACGCGATCACCGAGGTGCCCGCGCAGCGCTGGGACATCGACGCCTACTTCGACCCCGACCCGGCCGCCCTGGGCAAGATGTACACCCGCTGGGGCGGTTTCGTCGACGGCGCGGACGAATTCGATCCCGCCTTCTTCGGCATCGGCGCGTCGGAGGCACGCGCGATGGACCCGCAGCAACGCCTGCTGCTCGAGACCAGCTGGGAGGCGCTGGAGCGCTCCGGCCGCGCACCCGGCGGTCTGGCGGGCAGCCGCACCGGGGTGTTCGTCGGACTGTGCTTCAGCGAGTACCCGGCAACGCCGGTCCGGGCCGCCCATCCGACCGCGATCGGCGCCTACTCGGTGATCGGTTCCGCGCCGAGCGTCGCGGCCGGGCGGCTGGCCTACGTGCTGGGGCTGCAAGGCCCGGCGATGACGCTGGACACGGCGTGCTCCTCCTCACTGGTAGCGCTGCAAGCAGCTTGGGACGGCCTGCGCGCAGGCCGTTGCGATCTCGCGCTCGTGGGCGGTGTCAACCTTCAGCTGGCTCCGGAGACCACCATCGGATTCTGCCGTCTGGCCGCGCTGTCGCCCGACGGACGGTCGCGGGCGTTCGACGCCGACGCCAACGGATACGTCCGCGCCGACGGTTGCGGCATGCTGGTGCTGACCCGGCTGTCGGAGGCCCGCCGCAACGGCGATCGGGTGCTGGCCGTCGTTCGTGGCGTCGCGGTGAATCACGACGGGCGATCGAACGGGCTCACCGCGCCCAACGGTCCGGCCCAGCAACGCGTCGTCACCGACGCGCTGGACCGGGCGGGCATGCGGCCGAACGCGGTGGACTACGTCGAGACACACGGCACGGGCACCCCGCTCGGTGACCCGATCGAGGCCACCGCGCTGGCCGAGGTCTACGGCGCGGGACGCACGCAGCCGCTGCTCATCGGGTCGGTCAAGACCAATATCGGGCACACCGAGGGTGCGGCCGGTGTCGCGGGAGTCATCAAGGCCGTGCTCATGTTGCAGCACCGCCGGATACCGCCGAGCCTGCATTTCCACACACCGAACCCGCTGATCGATTGGTCGGCAGCACCGATCGAAGTCGTGCGCGAGGCGCGAGACTGGCCGCGCACCGGGCACGAACCGGCGATCGGGATCAGCTCTTTCGGAATGAGCGGCACCAACGCGCACGTCGTCTTGACGCAGGGAGACCCGGCACCGGCAGCGCGCCCGGAATCACCGACCCCGCAGGTACTCGTACTTTCCGCACGTGACGAAACCGCCCTCACCGACGCAGCGCGACGCTGGGCGGACGAAGCCGACTCCGCACGCGCGTACCTCGGCGATCTGGCCTACACCGCCGCCACCGCGCGCGACCATTTCGAAGAACGGCTCGCGGTGGTCGCCGAGACCGGCGCCGCCGCCGCGCGACACCTGCGGGACCGGTCGCCTGCCCTGCTCCGCGGCCGGGTGGCGCGAACAGCGAGCACGAAGGTGGGGCTGCTGTTCACCGGTCAGGGATCCCAGTACCCCGGTATGGCGCGCGAGCTGTTCGACTCCGAACCGGTCTTCCGTGAGTCACTGCGGCACTGCGACGCGGTGCTGGGACCG
This sequence comes from Nocardia asteroides, assembly GCA_019930625.1. Taxonomy (NCBI): domain Bacteria; kingdom Bacillati; phylum Actinomycetota; class Actinomycetes; order Mycobacteriales; family Nocardiaceae; genus Nocardia; species Nocardia asteroides. Next base: position 6,057,504 of record CP082844.1, read on the forward strand.
ATCGAGGGCGGCGTCGGGCTCCTGGATGTCGTGTACGGCGAGCACGGCGCGGAGCTGCTGCGCCGCACGGTGTTCACCCAGCCCGCGTTGTTCGCCGTCGAATGGGCGCTGTGGGAGCTGTGGCGGAGTTGGGGGATCACCCCGGCGGCGGTGCTCGGGCACAGCGTCGGGGAGTACGTCGCCGCCTGCGCCGCGGGCGCCATGACCATGGAGGACGCTCTTCGGCTCGTCGCCGTGCGCGGCCGGCTCATGCAGCGCCTGCCGGACGGGGGCGGGATGCTGGCGGTCGACGCTTCCGCCGAGCAGGTCTCGCCGCTGGTGGCGCGGTATGAACCGGCGGCGTCGATCGCCGGATACAACGGGCCGGCTCAGGTGGTGATCGCCGGGCAGCGAGCCGCGCTCGACCTGCTTCGCGACCGGTTGTCCGCAGACGGCATCCGGACCGCGGCCCTCACCGTGTCGCATGCCTTCCACTGCGCGGCGATGGATCCGATCCTCGACGACCTCGCCGCGGCGGCCGCGCGTGCCACCATGACCGATCCCGCGATTCCGCTGGTCTCGAATGTCACCGGTGCGCCGTTGCGCCCGGGGGAGCTCACCGCGGAGTACTGGGCGCGCCACGCGCGTCTGCCCGTGCAGTTCGCCCAGGGCATGCGCGCCTTGGCCGAGGTGGGGATCGAGGCATTCCTCGAGATCGGTCCGCAGCCGACGTTGTCCGTCCTCGGCGGGCGAGTGCTGGGGGACTCGGTACGGTTCATCGCGTCGCTGCGCCGCGGACGCGGTGATCGCGAGACTATGATGACGGCGCTCGGCCATCTCTATGTCGGTGGCCTGCCGGTGAACTGGGAACGAGTTCACCGGCCGCACGACCACCGGCGGGTCCTCGCTCCCACGTATCCGTTCCAGCGGCAGCACTATTGGATCGAATCCCGCTCCGCGCTTCCGGCACCGAGCAGCGCTGCCGCAGGGCACCGGGATCTCCTGGCGCACACCGGGGTGTTCCCGGGGCCGAGCGCCACACCGACGCGAGACGCAGCGATCACCCCGCTCGGCGACGCCCTGTGTACGACCTCGAGCGTCGCTACCGTAGAGCATTCGTGGTCCCCGATGGGCGCTCCGAGTCCGGACTCCACGCCTACCGTTGCGGCGCGATCCGATCACGCGCTTCCCGGTTCAGGTATCACGCCCGCAGACCACCCCGGCGGCGCGGCTTCCACGCCGGACGCGAGCCTTCCCGCCCGACCCGGGCACGCGCTGCCGGGTTCCAGCACGGCTTCCCTCGGGCAGACGAGCCGCCCGATGCGAGCCGCCGACACTGCGATTCCGGCCGCCGTTCCCCAGGAACAAGCAGCGCCCACCGAATCAACGGATACAACAACATGTTTCGACTTCACGCTCGGACCGGATTCCCCGCGCTACCTGGCCGACCATGTCGTGAATTCGGCTGTCGTCGTGCCGGGCGCCTGGTTCGTCGCGACCATCGCCGACACCGCGCGCGAACTCGTCGCTGATGACGTCATCGCGATCGATGACCTCGTGATCACCAGCGGTCTCACGCTGACCGGCCCGCGGCAGGTGCGAGTGAGCTTTCAGCCGTCCAGCGGCGGGTGGGCGGTGGAGGTGACGACGCAGCGATCCGGTATCCACGCCCGTGCCCGCCTCCTCAGCGCGACGCACCGCGTTCCGGCCGGTTCCAGCCCGGCGGAGGTCCTTGCCCGGTGCCGGGAACAGCTTGCCGGAGTGCACCTCTACGAGCTGCTGGCCCGAGCGGGGCTGCTTTACGGTCCTGCGTTCCGCCGTATCGCCGACGTGCGCTTCGGGCAGCACGAAGCCCTGGTGACGCTGACGGATCCCGACACCGGAAACGGCGCGGGCATCGTGCACCCCGTTCTGCTGGACGCGGCGTTCCAGGCGGCATACGCGGCGATGTCGCCGCGGGCCGCCGAGCGCACGTGGGTGCCGTTCGCCGTGGACCGGGTGCTCGCCTCGGTCGCGGCGGGCACCGTTCGATTCGGCCATGTGCGCGTCGTCGAGCAGACGCCACAGCTGTGTGTCGCCGATGTTCGACTGCTCGATGAGGAGGGCTGTCCGGTGCTGGTCGCGAACGGATTGCGAGTGATGCCGTCACCCACGCCGAGCTCGTCCGGGCAAGCGCCCGCCCGTGTACCCGATGATCGGTCGGTCGCGGACACCTACCGAATCGACTGGCGCGAGGGGGAATCGGTGCTACCGGCCACGGCGACCGGGCGCTGGCTGGTCATCGGTGCGGCCGGAGACTTCGCCGACGGTCTCGCCGACGCCTTGCGGGCGCGCGGCGCGGACTGCGTACTCGCTCGGCCCGGTCGTGGTTTCGCGTTCCGAACCGACAACGAGTTCGAAGTCGACCTGGGCGTGCCCGCGGCGGTCCGTGCGCTACTCGGGGCGGTCGGCGACGGACGCGCACCGCTGCGCGGGATCGTCTCCGCCATCGCGCTGTCGGCCGACGACGCACCCGCGCCTGTCCGCGCCGAACGTCTGGTGGTAGGTGCGATGCATCTGGTGCAGGCCGCGCCACTGGCGGGAGAGCCCGCACTGTGGCTGCTGACCCGTCGCGGGCAGCGGGTCGATGCCTCCGACCTGGTGGCGCCGGAGCAATCAGCGCTGTGGGGTTTCGCCCGCAGCGCACAGCTCGAGCATCATGAAATCACCTGTCGGATAGTTGATCTCGACGACAAAGCCGATATCGGCACAGTGGCCGACGCCCTTGTCGCGTCCTCGGCACCGCGCCAGCTCGCGCTGCGCCAGGGAAGCATGCGCGTGCCGCGGCTCGTGCCGTTGGCGGCCTCGCCGGGCGGCCTCGGAGTTGTGTCCGGCACGGGGACGGTGCTGATCACCGGTGGCCTCGGTGGTGTGGGGTTGCGGCTGGCTCGCTGGCTGGTCGACCGGGGCCGGCCGCAGGTGGTGCTCGCGGCGCGGTCCGCGCCCGACGCTCGGGCGGAGTCGGTCATCGCCGAATTGCGGGGACGTGGAGCGCGGATCACGGTGCGGTCGCTCGATGTCACCGATCGTGGCGCCGTGGCGGCCACGCTGGACTGGATCGACCGCGAGCTGCCGCCTCTGGCGGGAGTGGTGCATCTGGCCGGAGTGCTCGACGACGGGGTGATCGCCGAACAGACCGCGACACGGGTAGGGCGGGTTCTCGCGCCCAAGACATTCGGAGCGTGGAACCTGCACGAGCTGACCATGTCTCGTCCGATGCGCTTCTTCCTGTTGTTCTCCTCTGCCGCGGGAGTGGTCGGTTTGCCCGGCCAGTCGAGCTACGGCGCCGCCAACGCCTTCCTGGACGGACTGGCCGAGTCGCGAAATGTGTCGGGCTCGCCCGCGCTGTCGATCGCGTGGGGGCCGTGGGCGGACACCGGAATGGTCGAGCGGCTCAGCGGCGGCGCGGTGGAGCGGCTCGCCCGGCGCGGCTACGGCATGTTACGTCCTGAGCAGGCCTTCGACACGCTCGGCCAGTTGATCGATTCGGCGACGGCGGCAGCGGTCACGACGATGCCGCTCGCGCTGCCGAGACCGGCCATCGATGTACCGGACGTGCTGCTGGATTCGGTGGCAGCTGTCCCTGCGGCTTCCGAAGACGCTGCCGCTGCCACGGATCTGTCCGCCCGAATGGAATCCCTGGTGCGGCGCTGCCTCGGACTGGCGCCCGGCGCCGATCTCGATCGCCCCCTGCACGAACTCGGGCTCGACTCGGTCGCGGCCCTCGAGATCCGCGACGAACTGTCGCGCTCCAGCGGTCACCGACTGCCCGCGACGCTGGCCTTCGAGTACCCCACACCGCGCGCGGTCGCCGGCCTGCTCGTGCGGTTGGAGTCGGTGCGAGAGCCGTTCGCGCCGGAGCACGGCGATCCGTCCGATCACACGGCACGGACGCCCGCTCCCACGGGCGACGACATCTCGGTTCCAGGGATCACCTCGACTGCGCCGAACGGAGCCGTCCTGCCGCAAGTGCCGGACAGCGAATTCACGATGCCCGCGAACGGCGCGTCGGTCGCTGCCGATCTGCCGCCCGCCGACGGACGGCTCAGTTCCGAACAGCGACCGAGCACCTCGCGTGTATCGGCCGACTCGGTCACGTCATGGGCGGCACCGACCGCGCCCGACACGGCCGCCGACTCGGAGCCCGGCCATCATCCCGACGCGGTGGGGGATATCGCGATCGTGGGCGTAAGCGGGCGGTATCCGGGCGCGGACGGACTCGACGAGTACTGGCGGGTGCTGATCGAGGGACGCGACTGCGTCACCGAGATCCCACCGCACCGCTGGGACCACACCCGCTATTTCGTTCCGGACCGGCACAACCCGTTCACCTCCTACACCAAGTGGGGCGGGTTCCTCGACGACGTCGACTGTTTCGATCCGCTGTTCTTCGCCATCTCCCCGCGCGAGGCGGAGATACTCGACCCGCAGGAGCGGCTTTTCCTGCAAACCGCCTGGGCCGCCTTGGAGGACGCCGGTCATTCCCGGGCCGACCTGGCCCGTGGCGGCCTGCGACCGGAGCAGGCCGGGGTGTTCGTCGGCGTCATGTGGGGCACCTATCAGATGTTCGGAGCGGAGGAGTCCCGGCTCGGGCGCGGCACGCTGCCGGGCTCGACGTTCTGGAGCGTCCCGAACCGCGTGTCGCACGCCCTGGACTTCCAAGGGCCCAGCATGGCGGTGGACACCGCGTGCTCGTCCTCGCTGACCGCGTTGCACCTGGCCTGTCAGAGCATTCGCACGGGCGAATGCCGGTTGGCGGTGGTCGGCGGCGTGAATTTGTCGCTGCATCCCTACAAGTTCGTCGCGCTCAGCCAGGGACAGTTCGCCTCCACCGACGGCCGCTGCCGCTCCTTCGGCGCGGGCGGTGACGGATATGTGGCCAGTGAAGGTGTCGGCGCGATGGTGCTGCGGCCGCTCGCGGACGCCGAAGCCGACGGCGACACCATCTATGGCGTCATCAAGGGCACCGCGATCAATCACGGCGGCCGGGTCAACGGGTTCACGGTGCCCAATCCCGACGTGCAGGCGGCGGTGATCCGCTCGGCGCTGCGCGTCGGCGGGGTCGACCCGGCGTCGGTGTCCTACATCGAAGCGCACGGCACGGGCACCGCGCTGGGTGATCCGATCGAGATCGCCGGTTTGGCGAAAGTTTTCGGTAACGCGGGAGTGGCCGAGTTGCCGATCGGGTCGGTGAAGTCCAATCTCGGCCACCTGGAGGCGGCGGCCGGTGTGGCGGCGCTGACGAAGGTGCTGTTGCAATTGCGCCACGGGGTCATCGTTCCGTCGCTGCACGCCACACCGCCGAATCCGAATATCGACTTCGCGGTCACTCCGTTCCGGATTCCGGCCGAGCCGCTGCCGTGGCCGGGCGGAAACCCTGCCCGGCCGCGTCGGGCGACGGTGAGTTCGTTCGGAGCGGGCGGGTCCAACGCCAACGTGGTGATCGAGGAGTACGTCGACCGCAGGCCGCGGACCCGGTTCAGTGGCGGGCAGGTGGTCCCGGTCTCGGCTCGCGACCGGGAGCGGCTCGCGGATTATGTTGCGGCGCTGGACCGTTTCCTGGCCGCCCAGCAACCCGACCTCGCCGATCTGGCGTACACCATGCAGGTCGGCCGTCAAGCCGGCAGTGCTCGCGCCGCGTTCGTGGCACGCGACATCGACCAGCTGCGCGCCGCCGTCCGCGGGTGGGTCGACGACGCACCCGGCGCCCGGTCGTGCCGGGACGCGGCGGAGGATTCCCGCCTCGCGCGCTGGCTCGGCGGCGGCGACGTCGATTGGAGCACTGTCCGCGATCCTGGACCTCGACGCCGTATTCCCGCGCCGACGTATCCGTTCGCCCGGGAGCGGTACTGGATTCCGGACGTCGCGCCCGCGCCGAAATCCGGCCCCGGCTCACAATTCGGCCCGGCCTCGCGGACCGCGCAGGGGTCGCAGTCCGCGGCCGCACCATCGTTACGGGCCGCATCACTGCGCCCGTCGGTGCCGGGATCCGGTTCGATGACCGATCCTGCGCGGTACCAGCCCAGCTCTACACCGCAGATGACTCCGCTGCCGCAAGCCGACCCTAGGGAATCCGCGCCCCATACGGTCATGCCGTCGCCGCAACCCCCGCCCAGGCACGGGTCGGCACCTCTACCAGAAGCCACCCGGCCGCAGACCTCGCCGGGTCGACAATCGGTGCCGGAGTTCACGCCACTGCCGCAGTCCGGATCAGCCCAATGGCCCACGCCCATCGCCCGACCCGCGCTTACGGAACGACGATCGCTGGTTCCGGTCTGGCGTGAAGCTCCGCTGTCCAGCGCTGACCTGCGCTCCCGGCACACCTTGGTCGTGTACGACGCACGGACCCCACACCACTTGGTCGAGGCGCTGGGCGTCGCGAGCGGCGATCCGGGACGTCTGGTGCGGATCTCGGACGTGCCGGGCGACCCGAGCCGCGACGACTTCGCCGCGGGCGCGGCTCTCGGAAGGACGCTGGCGGCGCGCTACCCCGACACCGACTGCGTGCTGGACGTGTGTGACCTCGTTCCCGCGCCGTCCGGCCGTCCCTCCGGCGACCTCGGCCGGATGGGGCTCTACCAGGGCGTAATCGAGGCGCGCACCGGTTCGCTCACGCTGGTGCACGTCACCGCCGGCCACCCCGGCGCGGGCGGCCCGGAGTCCGCGCCGCTGGGCGGTCTGGTCGCCGCGCTCGCCGAAGAAATCCGTGACGTGCGCACCCGCAGCGTCCACGTGGTCGCGGAGCACGACGCGGTGTGCGCCGATCCGGCCCGGTTGCTGGCGATCCTGGGCGCGGAGAGCGGCGCCGCCGAGGACAGGTCGCCGCGAGTGCGGTATCGCGGCGGAGTACGCGAAGCGGTCGAACTGGCGGACGCGACGCCTCGCGACGGTCTCGTCGTGGACCCCGCCCGCACCTATGTCGTGACCGGCGGCACGCGTGGCCTCGGCGCGGAGTTCGCCGCGGCGCTGGTGGAGCGCGGAGCGCGCCGCTTGGCCATCCTCGGCCGGGAACCGCTGCCGCCCGAACCGGAATGGGATCAGGTGGCCGCCGGGGCCGGGGCCCTGGCGGACAAGGTGCGGCGGCTGGTCGCGTTGCGTGATCGCGGCGTCGCGGTGCGCACCTACTTCGGCAGCCTGACCGACGAGACCAGCTTGTCCGGCTTCCTCGACGCGGTGCGGCGCGAACTGGGCCCGATCGGTGGCGTGCTGCACTGCGCGGGAAGCGTTTCGACCGAGAGTCCGGCGTTCGTGCGCAAGACCGGCCCCGCCGTCGCGGCCGTGCTCGCGCCCAAGCTGGCGGGCACCGCCGTCCTCGCCGACGTGCTGGCCGCCGACCGGCCGGATTTCTTCGTGTTGTTCTCGTCGGTGTCGGCCGTCCTGCCCGGTCTGGCGGTGGGTCTGTCGGACTACGCGATGGCCAACGCGCACCTGGACCGCTTCGCCGAGGCCCAGCACGCCGCGGGACGGCCGTGGTTCCGGTCGGTGAACTGGCCTTCGTTCCGCGACACCGGGTTCGGTGAGGTGACCACCGCGGCCTATCGGGCTACCGGCCTGCCCGCATTGACCGCCGCGGAGGGGTTCGAACTTCTCGACGCCGTGCTGGGCCTGCCGGATACTCCCGTGGTCTTGCCGTATCACGGCGCGCTGTTGCGTCTTTCGACGCGCACGAGTGTGCCCCCCGCGCGCGAGATGACGTCCGCGGCGGCTGCCCGGTCCGCAGTGGCGAACGGGTCCGCGGTGGCGTATCGGGAACTGCTGCAGATCTTCTCCGACGAGCTGAAGCTGGACCCGGCCCGTTTCGAGGGCGACAAGCGGTTCGAGGAGTACGGCGCGGACTCGGTGCTGATCGCCTCGGCGGTGCGCCGGATCGAGCAGGTCGTCGGTCAGCCCTTCGACCCGGCGCTGGTGCTGGAATTCCCGACGCTGGACGCGCTGGCGGGTCTGTTGACCGAGCAGTTCCCGGAACGCTTCGCGCCCGAACCGTCGTCACAGTTGGCGGCTGATCCCCAGCCGACCCCGGATGATCCGCCGCGCGCGGGGGAGACCGCACAGTCCCGTCTCAGCGCGGCCACCTGGGCCGCCGACGCCCGCCGCGGCCGAGCGGCCGAACCCATCGCCGTGATCGGCATGGGCTGCCGCCTGCCCGGCGGCGATACCCCGGACGCGTTCTGGCGGCTGCTCGCCGCGGGCGAGTCCGGCATCCGCGAGGTGGACCCGGCGCGCTGGGATCCCGCCCGCTTCTACCGCCCCGGCGGCGGCCCCGGTCTGACCAACAGCAAGTGGGGCGGGTTCGTCGACGGTGTCGATCTGTTCGATCCGGAGTATTTCGGGGTCACCGACGAACTGGCCTGGCAGATGGACCCATTGCAGCGGTTGCTGCTCGAGGCGTCGGTGCTGGCCACCTCCGATGCCGGATACCGGCGCGACGAGCTGGCGGGCAAGCGGGTCGGCGTCTACGCGGGCAGTCGTTCGGCGAACTACTTCCACCGGATCCCGGTCGCCGATCGGCACACCATCATCGGCATCGGGCAGAACTTCATCGCCGCGCGCATCTCCGACTTCTTCGATTGGCACGCGGGCAATGTCGTGCTCGACAGCGCGTGCTCCTCGTCGCTGCTGTCGGTGCACCTGGCCTGCCAGGCACTGCGCGCCGGAGAGGTCGACGCCACGCTGGCCGGTGGCGTGGAGGTGCTGCTCGACGAGTTGCCGTTCGTCACCCTGGCGGCGGCGGGCGTGCTCTCACCCCACGGCCGGTGCGCGACGTTCTCCGAAGACGCGGACGGTTTCGTGCCGGGCGAGGGCGCGGCGCTGCTGCTGCTCAAGCGGCTCGACGACGCGCTCGCCGACGGCGATCGGGTCTACGCGGTGCTGCGGGGCTCGGCGATCGGCAACGACGGGCACACCATGGGCATCACCACACCGAATATGCGGGCGCAGATCGAGGTGGTCACCGCGGCGCTCGAGGCAGCGGGAATGTCGCCGGATGCCCTGTCGTATCTGGAGGCGCACGGCACCGGCACCATGATCGGCGACCCGATCGAGCTGAAGGGGTTGGCGACCGTGCTGGGCGACCGCTCGCGCGGCCCGGAGCCGTGTGCGGTCGGCAGCGTGAAAACCAATATCGGGCATCTGCTCTCCGCGGCCGGCATCGCTGGGGCCGTCAAGACGATCTTGGCCGTGCACCACGCGGCGCTGCCGCCGTCACTGCACTGCGACAACCTCAATCCGCGCTTCAAGTTCGCCGGTTCGCCGCTGCGGATCAACCGGGAACTGCGCCCGTGGCGGCCCGCCGACGGCAGGCCCCGCGCGGCGGGCGTCAGCTCGTTCGGCTTCGGCGGCACCAATGCCCACCTGGTCGTCGAGCAGGCGCCCGACGGGCACCGGCCGGCGCGCCGCCCCCTGGATCCACCTGTCTTCCGCAAGAGGAGCTTCATGCTGCCGAAAACGGTTTCCAGCACATCGACGGAGCCCACGCCACGCATCGTGGTCCCGATGACGCAGAGCGCGCCCGCGCCGTCGTTCCTCCGTGTGGAGCCGCTGCGATGAGCGGGATCGACCTGGACAGCTTCGCCACCACCCTGCGGGCCGAGGACCCGGTGGTGCGTGACCACCGCGTGCACGGTGTCCGGATTCTGCCCGGCGTGGTGTATCTCGACATGATCCTGCGGGCGGCGATGTCGGCCGGCTACCGGCCCGGCGACCTGACGATCCGGGAAGCGCTGTTCCAGCGTCCGGTGGCTCTCGGTGACGACGACGCGGTACGCATCGCGTTCCGGATCGACCGTCCCACCGGACGTGTCGCCATCGACGTGCAGCGCGTGGACTCGACGGGCGCACCAGCCGGGGCGATCGAGCCGGTCGCGGAATGCGTTGTGGTGGAATCGGATTCGTCGGACGAACCGAGCGGCATCGATGTGGCCGAGTTCCGGGCGGCGGCGCGGGACCGCGGTATGGCCGAGCTGTACGCCCAGAGCGGCAGCCGCGGCATCGAACATCGCGAGTTCATGCGCGCCACCGGGCATTTCGCCCGCCGCGACGACCTGGTCACCGCCACGATGGGGCTGGGACCGGAAGCCGCCGCGCATCTGCCCGGCTTCCTGCTGCATCCCACGTTTCTGGATGCCTCCACGATCGTGCCGTTCATCGACCCGCACCGGCTGGGCGTGGACGCCGAGAGCGCGTTCATCCCGATCTACTTCGGTGACGTCCGCGCCTGGCGGGCCACCCCCGAGGAGGTCTTCGTGCGGGCCACGGTCCGCGGTGGCGGCCCGGACCTGCTCGAAGCCGATGTGGCGCTCTACGACCAGGACGGATCGCCGGTGGCGCGTTACCGGCTGACGTCCAAACGGGTGCGGGGCAGCGAGGACATTCGACGGTTGCTGACGCGGACCGACGCGGTAGTCCGGTCACAACCCGCACCACGATCCGGCACCCATTCGGCTCCGGTGACGCCGTCAGATGACCCCCGTGCCGTGATCACCGCCGACTTGGCCGCTCTGGTCGCCGGTGAACTCGGCGCCGATCCCGCCGCAATCGCGACGGACGTGGGGTTCTACGAACTGGGCCTGGATTCCGGTCGCCTGCTGCGGCTGACCGCGGAGCTGGAGGCCAGGGTAGGCGAACCGCTCTACCCGACACTGCTGTTCGAATACCAGACCATCGAAGCGCTCGCCGGACACCTCGCCGACACCGTCGGCGGGAACTACCGGCCAGACGCTGCCGTCACCATGGCTGCGCCGGAATCCGAAATCGACACCGAACATTCTGAACGATTCGCAGGCTCGACAGGATTCGACTCGGGCCAGGCAACGGTCGCCTCGACAGCGGCTCCCGCACCGGAAATCTCTGCCCCAGCCGAGACCGGACACGCCGCCGCGGCCGGCGAGGACCTGATCACCTTCGGGTTCGACTGGGAACCCGACACCACCACCCACCCGCGTCGCGAACCGACCAGCCTGCTCGTCTTCGACACTGCCGACCATCCGTACCCCCACCCCGGGGCTGCCACGGTCGTGCGGGTGCGGCAGGGTGGTGAATTTCGCTCCGGTGCAGACGATTTCCTCGTCGACCCGGTGAACGAACAACATATGGAGCTGCTGGTCGCACAGCTGACGGCCCGTCGGCTCCACTTCGACGCCGCGTTGTACTTGTGGCCCGAATCCGCGACCGAAGACGACCCGCAGGCGCTGATCGAGCGGGTGTACCTCCCGCTGCGTGATCTGCTGCGTGCGACGGCCGGGATCTCCGAACCGCCGGTGCGCCGGGTGCTCGCGATCGCGCCCGCGAGCCCCGCGGGTGCATCGACTTGCGCCCTCTTGGGCGGTCTCGCCCGCACGCTGCGGCTCGAGCAGCCGCAACCGATTCTGCGTGCCGTCCAGCGCGACCCCGCCGCGCCGATCGACGAGATCTTGGCCACCGAACTGGGCATCGACGAACGCGACCCGGCGACCGAGATCCGCTACCACGGCCGCCGACGTGAGATCCGCCGGACGCGCCTGCTGACGGACGCCACGACGAGTTCCGGCGACGCGGCGCTGCGTCCGGGATCGGTGGTCGTCGTCACCGGCGGATTCGGTGGCATCGCCCGGCATCTGGCGCGCCGCCTCGCCACCGAGTACGGCGCCCGGCTGGTGCTGGTGTCCCGCCGTCCGCTCGACGCGGCGGCCGCCGGTCTGCTCGCCGACCTCAACGACCTCGGCGCGGAAGCGGTGCACGTGCGCGCCGACGTCTCGATCGCCGCGGACGCCGAACGCGTCGCCGCGATCGCCCACGCCACCTTCGGACCGGTCGACGTGCTCTACCACGGTGCGGGACAGTTGCGCGACGGACTGTTGTCCGGCACCGGCCGTGACGCGGCGCGGTCCGTGCTGGCACCGAAGGTCTCCGGCGTCGGGCACTTGACCCGGGCGCTACCGGAGGCCCGCCTGACGGTGCTGTTCTCGTCGGTCTCCGCGGTGCTGGGCAACCCCGGGCAGGCCGATTACGCGGCGGCCAACCGCTATCTGGACGTCTTCGCCGAACAGCGTGACCGGGCCGGAAACAGGACGATCAGCATCAATTGGCCGCTGTGGGCCGAGGGCGGCATGCTCCCGCCTGCCGAACAGATCACCGCACTGCGGCGGGCCGGTGTCGGACTGCTGCCCACCACGACCGGCCTGGACCTGCTGCTGTCCTGCACGACATCCAACCGCGCCCACTTCGCCGCGGTATGGGGCGACCCCGAAACCCTGCGAACACGACTACAGCCGCCAATTCCCTCGGCGAACGCCCCTGCCGCCGAACCGGTGTCGGCGAACGAGCACCGTGTGTCCACCGGCGCCGAGGAGCCGATCGCGATCGTCGGAATCAGCGGCCGCTATCCGGACGCGGAGGACATCGAGGAGTTCTGGCGCAACCTGCGTGACGGGCATGACGCGGTCGGACCGGTCCCCGCCGAACGCTGGTGGCTCACCGCCGCCGGGGAGGCCCCCGGCGCGCCCCCGATGATCGGTGGCTTCCTGCGCGACGTGGGCGGATTCGACCCGCAATTCTTCCGCATTCCGCCGGTCCAGGCGCCGCTGCTGGACCCGCAGGAGCGTTTGTTCCTGCAGCAGGCCTACGCGGCGCTGGAGCACGCCGGATATCACCACACCGACCCGGCCGTGCGGGATCGCCGCGTCGGGGTGTTCGTGGGCGCCACCTGGAGCGACTACCGGCTGCTCGGGGTCGGTGCCACCCGCGACGGCGATCCGGTCGCGGTGGCCTCGATCCCGTCGTCCATCGCCAATCGCACCTCCTACACCCTCGGTCTGCGCGGCCCGAGTCTCACCGTGGACACCGCGTGCTCGGCGTCGCTGACCGCGCTGCATCTGGCACGGCGCAGCCTGCTCGGCGGCGAATGCGACGCGGCGATCGTCGGCGGAGTCAACCTGCTGCTGCACGAGGACAAATTCCTGCTGCTGCACAGCCTGGGCATGATGTCCGACAGCGGCCGGTGCCGACCGTTCGCCGCCGCCGCCGACGGCTATGTTCCCGGCGAAGGTGTCGGCGCGCTGTATCTGAAGCCGCTGTCGGCCGCCCGCGCCGACGGTGACACCATTCACGGCCTGATCCTGGGCAGCGCGATCAACCACGGTGGGCAGACGTCCGGATACAGCGTTCCCCATCCCGGAGCGCAAGCCGAGGCGATCGGCGAGGCACTGCGGGCGGCCGGTGTCGATCCCGACACGATCGGCTATCTCGAAGCACACGGCACGGGGACACCGCTCGGCGATCCGATCGAGATCGCCGGATTGGCAGCGGCTTTCGGCAGAATCAGTGACGCCGGTCGCTCCCGCGCTCTCGGGTCGACCAAATCGAACATCGGCCATTCCGAAGCCGCCGCGGGTGTCGCGGGCCTGACCCGGGTGCTGTTGCAGATGCGGCACGGCCGGATCGCGCCGACACTGCACGCGGCCCGGATCAACCCGGCCATCGCGTTCAACTCGGTGCCGTTCCATCTGCCCCGGGAAGTGGAGGATTGGCCGCGCCGCACCATCGACGGGGTCGTGGTGGCTCGGCACGCGGGCATCAGCGCCTTCGGCGCGGGCGGCGCGAACGCCCATGTGGTGCTCGCCGAATTCGTCGATGACCGCGTTCACCCGGCCGGGACGATCGGACCGGAGGTCTTCGTGCTGTCGGCCCGCACACCGCAGCGGCTGCACCGATACGCCGAGCGGATGGCGCGGCACTTCCGCACCCTCGATCCAGCGGATTTCACCGACGCGGTGCGCACCCTGCAAGTGGGCAGGCCGACGTTGGCGCACCGTCTCGCGGTGGTCGCGTCCGCACCGGTCGAAGTGGCCGACGCGCTCGACCGATATCGCACCGACCAGCTCGGCCCTGTGGTCACCGGCACCGTCGACGCTCAGAGCAGGCCGCCGCGGTACGCTCCGGCGGCCGACGAGCAGGAACTGGCCCGCCAGTGGGTCGCGGGGGCCGAGGTCGACTGGCGCGGGCGCGGCGGCCCGCAGCGCCGAATTCCGTTGCCCGGCTATCCCTTCGAACGCACCGACTACTGGATCATCGCACCGCCGCGCTCGGAGTTCGACGCTGCGGTGGAGCGCTTCGATGCCTCCGTCGAGCTCACGGGCATCGTGGAGCCCGGCAAGGCCGAACTCGGCCGCTACGCGGCGATGCTGTTGTTCGCCACCTTCGCCGGAATGGGACTCACGCCGGGGGAGTGGACCGTGCGGTCACTGGACGCGCACCTGGGTGTGCGGCCCGAATTCGACCGGCTGCGCACCAGCTGTCTGAACATCCTGCGGCGACACGGGCTCGTGCGGTGGCAGGACGACCGGATCGAGGTCCCCGGCCCGCCACCCGGCACGGGCGGGATGCGCGCCGATCTGATCGCGCGCTTCCCGGAAACCGAGCCGTACGTGGCGTTGCTGGACGCCTGCCTGGCAGCCTATCCACGCGTACTGCGCGGGGAGCTGTCGGCGACGGAGGTGCTGTTCCCCGGCGGCGACATCGAGATGGTGAGCGCGATCTATCGTGGCAACGCCGCCTACGACTTCACCAACGGCCTACTCGCCGAACTGGTATCGGCGCTCGCGCAGCGGCACGACGACGCGCGGCCGTTGCGGATCGTGGAAGTCGGCGCGGGCACGGGCGGTTCCACGCACGCGGTGCTCGACGCGCTCACCGAGCGCGGGATCGCGTTCGACTATCACTACACCGACGTGTCGCACAGTTTCCTCGCGCATGGGCGACGCACCTTCGGCGCGCGCCCGAACCTGCGTTTCGCGGTGCTGGACATCGACTCCGACCCGGTCGCGCAAGGATTCCCCGCCCACGAAGCCGATCTGGTGGTCTGCGCCAACGTCCTGCACGCGACGCGGTCGATCGATGCGACCTTGCGCAATGTCCGGCGCCTGCTGGCGCCCGGCGGTGTGCTCGCGTTCACCGAGGCGACCACCGACCTCGAAGTGCTCGCGCTGACCTTCGGGTTGCTGGAGGGCTGGCATGCCTACCGCGATCCCGGGATGCGTATCCCGCACTCTCCGTTGCTGTCGGAAGCACAATGGCACGCCGCCATGACCGCGGCGGGGTTCTCGGGAGCCCGTTCGTGGGGACCGGGTCTGTCCTCCGATCCGGAACCGAGTTTCCGGCTGCTGGCCGCCGTCAGCGCCACCACGCGGCCCGCTGCCGGGGACACGGCGCAACCGACCGACGACGTGCAGCCCGAACCCGCCGCGACCGCTCGAGTTCCTCTCGCACCCGCCGTGGAACCCGGCGCGGGCGTGCAGGCCGAATACACACACGCCCCGAAGCCGAGCGCCCCGGTCAGCTATGCGGCCGATGCCACGGCCTTGGAAGCCGAACTCATCGCCATCGTCGCCGACGGACTCGGTGTGGCACGCGGCGACGTGCGAGCCGAACTGCCCCTGTCGGAGTACGGCGTCGATTCCATTCTCGCGATCAAGATCATCGACCGGGTAAACGCCCGCTACGGCCTCACGCTGCGACCCACGGTGGTGTTCGACCATCCGTCCGTGCGGCTGCTCAGCGAGCACATGGCCGCACAAGGCGCCACGGCGACCAGCAGAACATCTCCGGTGTCCGGCGCGTCGGTTCCCCGAACCGTCACCGCCCAGGCCGCACGGCCCAGCGAAAGGTCAGCATCGATGGACATCGCCATCATCGGCATGTCCGGGCAGTTCCCGGGCGCGCGGAACCTCGACGAGTTCTGGCGCGCTCTCGCCGCCGGGCAGGATGCGGTGACCGAGGTGCCCGCGTCACGCTGGCCGGTCGCCGACTACTTCCGGCCGGGACCGGCGGCACCCGGTAAGACCTACTCCAAGTGGGGCGGGTTCCTCGACGGCGTGGAAGAGTTCGATCCGGCGTTCTTCGACCTGGTGCCCGCCGAAGCCGACTACATGGACCCGCAGCAGCGCTTGTTCCTCGAGCACAGCTGGCTGGCCCTGGAAGACGCCGCCATCGATCCGAAGTCGTTGCGGCGCAAGCGCTGCGGGGTGTTCGCTGGATCACCGGGGTCGGACTACGCCACCCTGCTGCGCAACCACGGCACCGTCGGCTCCCATCACCTCTTCACCGGCAACAGCCCGGCCATCCTGCCCGCCCGGGTGGCCTACCACCTGGACCTGACCGGTCCGTGTCTCGGTTTGGACACCGCCTGCTCCTCGGCGCTCGTCGCGCTGCACCAAGCCTGCCGCAGCCTCGTCTCGGGGGAGTCGGAGCTCGCGCTGGCCGGTGGTGTCGCGGTTTTCGTGACGCCCGAATACCACCTGCTCGCTTCCTCGATGGGCATGCTGTCGCCGCGCGGCCGCTGCGCGAGCTTCGACGCGGGCGCCGACGGTTTCGTGATCGCCGAAGGCGTCGGTGTGGTGGTGCTCAAACCGCTGGCCGCTGCCGAACGCGACGGCGACCCGATCCACGGCGTGATTCGCGGGATCGGCATCAACCACGACGGCCGCACCAACGGCATCACCGCGCCGAGCGTTCGCGCGCAGACCGAACTGGAACTGGCGGTGTATCGCGACGGCGGGATCGACCCGTCCACCATCGGCTACGTCGAAACTCACGGCACCGGAACACGTTTGGGTGATCCGATCGAGATCGAAGCGCTCACCGCCGCCTTCCGCCACCACACCGGCGCGGTCGGCGCCATCCCGGTGGGGTCGGTGAAATCGAACATCGGCCACGCCTCGCACGCCGCCGGGATGGCGAGCCTGTTCAAGGTGCTGCTGGCCATGCGCGCCGGACAGTTGCCGCCCTCGCTGCACGTCGATTCGGTGAGCCCGCTGCTCGGGTTGGACGAGTCGCCGTTCTTCGTCAACACCGAACTGCGTGGGTGGGACGGAGCGCCGCGGCGTGCGGCGATCAGTTCCTTCGGTTTCAGCGGCACCAACGCGCACGTGGTGGTCGACGGCGCACCGGCGGCGCGCACCGCCCGGCGTGACGCACCGGGCGGACCGCAGCTGATCGTGCTCTCGGCGCGCAGCGCCACGAGCCTGATCCGGATGGCGCGGACGCTGCGCAGGCATCTGACCGCGCATCCGGACACGGCGCTGGCGGATGTCGCGTGCACGCTGGCCCATGGGCGCAGCGGATTCGAGCATCGGCTGGCGGTAGTCGGCGACTCGGTGGATGCGATCGCCGCCCGGCTGGCTGCCTTCGCCGAGGGCGATCGTCCTGCGGGAGTCCGCACGGGAACGCTCGACGCCCCGACCGCGCACCGGCCCGGCGCCACCGTGCTCGACGACCCGGTAGCGGTGGCCCGGCAATGGGTCGAGGGGGGACACGTCGAACACTCCGGTTGGAACGACCCGCTCGCGCGCCGTATCCACCTGCCCGGCTACGAGTTCGATCGGCAACGGTGCTGGGCGCCCGAGCTGAGCGTTGCCGCTTCGTCCACACACGAGACCGGCTCCGTGCGCTTGCCGAACGGGATCTTCGGGCCTCAGGACCTCCACCGAGCCGCGGCACGGAGTTCGGCACCACGAAGTGCCACGGCACCGAACGAGGCCGGCGCACTCGAGGGGGTAGGCGCCTCCGGCGCGGCCGGCACACCGGCACCCGTCGAACCCGAAGCCGCGGCCGTTACGGCACGCGGGGAGACCGAAGGCTCGGTTATCCCTGCATCCCGCACTGTCGGTGAGATCGGCAACCATAGCGCGCCCGGCACTGCCGCTCACGAGAATCGCGCGCTCGCGACACCCCGTACCGAGCCCTCCTCCGTGGCAGATCCCGCAGCGTTGCGGGGCGACGCCGAGACCTATCTGCAAGGCCTGCTCGCCGAGTACTGCCGCTTGGACCCGCATCGGATCCGCACTCGTATCCCCCTGCAGGACTATGGGATCGACTCCGTGCTGATCAGCAAGATGAACGATCGGCTGGAAACCGATTTCGGGCCCCTGCCCAGCACTCTGTTCTTCGAGTTCCAGACCGTCCGTGACCTCGCGGGCTATCTCGTCGAGCAGCACGCGCCACGCCTGGCCGTGCTCACCGCGGGCCCGCCCCGCACCGGCAGCAACCCGGAAGCGACGCGCACGGTGGCGGCGGATCACCCCACCCCTGAACGGGCACCGGAGCCAACCGAGCTCGCCACACACGATGCGGACGACTCCGACGACATCGCCGTGATCGGTATGGCGGGCAAGTTCCCGATGGCGGGGGACATAGAAGAGTTCTGGACCAACCTGGTCGCGGGCCGCGACTGTATCGTCGAGGTCCCGCCGCAACGCTGGGACCACAGCGAATACCTCTCCGACGACCCCGACGAACCGGGCACCACCTACGCCCGGTGGGGTGGGTTCCTCGACGACGTGGACAAATTCGACGCCCGCTTCTTCGGCATCACGCCCAAGGACGCCGAGGAGATGGACCCGCAGCAGCGGTTGTTCCTCGAAACCTCCTGGGCGGCACTGGAAGACGCGGGCTATTCGCCGGATCGGGTGCGCCGCAGCGCCGCGGCGCGCGGTCTGCCCGATGCCGGGGTCTTCGCCGGGGTGGGCTACGCCGAGTATCAGGCGTTCGTCGGCGTGCCGATCTCGGGATATTTCGCGGTGGCGAATCGGGTCTCCTACCATTTCGGTTTCGACGGACCCAGTCTCGCGGTCGACACAGCGTGCTCGGCGTCGCTGACCGCGCTGCATCTGGCCTGCGCGAGCCTGCGGCGCGGCGAGTCGGCCTACGCGCTGGCCGGCGGGGTGAACGTGTCGATCCACCCGGGCAAGTATCTGCTGCTCGGCTACGGCCGCTGGGCCTCCACCGACGGCCGGTGCCGGTCGTTCGGCGCGGGCGGCGACGGCTACGTGCCCGGTGAGGGAGTGGTCACCCTCGTGCTCAAACCACTGCGGCACGCGCGCGCCGACGGTGACCGCGTCTACGGCGTGATCCGGGGCAGCACGATCAACCACGGCGGGCGCACCAACGGGTTCACCGTTCCCAACCCGCTCGCACAGGCCGACCTCATCGGCCGGGCGCTGACCGCGGCCCGCGTCGACGCGGCCGACATCGGCTACGTGGAAGCCCACGGCACCGGCACCGCGCTGGGTGATCCCATCGAGATCGCGGCACTGACCAAGGCCTACCGCAGCGCGAGGTCCGAACGCGGCTATTGCGGCATCGGCTCGGCGAAATCCAGTGTCGGGCATCTGGAAGCGGCGGCGGGCGCCGCGGGCGTGGTGAAGGCGCTGCTGCAACTGCGCCACGACACCATCGCGCCGAACCTGCACAGCGACCCGCCGAACCCGGGGATCGATTTCGCGGCGACGCCGTTCCGGGTCATCGACCGGCCCACGGCCTGGCCGCGTCCCGACGACGGCAAGCCCCGTATCACCGCCGTCAGCTCGTTCGGTGCGGGCGGCTCGAACGCCCACATGATCCTCACCGACGCCGAGCCCACCGTGCCGACCGCCGAAGACGGGCAACCGCGAATCGTGGTGTTGTCGGCGCGCGATGGTGACCGGCTCACGGAACTGGCCGCTCGCACAGCGGACCGGCTGCGCGAACACCCGCTGCCGCTGCCCGATGTGGCGTGGACGCTGGCCGTCGGGCGAAGCGCGTTCACACATCGCCTCGCGGTGGTGGCCACCTCCACAGCCGAACTCGTCGACTTGCTCGACAGTGCAGCCGAGCCGAGTTCCCCGGCACCGGCCGAAGGGCTGCTCATCTTCCGTGGCGTGGCCCGCACCCACCGCGAACTCGACGAGTTGCCCGGCGAGTCGGACGCCGACCGCGCCGAAGTGCGCGCGCTGCTGCGCTCCGGGAATCTGCCACGGGTCGCCGAGCTGTGGGCCGGCGGCTGGAGCGTGGACTGGGAACAGGGCTACGACCAGCCGTTCGGCCGGACCGTGAGCCTGCCCGGCTACCCGTTCGAGCGGCGCAGGTACTGGATCGTTCCCGAGGACTACCGCAAACGCAGCCACCCGGCTCCTCAGGTGGTCGCGAAAACAGTGGTCACGCAGGAAAGCGGGCCGCCTCGGGCACAGCAGCGCAACGGCCGTTCCACGAACGGCACCGCGCACCGAACCGAACCGACGTCGACCGAACCGATCGAACCGCGCACGGACCTGCCCGCTCCGACCGGCGCCACCGAACCGGTCACCCACGCCCCGACCGGCGGAACCGACTCAATTACCCCCGACCCAGCCGACGTCGCCGAACCGGTCACCACAGCCCCGACCGGCGACGAATTCGACAGCGAGATGTGCGATCGGCTCGCTGAGCACATCCGCGACATCTTCGCCGATCTGACCAAGTCCGACCCGGCCGATCTCGACCTGGACGCGGATTTCACCGACTTCGGGTTCGACTCGGTGGCCACCGTCCGGATGCTGAACCGGCTGATGAAGCACTACGACGTCAAGATCCCGGCGGAGTCGACCGAGCTGCATCCCACCATCGCGTCGCTGTCGCACTACCTGGTGGCCGACGGCATCATCGCCGGGACGACGCGGGACGATGTCCCGCGCGCCACCGCGGTGGACCAGGCCGCGACAGTCCAGCAGGACATCCCGCCGGTGCGCATGGACGCTCCGATCGCGGTGCGGTCGGTCTTCATCACGGGCGTGACCGGCGTGCTGGGCGGCAAGCTGTTGCACGATCTGCTCACCCGCACCGACGTGCGAGTGACCTGCCTGGTGCGCGGCAAGACCGTGGCCACGGCCGAGCGCCGGGTCAAGCACTTCCTCAGCACCTACGATCCGGACGGAACGCTCGACCAGGCGTTCACCGATCGCGTGACCACGGTGCTCGGCGACGTCTCCGGCGAACGGCTCGGCCTGGACGAGACGACCTGGCAGCGGCTCGCCGACGACGTGGACCTGACCATCCACGCCGCCGGCCGCACCACCCTGGTCACCTTCTACGACGCGCTGGCCCCGATCAACGTCGAAGGCACCCGGCGCGCGGTGGAATTCGCACTGCGCTCACGCGGCAAGTACCTGGTGTACGTGTCGAGCTTCAGCGCGCTTGGTGATCGGCTCAACTTCAACAACCCGCCGTTCACCGAACGCGATCTGGAACTGGGCCAGGGCTACGACCATCTGCCCTACCAGCAGACGACGTACGAGTCGGAGAAGCTGATCCGGGCGGCGAGCGAACGCGGGCTGCTCTGGGACATCGTGCGCCCGGGCAACATCATGGGCGACAGCCGCACCGGCCGGTATCCGTTCTCCGAGGTCAGCGTGAAAGGCGCGTACTACGACATCCTCAAGACGATGATCGAGACCGGCGAGACGATGCTGACGCCGGTGCACTGGGACATCACCCCGGTCGACTACGTCAGCGCCGCGATCGTGCACATCGCGATGCACCGCCCCACCTACCGGGAGACCTACCACCTGACCAACCCCGACATCCGGCGCTATTACG